>JBOGVZ010000061.1:0-151289 GCA_050692985.1 Actinomycetota bacterium
TGATCGGCTGACCGAGAACCACCAGGCTCTCCGGCCCTCAAGGTGAGGGCTTGTTCGCCATCCTCGGAAGACCGGGGAGGCCATGGAGAGCAGGGAGTGCCTACTGCCTATTGACGGACGCTACTCGGCCCGAGGAGGCCGGGGACCGGACGGCGAGCGAACCCCCCAGTGGAGAGGGGGGACCGGGGGGGTAGCTCGCCCCGGGCGGAGGAGGCCGGGGACCGGACGGCGAGCGAACCCCCAGTGGAGAGGGGGGCCGGGGGGGTAGCTCTCTCGTCCCTCCCCCATCCCCGGCCTCCGTGGGAGAATCCCCGCCGTGGCCGGGACGCTGTTCGTGGGCACCTCCGGGTTCGCCTACCAGGAATGGAAGGGCCCCTTCTACCCCGAGGGGCTCAAGGACGGAGACATGCTGCCGTTCTACTCGTCCCGGTTCCCCTCGGTCGAGATCAACTACACGTTCCGCCGGGCCCCCTCGCCGAAGACGGTGGCTGCGTGGGGGGAGCGCTCGCCGGAGGGGTTCCGCTTCGCGCTGAAGGCGCACCAGCGCATCACCCACACGCTTCGGCTGGCGGACGCCGACGAGGCGGTGGGGGCGTTCCTGGAGCGGGCCCGGGGGCTGGGCGACCGCCTGGGGCCGATCCTGTTCCAATGCCCGCCGAGCCTGCGGTTCGACCGGGCCCTGATCGAGCGATTCGTGGGGTACCTGCCGCCCACCTTCGCCTGGGCAATGGAGTTCCGCCATCCATCGTGGGAGGAGGCCCGTGAGCTCCTGGCCGAGCAGGGCGTGGCCTGGTGCGTGGCCGAGACCGACGAGCGGGAGGCCGGGGCGCCGACCTGGGAGCCGTTCGGGTACCTGCGGCTCCGGAAGGAAGCCTACGGGGAGGAGGACCTGGCGGCGTGGGCCTCCGCGATCCACGGGGCCACGGAGGCCGGCCGGGACGTGTACTGCTACTTCAAGCACGAGGAGGGCGGGGACGCGCCCGGGTACGCCCGGCGGCTGGCCGAGCTGGCCGCTCAGGCCTCGTCGTAGCGCGAGGCGATGACCTGGAAGCAGGGCCAGTAGGCCTCGGGCTGGACGTTGTCGTCCATCACCGCCACGGGGCCGGCCCGGCCCTGGGACCGAGCCACGACCAGGGCGGGGTCGTTGATGTCGGCGATCGAGACCGTGTCGATGCCCGCCTCGATGGCCGCCCCGGCGAACCCATGGTCCGCGAAGACCAGGTCGGGGCTGGACACCTCCAGCATCCGCTCCATGGCCTCGGGGCTGTGGGTGTGGAGCGCCGAGGCCCGGTCGGTCAGCACGGCCACCCCGGCGAAGTGGCGGATCTGACGCTTGCGGTCGCCGTGCTTCCAGGTGAAGCCCTCCAGGGGCCGCAGCAGCTTGGCGCCTCGCTCCTCGAGCAGGTGCCCGGTGGCCTGGTACAGGAGCGGCAGCCCGGTGGGATGCCCGGTGGCCAGCAGGACCCGCTCGCCGCGCCGGGCCGCTTCCGCCAGGCGGTCCCCCACCTCTTCCAGCGCCGCCAGGACCTTGTCGGGATCCACGCTCACCAGGCCGTGCCGGAGGGTCGGGTCCGGGGAGAAGCCGCCGGCCTCCGCCATCAGGGCCAGCACGTCCTCGAACGGGACCCCGGAGACCCCGGTGAGGCCGAACTGCGAGTCGGGATCACCCTCCACCAGCCGCTTGAGCTTCCACAGGACATTGGGCCGGTCGTGGGAGTTGACCCCGGCCACGCCGCCGTCGAGGAGGGCGCTCCGCAGGGCCTCCCTGGGGAACGCCCCCGGCTGCCAGGGGTCGGCTTCCGCGGGAGGAGGCAGGTGTGCTTTCCTTCCCATCGCACCCATCCTACCGGGAGGTTCCCGAGATGCCGGAGCTGGACGGCAAGGTCGCGCTGATCACGGGCGGGAGCAAGGGGATCGGACGGGCCATCGCCCTGGCCTTCGCCGAGGCGGGGGCCGACGTGGCCCTGGCGGCCCGGAGCCCCGAGGACCTCGAGCGGGCCGCCAAGGAGGTCGAGGCCATGGGACGCCGGGCGGCGGCGATCCCCACCGACGTGGCCGACCCCGAGCAGGTGCGGGCCATGGTCGACCGGACCGTGGCGGACCTGGGCACCGTGGACATCCTGGTGAACAACGCGGGGGGCGCCCCGTTTTTCTCCACCGTCGACTCGATGCGGGAGGACGGGTTCGAGAAGTACTTCCGGATCAACTTCACCAGCGCCTTCTACTGCACGAAGGCCGTGGCCCCGATCCTGCTGGAGAAGCGGAGCGGGTCGATGATCGCCGTGGCCTCCGTGGCGGGGTACATCGCCAGCCCGGGGCTCACGTACTACGCCTCCGCCAAGGCCGCGCTGATCAACTTCACGAAGACGGTGGCCCGGGAGTGGGCCCCGTTTGGGGTCCGGGCCAACGCGATCGCTCCCGGGTGGATCGAGACCGAGATGAACGCCGAGGCCCGCCAAGATCCTTCGTTCGAGGAGGGGGTGCGGTCCACGATCCCCATGGGCCGGTGGGGCAGGCCCGAGGAGGTGGCCGCCGTGGCCCTGTTCCTGGCCTCGGGGGCCGCCTCGTTCATGACCGGGTCCGTGGTGCTGGTGGACGGCGGCCAGACCCTGGCCAACCTCACCGGGGCATGAGCAAGGTCTGCGTGGTCACCGGGGCCTCCGGGGGCATCGGGGAGTCCGCGGCCCGGCGCCTGGCCCGGAGCGGCGCCACCGTGGTCCTGGCCGCCCGGCGGGAGGACCGTCTGCGGGCGGTGGCGGAGGAAATCGGCGAGGGGGCCTCGTGGGTGGCCTGCGACGTGGCTCGCCACGAGGACGTCGAGCGCCTCCGGGACGAGGTCCAGGCCCGCCACGGTGGGTGCGACGTCCTGGTGAACAACGCCGGCGTCCCGGGCGGGGGGCCGTTCGCCGAGGCCTCGCTGGACCGCCTTCGAGCCGTGATCGACGTGAACCTCGTGGGGGTCGTCGCCTGCACCAAGGTGTTCCTGCCGCTGCTGGAGCGGTCGCGGGGGCACGTCGTGAACGTGGCCTCGCTGGCGGGCCGGTACGCCCTCCCCGGCGCGGCCGTCTACTCGGCCACCAAGCACGCCGTGGTGGCGTTCTCCGAGTCCCTGTACCACGAGCTGGGGCCGAGGGGCGTCATGGTCACGGTGGTCAACCCCGGACTGGTGGCCACGGAGGGGTTCTTCCCGGCCGACAGCCCCCTGTGGAAGGAGCGGTGGCTCCGGCCGTTCATCATGCGGCCCGAGCGGATCGCCGGCGTGATCGCCGACATCGTCCGGAACCGGCGCGGGCCGGAGGTCTCGGTCCCCCGGTGGCTGGCCTCGCCGCAGGCGGTCCGGGTGCTCGTTCCGCCCCTGTACCGGGCCGCCCTGGCCCGCCTGGTGGGCGCCCGGGCCGGCCGCTCCGAACCCCCACCCGGGTAGGCTCCCGCCGGCCGGGGAAGCCGAAGAGGGCCGGAAGGACGCCGGCCTCGTTCACGACCCTCGGATCAGCGACGGAAGGACGAGGCGGTGGTGACCAGGAGGTAGATGATCGCCCCGTACAGCAACAAGCCGAGCAGCGTGAAGATGTTGAAGAAGCTGATCAGGGAGATCAGGTTCAACAGCGCCCCGAGGCCGGCCAGCCCGAGCCCCAGCAGCCGACCCTGCTCCCGTAGCGCCATGACCTGCACCCCGGCGTAGATCGCCGCGGCGCCCAGCGCCAGTCCGAGCAGGGCGTACACGAGCACGACGCCGCCAACCTGAAGGAGGAACAGGCCGCCGAGGATCGAGAGGCCTCCGGCCACGAACAACAGGATCGCGGCGATCGTGACGTTCTGCGGACGGTCGGCGGGAGAACCGGCGGGCGGGGGTGTTCCTGCGGGTGGCTGCTGTGCCACGAAGACCTCCTTCGTTAGGGTTCCGGCGACTGTACTGGCCGCCAGGGGCACTGTCAAAAACTCTCCCTCACCCCGCCCACCGCACGGCGTTCCTGGAGTCGATGTCGCTGCCGTAACGATCTAGACGCGGACGCAGCGCCACACGGCCAGCCGCCACAGGAGGCGGCTTCCGCGGCGCCGCAGATCGACCAGGCCCTGAGCCATCATCCGGGCCAGGGCCTTCGACCGCGCCAGCAACGCGGGCAGGGGGAGCTCGCGCTCCAGCACCCGCTCCAGGTTGGCCGCCCCGAACAGACGCCGGGCGGTCTCCAAGACCCGGCGCTCGTCCTGGATGCTGCCGGTGGGCAGGTACAGGCGGCCCCCGGGGCGCAGGTGCTCGCCCACCGTCTCCAGCATGGCCACCGGGACCTCGGCTCCGGTGGGGCCACCGGCGTGTCCTCCGGGGAACCAGTCGGTAGCCGCGGCCAGCTCATCGGGGATCCCGGAGACGTCACCCACCACCACGTCGGCGACCACCCCGGGCAGCGGCTCCAGCAGGCTCCCCGCCCGGAACTCCGTGTGCTCCTCGAGCCCGAGCCGCCGGGCGTTGTCCGCGGCGACCCGCACGGCCTCCGGCGAGATGTCCGTCCCGTAGGTGCGGCCGGCGCCGAGACGGGCGGCCACGAAGCTGAGGATCCCGCTGCCGCAGCCGACGTCGATCACCGTCTCGCCCGGGTGCACCTCCAGGGCCTCGGCCACGAGCCTGCTGGTGTGGGTGGGCACGAACACCGACGGGGACAGTCGGAGGACGAACGGGCCCGTCCTGCCCTTCCACTCGAACTCCCGGGCGGGGGCGGAGGAAGACATCATGCTCCCGGCAATGTACGCCACGCGACCCCGGCGTGCGGGGCGCTCGGCCGCACCCCTCATCCCGCCAGGCGGTGGACCTTGAGCAGGTTCGTCCGCGCCAGCCCGAACGGCGTGGAAGCCACCAGGACCGCCGGGTCGCCGGGACCGGCGAGGCCGGCCTGACGGAGGAGGCGGTCCATGACGTCCAGCATCTGGTCGGTGCTGCCGGGGACCACACATCCCCGGGGCACGATCCCCCGGTGGAGCGTCAGGCGGCGGACCACCCGGGGCTCGGGAGACAGGGCCAGGATGGGGACCCGGGGCCCGGCCGAGGACAGGAGGGCGGCCGTCCGTCCCGTCCTGGTGAAGCAGGCCACCGCGACCGCGCCGCCCTCCCGGGCGATGTCGGCGGCCGCCCGGGCCACGGCATGCGCGTCGGACGGTGCCGGGGCGCCCCGCTCGGCGGGAGCCGGGAGGAACCGAGCCCCGCGCGTCTCGGCGACGGTGGCGATCCGGACCGCCGTGGCCGCCGCTTCGACCGGATGGGAGCCGATGGCCGTCTCCGCCGAGAGCAGGATCGCGTCGGCCCCCTCGAAGACCGCGTTCGCCACGTCGCCGGCCTCGGCCCGGGTGGGCTGCGGGACGTCCACCATGGACTCCAGCATCTGGGTGGCCACCACCACCGGTACCCCCGCCGCCCGGGCGCTGGAGACGAGCTCCTTCTGCAACACCGGGATCTCCTCCGGTGAGGCCTCCACCCCCAGGTCGCCCCGGGCCACCATGAGCGCGTCGGCCACCTCCAGGATCCGGGCTGCGTCCTCCACCGCCGCCCGGGTCTCCACCTTGGCCACGATCCGGGGGCCGTCCGTCCCCAGCAGCTCCCCGAGCTCGGTCACGTCCTCGGCCCGGCGGACGAAGGATTGGGCCACCAGGTCCACGCCGGCCGAGAGGGCCCAGGCCGCATCGGCCCGGTCCTTCTCGCCGATCGCCGGCAGTCCCAGGCGTGCCGCCGGGACGTTGACGCCGGCCCGCGACCGGGCCCGGCCGCCCCGCACGACCTCGGTGACCACGTCCCCGGCGGAGGACTCGACCCGGAGCTCGACGTCTCCGTCCGAGAGCAGGACCCGGTCCCCCGGCTCGAGGTCCGCGGCCAGCCCCGGGTGGGACGTGGAGGCGCCGGTCTCGTCGCCGGGGCCCGCGAGGCCGGCACGGAGCACGAACCGCTCACCGGTCCGCAGCTCCACCGCGCCGCCCGCCACCTCCCTCAGCCGGACCTTGGGACCCGACAGGTCGGCCAGGACGCCGACGGGCCGCCCGGCCCGGTCGGCGGCCTCCCGGACCGAGGCCAGCAGCCGGTCGTGCTCCTCCCGGGTCCCGTGGGAGCAGTTGATCCGGCCCACGTCCATGCCGGCGGCCACCAGCTCCGGCACCAGCGAGGCCGTGGCCGGGCCCAGCGTGCACACGAGCTTCGTGGCCCGCACGGCTCAGTCGTCCGCGAACAGGGCCCGCTTGACCTCGGCCACCACCCCGGCCGTCTCGGACCGGTTCTCCCCGGCCGCGGGGGGCTCCTCGGAGAGCCGCTCCGGCACCGGGCCGCCGGCCTTGTCCCGGGCCAGCCGCATCCATGCCTCGGGGAGCTCGTCGGGGACGTCGCGCTCGGCCATCTCCGCGAAGTAGATCGTCCAGGCGCGGGGGACCACCCGGGCCCACTGGTAACCGCCTCCGCCGGTGGCCACCCACCGGCCCCCCGCGACGTCGTGCGCCAGGCGGTGGAGCTCCCGGGCCGCCTCCCGATACGCGCGCGTCGACAGGGCCAGGTGGGCCAGCGGGTCGGTGTGGTGGGTGTCGCATCCGAGCTGGGAGACGAGCACGTCGGGCCGGAAGCGTCGGACCGCGGTCGGGACGATCTCGCGGAACGCCTCCAGCCAGCCATCGTCGGAGGTGTACGGGGGCAGGGGCACGTTCACCTTGGTGCCCTCCGCATCGCCGGCCCCCCGCTCATCGACGAACCCGGTCCCCGGGAACAGGTACCGGCCCGACTCGTGGAGCGAGATCGTCAGCACGCGGGAGTCCTCGTAGAAGATGGCCTGCGGACCGTCGCCGTGATGGACGTCCACGTCGACATACGCGACGCGCTCCACCCCTTGTCGGAGCAGCCAGGCGATAGCGATGGCCGGATCGTCGTACACGCAGAACCCCGAGGCCCGCTCCGGCATGGCGTGGTGCAGGCCACCCGCCGGGTTGAATGCGTGCTGGGCCCGGCCCGAGAACACCGCCTCGGCCGCCACCACCGACCCCCCGGCCACCCGGGCAGAGGCCTCGTGCATGTCCGGGAAGATGGGGTTGTCACCGGGCCCGAAGCCGTACCGCCACCAGTCGCCGGCCTCCCCCGCTCCGGCGCGCTTCACGGCATGGACGTATCGCTCGGTGTGAACGAGCTGGAGCTCATCGTCGGAGGCCACGCGGGCGGGGACCTCGGTGACCCCGGTGTGGAGCATCCCGTAGGCGGCGATCAGCTCCCGGGTGAGCAAGACCCGCATCGGCCGGAGGGGATGCTGGGGCCCGTGGTCGTACGCCGTGATCTCCGGCGAGTACACGAGCTCGACCGCCGCGCTCACGAGGTCACTTTACGAGCAGGCCGCGCGGCCCGTCAGTCCTCGGCGCGGGCGAAGGCCAGGGCCTCCTCCAGGGTCAGGGCAAGGCCCTCGGCCCAGGCGCGTTCCACCGTCTCCTCGTCGAGCACCTTGGCGGCCGTGTCCCGAGGGTCGTCGAACGGGAAGAACGCGTCCGGCACCTTGCCGCCGACCTTCTCGCGCAGCGCCTCCGCCACGGCCGCGAGCCGGACGGCGCGCTCGGGCTGGCCGGCGCCGTTGGCCGCGATCGCCAGGAACCTGAGCTGCGAGGCAAGCACCAGCGCGTTGCCCTGGTCCTCCCACGCGTCGATCGCCCGGAGGACCCGTTGGCGGGCCTCCTGTGGGTCGCCGCCCATGGCGGCCAGGCCGGCCTGGCCCGCCAGCGCGTTGCCCAGCCCCCAGGTGTCGGTCCCGAGCTCCTCGAAGATCTGTAAGCTCTCCTCCCCGTATCTCCGCGCGGCCTCCAGCTGGCCGGCGAACATGTTCCCCGCCTGCAGCCCCCAGAGCGCCCAGGCCTCCCCGCGGCGGTCGCGCAGCTCGCGGGCCATCCCCAGGCTCTGCTGCAGGAGCGACATGGCCTTCTCGGGCTCCCCCATGACCCCTCTGGTCATCGCCAGGTTGAACAGCGCCTCCACCAGATCGCCGGGCTTACCCAGCTCACGGTAGATCTCGAGCGCTTCGCGGTACGCGGCGTCTGACGGCTCGAAGTCGCTCTGCCAGTAGGCGATGCCGCCCAGCGCGGTCAGGCACCGTGCCCGGGCCCGACCGCGCTCCCCCGCCGAGGGCAGGCCGAGGGCCGCCTCGAGCCACCTGCGCCCCTCCGCGAGGTGCCCGCGCCCGTACCAGAAGCGCCACAGCGCCGCGCCGAGCCGAAGCGCCGTCTCTCCGTCGTCGGCCTCGATGGCCCATCCCAGCGCAGCGCGGAGATCGTCGTGATCCCTTCCCAGCAGATCCATCCAACGGCGCTGGTCCGGTCCAGTCAGGTGGGGCTCGGCCTCTTCGGCCAGCCGGACGAAGCGGTCGGCGTGCCGCTGCCGGATCCGGTCGGCCTCGCCGCTCTGGTCCAGCCGTTCGACCCCGAACTCCCTGATCGTCTCCAGCATGTGGAAGCGTCCCTCGTCTCCATCGGACGCACGACGGATGAGGCTCTGCTGAAGCAGCAGCTCGATGAGCTCGACCGAATCGCCGAGACGTCCTTCGGGATCGGCGACCTCGGCGGCGGCGGCGAGCGTGAACCCGCCGGCGAAGGCGCTGAGGCGCCGGAAGAAGGCCCGATCCCGCTCCTCCAGCAGGTCGTGGCTCCACGCGATCGCGGCGCGCAGGGTCCGTTGCCGCGTGGGGGCGTCGCGCGGCCCTCCGACGAGCACGGGAAGCCGCCTGTCGAGCTGCTCCAGGAGCGAACGTGGTGGAAGCGCACGCGTCCGCGACGCGGCCAGCTCGATCGCCAGGGGGAGCCCGTCGAGGCGCCCGCAGATCACCGCCACGATCCGGATCGTGTCGTCCGTGAGCACGAAGCCCGGGTCGACGAAGGCGGCGCGTTCCGCGAACAGCGCCACCGCCTCGCTCTCTCGGAGCGCCGCCGGGTCGCCGTCCGGATCGGGAACCTCCAGCGGTGGAACGGGGATCTCTCGCTCTCCGGAGATCCCCAGTGGCGCTCGGCTGGTGACGAGCCCTCGAACGTGTGGAGCGGCTCGAAGGATCTCGCCGACCGCGCCGGCGCCAGCCAGCACCTGCTCGAAGTTGTCGATCACGAGCAGCACGGTCCTGTCCCGCAGGTGCTCCGTGATGACGTCGAGCACCTCCAGCATGCTCTCGACCCGGATCCGGAGCGCCGTGGCGATGGTGTCCGCCACGAGCCTGGGATCGGTGATCGGCGAGAGGTCCACGAAGTAGGTGCCGTCGGGGAACGCCTCCGCGAGCCGGCGAGCCACCTCGACGGCCAGCCGTGTCTTTCCGGTCCCTCCGGGGCCCGTCAACGTGACCAGGCGGTTGCCGTTCAGCGCGCTCGTGAGCGCTTCCAACAGTCCCTCCCGCCCCACGAACGAGGTCAGCTGCGCGGGGAGATACACCGGGACATCTAGGGTCTTCAGGGCGGGAAACTCGGCCGGAAGTCCCTCGATCACCAGGTCGTGCAGGTGCTCGGGGTGGGCGATGTCCTTGAGGCGATGCCCGCCGAGGTCGCGGAGGGAGACGCCGCCGGGGAGGTCGTGCTCGACCACCGACCGAGTGGCCTCGGACAGGAGGACCTGGCCGCCGTGACCGGCCGCGGCGATGCGGGCGGCCCGGTTGACGTCGATCCCCAGGTAGTCGTCGCCTCCCAGGCGGCCCTCGCCGGTGTGCATGCCCATGCGCACCCGGACGGGCTTTCCGTGGGACCACCGGTGGCCCTGCAGGGCGCGCTGGGCCGAGGCGGCCGCCCGTACCGCCCCGGACGCGGACGGGAACACCGCGAAGAACGCGTCCCCTTCGGTGCGGATCTCGGTGCCCCCTCCCTGGCCGATGGCCTCCCGCAGCAACCGCATGTGGTCGTCCTGCACCTTCCCGTAGTCTTCGCCCAGCTCCTGGAGCAGGGGGGTGGAGCCCTCGATGTCGGTGAACATGAACGTGACGGTGCCCGTGGGCAGCGGATCGCGCGGAGTCGTCATGGGGAGCTACTCCTCCCCCAGCGCGTACCGCACCGCTTCCTCGTGACCCATCCGCCGCCCCTCCTCCCGGGCACGGGCGGCGGCCTCCTCGCCGAGGCGGGCCGCGGCGTCCTCCCGAGTGTCCCCCAGGGGGAGCAGGGCCATCGGGGCCCCTCCCCCCAGCTCTTCCTGGATGGCCTCGAACGCCCCCCACAGCCGCATGGCCCTAACCGGGTCGCCGCGGGCCAGCGCCAGGGTTGCCATCCCCGCGAGGCCCACGGCCGCGCCGGGGGACCGTCTGGGAAGGGGCTCCAGCGATTGCCGCACCAGCTCCTCCGCCCTATCGAGGTGTCCCAGGCGGTACTCGGCGGTGGCGATCGCCCCCGTGGCGTTCTCCACCCCGAACAGGTCCCCCACCTCCCGGAGGGTGGGGAGGGCCTCATCGAGGAGTCCCACGATCTCATCCCACCGGCCCTGGAGGCCGAGCACCATGGCCATCCCCACGTCGACCCATGCCCGGCCCCGCCGGTCCCCGAGCATCTCCCGGATCTCGGCCGTCTGGCGGAACAGACGCTGGGCCGCATCGAAGTCCCCGTCCACGCCCTCGACGTAGGCCAGGTCGAACAGGGCCTCGGCCTCAACCTCACGGTCTCCGAGCTTCCGGGCCAGGTCGAGCGCCTCCCGGTACGAGCCCCGGGCCGACACCATGTCGTCCTGCCAGTACGCCAGGCTTCCCAGGGCCAGGAGCGCCCGGGCCCGGGGCCGCGTGGCGGCGGCTGCCGACGGCAGGGCGAGCACGGCGGCCACCACCTGCCGCCCCGCGCTCACGTGGCCCCGGAACAGGAAGAGCCTCCACAGGCTGGCCACGTTGCGAAGGCCCAGCTCGCCGCGGTCCCCTTCGATGGCCCACTCGGTCACGGCTCGGAGGTTGCCGTGGTCCCACTCCAGGCGATCGAGCCACAGGTCCCGGTCGGTCTCGGTGAGATGGGGCTCCGCCACCTCCCCCACCCTGACGAAGTAGTCCCCGTGCCGATCGCGGAGCTCGTCGGCCTCGCCGCTCTCCCCCAGCCGCTCCAGGGCGAACTCCCGGATCGACTCCAACATCGTGAACCGGGAGCCCTCGGGGACCTCGACCCGGCGGACCAGGCTGTGGCCCACGAGGGTGGCCAGCGCCTCGAGGGTGTCGCCGCCCAGGTCGCCGGCCGGGTTGCACACCGCCTCCACCGCCTCCAGCGCGGCCCCCGCGGCGAACACGGAGAGCCGGGCGAACAGCGTGCGCCCGACCGGGCTCAGGAGGTCGTGGCTCCACTCGATCGTCCGCCGCAGGGTCCGCTGCCGCTCCGGCAGGTTCCGGGGACCGGCCCCGAGGGCCCCGAGACGGGAGTCCAGCCGGGACACGATCTCCTGCGGGGTGAGCAGCCGCACCTGTACCGCCGCCAGCTCCACGGCCAGGGGCAGCCCATCCACCTTGGCGCAGATCTCGGCCACCGCGGAGGCGTTGCCGTGGGAAAGGACGAAGTCGTTCCTGGCCGCGCGGGCCCGGTCGACGAACAGGACCACGGCCTCGGAACGGGACAGCGCCCGGGGATCGGAGACCCCCGGGTCCGGAGGATCGAGCGGCGACACGGAGAACTCGTGCTCACCGGCCAGCCCCAGCCTGATGCGGCTGGTCACCACCACCGTCGAGCGGTCGGCCGCGGCCACGATCTCGTCCACGGCCGGCGCAGCTTCGGCCACCTGCTCGAAGTTGTCCAACATCAGCAGGACCTCCCGCTCGGCCAGGAAATCCTTCACGACCAGCACCAGCGATCGTTCGGGGTCCTCCTTCAGCCGAAGGGTCTGGGCGATCGTCGACGGCACCAGGCCCGGATCTCGAAGCAGTGACAGGTCGACGAAGAAGGCCCCGTCGGGGAAGTCAGAGAGAACCTCCTCGGCCAGCCGAACGGCCAGCCGGGTCTTCCCCGTCCCCCCCGGCCCGGTCAGGGTCACGAGCGCGCCGGGGCGGATCAGCTCGGCCAGCGCGCGGATCTCTCCCGCGCGGCCCACGAACGACGTCCGGATGACCGGAAGGTTGTGGGCTCGGGCGTCGGCCGTCTTGAGCGGCGGGAACTCGGAACGGACCCCCTCGATCACCAGGTCGCACAGCCGCTCGGGATGGGGGATGTCCTTCAGCCGGTGCGAGCCAAGGTCCCGGAGGCTGACGCCGGCCGGAAGGTCGTGCTCGACCAGCGAGCGGGTGGCCACCGAGAGCACCACTTGCCCCCCGTGGCCGGCCGCGCCGATCCGGGCGGCCCGGTTGACGTCGATCCCCAGGTAGTCGTCCCCTCCCAGGTATCCCTCCCCGGTGTGCATCCCCATGCGGACCCGCAGCGGCTCACCGTGGGACCACCGCTCGGCCGCCAACGACCGTTGGGCCTCCACGGCGGCACGCAGGGCTCCGGAGGGAGTGGGGAAGGCCACGAAGAACGAGTCCCCCTCGGTGCGGATCACCGTTCCGTCTCCGGTGGCGATCGCGGCCCGGATCAGCTTCGCATGTTGGTCCTGGATGTCCCCGTACCGGTCGCGGCCGAGCTCCTGGAGGAGCCGCGTGGACCCCTCGATGTCGGTGAACAGGAACGTGACGGTGCCGGTCGGGAAGGCGCCCTCGGCCATGCCGCGATTATCCGCCGGCCGCTCGGGGGGCGAGGCCTCAGTCGATGCCCTGGGCCTTCTGAACCCTGCCGGAGAAGTCCACCGACACGGCCTTCCACTCGGTGAACTCGTCGAGGGCCCCCGGACCCGCCTCGCGGTGCCCGTTGCCCGTGTTCTTCATCCCACCGAACGGCAGCTGGATCTCCGCCCCGATCGTGGGGGCGTTCACGTACACGATGCCGAACTCGAGCTCCTGGACGGCCCTGAACACGTTGGTGATGTCGTGGGTGTAGATCGAGGCGGACAGCCCGTAGCTCGTCGAGTTGGCGATGCGGATGGCCTCGTCCACGTCGCCCGTGCGGATGATCCCCGTGACCGGCCCGAAGATCTCCTCCTGGGCGATGCGCATGTCCGGCGTCATGTCGTCGAACACGGTGGGGGCGATGAAGTTGCCCTTGTCGTAGCCGGCGCCGGTGAGCTCGTTCCCTCCGGTGAGCAGCTTGGCGCCCTCCTGCTTGCCGATCTCGATGTACTCGAGGATCTGCTCCTTCTGCTTCTCGTTGATCACGGGGGCCAGCTCGACCTCGGGGTCCAGCCCGCTGCCCACCTTCATGGTCTGGACGCGGGCCAGGAGCTTTTCGGTGAACTCGTCCCGGGCGGCCTCGTGGACCACCAGGCGGGAGGTGGCGGTGCACCGCTGGCCGGAGGTGGCGAAGGCTCCCCAGGCCGAAGCCTCCACCGCCAGGTCCATCTCCGCGTCCGGCATGACGATGAGGACGTTCTTCGACCCCAGCTCCATGGAGCATCGCTTCATCGCCCGGCCGCACTTCTCGGCGATCTGCCGGCCGACCTCCAGGGAGCCGGTGAACGAGACGCCGCGGACCTTGTCGTGGTCGACGAGGGCCACCCCCGCTTCTCTCCCGAAGCCGTGGACCACGTTCAGGACGCCGGCGGGGAGGCCCACCTCCTCGAACGCCTGAACCAGGAGGGTGGCCAGGAGCGGGGTGTCCTGGGCGGGCTTGAACACGCTGGGGCACCCGGCCACGATCGCCGGGGCGATCTTCCACACGGGGATGGCCACCGGGAAGTTCCACGGCGTGATCAGGCCGACGACGCCGATCGGGTGGCGGACCGTCATCGAGAACTTGTTCCGGAGCTCCGAGGGCATGGTGTGGCCGAAGAACCGCCGGCCCTCGCCGGCCATGTAGAACATGAAGTCGATGCCTTCCTGGACGTCGCCGCGAGACTCCTTCAGGGTCTTGCCCATCTCCCTGGTCATCAGCTCGGCCAGCTCGTCCTTGCGCTCCTCCAGCAACAGGCCCGCTCGCAGCAGGTACTCGGCCCGCTCGGGGACCGGGGTCTTCATCCAGTCGCGGTAGGCATCGGCGGCCGCCTGGACGGCGGCGTCCACGTCCTGGGGGGCGCTGTGCGGGAACGTCCCCAGCACCTCGTCGCGGTTGGCCGGGTTTCGCGACTCGAAGGTCTCCCCCGAAAACGCCGGCACCCACTTCCCGCCGATGTAGTTGCGGTAGTCCTCCGCCATGGCCCAGCCTCCTTCCGGCTCCGTTGCCCGGCTCCATCCTACTTCCCCCGTGTGCCGGGCCCGGCTTGACTCGGGCGGCGCGCCGCTCCGACGATGGTGGCAGTCCGATCCGAAGGAGGAGCGATGGCGATGGACCTGACCGTTCAGCTGGAAGACCGTCCCGGCGAGCTGGCCCGGCTCGGGGAGACGCTGGGTGCCGCCGGGATCAACCTCATCGGGTTCACGGCAACCAGGATCGGAGGCGTCGGTGAGATCCACCTCCTGGTCGACGATCCCGCCGCGGCCCGTCAGGCCCTGAAGGATGCGGGCATCCAGGTGAGCAGCGAGCGGGAGATGGTGGTGCTGCCCGTAGAGGAGCGCCCGGGGGAGCTGGGCAGGGCGGCCCGGACCCTGGCGGACGCCGGGGTGAACATCGAGCTCGCCTACCCGGCCGAGACCGGGCTGGCCTTCGGTGTGGACGATCCCGACCGGGCCCGCGGCGCGCTGTAGTGCGGCTGGTCACCTACGAACGCGACGGCGGCCGGCGGCTCGGCGCGCTCGTCGGCGAGGTCGTGGTCGATCTCCCCGCAGCCGTGGGGGACCCCGCCTTCCCCACGACGATGGAGGCGCTGGTCGAGGCGGGGCCCGGGGCGCTGGAGGCGGCCCGGCGGACCGTGGCCGGGGACATCGGGCGGTTCGTTGTCCGGGGGCCCCGGCTCCTGGTCCCGATCCTGCCCGGCTCCCTCCGCGACTTCCTGGCGTTCGAGGACCACGTCGAGGCCGGCGCGGCCCGCCGGGGGGAGCCGGTGCCCGAGGCCTGGTACGAGATGCCCATCTACTACAAGGGCAACCACCGCTCGGTCTACGGGCCCGAGGAGGAGATACCCTGGCCGAGCTTCACCGAGGAGCTCGACTACGAACTCGAGGTAGCGGCCCTCCTCGGCGGCCGCGGCCGGGACGTCGACGAGGACGCCGCCGGCGGCCTCATCTTCGGCTACACCCTGATGAACGACTGGTCGGCCCGGGACATCCAGCGCAAGGAGATGGCCTGCCGGCTGGGCCCCGCCAAGGGGAAGGACTTCGCCACCTCGCTCGGCCCCGCCATCGTCACCGCCGACGAGCTGGACCCGTCCGCGATGCGGCTGCAGGCCCGGGTGGACAGCGCGGTGTGGTCCGCCGGCGACCTGGGGCGGGCCCGATGGACCTTCCCCCAGATGATCGCCCACGTCTCCCAGGGCGAGGACGTGTGGCCCGGCGACCTCTACGGCTCGGGGACCTTCGGCGGCGGCTGCGGGCTCGACCTGGGCCGGTTCCTGTGGCCCGGCGCGGTGGTGGAGCTCGAGGCCGAGGGGATCGGCATCCTCCGCAACCGCATCGGCCCCAAACCTTCCTAGCGTTCGCTCCTCCGGCGGGCACCGGCGGGACCCGGGAGGAGGTTCCTCGATCTCAGCCGGTGTGGCCGTGGCGGACGCCGGCAGCGGCCCTGGTCGCCTCGGCCGCGGGGACCATCGTGCGCCGGCGCCCCGGCCGGGTCGTCACGCCGACCGACGTCAGGCGGTGAGGGCCACGTAGGACAGCACGCCGTCGGCGGATCGCACGAACAGGTCCAGGCGGTCCCCCACCCACGAGCAGTCCACCGCCGCCGGCTTCGGGGGAGTCCCCTCGACGTCCTTCCAGTCCACCCACCGCGAGCCGTCCCACCAGCGGTGCCGCAGCACGCCGTCGGTCCCGACGGCGAACACGTCGATGCGGTCCGCCCCCTTCGCCGAGGCCGCCGGCCCGCCGCTGAACGTTCCCCCCAGCGACTCCCACGGATGCCAGGACTGCCCGTCCCAGTAACGGTTCCACACCTCACCGTCCGCCTTCAGCGCGAAGATCTGGGTCTCGACGTCGCCCCACGATGCCGCGGCGGCCACCGAGGTCACGTCGTCGCCCAACGTGATCCAGTCCATGGTGCTCCTCCCGTCAGTCGAACGATGGGCCCAGCCGGAGCAGCTCCTCGATCTCCCGCAGCGTGGCGTCGTCGAGCACCACGTCGCCGGCCGCGGCGTTCTGGCGGACGTGCTCGGGGTTCCGGCTCCCGGCGATGGCCGAGGTCACCCCCTCCTGATGGAACGTCCACGCCAGGGCCAGCTGGGCCACGGTCAGCCCCAGCCGCTCGGCGATCGGTCGCAGCCCCTCGACCACGGCCAGGCTCCGCTCCTTCTTCCCCGGCGCGAACATGGCCCGGTAGTAGCTCACCTCGCCCGCCTTCCCGCCGCGCCAGTCCGAGTCGTCGAACTCGGTGTCCTCGCTGATGGCCCCGGTGAGGAGCCCGTAGGCCAGGCTGCCGTAGGCCACCACGCCGATCCCCCGCTCCCCGCACCAGCGGATCAGGTCCCGGTTCTTCGGGTGGAGCATCGAGAAGTGGGGCTGGAGGGAGTCGACGTGGCGGATGGCCATGCACCGCTCGATCAGCTCCTCGTTGAAGTTGGACACCCCGATCCACCGCACCAGCCCGTCGTCCACCAGGGCGGCCATGGCGTCCCAGGTCTCCTCCACGGGGACGTCACGGGACGGCCAGTGGACCTGGTACAGGTCGATCCAGTCCGTGGCCAGGCGCTTCAGGCTGGCCTCGCAGGCCCGGCGGACCTCCTGGGCCCGGACGCCGGTTGCCTCGGGGGCCACCTTGGTAGCCACCACCACCTGGTCCCGCCGGTCTTCCACGGCCTTCCCCACCAGCTCCTCGGACTTGCCGTCCCCGTAGACCTCGGCCGTGTCGATCCAGTTGATGCCCGCGTCCAGCCCGGCCCGCATGGCCTCGATGACCTGCCGGTCGGAGGGGTTGGGCCCCCACACCCCCTCGCCGGCCTCCCAGGCCCCGAACCCCACCACGGAGAGCTCCGGGCCCGCCGATCCCAGCCTGTGCAGCCGCATGGGAGATGCTCCTTCCGTCGGTTGGACCTTTCCTACCCGGGACGCACGGTCCTGCCTGCATCGTTGCACCTTTCGTGGGAGCACCTCGACCGATCGAACCGGGACCGGGCCAGGAGTCCGTGTGGGACTTCCGCCCGCGGCCCAACGACTACTACGGCGGGTGGATCACCGATGACGTCGTGGGGCCCTTCAAGGGCGAGCCCGGCACCGAGGGCTGGTAGCCCACGGTGCCGGGCCTCGGCGTCGTGCCCTAGTAACCGCCGGCGTACACCAGGTACCCGTAGTACCGGTTGCCGTTCGGCGAGTTGGGATCGTCCTTGAAGCCGTAGGACGCCGGCCGGGCGGCGGCGTCGCTGCGGAGCTTCTGCATGACCTGGCTGGGCGTCATCCCCGAGCAGGACCCGGTGATGCACAGGGCCGCCGTCCCCGCGGTGTGGGGCGAGGCCATGCTGGTGCCGGAGATCGTCCTGGTCCCACCGCCCTTCCAGGTGGACAGGATGCACACCCCCGGAGCGGCGATGGTGTGACTCTCGTCGGTGCTGCCGGTAGTGGTGAAGTTGCTGAAGTCCGCGGCGGTGTCGTCTACGTCCGAGCGGCACGTGGCCGCGGCGCCCCCGCCGGGGAGGCCGTTGAAATCGGCCATGGCGGAGACGGTGAGCACCTCGTTGTACGCGGCGGGCACGAAGTCCTTGAAGTCCCGGCCATCGTTCCCGGCCGCCACCACGTAGGTCACGCCCTTGGCCACCGAGTTGCAGATGGCCTTGTGCAGGGCGTCGTTGTTGCTGTTCCCGCAGTTCCCGTCGTCCGTGCCGCTCCCTCCCAGGCTCATGTTGGCCACCTTGATGCCGGTCGAGGCAGAGTTCGCCGTGACCCAGTCCACCCCGCAGATGACCGACGACCAGCTCCCGGAGCCCGCGTTGTTCAGGACCCGCACCGCGTACAGAGGTGCTCCCGGGACCATGCCCACGACTCCCTCGTTGTCGTCCTTGGCCGCCACCGTTCCGGCGACGTGGGTCCCGTGGCCGTTCCCGTCATCGAAGCTCCTGCCCGTGGAGCAGTTCCTCCCGCCGGCCACGTTGAGGTCCGGGTGGTCGATATCGATGCCGGTGTCGATGATCGCCACGGCAACGTTCACCGTACCGGTCCCGTCCCCGGACTTCGTGCTGCTCACATCGCCCTCGATGCGGTTGACCCCCGTGGGCAGGGTCTGGGCCACCGCATGGACCGGACGGTCGGCCGACAGGAAGGCGACCTGGTCCTCGGCCTCCACGTCGTCCACGCGGTTCGGGGAGATCATCGCCGCATACCCCTTCAGGGCATGACGGTAGACGCGGAAGACGTTCACGCCGTGCTCGGCGGCGTGCTCGTCCGCGACCGCCTTGGGGTCCTTCACCGAATCGTCGAGGACGACGACGTAGGGGTCCGCCCCGGCGGCCCCGGCCGGCACCGCCGGCTGGAGAGCCGGGAGCCCGACCAGCAGAGCCACCGTCACGAGAAGACGTCTGGCCATGTGCTCCTCCTTTCGGTCCCAGGGTCCGTCAGGCATCTCGGGGCGATCCCGCGGCCGGGACCGGCGACGGAGCGCCGGCACCGTTGCCCAGGGCGAGCCCGGCCATCGTTCGGGAGGAGCCCTCGGGGTTCCCATGCCCTCGGGTGGTAATCGTCGGGGCCGGGCGGGAGGGAACGGGCCCAGGAGGATCGGTCAGCGCGGGCCCGGCGGGGACCGGGCAGGCGAGGCCGGCCCTAGTCCAGCAGGCCCAGCCCCCTGGCCCACGACGTGGCGTACCCCTCCACCTCCGCGGCGTCCAGGGACTCGTCGGCCACCAGCGGCTTCTCGGCCTCGACCATGATCGCGTACTCGTCCGCGAACTCCTTGGTCTTGCCGGCCTCCATGGCCGCCGCCTGGGGCCCGTGGTGCAGGCCCTGGGGATGGTGGGTGATGAACGCCTCCCCGATCCCGGCCCGCGAGAAGAACTGCCCCTCGTGGTAGAAGAGCACCTCGTCCCGGTCGATGTTCGAGTGGAAGAACGGGACCCGCAGAGCCGTCTCATCGCCCGTCTCCGTGGGCCGGGGGGCGAAGGTCCCGATCTCGAACCCGTCGCAGTCCCAGGTGATGTGGACCGACGGCGGCAGGTGGTAGCGGGGAGACACCACCGGCCGGAAGTCCCGCACGTTGAGGCGGAGCGGGCACAGGTCGCCCTGCCACCCCACCACGTCCAGCGGGTGGAAGGGGTACGTGAGGACCGTGTACCGGTGGTCGCGCTTCACCCGGACCTCGAACCGGCCCTCCTCGTCGTGGGGCTCGGGATCGGGAACCTCCAGGACCCCGGGGTCGAACAGGGCGTGCTTGCCGAGGATCCCCTTGTCGGGGAGCCGATACTCGCCCCGGGCCTCGATCACGTACAGGAAGCTGTCGTCGGTCTCCGGCACCAGGCGGTGGGTGGTCCCCTTGGGGACGATGAGGTAGTCGCCGCGGCGGAACCGCAGCGGCCCGTAGTCGGTCTCGATCGTGCCCTCCCCGCGGTGGACGAAGTAGCACAGGTCCCCGTCGCAGTCGCGCAGGTAGTGGGGCATGGGAGCGGCCAGCCTGGACACGTAGATCGCCAGGTCCTCGTTCGACAGGATGCGCTGCCACTCCCCGGCCGGATCGGCCTGGTCCGGCGCCTTGAGCCCGTTCAGGTCGAAGGCCCGGGGACGAAGGGGCCCCTCGATGCGGATCCAGGCCGTGGGGGGATGGCCCCGATACAGGTGGGACGCCCGGCCCTCGAAGGCCTCGCGGCCGTGCTCCTCCTCGAACGTCCCCCCCGGCAGCCCCACGTGGGCCTGCCTGGTGACCTTGCCCTTCGACAGTGGGAACATCGTCGGCCCCTCCTCCTCAGGACTTCTTGGCGTCGCGCCGCTCGACCGCCTGGCGCTTGTCCCTGCTCTTCTTCTTCCGCTTCCGGTCGTTCGTCCACCGGACCTTGCGTCGGTCTCCCCTGCCCACCCTCAGACCTCCTCGGCCTCGCTCCCCTTGGCCAGCTCCGTGCTGCGCTGCCTGGCCGCGTCGATGGCGTTCAGGAACGCCGCCCGCACGCCGGCCTGCTCCAGGTGTCGGATGGCCGCGATCGTGGTGCCGCCCGGGGAGGTGACCATCTCCCGGATCTCCACCGGGTGCTGGCCGGTGTCCCGGAGCATCTTGGCCGAGCCGAGCATCGTCTGGACGATGAGCTCGGTGGCCACGTCCCGCGACAGCCCCAGCAGGATGCAGGCGTCGATCATGGCCTCGGCCAGCAGCGCGAAGTACGCCGGCCCCGACCCCGAGGTGGCCGTCACGGCGTCCTGGTGCTGCTCCGGGAGCCTGATCACCCGGCCCACGTAGCCGAGCAGTTCCTCGGCCACGGCCAGGTGCTTGTCCCCGGCCTCCCCGCCGGGGCTGATCACCGACATGGCCTCGTCCACCAGCACCGGCACGTTCGACATGACCCGCACCACCGGGATTCCGGGGGGCAGGCGGCTCTCGATGAACGAGCACCGGATGCCGGCGGCGATGGTGATCACCAGGTGCTCCGGCGTGATCACGTCGTCGATCTCCAGGAGCAGTGCCTCCATGTCCTGGGGCTTCACCGAGAGCACCAGCGTGCCGGCCCAGTTCGTGGCTTCGGGGTTCGACAGGGTGGCGGCCACCCCGTGCCGTTCCCCGAGCTCCCGGGCTCGCTCCTCGCGCCGGGCGGTCACCATGATCTCCCCCCGGTCCCGACCGCCTGCGCGGATCAGGCCGGCGACCAGGGCCTCGCCCATCTTGCCCGCCCCCAGGAAGGCGACCCGCCGCTCAGTCATCGGCCCGGCCCTCGTGGGCGGTGCGTCTCGACTCCATCAGCTCCTCCTCAGCAGATTGCTGGCGAAGAACCACAGGTTCGCCGGCCGCTCGGCCATCCGCCGCGTCAGGTACGGATACCACTGCTCACCATAGGGGATGTAGGTCCGGACCGGTCGGCCCTGGGCGGCATGCCGCTGCTGGAGATCCCAGCGGATCCCGTACAGCATCTGGAGCTCCACCCGGTCCCACGGGATCCCCCGGCGCTCGACGTAGCGGACGGCACCGTCCAGGAGGCCGGGGTCGTGGGTGGCCACGTGAACCTCGTGGCCCCGGGACACCAGCGTGGCGAACAGCCTGGCGAAGCTCCGGTCCACGTCCCGGCGGCGCGGGTACGCCACCGTTGGTGGTTCCAGGTAGGCCCCCTTGACCAGGCGCACCGGCGTCCCCTCCGGGAGGGCGAACACGTCCTCGGCGGTCCGGTACAGGTACGACTGGAGGGCCACCCCGACCCGGTCGTGGCGGTGGCGCAACCTGCGGAGCGCCTCCAGGGTCGGGGTCACGTACTCGTGGCCCTCCATGTCGATCATGACCTCGGTCCCACCGGCGTCGGCGGTGGCCAGCACCCGATCGGTGTTCTCCAGGCACAGGTCCAGGGACAGGTCCAGGCCGAGCTGGGTCAGCTTGATCGAGATGTTGCAGTCGAGGCCGTCCTCCTCGTGGATGCGCTTGAGGGCCAGCGCGTAGTGGTCGGCCACCGCGGAGGCCTGCTCCACCGAGGTCACGTTCTCCCCCAGGTGGTCCAGCATCCCCCCGATCCCCGCGGCGTTGAGCTCGCGGGCCACCCGGAGGCCGTCCTCGAGCCGCTCCCCGGCAACGAATCGGAGCGCCACCCGACGGCCCAGGCTCCCCTGGGTGACCAGCCGACGGGCCACCGGGCGCTCCACCAGCCACAGGACGGGGGCCCGGAGCGGTGCCCCCGACACGGGCCTCACACCACCGTGGCCCCGAGGACGTGCTCGATGTGGGCCAGGGCCCACCGGTTGACGTCCTCGTGGAGATGACCCGGGGCGTCGAAGGTCTCGACCGCGTCCCGGAAGACCACGACCCGGTAATCGCGGTTGCGCAGGTCCGAGGTGGTGTGCAGCACGCAGATGTCCGTGCAGAACCCGATGATCTGGACCTCATCCGGCTGGAGGTCCTTCAGGTCGTTCTCCAGCTCCGTCTCGAAGAACGCCGAGTAACGGCGCTTGTGCACGACCCCCGCGGCGTGCGGCTCGAACTCGCGGAGCTCCGGAACCAGGTCGTGCTCCTCCGTGCCCACGATGCAGTGCGGGGGGAACACCTCGAATTCCGGGTCGCCCTCGACGTGGCTGTCCTTGGTGAAGATGATCGGGGTCCCTCGGGCCGCCTCCTCCTCCACGATGCGGCGGACCCTGGGGATCGCTGCGGTCATCTCGGCGCTGGCCAGGTTCCCCTTGCGGGTGAACCCCTCCTGGACGTCGGTGACGATCAGCACGCGTCCGGCCATAATCACACGAATTCTAAGGAAAAAAGGCCCGAGGGACCTCCGGCTCGCCGCCCGGCCTCACGGGGACGAATCCCCGCGCGACCCGGCGGCCACCTTTAGCCCCTCGGGCCTAGCGCTCCGAGCAACCTCCGCGACCGTCTTGGTTTCCTTATGGTGACCCCTTTCGTTGGGCCTTGGGGCCTCCCGAACCTCCCCGATCGCACAGCGAGTTGGCCTTCCCCACCGTACAACCAAGTGCGCCCAGTCGGCCTTACAGCTTTCCCAGGGGGTCCCATTCGGTTCCCTGATTCGGCCGCTCCGGCTGCTCGGAGCGAGGCGAACGATATCCGCGCGACCGCGGGCGGTCAAGTCGCCAAAATCCCTGGTCGGCGGGAGAAACCGCAGGTCAGGGGGCCAAAAAGAAATGTTGTCACTCTCAGGCGGGGATCTCCTCCGCCTCGGAGATCCGCGGGACCAGCTCCGCGTACACGTCGAGGGCCCGCCCCGCGGTGGCCTCCCAGGGGAACCGGGCAGCGTGCCGGACCCCGCCGCGGCCCATCCGGACCCTGGCGCCGTCGTCACGGAGGATCGCCAGGAGCCGCTCCGCGTAGGGGCCGGGGTCGTGGCCGGGGACCAGGTAGCCCGTGCGGCCATCGGCCACTACCGTCCGGAGGCCCCCAACCTCCGCCGCCACCACGGGGACCCCCGACGCCTGGGCCTCCAGGGCCACCAGCCCGAACGACTCGGACCGAGAGGGCATCAGGAGCACGTCGGCGGCCGCGTACACCTCCGGGAGGCGCCCGTGAGGCCGGGGGTCGAACAGACGGACCCGGCCGGGGATGCCCAGGCGCGCGGCCAGCTCGGTCAGGTGCCGGGCGGCGATGGCCTCGGCGCCGCTGGGACCCCCCACCACGGCCAGCACCAGGTCCCGGGTCGCCCCGGGGTCGCGGGCCACGGCCTCCGCCACCGCCCGGACCGCGACGTCCGGGCCCTTCAGGAGCTGGAGGCGGCCGACGAACAGCGCCACACGCTTGCCCCCCAGGCCGAGCGCGGCCCTGGCCGGACCCGGTGGCCGAGGATGGAACCGGGCCGCGTCCACGCCCGGCGGCACCACCCGGATCCGCGCCGCCGGGGCCCCGTACAGCCACTCGAGATGGGCCGCCTCGGAGGGGGTGGGCGCGAGGATGCGGTCGGCCTCCCGGATGATGGCGGTCTCTCCCTCCAGCCGACCGGACGGCTCGGAGGACTCGCGGAGGGCCAGGTTCTTGACCTTCCCCAAGGTGTGGAACGAGGCCACCAGCGGCACGCCCCAGCGCCGGCGAGCCCGTCGGGCCACCGATCCCGACAGCCAGTAGTGCGCATGCACCAGGTCGTAGGGGGGAGAGGCGGCCGGATGTCCCACCACGGCCTCCGAGAAGGCGGGAACCAGGGACGGGAGGCCGGCCTTGTCCACCGGGGCACACGGGCCGGCGGGAACCTGGATGATCCGGAGGCGCCGAGCGGGGCGGTCGACCTCCGGCACGCCGCGGCCGGCGCACCGGGTGAACACGTCAACGGCCACGCCGCGGGCGGCCAGCCGCTCGGCCACCGCCCGCACGTACACGTTCATGCCGCCCGAATCGCCCGTTCCCGGCTGGTCCCACGGTGAGGTGTGGAAGCTGATGACGGCGATCCGGGCCCGGACGTCCTCGTCGCGGGGATCCATGCCGGTCATCGTACGTCACCTCCCTCCCAACCCCGCCGCAGGGTCCCGGACATGGGAAGGACCCGCCCCTGGGGGACGGGTCCCTCGCGACCGCTCGGCCTTAGCCGGCCTTGCGCGTGGTGGTCTTGGGCTGCTCCGCACCCACGGCCTTGCGGATGCTGGTGTACGCGCCCTTGACCTGGCGAGCGGCCTGGCGGGTGCCCTCGGCGGCCCGCTTGGCGGGCTTGGTCCGACGGACCCTGTTGGCCACCCTCTCGCCGCGGCCGGCCAGGTCCGCGTAGGCCCTGACGGAGTTGCGGCGGGCGGCGTCGGCCAGCTCCTTCGACTTCTCGACCGCGAAGTCGCCGGAGCCGAGGACCGCGTGGAATGCCTTCTTGATCTGGTCCATCTGTCTCACCTCCTTCGCTGTGGTTCTCGGTATGAGGTTGGTGACGGGAGGGCGGAGGGGAGCCGGGTGAGGGCTGGGTCAGCCTGCGGACTCCACCCTCCCGCCAGGTCGTTCACCGGGAGCCCGTGCGGTGGGATCGGCCGCCTCGGCGGCGTCCACCGGCACGGTCTCCGCGGAAGTCTTCAGCGCCGCGGGGCTCTTGGTGGCCTTCCGGCGACGACGGCGCCTGCGCCGCGTCTCCTCCCGGAAGCTCTCGTAGATCTGGATCAGGACCTGCTTCTGTCGCTCGGTGATGGACCGGTCCGCCAGGATGATGGACACAAGGTCCTCTCGGCCCTTTCGGTCGTCCAGGATCCCGGCCTTCACGTACAGGGTCTCGGCCGAGATCCGCAGCGCCTTGGCGATCGCGTTCAGGATCTCCGCGCTCGGTCGCCGCAGGCCGCGCTCGATCTGCGACAGGTAGGGGTTCGATACCCCGGCGAGCGAGGCCAGCTTGCGCAGGGACATCTGCGCCGAATGGCGCTGCTCCCGGATGAACTTGCCCACGTCTCGGACCTTCATCATCGGTTCCCACCCTACCACGGGCTGTATAACAGTTGCAAGCAGAGGGATATCTCGGAGCAAGCACCGCTGGACCCCGTGGAGGTCAGGCCGGGACCAGGTCGAAGTCGGCCTCGAGCCGTCCCACCGGGCGCCCCCCGCCCAGGGCCGGGGGCCGGACGAACCCGGCCAGGGCCCCTTCGGCCTGGTGGCCGAGGGCCCCCAGCAGCCGGAGCACCCTGAGGACCGCCGGGGCCTGGGCCCGGGCCGCGCCGTCCTCGGCCTTGACGGCGATGCCCAGCCCCTGCTCCCACAGAGCGGCGCACACCAGGCCCTCCGCCCCCACCTTCACCAGGACACCGGGCACGTCCTCCATCACGGCCGTGCACACCCGGTCCCGCCCACCCACCAGGTACGGCTCGGCCAGCATGGCCCCGGTGGCCCGAGCGGTCGTCGCCGCCAGCTCGCCCAGCCGGTCCGGGCGCGCCAGGCGGGCATAGATCGTGGCCAGCTCGGTGAGTGTCAGGGCGTGCACCGGCACGCCGCATCCGTCGACGCCGACGGCCCGGGGGTCGGCACCCGCCGCCGTTCGCACCGCGCCGAGCACGGCCGCCTGGAGCGGGTGGCGGGGGTCCGGGTAGGTCTCGACCTCGAGCCCCCGGCGGACGCACGCCAGGAGCATCCCGGCGTGCTTCCCCGAGCAGTTGTGCAGCGCCGGCGCCGGGCCGGGGACGCGCCGGGCATCCTCCGGGTCCGCGGGCAGGGCCGGGGGGCACCGGAGCGCGTCCGCCTCGAGGCCGCCTCGTGAGAGCAGCGCCTCCACGGCCTCCACGTGGACCGGTTCTCCGTTGTGGGAGGCACACATGATGGCCACCTCGCGCTCGGACGGCGACTCGCCGGCGAGGTGGAGCGACACGGCGGCCTGGAGCGGCTTCATCGAGGACCGGGCGAAGGCCACGCGCCCGGGTTCGCCGGCGGAGGCCACCAGCGACCCGTCCGCGTCTGCCACGGCCACCGACCCCCAGTGGACCGACTCCTCGAAGCCCGAACGCACGACGCGGACCAGGGGGACCGGCGGTGGCACGACCGTAGCCTAGCGGGACGAGGGTCCCGCTACCGCTCGACGGCTCGTAGGCGGATCTCCGAGTCCTCCCACAGGAGCGGGAGCACCGATTCCTCGGCCATGATGAGGAAGGCCTCCACGACCTCGGGATCGAAGTGGGAGCCGGAGCACCGTACGATCTCCTCCAGGGCCTGCTCCGTCGACCGGGAGGGCCGGTACGGCCGCTCGCTGGTGATCGCGTCGAAGGCGTCGACCACCGCGAAGATCCGGGCCGCCAGGGGGATCTGCTCGCCCCGCATGCCGTGCGGATACCCCGAGCCGTCGAACCGCTCGTGGTGGAACCGGATCACGTCCACGGCATCGCCCAGGAACCGCATCGGGTTGACGATCTGGGCGCCCAACAGGGGGTGGGTGCGCATCTCTGCCCATTCCCGGGCCGTGAGCGGCCCTCGCTTCGCCAGGATCCGCTCGGAGATCCCCACCTTGCCGATGTCGTGAAGCAGATAGCCGTGGGCCAGCTCCGGGCGGGCGGCCAGCTCCGGGTCGATCATGCGGGTCAACGCCAGCGCGTAGTGCTGGGTCCGATCGAGGTGCTGCCTGGTACCGGCGTCCTTGGCCTCCACCAGGAACGCCAGGGTTTCCATCGTCGCCAGGTAGGACTCGCCGAGCTCGTCGAGGGCGCTCTGGAGGTCGCGGGCCCGCTCACGCTCCTGCCGGTACAGCTCCCGGATGTCCTTGGCGAACGCCAGGAGCTGGCCACGCACCGCGTCGATCTCGCTCACCTCTGACCGTCCTGTCCGATGCCCACCACGCGCAGGAGCTCGATCGGGGAGAACGGCTTGCGCAGGTAGGCGTCCGCACCCGCGGCCTGGCCTTCCCGCTCGTCCTCCTCGGAGGTCTTGGCCGTGACCATCACCACCTTGGGGGGGTGGGGCTCGGCCTTCAGGGTGCGACACACGTCGAAGCCGTCCAGGCCGGGCATCATGATGTCGAGCAGCACGACGTCCGGGCGCATGCGGTCGGCCACCTCGAGCCCGGACTCCCCGTCCTCGGCCAGCTCGACCTCGCAGCCCTCGAACCCCAGCAGCGTCGAGAGGACCTCACGTACCGTTGGATCGTCCTCCACCACCAGGACCTTGAACCC
This sequence comes from Actinomycetota bacterium, assembly GCA_050692985.1. GTDB lineage: Bacteria > Actinomycetota > UBA4738 > UBA4738 > CALAEC01 > JBOGVZ01. The sequence continues at coordinate 27,180 of JBOGVZ010000061.1, forward strand.
CATCGTTCCCCCATGGCCGGCGGCCCTTCATGGTACGCGCCGCGTCCCCCTTGGGGAAGACCATCCCGGGAAGTCTCAGCCGGTGGCGTTGCCCAGCTCGGCGCGGTAGCGCCGCTTCATCTCGTCCTGGAGGGTGTCGTGCACGGCCAGGACCCTGGTCCGAGTATCCGAGACGGCCCGCTCCTCCTGCTCCAGCCGAGCCAGGGCGGCCTCCAGCTCCTCGTCGGAGAGGGCGCCGAGATCCGACAGGTGGGCGTCGGCCACGAGCCGCTCCACCCGGCGGCGAGCCAGAGCGACCTCGTCCACGGACACCGCGATGACCGGTGCCTCCCCTCGGGACGGTTCCCGGGAACCCTCCGACAGGATCTCGGACAACCGGTCGACGACCGGGGCGGGCTCCCCACCGCTGCGGCGGCGCTCACGTTCGGCCTGGAGGATGTCCCGGCGACCCTGGAGGAGCCGGCGGACGAACGAGAGGTACTCGCGCTCGGCCCGGGCCAGGTCCCGGCGGCGACGGACCTCCTCCGGGTCGACCTCCCCGAGCTCCCGGGCGAAGCCCTCGGCCAGCACCCGGTCGATGCGCCGCCGCCCGCCCTCCATCGGCTCGCTCATGTGGCGATTATCCCCCGTGGAGGGGGCGGGCGGGGAGGACTAGCAGACCGCGGCGACGTACGGGGTGGGGTTGACCGCCGCACCACCGCCGGGGTGGTACTCGAAGTGCAGGTGCGGGGTGCCCGTGGCGTTGCCGGTGTCGCCGATGTACCCGATCAGGGTCCCCGCGGAGACGTTGCCCGAGGCGTCGCTGTAGCCCTGGAGGTGCGCGTAGAACGTGTAGTCGCCGTTCCCGGCATACACGTACGCCTGGTTGCCGCCCAGGCTGCTGCTCGAGTGGGAGACGCTGCCGCTTTGGGCCGCGTACACCGGGGTGCCGTACGGCCCCATCATGTCCACCCCCTGGTGGGTCCGGCCTCCGGACCTGGGCGCACCGAAGGTGTCCGTGAAGGTGGTGCCCGGTGCGGGACAGGCCTGGAGGGCCCCCGCGCCGTTGGCCGCGATGCTTCCGCTCCCGCCCACGGGGGCCACCGCGGCCCGGGCGGCCCGGGCGGCGGCGGCGGCCGCGGCCTGCTCGGCCTCGAGCTTGTCCTGGAGCTTCTCCTCCAGGGCCTGGGCCTCCGCCAGGTTGCCGTAGACGATCTCCTTCTGCCGCTCGGCCTCGGCGGTGTCCTTGGCCAGCTGGGCCTCGAGCTCTGCCAGGTCCTCCTGTCGGCGCCGAAGCTGCTCGGACAGGACGGCCACCCGGCCGACCAGGTCGGCGTCGGCGTCGGCCAGCCGGTCCAGGTACACCATGCGGTCGGAGAACTCCGACAGCGAATCCGCCGAGAGCAGCAGCTCGACCGTGGAGGTCCCGCCGAGCTGATACACCTCGCGGGCTCGATCGGCCAGCTGGCTCTGGAGGCCCCCGATGCGCTTCCGGGCGCGCGCCAGCGACGCCTGGGTGGCCTCGATGGCGTCCTGTGTGCTGATGAGCCTGCCCCGGATCTCGTCGTACCTGGCGGTGGCAGCGCTCGCCTCGCTTCGGAGCTGCGCCACCTTGGCCTCGGCGGCCTCCAGCTCGTCCTCGGTGTCGGCTCGAGCGGTGGTCCCGATGATGCTGGCGGGGAGGAGGCACGAGATGGCCAGCGCGATCTTGAGATGTCTCTTGCGTACGGTCAACCGCATCCTCCGAGTCGCGGTCTCGGTTCGGCTCGGTGCCCGGGCAAGTTCGCCGGACACCCTAGCATCGCCCCCCGGCGGCTTCAAGCTTGGGGACGGCTTGTCCGATCTGCCCCGCCGGCCGGGGACCCGAACAACCTACTCGTTCGACGCGCCGGTGCCCAACCCCTTCCCGGCCTCACCGGCCACGGAGGCGCGGAGATCCTTCTTCAGGACCTTGCCGATGGGGCTCTTGGGGAGCGCGCCGGTGAAGTGGACCTCCTTGGGCCGCTTGTACTTGGCCAGCCGCTCGGCGCAGAAGGTCACCAGCTCGTCCGCCGAGGGGTCCTGCCCGGGGGCCCTGACCACGAAGGCCACGACCTCCTCGCCCATCTCCTCGTCGGGCCGGCCCACCACCGCCGCCTCGCCCACCCCCGGGTGCTGGAGGAGGAGGTCCTCGATGTCCCGCGGGTACACGTTGAAGCCGCCCCGGATGATGAGGTCCTTCTTGCGGTCCGTGACGAACAGGTAGCCGTCCTCGTCGCGGTAGCCCATGTCGCCGGTGTGGAGCCAGCCGTGGCGGAGCGTGTCGGCGGTGACCTCGGGGAGGTTGTGATACCCGCGCATGATGCCCGGGCTCCGGGCGCAGATCTCTCCCACCTCGCCGGTGGGGACGTCGTCGTGGTCGTCGTCCTCGAGGCGGACCTCCACCCCGGGGAGGGGCGGACCGGTGGAGCCGGCCTTCTTCGGCAAGCCGGGGCGCATGAGGGCGATGGCCGGGGCGGCCTCCGTCTGCCCGTAGCCCTCCAGGACCTCACAGCCGAACGTCTTCTCGAACGCCTCGGCCAGCTCGATCGGCACGGGAGCCGCGGAGGCAAACACGGTCTTCAACGAGGAGGTGTCGTACCGGTCGGCGCCCGGGTGGTGCAGCAGGAGGGTCATCATCGTGGGAACCAGCGCCAGGTACTCGATCCGATGCTCCTGGATGGCCTGGAGCGTGGCGTCCGGGGTGAACCACTCGAGCAGGATCCCGCGGCCCCCGAGGACCTGACCGACGATGGCGGCGATCATCCCGAACAGGTGGGCCACGGGCAGGGCCAGCAGGGCCACGATCCCGGGCCGGAGCTGGATCGCCTCGGCCAGGGTGACGGCGTTCCAGTGGAGGTTCCCGTGGCTGAGCTCGACCCCCTTGGGCCTCCCGGTGGTGCCGCCTGTGTACATGATCACGGCGATGTCGTCGTCGGCACGGTCCACGGTGTCGAACTCGGGGGAGGCCTCCGCCATCAGGGCCGACCACGACAGGGCGCCGTCCGGAGCCGGCTCCCCCACCACGACCAGGCGAGGGGGGTCGTCGAGCCCCTCCAGCGCCTCGCGGGCCTTGTCGAGGAACAGCGGGCCGGTGACCAGCACCCGAGGACGACAGTCGGCCACGATGTGGTGGATCTCCCCGGCGGCCAGGAGGAACACCACCGGGACCACCACGGCCCCCAGGGCGGTGATCCCCCCGTACGCCTGGAAGACCTCCAGGCTGTTCGGCAGCATGACCCCCACGCGGTCCCCGTGATCCACGCCGAGCGAGCGGAGGACGTTCGCGAACCGCCGGGCGTCGGCCAGCCACTCGGAGTTCCGGTACCACCGTCCGGTGAAGAAGAGCGCGTCGTACTCGCCGAAGCGCTCGACGTTCCGCTCGGCCAGGTCGGCCAGGTTCATCGGATTCCTCCCGTCTCCTGCGGCCCGAGTCTAGGGCCCCGCCGGGCGCCGGGCATCCGGCGCTCTTCCCGTCGGCTACCATCACCGCACGATGCAGCCGCCGGAGCAGCCGACCAGCCCGTTCGCCAGTCCACGGGGGATGCGCCCGGGGACGGTCTTCGTCATCGCCCTGGTAGCGGCGTCCGTGGCCGGGGGCGCCTACTACCTGTTGCGCTCGAAGGACGATGCCCCGGCGGCGCCGGACCACCCGCCGGCCACCGCGCCGGTCGTCCCCGGTGATAACCCGGTAGTGGTCCCCGGCTCCGAGGAGGCCATCCGAGGGGCCATCGACCAGGTCAGGGACTCGATCCGGATCGTGCGGAAGGAGCTCCGAGGGACGGACGATCCCGCCACCCGGGCGGCGCTGAGGGCGCAGCTCCAGGCCCTCCGGGCGGGGCTCCGCCAGCTCAAGTCCCACCTGGCCGACGCCTGACCGGCGTTACAGGCCGTACGAGCGGCCGATCAGCTCCTTCATGATCTCGGTGGTGCCCCCGCCGATCGGCCCCAGCCGAGCGTCGCGCCAGGCCCGCTGGACGGGGAACTCCATCATGTAGCCGTAGCCGCCGTGGACCTGGACGGCCTCGTCGGCCACCCGCCAGTCGAGCTCGGAGGCGAACCACTTGGCCATCGACACCTCGCGGACGGCATCCTCCCCGGCCACCACCTTCCGCAGGGCGTGGTAGGTGAGCGACCGGGCCGCCTCGATCTCCGTGGCCAGGTCGGCGAACCGGTGGCGCCACACCTGGAAGCGCCCCACCGGACGGTCGAAGGCCCGCCGGTCCCGGGCGTACCCCATGGCCATCTCCAGCGTGAGGTCCGCCGCGGCCACGGCGGCCAGGGCCATCACCACCCGCTCCCACTGGAAGTTCTCCATGATGTGGACGAATCCCCGGCCCTCCTGCCCCAGGAGGTTCTCCGCGGGCACGCGAACCTCGTCGAAGGAAAGCTCACCGGTGTGGGAGGTCCGCCACCCCACGGTATCCAGGCGGCGTGAGGTGAAGCCGGGCGTGTCGGGCTCGACGACCAGGAGCGACAGGCCCCGGGAGCGGTCCCGGGCGCCGGGGTCGGTCCGGGCCGCCACCACCACGTGGTCGGCGATCGGCCCGTTCGTGATGAACGTCTTCGTTCCCGTCAGCACCCAGTGGTCGCCGTCACGCGCGGCCCGGGTGGCGACGGCGCCCACGTCGGAACCGGCGCCGGGCTCGGTCACCGCCAGGGCACCGATGGCCTCACCGGCCACCGAGGGCACCAGCCACCGCCGTCGCTGCTCCTCGGTGCCGAACCGGTACACGTAATAGGAGGCCAGGTCCTTGTGGGCTCCCAGCGCGGCGGCCACCCCGCCGGAGCCGCACCGGACCAGCTCCTCGGTGATCAACGCGTCGGCCACCAGGTCCGGCCCGGTGCCCCCATAGGCCTCCTCGTACTTGGCCCCGAACAGCCCCATCTCGCCGGCCTCCCGGAACACCTCGCGGACGGGGAAGTCGCCGGCCCGCTCCCACTCCTCCGCGTGGGGTCGCAGCCGCCGTTCCACGAACTCGCGGACACCGGCCCGGAGGGCGTCGTGGTCTTCGGTGAACAGCCCTCGCTTGGGCAGGTCGGAGAACCGGGTGCCCGCCCGGGGCGGACCGGGCTCGGTCCGCGGACCCTCCATGGTCTTGGAGATCACCTCCCGCATGACCTCGTCCGTCCCTCCGCCGATCCGCAGCAGGCGGGCATCCCGCCAGGCCCGCTCCACCCACAGCTCGGTGGAGTAGCCGTACCCGCCGTGGATCTGGAGGCACCGGTTGATGACCCGGTTCACCACCAGCCCGGCGTGGAGCTTCACCATCGAGATCTCTTTGACCGGGTACTCGCCTCGCTCCCACGCCAGGGCCACGTCGTACAGGAGCTGGCGGGCGGCCTCCAGCTCCGTGGCCATCTCGGCGAAGCGGTGGCGCAGGACCTGGAACCGGGCGATGGGCCGGCCGAACGCCTGGCGGTCCTTGGCGTACGCCAGGGTCAGCTCGAAGGCCGCCCAGGCCCCGGCGATCGACCCGGCCGCCCCAACCAGCCGCTCGCCCTGGAGCTCCCACATGATCTGGGGGAACCCCTTCCCTTCCTCTCCCAGGAGCGCGGAGGCGGGTACCCGGACGTCGTCGAGGACGAGCTCGGCGGTGTCCGAGGAGCGCATCCCCAGCTTGTCGAGCGTCCTGGACACGTGGAAGCCGGGGAGGTCGGTGTCGACCAGGAACAGGCTGAAGCCCTCATAGTTCCTCCTCCCTGGAAGATCCGCCGGCCGGCTGATGGCACGTTCGTCCCCCCCGGACCCCCCGGGCCTGTCCGTCCTGGCCACCAGGAGGCAGAAGTCGGCCCGGCGGCCGTTCGTGATGAACATCTTCCGCCCGGTGATCGCCCACCCGTCGCCGTGGCGCACCGCCGTCGTCTGGATGTTGGCCACGTCGGACCCGGCGTCGGGCTCGGAGATCCCCAGGCAGACGATCTTCTCCCCGCGGATGGCGGGGGCCAGGTACCGCTCCTTCTGCTCCTCGGTGCCGAATCGCAGGATCGGCGGGGTGGCCATCTCGGTCTGTACGGCGATGGCCATGCCCACCCCACCGGAGCCGATCCGGGCCAGCTCCTCGGCCAGGACGATGGCGTGGCTCCAGTCGCCTCCCTGGCCGCCGTGCTCCGGCGGGTACCGCAGCCCCAGCAATCCCAGGTCGCCCATCCGCTTGAACACCCAGTTCGGGAAATCGCCCTCCCGCTCCCAGTCGAGGGCGTGGGGCTGGAGCTCCGACTCCACGAATCGCCGGACCTGGGTTCGGAGCTCCTCGTGCTCCGCCGTGAACAGGGGGTGGATGACCACGCGGCGAGTGTACCGCCCGGTAGGTTGCCTCGGTGCCCGTCGCCGAACCGTGGGTGACTCGGTTATGTTGAGGATCGTGTCCGAGCGGAGGGAGGTCACCGACCGCATCTCCGGGTTCACCCTGTTCGCCGACCTGTCCCGGCCCCAGCTCGAGTCTGTGGCCCACACCTTCGACGAGGAGATGTTCGCGGAGGGGCAGCGCATCCTTCGCCAGGGCTTCAGCGGGCAGAACTTCTACGTGATCCTGGACGGTGAGGCGGCCATCCGCATCGACGGCCAGGACCGAGCCAGGCTGGCCAGGGGGGACTTCTTCGGCGAGGTCTCGGTCCTGCTGGGCACTCCCCCCACCGCGGACGTGGTGGCCCTGGGTCCCCTCCGATGCCTGGTCCTGGCCGGGCAGGACGTGGAGCAGTTCCTGGTGGACCACCCCAGGGTGATGTTCCGGTTGCTCCAGGCCGAGGCCCGCCGGCTCCAGGCCACCATCCAGTGGCAGAGCTAGGCGACCGGCCCTGCCCGCCGGGCGACTACCCGGTGGTGGTCGTGGGAACCGGCCCCGGAGGGCTCCAGGTCAGCTACTCCCTATCCCGGCTCGGCGTCAAGCACGCCCTGCTCTCCGCCGACGACCGGCCGGCCGGGATGTTCCGCCGGTTCCCGTTCTTCCAGCGGCTCATCACGTGGACCAAGCCGTACGCCACCGCCCGGCGCGGGACCCGGGACTACGAATGGTTCGACTGGAACAGCCTGATCGGGCAGGAACAAGGGCACCGCTCGCTGGTGGCCGAGTACATGGACGGGACGTCGTATTTCCCCTCGCGGACCGAGATGCAGGCCGGCATCGAGGCGTTCGCCGAGCGGGCCGGCATCGAGGCCCGCTACGGGTGCCATTGGGAAGGGACGCGGCGCGAGGGAGACCGCTTCGTGGTGGAGACGTCCGACGGGGAGTACCGCTGCCAGGCGTTCGTCCCGGCGGTGGGGATGACCGCTCCGTGGAAGCCCGACACGATCCCGGGGATGGAGCACGTGCCTCACTACGTCGAGATGGAGGAGCCGAGCCGGTACTCCGACCGGCGGGTGTTCGTCATCGGCAAGCGCAACTCCGGTTTCGAGGTGGCCGACGGGCTCCTGCCATGGGCCCGGCAGATCACCCTGGCTTCCCCGCGACCGGCCCGGATCTCGATCCTCGAGCGTTCCACGGCGGCGGCCCGGGCCCGGTACATGCAGCCGTACGAGGACCACGTGCTGGGCGGAGGGGGGACGTTCGTGCTCGACGCCGCCATCGAGCGGATCGAACGGAACGCGGACGGGTACCTGGTCCATGCCAAGGGAACGACGAAGCCCGGCGACTTCGTCTTCGAGGCCGACAAGGTCATCGCCGCCACCGGATTCACCACGCCGATGCGCGACCTCCCGGACATCGGGGTCAGCACGTTCTACCAGGACCGCCTCCCGGCCCAGACGGCGTTCTGGGAGAGCGCCGCGGTCCGGGGGATCTTCTTCGCCGGCTCGATCAGCCAGGGCTCGATCGGGCTCAAGAAATACGGACGGCCGGGCGGCGGGGCCGCCGTGCACGGGTTCCGGTACAGCGCCGTGGTCATGGCCCGGCACATCGCCGAGGACCACCTGGGGATGACGATCGAGCGCCCCGTGCTGCGGCCCGACCAGATGGTCCCGCTGCTGGGCCACGAGGCCGCCCACGCCCCCGAGCTGTACCACCAGCAGTCGTACCTGGCCCGGGCGGTAAGCTTCGATCCGGATCGGGGCATCCGCGACGAGGGCATCGTCCCCCTGGCCCACTTCGTGGACGCCTCCGGCCCGGACTCGGTGGCCGTGACCATCGAGACGGACGACACCGGGGACATCCACCCGGCGGCATACGTTCGGCGCGGGGGGAGGGTGGCGGAGCACATCCTTCCGGGAGACCCGCTCCTGCGCTTCGACAGCCAGGAACACAAGGGTGAGCTCGAGGGTTTGCTGAAGGGATACCTGTAGAGGAGGAGGAAGCGTGGCCATCACCGACAACGACGAGCTTCGCCAGATCTACGCCGACGCCAAGACGATCGCCGTGGTGGGGGCATCCGCGGACGAGTCCAAGGCCGCCCACACGATCCCCCGCTACCTGAAGCGCCAGGGCTACCGGATCATCCCGGTCAACCCCCGGGGCGGGGAGATCCTGGACGAGCGGGTCCGCACCTCCCTGGCGAAGATCGACGAGCCGATCGACGTGGTGGACGTGTTCCGGCCCTCGGGGGAGACGCCGGACATCGCCCGCCAGGCCGTCGAAGCCGGGGCCAAGGTCCTGTGGCTCCAGCAGGGCATCGAGCACCCCGACGCGGAGCGGACCGCCGAGGAGGCCGGGCTGAAGGTCGTCATGAACCGGTGCATGGGCGAGACCCACTACCAGCTCAACCTGGGCCCCGGCCCCCACGCCGAGGCGTAGCCCTCAGCCAGCCGCCACGGGCGCCGGTCGACGCGACACCAGCAGGTAGGTCTCCATCGGCCCCTTGCCCTTGATCTCCACCGTGCCCCGGGGCCGGAGCTCGAATCGGTCCCGCAGCCGGCGGAACACCCGTTCGGTCACCTGGACCTCCCCGGGCACGCCGTGGGACTCCATCCTGCTGGCCGTGTTCACCGCGTCCCCCCACAGGTCGTAGATGAACTTCGACCGGCCGATCACCCCGGCGGTCACCGGCCCGGTGTCCATCCCGATCCGTACCGCGAGCCCCGTCCCCATCCGATCGGCCAGACGGACGCACTCCTCGCGCATGGCCAGGGCCATGTCCGCCACGGCCTCGGCGTGGTCCGGCCGTGGCTCGGGGATCCCCCCGGCCACCATGTAGGCATCCCCGATCGTCTTGATCTTCTCCAGACCGAGGCGGTCGGCCAGGGCGTCGAACGCCGAGAACACCTCGTCCAGCAGGGTCACGACCTCACGCGGCGGGATGCGCTCGGCCAGGGGCGTGAATCCGGCGATGTCGGCGAACAGCACCGTGGCCTCCTCGAAGCCGTCGGCGATCACCACCTCGCCTTCCTTGAGCCGGGCGGCGATCGCGGCCGGGAGGACGTTCAGGAGCAAGCCCTCCGACTTCGTCCGTTCGACCTCCAGCTCGGCGTGGATCCGTTCGCGCTCCCGCACGAAGAATCGGAGCAGTCCGAACGTCGTCCCGGAGACCGCCCCGATGTTCAGGACGAAGAAGGTCACGATCACCGCCTCGGGGATCCGGTCGGCCTGGCTGGCCACCTGCGTGTCGATCACCCCGGAGACCGTCGTCAGGGCCAGGAACGCCAGGACCCAGCCGACCGCCGGGCGGGGTCCGTGGAACATGAGCGCTCCCAGCGGGGACAGCACGGCCCACAGCATCACCCCGGAGGAGGCCACGAACCCGCCCAGGCTCCACTGGAGCAGGAACGGCAGCAGCAGCATCAGCAGGAGCTGGCCGAACCGGAACATCCGGTAGCGCTTCGTGCGGACGAAGGCCACCATGCTGGCCAGGGACACCACCTGGTACCCGAGGGGGATGGCCGCGGAGACGTACAGGCCCAGGGCCCAGTAGGTGGCCACCCATACCACGGCCAGGGGGGTGATGAGCGCCGCGGAGAGCGTCAGCGTGGCCTTGCGCAGGCGCTCCTCGGCGGAGTCCGTGGGGAGGACGCCGGCGTTCGCCAGCCGCTCGACGAACCCGAGTTCCCGTGGCCCCGACATCATCGCCCCCGCGGGTGGGTCCAATCTAGCGAGAGGGCTCCCCCGCCGCCATCGCTTCGATGAGGACGTCGGCCACCTCGGGACGGCTGAACTCCGGCGGGGGCCGCTCGCCGCCGCGGAGCATCTCCCGGACCTTGGTGCCCGACAGCGTCAGGCGATCGTCGTCACCGTGGGGGCAGATCTTCCCGGTGGCCATCCCCTCGCACCGGTGGCACCAGAACGCGTGGTCGAAGAACAGCGGGGTGATGCCCAGCTCGTCCGGCTCGAAGCGGTCGAAGATCAGCTGGGCGTCGAACGTCCCGTAGAAGCTGCCCACGCCGGCGTGGTCGCGCCCCACGATGAAGTGCGTGCAGCCGTAGTTCTTTCGCACGATCGCGTGGAAGATGGCCTCCTTGGGACCGGCGTATCGCATGGACGCCGGGAACACCGACAGCAGGACCCGGTCCACGGGGTAGTACCCCTCGAGCAGGACCTCGTAGCAGCGCATCCGCACGTCGGCGGGGACGTCGTCCTGCTTCGTCTCCCCCACCAAGGGGTGCAGGAGCAGGCCGTCCACCACCTCGAGCGCGCACTTCTGGATGTACTCGTGAGCCCGGTGGACGGGGTTGCGGGTCTGGAAGCCCACCACCCGTCGCCACCCCCGCTCGGCGAAGGCACTCCTGGTCTCGGCCGGGGCCATGCGACGGTCCGTGAACGTGGTGTGCTCGGGGAGGCGGAACACCCGCAGGCGGCCACCGACGACCCAGTCACCGGCCCGGTCGAGAGCCGCCACACCCGGGTGGGCCCGGTCCACGGTCCCGAACACCGACTGCGCCTCGAGCTCGCGGTCGCGCCGGAACGACTGGTCCACCTCGAGGAGCGCCACGGCCGCGCCGTCCACCGTGAGCGTCACCGCGTCCGAACGCCCGATCCGCTTGAGCCCCTCGTCATCGGTGGACAGCGTGATCGGGATGCTCCAGGGCAGCCCCGAGGCCAGCCGCATCTCGTCGAGCACCGGGCGGTAGTCCTTCTCGACCATGAACCCGGTCAGCGGCGACAGGGCACCGGCGGCCAGCATCTCGAGGTCGGCGGCCTCGCGCTTCCCCAGGGCGATCTTGGGGTGGTGCTCGGCCTCGGCGGCGGCGCGCTCCGCCTCCTCCCCCCGGAGGAGGAGGTCGACGAGCTCGCCGCCGTGGGGAGGGATGGTCTCGGTCATGCGCATCCGTCCTTCTCGTCGGGAACGGGCCAGAGGATACAGGCCGGGCGGCCGCGATGGCGAAGGCGCTACCCTGGCTCCGTGGACCTGCCACTGCCCGAGGCGACGCTGGCGGAGCTGAACGACCGCTTCGAGCGCAGCGACGCGCAGCAGGCCCTGCGGTGGGCGCTGGAGGGCGTGGACCGGGTGGCCATCGCCTCGGCCTTCCAAGCGGACGGCACCTGTCTGCTCGACATGGCGGTGCGATTCCGCCCCGACGTCCCGGTGCTGTTCCTGGAGACCGGCTTCCACTTCGACGAGACGCTGGCGTTCAAGCGCGAGCTCACGGAGCGCCTGGGCCTCAACGTCGTCGAGCTCCGCGGTGAGCACACCCCGGAGACCCAGGCGGCCACCTACGGCGAGCGCCTCTACGAGCGAGACCCCGACCTGTGCTGCCGCCTCAACAAGGTGCTGCCGTTCAGCCGGGCCCTCCACGGCTACGACGCGTGGATCACCGCGCTCCGGCGGGACTCCGCGCCCAGCCGCGTCGGCACCCCGATCCTCGAGCAGTACGAGCTCGAGCCGGGCCGGCCGATGCTGAAGGTCAACCCCCTAGCCCCGTGGACCCGGCGCGACGTGTGGGCCTACCTGAAGGAGCGCGGCCTTCCCCACCACCCCCTGTACGACCTGGGCTATGCCCAGGTCGGGTGCGCGCCGTGCACCCGGCTGGTGTTTCCCGGGGAGGACGAGCGGGCCGGACGCTGGGACGGGGCCCAGAAGGTGGAGTGCGGGATCCACGAGGCCGCGCCGGACCATGTGGAGCCGAGCCCGGCGGCGGCCGTCAGGCCGCCGGGGGGACCCTGATCACGGCGCTTCGCACGGCCACGTCCAGCGTGGCGTCCCCCTCCCGCACCCGGACCCGCTCGTAGCGAACCCCGGGGAGCAGCTCGGGCAGGGTCACCTCGAAGGCCACCGTGGTGGGCGGCACCTCGAAGGATCCCCCGGCGTCCACCCGCTGCGGGGTGAACGACACCGTTCCGTCGTCGAAGCGCAGCCGCCCCGTGGCCGAGGCCTCCAGCTCCTGGTCGCCGATCTGCAAGGTCGTGGAGACCCTGATCCTGGGGCCCAGGAACTCCACCTCCACCGGTACCCCCTCGGCCTGCACGAGCGCCGACAGGGCCCCGTCGGTGATCACGGCCCGGCCGGTCCCGCGCTCGGCACGGATGACCCCGCCCCCCCGGGTGAGGAGCTGGCCGCGAGCGAACCGGACCTGCTCCAGCTCGAGGCGCACGGACTGGACCATCAGGCTTCCCGCCAGCAACCCGTCGGCCTCGACGTCCACCCGCTCGAACCGCCCCCGGGCGAACTGGACCAGGAAGGGGAACCCGTGGAGGTCCAGCCGGGGCTCCCGGGACAGGGCCAGGGACTCGGCCACCCGGCCGGCCACCCACCCCTCGGCCCACGCCCGAAGTCCGATGTCGGCCCCGGCCAGCAGGAGCCCGAGCACCGCCGCGGCCACCACGAGCTTGCGGGCCATGCCGGAGCGGGGGCGGGCCGGTGGCCGTCTCACGGGGCCGCAGCCTACACGGCGGCCGGTGCGCCCTCGAGTCGCAGCAGGAACCGCTTGCGGTCCAGACCGCCGGTGTAGCCCCCCAGCCCGCCGCCCGAGTGCACCACCCGGTGACAGGGGACCACCACCGGCACCGGGTTCCGCCCCAGGGCGTTTCCCGCCGCCCGGCTGGCCCGGGGGCTCCCGGCCCGCGAGGCCACCTGCCGGTAGGTGGACACCCGTCCGTACGGGATGCGGGCGGCCGCCCGCAGCACCCGGCGCGAGAACCCCCGGGCCAGCTCGAGGTCCACCGGCATCTCGAACCGGCGTCGGCGCCCCCCGAAGTACTCGTCGAGCTCGCGGCGGACCTCGTCCAGGGCCCCCGGCGCCTCCAGGACCCGCGGCGAGACCCTGCTCGCCAGCTCCATCAGCACCGCGTCCGTGCCCTCGTCGGGATAGGCCAGCCGCACCAGGCCGCGGGGAGTGGCCGCCACCAGGAGCGACCCCAGGGGGGAAGCCACCTCGGCGTAGGCCACGTCCAGCAGCCCCTCCCCCGCCGCACCCTGGGTCACCCGGGCCGCGGCCCGCGCGGCCTCGTCCCCGAACCCCCTCCCGAGCGCTCGATCCACCTCACTCATCCCAGCACCTCCCGCAGCTTCGTGAGCGCCTCGCGGACGCTCTGCCGCGCCGCCGCCTCGCTGCTCCCCAGCACCAGCCCGATCTCCCGGTACGGCAGTCCGATGGCGTGCCGCAAGTACACCGCCCCCCGCTGCTTGGGCGGCAGGGCGGCCACGGCCTCCCACACCGCGCGGTCCCCCGGTTCCACCGCGCTGGGCGCGGCCACATCGTCGGCCGCTCCTCCCGGCTCGGGCCGGCGGCGCCTGGCCCGAACGGAGTCGATGGCCTTCCGGTGGGCGATCGTCAGCACCCACGACCGCAGGTTCGAGCCGTCTCGCAGCCGGGGGTAGGAGCGGAGCGCCGCCAGGAACGTCTCCTGGAAGCAGTCCTCGGCCTCCTGGGGCCCCACCAGGGCCACCAGGAACCGGTACACGTCCTCCCGGTGCGCGTCGAGGAGCGACTGGAACGGCGGCGGCCTCACGGAGATGGAACGCCGGGGACCCCGGGAACGTGAGGTCACCGAGGCGGCAGCGACTCGACGATCCGCCGGGCGATGCGCTCGGCGAAGGCCGGCCCGAACCCATCCTCGGCGTGGCCGAACGGCCGGCCCAGCATGAGGCGCTTGGGCTCCCGGGCCCGGCGGTACAGCCGCCAGGCCTCCTCCTCCCCGAAGAAGCGGTCGTCCCGGCCGTGCACCAGGATCACCGGAGTGGGGGCGATCCGCCCCACCACCTGCTCCGGGTCCTCGGGCCAGTCCCACTCGTCGGTGGTGACCCTGACCCCCACGGTCCGGGCCATCCGCCGGCCGGCCGGGGTGACCGTCAGCCACCGGAGCTGCCGGACGGCCCTGGAGTCGTGTCCGTCCCACCGGGCCGGGGTGGAGATGGCCACCACCGCGTCCGCCCCGCCCCGGTACGCGGCGTGCCGGAGGACGGCGATGCCCCCCATGGACCCGCCCATCGTCACCACCGGGCGGCCCGCATCCTCGTCCCGGGCCACCCGGACCACGGCGTCGACGTCGAGGTACTCCCGGTCGCCGAACGTCGAAACCCCGCCACTCCCTCCGTGGCCGCGGAGGTCGAAGGCGTAGACCGTGAACCACCGGGTGAGCTCCTCCACGAACCGGACGATCCGCTCCTTGCGGTGCCATCCCAGGAAACCGTGGCAGAAGACCAGGGCCGGCCCGGCGCGCCCCACCCGCGAGCCCACCAGGGCCACGCCGTCTTCGGTTCGCGCTCCGAAGGGGTGGGCCTCCCGGTACCGCCGGGACAGCACCGTGACCACGTAGGACACGGGTTCCGAGGGTACAGCCTGTTTGCTACGCTCGCCGCGGTGCGACGGATCCTGTTCCTCACCGACCGCGCTCCCAACGAGGTCCTCCCCGCCGCGGTGGCGCTGGGCGCCGACCTCAAGGTCGAGCCGCCCGTGCCCGACTCGCTGTCTCGCCTGCCCGACGTGGTCCCCGACGTGCTCGTCGTGGACGCCGGGCCCGACGCGGGCCGGGCCTTCGAACTGCTGTCGGTGCTGCGGGCCGCGGGCTCGCCGATCGGCGTGCTGGTGGTCCTGCCCCGGGGGGCCACGGACAGCCAGCCTTGGGAGGAGGTTGCCGATGACTTCGTCCACCCGGACGCCTCCGAGGGGGAGGTCCGGCTGCGCCTGGCCATGCTCAGGGTCCGGAGGGGGGAGGTCGGGGAGGCCGTGGTCCGGCTCGGCCCGGTGGCCATCAACGTCGAGACCTACCAGGTCACCGTGGGCGGGCAGCCGCTGGACCTGACCTACAAGGAGTTCGAGCTGCTCCGGTACCTGGCCGAGCACGCCGGCCGCGTGTACACCCGGGCCAAGCTCCTCCAGGAGGTGTGGGGCTACGACTTCTACGGCGGCACCCGCACCGTGGACGTCCACATCCGCCGCCTCCGGGCCAAGCTGGGCCCGGCCCACGAGCACCTCATCGAGACGGTCCGCGGCGTCGGCTACCGTGCGGCCGAGGCGACCTGACCGGGTTCGCTCGCCGTCCGGTCATCGGCTCCGTGGTGGCCGGGGCGGGCCACCCCCACTGACCCCCACCGAAACACAGATTTAACGTCCGCGAAACCAGCGGGCAAAGTGGCCCCGCTAGCCTGCGTCTCGACCGAGCGGAAGGAGGGTCGAGTGGCAACGCCCAAGGACGTGCTGGACCTGGCCAAGAAGGCCGAGGCCCGGGTCGTGGACTTCAGGTTCTGCGACCTGCCCGGACTCATGCAGCACTTCTCCGTGCCCATCTCCGAGCTCACCGAGGAGGGCTTCGAAACCGGCTTCGGGTTCGACGGATCGTCGATCCGAGGCTTCCAGGAGATCCAGGAGTCCGACATGCTCCTGGTGCCCGACCCCGAGGGGGCCTACATCGACCCCTTCCTGGCCCACGCCACGCTCGTGGTCCCCTGCTTCGTGCGGGACCCCATCACCGGCGAGATGTATACCAGGGACCCCCGGTACATCGCCCGCAAGGCCGAGCTGTACCTGGCCCAGACCGGGATCGCCGACACCTCCTACTGGGGCCCGGAGTGCGAGTTCTACATCTTCGACTCGATCCGGTTCGACCAGAACCAGCACGAGGGCTACTACCACATCGACGCCATCGAGGGCGTATGGAACTCCGGGGCCGAGGAGGGCGGGCGCAACCTCGGCTACAAGCCCCGGTACAAGGAGGGGTACTTCCCCCTGCCGCCCATGGACCACTACCAGGACCTCCGCTCGGAGATGATGCTCAAGCTGGAAGAGGTGGGGATCAAGATCGAGGTCCACCACCACGAGGTGGGCACGGCCGGGCAGGCCGAGATCGACATGCGTTACGACACCCTGGTGAAGACCGCGGACAACGTCATGAAGTACAAGTACGTGGTCAAGAACACCGCCAGCCAGGCCGGCAAGACCGTCACGTTCATGCCCAAGCCGATCTTCCAGGACAACGGCTCGGGCATGCACACCCACCAGAGCCTGTGGAAGAACGGCGAGCCGCTGTTCTGGGACGAGCTGGGCTACGCGCAGATCTCCGACCTGTGCCGGTGGTACATCGGGGGGCTGCTGGCCCACGCCCCCGCCCTGCTGGCCTTCGCCGCGCCCACCACGAACTCGTACCGGCGGCTGGTGCCCGGCTACGAGGCCCCCATCAACCTGGTGTATTCGCAGCGGAACCGCTCGGCGTGCGCCCGCATCCCCGTCTACTACAAGACCCCGGCGGCCAAGCGGGTGGAGTTCAGGTCGCCGGACCCCTCGGCCAACCCGTACCTGGCGTTCAGCGCGATGCTGCTGGCCGGCCTGGACGGGATCAAGAACAAGACCGAACCCCCGGACCCCATCGACAAGGACCTCTACGACCTCCCGCCGGAAGAGGCGGCCCAGGTGAAGCAGGTGCCGGGGTCGTTGGAGGAGGTCCTCGACGCGCTGGAGGCCGACCACGGGTTCCTGCTGGAGGGCGGCGTGTTCACCCAGGACGTGATCGACACCTGGATCGAGTACAAGCGCGAGCACGAGGTGGACGCCATCCGCCTCCGCCCCCACCCGTACGAGTTCTACCTCCTGTACGACATCTAGAGCCGGACCACTCGGTCGCGCCGGACGGCCGCCCCTTCCCCGGCGGCCGCCGGTCCGGGAGGGCCGGCCCGCTCACCCCTCCTCGCCGTAGAAGACCCGCTCCATGGCTCGGCGGGCCCGGCGGGTGACCCTGCGGTAGTCCTCCAGGAACCGCTGCCGCGGGTACTCCTCGTACCCCAGCAGCCGGGCCAGGGCCAGTTGGGCCTCGGGGCTGGGAGGGATGGCCTCGGCGTGCACCCGGCGATCGATCTCCATGGCGTTCTTGACCTCGCTGAGGAACACGTAGGCCTCGCCCAGCGCCAGGCTCACGCTGTCCTCGACCAGCCGCTCGCGCGACAGCGCCTCCAGCGCCTCTAGGGTGTGCCGGCGGCGCAGCTCCGGGCGGTGGACCCCGTGCCGCATCTGTGACAGCTCCACCGCGAAGCTCACGTCGGCCAGGCCCCCGTACCCCAGCTTGAAGTGGAAGCGCCGGGCGTCGGGGGGGCGGACTCGCTCCTGCTCCATCCGCACCCGCATCCGTCGAACCTCGGCCTCTCGCTCGACCGGCAGGAGCTCCGGGTACGCGAAGTCCCCGGCCGCACCGACCAGCCTTCGGCCGAGCTCCTCCTGGCCGGCCACGAACCTGGTCTTCAGCAGCGATTGGAACTCCCACGTCTGCCCCCACCGCTCCCAGTACTCGAGGTAGGCGGCCAGCGAGCGGGCCAGCGGCCCGCTCCGTCCCTCCGGCCGGAGGTCGGGGTCGGCCTCGAATCCCCGGTCCCGGATGCCCGCCAGGACGGCCGTGGCCGCCCGTTCCGCCTCCGCGAAGGCCTGTGGGCCCTCCCCCTCGTACACGAACACCACGTCCAGGTCGGATGCGAAGTTCAGCTCCTGGCCCCCCAGCTTCCCCAGGCCGATCACGGCGAACGGGAGCGTGGGGGCAGCGTCGGCCACCGCTTCGGACACGACGGCGTCGGCCACACGAGTGAGCGCCCGCCCCGACTCGGGCACGGCCAGCTGCCCGGCGGCGTAGGCGGCCCCTACCGCCACCAGCAGGTCGGCGGGAGCGTCACCGTCCGCCTGGCCACCGAGGGCAGCCACCGCTTCCGGCCGGGCCACCAGCAGGTCCGAGAGCCACGAGGAAGCCCCCACGGTGAGGGCCAGGCGCCGGGCCACCTCGGGGTTCGAGGCCAGCCGGTCGGGGGCGTGGGCGTCGGCCCGGAGCGCTTCGATCACCCGCTCGAAGCGCACCAGCGCCGCGTCGGGGTCGGGGGACAGGGCCAGGGCCGGCGCGGTCACGGGGAACAGGTGCTGGAGCACGCGGCCCAGGCGATCCCCGGGGTCGACCAGGCGATCCAGCCGCCGGTAGGCCGCATCGGGGTCGCGGAGCCCGAACCCGGCAAGCAGCTCCACCGTGGCTTCGCGGTCGGTCCCCGGCCGGGGGACGGCAGGGCCGGCGAAGGCCTCCAGCATGGGCCGGTAGAAGAGCCGCTCGTGCAGGCCCCGCACCACGCGCGTGTGCCGCCGGTAGTCCGCGGCGAGGGCGTCCCCGTCGGCCAGGCCCATGGATCGGGCCACCCGCCGGCGCGAGGGCTCGTCCCCCGGCAGCTCGTGGGTCTGGACGTCGCGGGCCAGCTGGAGCCGGTGCTCCAGGGTGCGCAGGAACCGGTACGACCCCGCCAGGGCGTCCGCATCCGCCGTGGCCACGTATCCCTGCTCACCCAGCGCCGCCAGGGCCCGGAGGGTGTTCGGCTCCCGGAGGCGCGAGTCACGGCGGCCGTGGACCAGCTGGAGCAGCTGCACGGCGAACTCCACGTCGCGGATCCCGCCCCGGCCCCGCTTGACCTCGGTGGCCTCCTTCCCCCGGGCACGGACGTACTCCTCGATGCGGACCTTCATCTGCCGGACGTCTTCGATGGCCGACGGCTCCAGGTGCTCCGGATACACGACCGGGGCCAGCTCGTCCAGCAGGAG
The DNA here is from genome assembly GCA_050692985.1 of Actinomycetota bacterium. GTDB lineage: Bacteria > Actinomycetota > UBA4738 > UBA4738 > CALAEC01 > JBOGVZ01. Next base: position 46,030 of record JBOGVZ010000061.1, read on the forward strand.
CGCGCCGAGTGGCATGTCGCCGGCCACCGGGCGGGCCTTGAGCAGCGCCTGCTTTTCCCAGGTGGCGGCGTGCCGCCGGTAGTAGTCGGACGTCGCGGACAGCGAGCGGGACAGGGCGCCGGCCCGGCCCTCGGGGCGGAGGGACGCGTCGACCCGGAGGGCCACCCCTTCGGCCGTGGCCTCGGAGAGCAGCGCGATCGCCCGGGCGGCCCGGCCTCCCGCCTCCGCCTGGGCCTCGGCCCCGCCCTGGCGGTGCACGAACAGCACGTCCACATCGCTGGCGTAGTTGAGCTCGCCGCCGCCGAGCTTGCCCATGCCGATCACCGCCAGGCCCCCGCCGGCCGCCGCCACCGCGCCTTCCAGGCAGGCCTCCGCGATCGCGCTGACCTCGGTCACCACCTCCTCGAACGGGGCGCCTCCCAGGTCCCTGGCCGCCACGCGGAACAGCGCCCGCCGCCGGAACCGTCGCAACCCGGCCTCCGGGCCGTGCCGGTCGATGTCGGCGGTGACCTCCACCGACAGGGCCGCCCGGTCCCGGGGGTGCAGCTCGGCGAACAAGGCGGCCTCCTCGGGGTGCGCCACCAGGAAGTCGGTCACCGCCGAAGAGAACCCCAGCAGCCGAAGGGCCGCACCGAGCACCCCGGGGTCGGCCAGGAGCTCGCGGGCCACCGGATCCTCGCCCACGCGGGAGAGGGCCACCCGGGCCAGGTCGGGGTCGGGCGCCGCGGCCAGGGCCCGGCCCAGCACCTCCGGCGAGGTCACCTTCCATTCCCGGGGGATCGCTCGCCGGGTGATCTCACCGCCCGTCTCCCTCGTGGCGAGCTACTCCCCCGGAGCCCCCTTCCATTCCCGGGGGATCGCTCGCCATTCCCGGGGGATCGCTCGCCGGATGATCTCACCGCCCGTCTCCTTCGTGGCGAGCTACTCCCATGGAGCCCCCTCACAGGATCGGGAAGGACCGCTCGACCTCCCACGGCGTCACGTACGAGCGGTACGCCTGCCACTCGTCCCGCTTGTTGCGGATGAACCACTCGAAGACGTGCTCACCCAGGGCCTCGGCCACCAGGTCCGATCGCTCCATGGCCGCCACCGCGCCGTGGAGGTTGTCCGGGAGCGAGGCGATCCCGGTGGCTCGCCGCTCCTCCTCGCTCATCTGATGGAGGTTGTCGGTGGCCTCCGGCGGGGGCTCCAGCTCTCGCTCGATCCCGTCGAGCCCCGCCGCCAGGATCACGGCGAACACCAGGTAGGGATTGCAGGCCGGGTCGGGGGCCCGGTATTCGACACGGCACGCCGTCTCGTCGTCCGGGCGGTCGGCCGGAACGCGCACCAGCGCCGAGCGGTTCCTCCGGGCCCAGCACACGTACACCGGGGCCTCGTACCCGGGGACCAGCCGCTTGTAGGAGTTCACCCACTGGTTCGTGACGGCGGTCATGGACGGCGCGTGGGCCAGCAGGCCGGCCACGAAGGAGCGACCCGTCTTCGACAGCCGGGTCTCGGCGGTGGGATCGAACATCGCGTTCCGCTGGCCTTCGAGCAGCCGGAAGTGCGTGTGCATGCCCGAGCCCTGGATCCCCGCCGCGGGCTTCGGCATGAACGAGGCATGCAGCCCGGCCTCCTGGGCAACCTCCTTGATGGCCAACCGGGCGGTCATGAGCCCATCGGCCACGGCCAGGGCGTCCCCGGGAGCCAGGTCGACCTCGTGCTGGCTGGGAGCGTCCTCGTGGTGGGTCGTCTCCACCCCGACCCCCAGCGCTTCCAGGGTGGCCACGACCCGGGTGCGGACCCGATCGGTCATCTCCGCCGGCGTCAGGTCGAAGTACCCTCCCCGGTCGAGCGGCTCGAAGGCCTCAGCCGAGCGCGACAGGAAGTACTCCAGCTCGGGAGCGGCCACGAAGGCGTAGCCGCGCTCGGCGGCCCGCCGGAGGTTCCGGCGCAGGACCTGGCGGGGGTCGCCCTCGAACGGCGCCCCGTCCGGATAGGTGACGTCGCACAGCATGCGGGCCGCCGGGTCTTCGGCCGGCCACGGCAGGACCCGGAACGTCGAGGCGTCGGGGCGGGCCAGCATGTCGGCCTCCTCCACCCGGGCGAACCCCTCGATGGCCGATCCGTCGAACCCGATCCCCTCCCGGAAGCCCTTCTCGAGCTCCTCCACGGGGATGGCGAAGGACTTCAGGAATCCCAGGATGTCCGTGAACCACAAGCGGACGAAGCGGATCCGTCGCTCCTCCACCTCGGCCAGCACCCGCTCCGCAGCGGCGTCCACGCTGGTGATGCTAGCGCCGCAGGCGCCCGTCGTGGCGGGTTCGGCCGCTCGGGCCCGACAGGATTTAACCGGCCGGTAACAACGGGGAACCGTTCGTGGGCTACCCTCCCGCCATGGCCCTGAGCAACGAAGCGGAGTTCGTGCTGCGCACCGTGGAGGAGCGTGGCATCCAGTTCATCCGCCTGTGGTTCACCGATGTGCTCGGGTTCCTGAAGTCGTTCGCCATCACCCCGGCCGAGCTGGAGACCGCGTTCGCCGAAGGGATGGGGTTCGACGGCTCCTCCATCGAAGGGTTCGCCCGGATCCAGGAATCCGACATGGTGGCCATCCCCGACCCGGCCACGTTCCAGATCATCCCGTGGCAGTCGGAGCAGCACGTGGCCCGGATGTTCTGCGACGTGGTCAACCCGGGTGGCACGCCGTTCGCCGGCGACCCCCGCCAGGTGCTGAAGCGGCAGCTCCGCCGGGCGGCGGACCTGGGCTTCACGTTCTACGTCGGCCCCGAGCTGGAGTACTTCTACTTCCGGGACCAGGGCGGGACCGAGTTCCTCGACCGGGGCGGGTACTTCGACCTGACGCCGCTGGACGTGGCCACCGGGTACCGCAAGCGCACCGTGGAGTACCTGGAAGCCATGGGGATCCCCGTGGAGTACGTCCACCACGAGGTGGCCCCGTCCCAGCACGAGATCGACCTCCGGTACACCGACGCCCTGACGATGGCCGACAACGTCATGACCTACCGGCTCACCGTCAAGGAGGTCGCCCAGGAGCACGGCATCTACGCCACGTTCATGCCCAAGCCGGTGCTCGGCGTGAACGGCAGCGGCATGCACACCCACCAGTCCCTGTTCGAGGGCGACCGCAACGCCTTCTTCGACGCGACCGACGAGTACCACCTGTCGAAGGTGGCCCGCGGGTACATCGCCGGGATCCTCCGCCACGCTCGAGAGATCACGCTGGTCCTCAACCAGTGGGTCAACTCCTACAAGCGCCTGGTCCCCGGGTACGAGGCCCCGGTGTACGTGTGCTGGGCCCGGCGGAACCGCTCGGCGCTGGTGCGGGTCCCGATGTACAAGCCCGGCAAGGAGCAGGCCGCCCGGATCGAGCTCCGCTCCCCGGACCCGGCCTGCAACCCGTACGTGGCGTTCGCGGCCATGCTGGCGGCGGGTCTCAAGGGCGTGGAAGAGGAGTACGAGCTGCCCCCGGAGGCCTCCAACAACATCTACGAGATGACCGAGGAAGAGCGAGCCGAGGCGGGGATCGAGTCGCTGCCCGAGGACCTGTCCGAGTCCATCCGCACCGCCGAGGCCTCGGACCTGCTGCGGGAGACGTTGGGCGACCACGTGTTCCACTACCTGATCCGCAACAAGCGGGAGGAGTGGGACGGCTACAAGGCCTACGTGACCCCCTACGAGCTGGAGCGGTACCTGCCCCTGCTGTGAGCGGCACGCCGGGCACCCGCCGGCGCCCGGAGGGTTGCGGAGGGACGCCCGCGGGGCGACGATGTGCTCCTGGGAGGGGGGTACGGGGGAGCAGCCGGCCATGATCGAGACCGCTGAAGGACCATGGGCCGGCGATCCCCTCGGGGAAGGGGGGAGCTCCATGAGCGGACCGCGGCGGCGCATCTCGGCCCTCTCCGGTCTCCTGGTGGCGTTGGTGGCGCTGGGAGGACGCCCGGCCATGGCCCAGGGGGCCGAACCGACCGTGCGGGGGTCGGTCTCGGGCACCCTCGTGGGCGGGACCAGCGTCACGCTCACCGTGATCGCCACCCACCCGCAGGGATGGGCGGCCCTCCGTGAGGTCGACGTGGTCCTCACCCTGAAGGACGTCCCCCTCGACGAGCTGAAGCTCGACGCCGACGATCAGGCCGTCTCCACCGGAGGGAGCAGGGCCCTGCTGGGGACCGGCGACGTGGCCACCGGCCGCTTCTTCCGGCTCTCCGCGCTCGACGTCACCCTGACGACGGCCGGCAAGCGCCTCACGGTCACGATGCGTCCCCACGTCATCGCGGACGTCCCTCCCGGCGCCCGGTTCGAGTTCGTGGCCCAGGACGACTTCGGCGATTCGGTGTCGGTGGGCCGCGTCGCCCCCACCGAGCCCCATGAGGGCGGCATCCCCTGGGGCACCGCGGCCCTGGCCGTGGCGGGCGCGCTGGCGGCGGGCGGACTGGTCGGGTCCCGGGTCGCCGCCCACAGGAGGCCGGCTCGCTCGATCTACGCCACCGTGCACCGGAAGATCGAGGCCCAGCCGTACCGTGCGATCGCGGCCACCACCGTGCCGGAGGCCGCCGCCGCCGCCGCCCGGACGCCCGCACCCGCCGACGGCCCACCGTCGAAACGAGCCACCCCTGCGTCGAGCCCGAGGAAGCGAACCGCTTCCCCCAAGGCTCGGGGCACGCCCAAGCGGAAGGCCTCCGCCCGGTCCGCCGGAGCCTCCCCGAAGCCCACGGGCGGCGGCGCCAAGGCCCGGGGCTCCTCCACGAGGTCGGGCTCGGCACGGTCCCGGCCGAGACCGCGGCCCAAGAGATCCCGCGACACGTCGTGAGCGTCGGGGCCCGCACCGGTCTGTGGGAGCGGGTGACGCGTCGAGCGATGGACACTCCCCGGCCGAAGGGCCGCGGGGTGTGGGCCCGCCTCGAGCGGCAGATCGATCCCGCCGGGTTCCGGCCGAAGCTCGCCGGCGACGTGGAGATCAAGGAGTTCCACCTCCGGTGGGGCAACGACTACGCGATGATCGCCAACCCTCGCGACCTCATCCACTACCGGCTGGAGCCAGGGGAGATCGAGATGGTCCGGCTGATGGACGGCTCCAGGACGGTCAAGGAGATCGTCCTGGAGCGGTTCCAGGAGTCGGGCGATCTGGAGGTGGCCGGCGTCGCCGACCTGGTGCGCCAGCTCCAGGAGGGCAGCTTCCTGGAGCCCCCGTTCGTCGACACGTACGGAGCGGTCCGCACAGCCATGGAGCCCGGGTTGACACGGGAGAAGATCCGCACGTTCCTGCGGACGCTGTCGATCGAATGGAAGGGCGCCGATCGCGTGGTGCGGTGGCTGTACGACCACGGGTTTCGGTTCTTCTTCAACCCCGCGGCGGTGGCCCTGGGGACGATCCTGGGGATCGCGGGGATCGTGGCGTTCGGCTTCGTGGTGCGCTCCGGGCGATTCAGCCTGGCCGGGAGATCGCTGGCGATCGAGTTCCTGATCCTGTTCGGCCTGAACTACACGCTGACGTTCCTGCACGAGCTGGGGCATGCCCTGGTGGTGATCCACCACGGGCGCAGGATCAAGAGCGCCGGATTCCAGATCTACTACGGGTCGCCGGCGTTCTTCGTGGACGCCTCGGACGCGCTGATGATGGATCGGCGGGCCCGGATCGCCCAGGCCTGGGCGGGTCCGTTCGCCGAGCTCATCGTGGCCGGGGCGGCGTCGCTCATCATCCTGACCTTTCCCGGCCACCTCCTCTCCGTGACGCTGTACAAGTTCGCCGTTCTCAACTACTTCGTGCTGTTCATGAACCTCATCCCGCTGCTGGAGCTCGACGGATACTTCATCCTGTCCGACCTGATCCAACTCCCCGACCTCCGGCCCCGCTCCCTGGCGTTCGTCCGGCACGACCTGTGGGCCAAGCTGCGGAAGCGGGACCGGTTCACCAGGCAGGAGGTCGGGCTGGCCACCTACGGGACCCTGGGGATCATGTTCGCAATCTTCAGCCTGTACACGGGGTTCTTCTTCTGGCAGCACATCTTCGGCCGCCTCCTGGCTCGCATGTGGAACAGCGGCGGCCTGACCAGGACGCTGCTGGTCGTGCTGGCGCTGCTGGTGGCCGGGCCGATCGTCCGGGGGGCCATCACGCTGTTCCGCACGGGCACCCGGCGCATCCGGGCCATGTGGCGGCAGGTCCGCTTCCGGCTGGAGACCGGGTGGCGCGTCGAGGCGGCCGAGCTGATCGATGCCCTCCCGATGTTCGATGACCTCCCGGTCGAGGTGCTCAACGAGCTGGCCGGCCGCGTCCGGCTGCGGGGCTTCGCCCGGGGCCGGCCGGTGGTGCGGCAGGGTGAGCGGGCCGAGGCGTTCTTCGTGGTGCGGAAGGGCACGCTCCAGGTCGTGGAGGAGGACCCGGAGACGGGGACCGAGCGGGCGCTGCGGGTCCTGGGCCGGGCAGAGTCCTTCGGGGAGCTGGGGCTGCTGGAGGCGGCCACCCGGGCGGCCACGGTCCGGGCCCTGGAGGAGTCCGAGGTGTTCGAGATCGACAAGGGCACCTTCGACCAGCTCCTGGCCGACATGGCTCACGTGCCGGAGTTCGCCCCCACCCTCCAGGCCGCGGCCGAGCTCCGGGCCCTGCCCCCGTTCTCCTACCTGGAACCGGACGAGGTGGCCGACCTGCTGGAGCACGGTCGGTGGCTCAACGTGCCGCCGGGCCAGGCGATCATCGAGCGGGGGGAGGTGGGCGACGCTTTCTACGCGATCGGCGGTGGCCAGGTCGAGGTCCTGGATCGGGGGCGCCGTATCGCCACGCTGGGACCCGGCGACTACTTCGGCGAGGTGGCCCTGCTGCTGGACGTGCCCCGCACGGCCACGGTCCGGGCCCTCACCCCCGTGCGGGCGTTCCGCCTCGACCGCGAGGGGTTCGATCGCCTCATCGGCGAGGCCTTCAAGACCGGAACGCTCAACCCCCATGCCGTCGTGGAACGGTCCGGACTCCATTAGTTCGGTTAGGCTGGGCCGCCATGGACTGCTGGCACTGCCGGAAGACCGCGGTGGGAAGCTGCCGGTTCTGCGGCCGAGGACTGTGCGAGGACCACGTCCTCACGCACCCCTACATCCTCGAGCTGTGGAACAACGGCGAGGCCACCAAGGTCCTGGTCGTCGAGGACGCCCTCTACTGCGGCGCCTGCACGCCCCGGCCCGAGCCCCTGGACATCGGCCGGGTCGACTGACCCTCGGGGCTACAGGAAGTCCAGCTCGCCCCCCTCCCCCTCCTCCGTGATCCGCGCGCACGTGGGGCAGTACCATCGGGTCTCCAGCGCGGTGCCGCACGCGCCGTGGCGAACCGCGGCCTCCTCCCCCGTCCGCCGCGCCCCCCACTCGGCCAGGAGCCTGAGGGCCCCGGCCAGGTCGCGTCCCCACCCCGTCAGGTCGTAGGCCAGCCGCACCGGGCGTTCCGAGTACGGGGAGGAGGACACCACCCCCGCCGCCTCGAGCCGCTTGAGGCGGTCGGAGAGGATGTTGGGAGCGATCCCCTCCAGCGCTTCCAGGAGGTCGACGAACCGGCGGGGGCCGCCCTGGAGGGCCTGGACCACCAGCGGGCTCCACCGGTCCCCGACCTGGGCCAGGGTGTGGCGCAGGGCCTCGTGGGGGCCACCCTGGCGCCCCACCGCTCCTCGCCGGCCCCTCATGTCGCCTCCCTTGTCACATCCCGCACTTCATTGTACGTTGCTAGTTACAAGTTACCCGAAAGGAGAGGGCCATGGGCGCTCTGGACGAGGCGAGGGACACGGTTCGGGAGGTGGCCGGGGCTACCGGGCCCTCGGTGGTCGGGATCGGGGCCCGGTGGGGCCACGGTACGGGCGTCGTCGTGGCCGATGGCCGGGTGCTCACGAACGCCCACAACGTGCGAGGTGAGCAGGTCCTGGTGACGTTCGGCGACGGGCGAACGGCGGACGCGGCGGTGGCCGGCGTGGACCCGGACGGCGACCTGGCCGTCCTGTCCACGGACACGGAAGGGGCCCCGCCGGTGACGTGGGCGGAGGATGCCGCCCTGGGCATCGGGTCCCCGGTCCTGGCGCTGTCCAACCCTGGAGGCCGGGGCCTGCGTGTGACCCTGGGACTGGTCTCGGGGACCGAGCGGGCGTTCCGAGGGCCGCGGGGACGTCGCATCGCCGGCAGCATCGAGCACACCGCCCCGCTGCCCCGGGGATCCTCCGGGGGCCCGCTGGTGGACACCGCGGGCCGGCTGGTGGGCCTCAACACCAGTCGCGCCGGCGACGGCTTCTACCTGGCCATCCCCGCCGACGGCGCGCTGCGAGAGCGGGTCGAGGGCCTGGCTCGGGGGGAGTCTCGGCAGGCTCCCCGTCTGGGGATCGGGATCGCCCCCGCCTCCGTGGCCCGGCGCCTGCGGCGGGCGGTTGGCCTTCCCGAGCGGGACGGCCTCCTGGTCCGGGTCGTGGAGGAGGACTCCCCTGCCTCGGCCGCCGGGCTGGAGCGCGGCGACCTCATCGTCGGGGCCGGGGACCGGGACGTGGCCCGCGCGGACGACCTGTACCGGGTGCTCGACGACGCCGCGGCCACCGGCTCGCTCCGCCTCCGCCTTGTTCGCGGGACGGACGAGCGCGAGGTCACCGTGGGCCTGGGGAACGGTCGAACCGCCCGGGAAGAGGCCTGATCCGGATGTGACGACCGTCACCACACCGAGCGTGACGAACGTCACCGCCGGGTCCGTGACAGCCGTCACAGACACCGGTACCGCCCCGGGCGGAGACTGCCACGCAACGAAGAGCCTCTCGGGGCCGGGGAACAGCGAAAGGGGGTGACTGTGATGGCGGAGAAGAAGATCTCTCCCAAAGCGCCAGCCGCATCCACGAGCAAGGATGCGGGCAAGACGGCTGCCACGCGGGTGACGAAGCGGAAGACTCGCAGGAAGACCCGTCGCACGCTCCGGAAGCGGTAGTCATCCCCCGTACATCTCGAACGGGCCCGGTCACCGGGTCCGTTCGACGTTCCGGCCGATGGTTCTTCCAGAGATCGTTCGCTACGCTTCCTCCGTGACGGCGAGGACGGTGGCGGTTCGGGCTGACCTGGAGAGGGCGATGCGAAGCACGCCCATGCTGGAGGGAGTCCCCAGGGACGCCGTGGCCGGGCTCGCCGACCGGTGCATGATCCGCGAGTACCGGAGAGGGACCTACCTGTTCCATCAGCATGACGACGCCCCCGACGTGTACTTCCTGTGGAAGGGCCGCGTGGAGATCAGCTCGACCTCGATCACCGGCCACCGCCAGCTCCACACCACGCTCGATCCACCCCTGTTCTTCGGCGAGCTGGGCGTGCTCGGGGAGATGGCCCGAACGGCCACCGCCATGGCCCTGGAGGACACCACGGTGTGCGTCATCCACGGCCAGGAGTTCGTCACCTTCCTGGGCGAGCACCCCGCGGCCGGCCGAGCCCTCCTGCGGGCCCTGGCCCGTCAGATCCAGGCCCACGAGGCGCTCGTGGAGGACCTCCTGTTCCTGGACCTCAAGGGCCGGGTGGCCAAGCGCCTCCTGGGGCTGGTGAGCCCCAGGCTGGACGAGCTCCCCGCCGACGGCGCGGTGGTCCCGTCGGTGGTGACCCACGCGGACCTGGCCAGCCTGTCCGGGGGGAGCCGGGAGAACGTCACCCGGATCCTCTCGGAGTTCCAGCGGCGCGGCCTGGTGAAGCGCAATGGCCGCCGATACGTGCTGGCGGACATCGGCGGCCTCAGCCGCCTGGCGGGACTGTAGGGCGCCGTGACCACCTGCGCGAACTGCGGGGCGGAGAACCCGCCCGACGTCCCCCAGTGCCGGACCTGCGGCACCCCGCTCCCCTCCGAGCCCCCCGAGCTGGGAGAGATCCGGAAGGTCGTCACCGTGGTGTTCACAGACGTCACCGGCTCCACGGAGATCGGCGAGCGCCTCGACCCCGAGTCGGTTCGCCGGGTGATGTCCACGTACTTCCAGGCCATGCGAGAGGAGCTGGAGCGCCACGGCGGCTCCGTGGAGAAGTTCATCGGCGACGCGGTGATGGCCATCTTCGGCGTCCCACAGGCCCACGAGGACGACGCCCTCCGGGCCGTTCGGGCGGCCCACGACATGCGCAACCGGCTGGCCGAGCTGAACGAGGAGCTGGCCGGGCAGTGGGGGGTCCGCATCGCGGCCCGGACCGGCATCAACACCGGCGAGGTGGTCACCGGGGATCCGGAAGGGGGCGGCTCGTTGGTGGTGGGGGACGCCGTGAACGTGGCGGCCCGGCTCGAGCAGGCGGCGGCCCCCGGCGAGGTCCTGCTGGGCGAGAGCACCTTCCGCCTGGTGCGTGATGCCGCCAAGGTCGACCCGCTGGAGCCGCTCCAGCTGCGGGGCCGCGGCGAGCCCGTCTCCGCCTTCCGGCTCCTCGACGTCCACCCCACCGCGCCCGGAACGGCTCGCCGTCGCCAGTCCCCCATGGTCGGCCGCCAGGGCGAGCGGATCCTGCTGCACCAGGCCTTCGAGCGGACCGCCCGGGACCGCACCTGCAACCTGTTCACGATCCTGGGGACGGCCGGAGTGGGGAAGTCCCGGCTGGCCTCCGAGGTCATGACCGCGTGCGAGACGCGGGGCGCGGTGTTGAGCGGCCGGTGCCTTCCGTACGGGGAGGGCATCACGTTCTGGCCCCTGGTGGAGGTGGTCCGTCAGGCCGCCAACCTCTCCGACGCGGACCCGCCCGAGGCGGCCCGGGCCAAGATCGCCGCCACGCTCGACGGCCGGGACGACGCCGACCTGGTGGCCTCCCGGGTGGCCCAGGTGATCGGCGTGGCCGAGGCCACGGGGGACACCGAGGAGACCGCCTGGGCGATCCGGCGGCTCTTCCAGGCCCTGGCCGCGTCCCGACCCCTGGTGGTCATGTTCGACGACGTGCATTGGGCCGAGCCGACGCTGCTCGACCTCATCGACCACGTCGCGGACACCAGCCGCGAGTCGCCGATCCTGTTGATCTGCCTGGCTCGCCCCGAGTTGCTGGACCAGCGCCCCACCTGGGGCGGCGGGAAGCACAACGCCACCACGATCATGCTGGAGCCGCTCACGGACGAGGAGTCCTCGGTGCTCATCGGCAACCTGCTCGGCCGGGCCGATCTGGTCGAGGACGTCAGGCGCCGGATCGCCGAGGCGGCCGAGGGCAACCCCCTGTTCGTGGAAGAGCTGCTGTCGATGCTCATCGACGACGGGCTCCTTCGCCACAGCGAGGGACGGTGGGAGACCACGGGCGACCTGTCGGCGCTGTCGGTTCCCCCCACGATCACCGCGCTCCTGTCGGCCCGCATCGATCGGCTGGTGCCGGGGGAACGGGGCCTCATCGAGCGGGCGGCGATCGAGGGCAAGATCTTCCACCGGGGAGCCGTGGAGGCCCTCACCCCGGAGCGGTACCGCTCCCAGCTCGATACCCACCTCGAGTCGGTGATCCGCAAGGAGCTGATCCGGCCGGCCCGGACGAACTTCGCCGGGCAGGAGGCCTACCAGTTCCGGCACATCCTGATCCACGAGGTCGTGTACCTGGGGCTGCCGAAGGAGAACCGCGCCGACCTGCACGCGCGGTTCGCCGCGTGGCTCCAGGAGACCTCCGGCCACTGGCTGCCGGAGTACGAGGAGATCCTCGGCTACCACCTCGAGCAGGGCTTCCGGAACCGCCAGGAGCTGGGACCGGTTGACGAGGAGGACCTGCGTGTGGCGGCCCTGGCCTCCGAGCACCTGGTGCGGGCGGCGGGACGGGCCATGGACCGGGGAGACATGCCCGCCGCCGCCAACCTCCTGGAGCGCGCCGTGGCCCTGATGGAGCGGGATGATCCCGCCCGGCTCCCCTCGCTGCTCAACCTGGGTGAGGCCTTCATCGAGGTGGGCGATTTCTCGCGGGCCGACGACGTGCTTGCGGGCGTGCTGGAGGCCGCCGTGGAGGCCGGAGACCCGCGGTCGGAGTGGCTGGCCAAGCTGGCCCGGCTGGAGATCCGCATCAACACCGACCCCGGCGGGATCACGGAGGACGCCCAGCGGGAGGCGGAACGTGCGGTTCGCTTCTTCGAGGAGCAGGCCGACGACGCCGGGCTGGGCAAGGCCTGGCACGTGCTGGCCCTGGTGTGGTGGAACGACGCCCGGGCCGCCGACACCGAGCAGGCCCTGGAGCAGGCCGTTCGCCATGCCCGGCGGGCCGGCGACCGGAGGGCGGAGATCGACGACCTGGCCCTGCTGACGATGCCGGCCAGCTGGGGGCCCCGGCCGGTTCCCGCCGGCATCGAGAGGACCCGGCAGATCGTGGAACGGGCCGGCCAGCACCGGAAGGTGGAGGCGTTCAGCCTCATCACCCGCGGGACCCTGGAAGCCCGTCGGGGGGACATCGACGCCGGACGCCAGCTGGTGGCCCGGGGCCGGCAGATCCTGGCCGACCTCGGCCTTCGGGTGATGGCTGCGGCCACCTCCCACGCCAGCGGGCAGGTGGAGATGCTCGCGGACGACCCCCAGGGCGCGGAGCGGGAACTGCGGGCGGGGTACGAGGCCCTCAAGCGGCTCGGTGAGAAGGCCTACCTGTCGACCTCGGCCGGCTACCTGGCCGAGGCGCTGTACGCCCAGGGACGTCTGGACGAGGCCGAGCGGTACGCCCGGACCAGCGAGCAGGCCGCGGACCCGCGCGACCTCGCCTCCCAGATCCTGTGGCGGGCGGCCCGGGCCCGGATCCTGGCGCGACGAGGGGACCTGAAGGAGGCCGAGCGGCTGGCCGCCGACGCCGTCACCCTGGCCGGGGGCACCGACCTGCTGGACTCTCGGGGCGACGTGCACCTGGCCCTGGCCGACGTGCTCGAGCTGGCCGGGCGGGTCGAGGAGGCCACCGGGGAGGTCCGGCGGGCGCTGGAGGTGTACGAGCGCAAGGGGAACGAGGTCATGGCCGGCCGGGCTCGCCGCCGCATCGAGACGCTCACCGGGTAGCCGCGCGCTACGCTGGCACCATGAGGATCGCGCTCGGGCAGGTCAACGTCACGGTCGGCGACCTGGACGGCAACGTGGAGACCCTGGCCACCTGGTCCCAGGAGGCCACCGGGCTCGGCGCGGACCTGGTGTGCTTCCCGGAGCTGGCGGTGACCGGGTATCCGCCGGAGGACCTGGTGTTCCGCCCGGCGTTCGTGGAGGACAACCTGGCCGCCGTGGACGAGCTGGCCCGGCGGGCCGCGGACGGGTGCGCGGTGCTGGTGGGGTTCGTGGACCGGTCCGACCGCGGGCTCCACAACGCCGCGGCGCTGCTTCGTGGCGGGCGGATCGAGGCCCGCTACCACAAGCACAAGCTGCCGAACTACGGCGTGTTCGACGAGCAGCGGTACTTCGTCCCCGGCGAGCAGGGGTGCCGGGTGCGGGTGGCCGGCTCGGAGCTCGGCATCTCCGTATGCGAGGACGCGTGGAAGCCGGGCCCGCCGTTCGACGACTACGCGAACCGGACGGCGGTGATCCCGAACATCAACGGCTCCCCGTACCACCGGCGCAAGACCCACGAGCGGCTGGAGATCTGTGCGGCCAGGGCCCGGGAGACCGGTGCGTGGATCGCCTACGTGAACCTGGTGGGCGGACAGGACGAGCTGGTGTTCGACGGCGGCAGCATGGTGGTGTCGCCGGAGGGGGACATGGCCTGGCACGCCGCGGCCTTCGAGGAGGACCTCCTGGTGGTGGAGATCCCCGGGACGGCCGGCGGCGACGGCAAGCCGGGGTTCCCCGACCCCGCCAGGGAGCCGTGGCCCCAGGGCGCCGAGGAGGTGTACCGGGCCCTGCTGCTCGGCCTGGGTGACTACGTTCGCAAGAACGGGTTCCGCCAGGTCGTGGTGGGGCTGTCGGGGGGGATCGACTCGGCCATGACCGCCACCCTGGCCGCCGACGTCCTGGGCCCGGGTGCCGTTCGGGTCCTGGCCCTGCCCTCGCGCTACTCCTCGCCCGAGTCCCTGGAGGACGCCCAGGAGATCGCCCGGCGGCTGGGCTTCGGGATCGACCGGCTGCCGATCGACCCCGTGTTCCAGGCCCATCTCGACGTGCTGGCCGATGCGTTCCGCGGCACCGAGCCGGGGGTGGCCGAGGAGAACCTCCAGGCCCGGGTGCGGGGGAACCTGCTGATGGCCCTGTCGAACAAGTTCGGCTCGCTGGTGCTGGCCACCGGGAACAAGAGCGAGATGGCCGTGGGGTACTCGACGCTGTACGGCGACATGGCCGGGGGCTTCGCGCCCCTGAAGGACGTGCCCAAGACGCTGGTGTACGAGCTGGCCCGGTGGCGCAACAAGCAGACCGAGCCCCCGCCGATCCCAGACCGGGTCCTGGAGAAGCCCCCCTCGGCCGAGCTCCGCCCCGACCAGAAGGACACCGACTCCCTCCCGCCCTACGAGGTCCTGGACCCGGTGATCGAGGACTACGTGGAGGAGGATCGCTCGCCGGAGGAGATCGTGGCGGAGGGGGCCGACCCCCAGCTCGTGGCCCGGGTAGTGGACATGATCGACAGGGCCGAGTACAAGCGGCGCCAGGCCCCGCCCGGGGTGAAGATCACCCCCAAGGCCTTCGGCCGGGACCGCCGCCTGCCGATCACCAACCGCTACCGGGCTCGCCCCCCCGGTCGCTGAGGGCCGGGCCGCTACAATCACCGAGGGGCGTTAGCTCAGCCTGGTCAGAGCAGTGGGCTTTTAACCCATGTGCCGCTGGTTCGAATCCAGCACGCCCCACACCGCTGCCGCCGAATACCCCGCCGCACACCGGTTCCCGAAACGTCATCGCCCTGGCGCAGCGGCTCCCGCCCCCGCGATCTCCAGGGAGAGATCATCCGGGTCCAGCGCCAAGCAGCTGCCGGGGGTGAGGGTGCGGACCTTCAGTCGTCTGAGGCCGGGACGATCCGGGCTGCCCCACCGCCGGGCGTGAAGACCGACTGGTGCCCATCGTCCCACCGGACCCGGTAGCGGACACCGGCCTGGCCCTCGATCACCCCGAGGATCTCGCCCTCCCGGGGAGGGGCCCCGACCGTCTCCGACTCGATCTCGATCCGATCCCCGACCTTGCCGGACATGGCCCCCTAGGTGTACCCCGCCAGCGGTCGGTGTGGCAACCCACAACCGGACGCCATCCCGGCCTGCGAGAGGCGGCTCCGGGTGCGCGGATCTGGAAGGGGGGACCGGGACGCTATACTCTGTGGGCTGTCCCCGACGGGGTCGGGAGACCCTGCCCCCATCGTCTAGCGGCCGAGGATACCGCCCTTTCAAGGCGGCGACACGGGTTCGAATCCCGTTGGGGGCACAAGAGCTGGGCCTGTGGAGCAGCCTGGAGTGCTCGCCACCCTGTCAAGGTGGAGGTCGGGGGTTCAAATCCCCTCAGGCCCGCGGGCAACGGCGAGGTAGCTCAGATGGCAGAGCACGCGGCTGAAAACCGCGGTGTCGGCGGTTCGATTCCGTCCCTCGCCACGAAGGCCCCGGCCGGGGCCCGGGTCCTGCGCCCTTCGCCCCGGCCCCTCAGCCGCCCGAGTTCTCGAGCAGGCGGCGAACCTCGGTCTCCCGGTAGCGGCGATGTCCGCCCAGGGTTCGGATCGAGGAGAGCTTGCCCGCCTTTGCCCACCGGGTGACGGTCTTGGGGTCGACGCGGAACAGGGCGGCGACCTCGGCGGGGGTGAGGAGCCTCTCTGCCTTGTCGCTGGCCTTACCATTCATGCTCATGTCCCCTCCATTGGGAAGAAGCGACGATATGGATGATTGTCGGGCGGTCTCCCCGCCCCGTACATAGACAAAGCGGGCCAAATCCGCATAGTCCGAAATGACTAGAGGTTTCGGGTCCACGCCCGGTCGGGAGGGGTTCCCGCGGCGGGAGCCCTCAGTTGAGCGACTCCCGGATCCGCACCTCCGCCCACCGGGCGGCCACGGTCTGGTAGAGCTCCGCCGCCAGCGCGGCCTCGCCCCGCTCCAGGGCGGCGATGGCCTCCTGGACCTCCTCCGCGGAGCGATCCTCCTCCAGCTCGTTCCATCCGAACTGGTCGGCGAGGTCCGCGTAGTCGAGCTCGACCGCCGAGCGGCCGTCGAACCGGGAGAGCCACTCGTCTAGGTCCTGGACGATCTCCCCCACCTGCTCCAGGTCGCCCGAGCGAAGCACGCGGACCGCCCGGGAGGCTCGGGCCCTGGCATCCTGGATCGAGGTCCAGTAGGAGAGGCGGAACCCACCGTCTTCCCGCTCCTCCAGCCGGCGCTCGGTGGCGGAGAACAGCGCGAACCACCGGACCGGCACGTGCCAGTGGCTCTGGAGCATGGCGGGCACCGCCGACGGATCCCTGCGCCGGATCCGGGCAAGCTCCCTGGCCACCCGGCGGGCCTCGGCCTCGGGGACGAGGGCATCGGCCACCTCGACGGGCACGCTTTCCCGCAGGGCCAGGAGGCTGGCCAGGACCCGCAGCCGCGTGCGCCACGGGCACACGTACCAGCGGCCGTCCACGAGCCGGATGTCCGCCCGGTACTCGTCGGCGGTGAGCAGCCCCATGCGGCCCTGGAAGCTGGTGGGGCGCTCGCGGTACACGGGCGGGCCGGCTCGGCGGTGTCCCCCCTGGACGATGTACCGCTCCCAGGAGAGGCGCTCCCCCTCGGGCACGGCCTCCAGCGGCTGGAACACGCGGAGGAACGCGGAGGCCACCATGGACGCATGATAGCGCGGGGCTCGGGAGGGGACCCCCGTGCTATATTCGGCCCGCCACGCCGGTGGCGCTGACGAGGGAGTCGGGCACCCCGTGGGGGTATTCGCCGAGCTACGAGATCAGTACGAACAGGTCGTGTTCTTCCACGACCCGCCATCGGGCCTGCGGGCCATCGTGGCCATCCACTCGACAGCCCTGGGCCCCGCGCTGGGCGGCACACGGTTCTATCCCTTCGCCTCCGAGGAGGACGCCCTCCGCGACGTGCTCCGGCTGGCCAGGGGGATGACCTACAAGGCGGCCGCCGCCGGGCTCGACCTCGGCGGCGGCAAGGCCGTGATCATCGGCGACCCCAAGCGCGACAAGTCCGAGCATCTGTTCCGCGCCTACGGCCGGTTCATCGAGTCCCTGGGCGGCCGGTACATCACCGCCGAGGACGTGGGGACCTCCCGGGAGGACATGGACGTCCTGCGCCGGGAGACCTCGTGGGTCACCGGCGTGTCGAAGCGCCTGGGAGGCTCCGGTGACCCCTCCCCCGTCACTGCCTACGGGGTGTACCAGGGCCTGCGGGCGTGCGCCGAGGAAGCGCTGCGGACCTCATCCCTCGAAGGCGTCCGGATCGTGGTCCAGGGTGTGGGGAAGGTGGGGTACCACCTGGTGAAGCACCTGGCCGAAGCGGGCGCCGTGCTGACCGTGGCCGACGTGGACGTCGACGCCGTGGCCCGGGTGGTGAGGGAGTTCGGGGTGGAGACCACCGAGCCGGACAAGTCCCACGCCCTCGAGTGCGACATCTTCGCCCCCTCCGCGCTGGGTGGGGTCATCCGGGACGACACGCTGCCGGACCTCAAGTGCGCCGTGGTGGCCGGCGCCGCCAACAACCAGCTCGAGCGGCCCGAGCACGGCGAGGCCCTGGCGGAGATGGGGATCCTGTACGCCCCGGACTTCGTGATCAACGCCGGCGGCCTGATCAACGTGGCCGACGAGCTGATCGGCTACGACCGCGACCGGGCCATGGCGAAGGTGGAGGGGATCTACCGCACGCTGCGAGAAGTGTTCCTGCTGGCGCGCACCGAGGGGATCACCACCGCTGCGGCGGCCACCCGCCTGGCCGAGGAGCGGATGGCCGGCGTCGGCCGGGTGCGCATGCTGTGGCTCCCCGCCCAGCACCGCCCCACGATCGGCCGGCGATAGCCCCGGGAGGCCTGCGGCGCGCGTGCGATATCCTGTGGGCCCCCGGCACCTGGAGGTTCACGCTTGGACGAGATGACCACCGACGCCGTTCGCATCCTGGACCCCGACGGGACCGTGGTCGACGAGGCGGCCCGCAAGGGGCTGGACCTCGAGGACGAGGACCTCCGGTCCATGTACCGGTCCATGGCCATCACCCGCCGGGTGGACCTGGAGAGCACGGCCCTCCAGCGGCAGGGGGAGCTGGCCGTGTACCCGCCGCTGATCGGGCAAGAGGGCGCCCAGATCGGCAGCGCCTACGCCCTGGCCGAGCAGGACTTCGTGTTCCCGTCCTACCGCGAGGTGGGGGTGGCGGTGGTGCGGGGCATCGACCTCGTGGAGTACATGCACTTCCATCGGGGGACCCGGCATGGTGGGATCGTCGACCCGGTGGGCACGCGGTTCGCCGAGATCTCGGTGCCGGTGGGCAGCCAGCCGCTCCACGCCGTCGGATGGGCCATGGGAGCCAAGCTCGACGGCCGGGAGGCCTGCGCGATCACCTACTTCGGCGACGGGGCCACCTCCCAGGGGGACGTCCACGAGGCCTGCAACTTCGCCGGGGTGTTCCGGGCCCCGGTGGTGTTCTTCTGCCAGAACAACGCGTGGGCCATCTCGGTGCCGCTGGCCAAGCAGACCGCGGCGCCCATCTACCGAAAGGCCGAGGCGTACGGGTTCCCCGGGGTGCGGGTGGACGGCAACGACGTGCTGGCCTCGTACCTGGTCACGAGGGAGGCGCTGGAGCGGGCCCGCACCGAGCACCTCCCCACCCTCATCGAGGCCGTGACCTACCGGATGGGCCCCCACTCGACCGCCGACGACCGGACCCGCTACCAGCCCGAGCAGGAGATCGAGCGGTGGGGCACGTTCGACCCCATCGAGCGGTTCCGCAGGTTCCTGGAAGGCGAGGGCGTGACCGACGAGGCGTTCCTGGGGTCGGTGGAGGCCGAGGCCAAGGAGGTGGCCGCCACGGTGCGCAAGGGCATCCAGGGGGCTCCCCCGCGGCCGATCGCCGAGATGTTCGAGTGGGTGTTCGAGGACCTGCCTCCCTACCTGGCCCGCCAGCGCGACGAGGTGCTGAGCTTCCTGGAGGACGAGGGCTGATGGCCGAGGTCACGATGGGCCAAGCCCTCAACGAGGCCCTCCGCCGCTCGCTCAAGGAGGACGACCGGGTGCTGGTGCTCGGCGAGGACGTCGGCAAGCTGGGCGGGGTGTTCCGGATCACCGACAAGCTCCAGGACGAGTTCGGCGAGGAGCGCGTGTTCGACACCCCCCTGGCCGAGTCCGGCATCATGGGCGTCTCGCTGGGACTGGCGCTGGCCGGGTGGCGGCCGGTGGCCGAGATGCAGTTCGACGCGTTCTCCTACCCCGCCCTCGACCAGGTCATCTCCCACGTGGCCAAGTACCGGTTCCGCTCGGCCGACACCGTGAAGGTCCCGCTGGTGGTCCGCATCCCCGTGGGGGGAGGGATCGGGGCGGCCGAGCATCACTCCGAGAGCCCCGAGACCTACTACGCCCACACCGCGGGGCTCAAGGTGGTGGTCCCCTCGACCCCGCTGGACGCCTTCAACCTGCTGGTGCGGTCGATCCGGGACCCCGACCCGGTGATCTTCCTGGAGCCCAAGAGCCGGTACTGGTCGAAGGAGAGCGGCGACCTGGAGCCGAACGGGCTGCCCATCGGCGCGGCCCGCATCATCCGGGAGGGGTCGCACGGGACGCTGGTGGCGTGGGGCGGGATGGTGGCCCGGTGCCTCCAGGCCGCCGAGGCCGCGGCCGAGGACGGCGTGGAGCTCGAGGTCCTCGACCTCCGCTCGCTGGTGCCGCTCGACATCGAGGCCCTGGCGGGCTCCGCCCGGAAGACGGGACGGGTGGTGGTGGTGCACGAGGCCCCGATGACCGTGGGGTTCGGGGCCGAGGTGGTGGCCCGGGTGGTCGAGGACGCCTTCGACCACCTGGAGGCCCCCGTGCTCCGGGTCACCGGCTACGACCTCCCCTACCCGCCGGCCACGGTCGAGGAGCACTACCTCCCCAGCGTCGACCGCATCCTGGCGGCCGTCGAGAAGGTCCTGTCCCACTAGCCATGGCCGAGCGGGTCTTCGACCTCCCGGACCTGGGCGAAGGGCTGGAGGACGCCGAGCTCGTCGAGTGGAAGGTGGCCGAGGGCGACGCCGTCGAGCTGAACCAGCCTCTGGCCGACGTCAACACGGCCAAGGCCCTGGTGGAGCTCCCCTCGCCGTTCGAGGGGAAGATCGTCAAGCTCCACGCGGCAGCCGGGGACGTGGTCAAGGTGGGCGAGCCGCTGGTGACGTTCGACGTCGAGGCCGGTGCGGAGGAGCCCGCCGAGGCCCCCAAGCGCGAGGCCGTGCTGGTCGGCTACGGCGTGGACCAGGAGGCCGCCTCGAAGCGCCGGCGGCGCCTGCGGCCGCCCGGTGAGCGAACCGCCCCCGCGGCCCGGGCCGGGGCCGAGCCGGAGCCGGCACGGAAGGGGAAGGTCCAGGCAACCCCGCCGGTCCGGCGATTGGCCCGGGAACGGGGGGTGGACCTGACCACCGTCCGAGGCACCGGACGTGGAGGGCGCGTCACCCGCGAGGATGTCCTCCAGGCCTCGGAGGGAAGGGCCGAGCCCGTGGCGGCGACGGCGCCCGGCGCGCCGCCGGCCGCGGGCCCCGAGGAGGAGCGGGTGCCGGTGCGAGGCGTCCGCCGGCTGGTGGCCCAGAAGATGGCCCGGTCGTGGGCGGAGATCCCCCACGTGACCACGATGCACGACGCCGACGCCACCTGGGTCGACGCCCTCCGTCGGGAGCTCACCGAGGAAACGGGCGAGAAGGTCAGCGCCCTGGCCGTGGTGGTCCGGGCCCTGGTCGATGTGTGCAGGGAGCACCCCGGGCTGAACGCCTCCTGGGACGGCGACGCCGGAGAGATCGTGCTCAAGCGCCGGTACCACGTGGGCGTCGCCGCCGACACGGAGCGGGGGCTGGTGGTCCCGGTGGTCCGGGACGCCGACCGCAAGGGCATCGTGACCCTGGCCCGGGAGATCGCCGAGGTGGTGGAGGCCACCCGCGCCGGCACGGCCACTCCCGAGCAGGTGACCGGGAGCACGATCACCGTCACGAACTACGGCACGTTCGGCTCCCGGGCGGGGACGCCGATCATCAACCACCCCGAGGCGGCCATCCTGGGGCTGGGGGCCATCCGGCGGCAAGCCGTGGTCACGGACGGTCGGATCGAGGCCCGGCCGATGGTCACCCTGGCGCTGTCGTTCGACCACCGGATCATGGACGGGGCCGACGCCGACCGGGCGATGCGGGCCCTGGTGGACATCCTGGAGAGCCCCTTCCGGCTGGGCGCGCTGCCTCGGGGATGAGGCGCCCCCTGCCCTCATGAAGATCATCTCCCTGCTGCCGTCGGCCACCGAGTTGGTCTACGCGCTCGGGCTGGGCGAGGACCTATCGGGGGTGACGTTCGAGTGCGATTACCCCGCCGAGGCGCGGACGAAGCCGGTCGTCTCCGACACCGCGCTGCCCACGGGCCGCCCCCTGACCTCATCGGAGATCGACGCCGAGGTCAAGGAGCGGATGGAGACCCGGCAGCCGCTCTACGTGCTGGATACGGACCTGATCCGGCAGGTCGACCCCGACCTCATCCTGACCCAGGACCTGTGCCGCGTGTGCGCCGTGCCGGCCGGCCACGTGCAGGAGGCCCTGGACAAGCTGGGGTCCCGGGCCGAGGTGGTGTCGATGGACCCGAAGGACCTCGACGGCATCCTGGACTCGTTCCTGGAGGTGGGCCGGGCCACCGGCACCGAGACCCGGGCCAAGGAGCTGGTCGAGTCCCTGCGGGAGCGGATCGAGGAGGTCAAGCGGCGGGCGGCACGACTGCCCACGATCCGCACGTTCTGCATGGAGTGGCTGGAGCCACCGTTCGTGGGCGGGCACTGGATCCCGGAGATGGTGTCGCTGGCGGCCGGGGAGAACCTGCTGAGCGAGAAGGGCCAGCGGTCCCGGCAGGTCACCTGGCGGGAGGTGGCGAACGCCTCCCCCGAGGTCGTGGTGTTCATGCCGTGCGGCTACTACCTGGCCGAGGCGGAGGAGGAGGCGGTGCGCACCTACGGGGCCCCGGAGTTCCGGGAGACCACCGCGTGCTCATCGGAGATGGTGTTCGCCACCGACGCCTCCTCGTACTTCTCCCGCCCGGGCCCCCGCATCGTGGACGGCCTGGCGATCCTGGCCTGGGCCATCCACCCAGACGCCTTCCCCGAGCCCCCCGCGGGCACGATCACCCGCATCCCCCGTTTGAGCGGGACATAGGATGTACGGCGCGAGATTCGCCGCGGTGCCAGCTCCCTCAGGACTGTGGAGAATCATGGGGCTGAAGCCACATCCGACGCATGCCCATAGGCGGTCACTTGCGCTGCTTGATGGACTCTAAGCGTTCCAACTTCCGCAGTCGGTCCTGAGGAACCGATAGATGGCTCTCCCTGACTTCCTGCCCCTCGGCTTTCCGAGGGGATGGCAGCGAGGCCGGGTGGGACCTCGACCGCCTGCCAGATCGATCCTACCTGTCTGTCACCCCCCATCTCTCCGGCCACCGCTGGCAGAAGCGCCGGGCCTGGAGGGCGAGCTGGGCGTCCGCGCCCCGGCGGGTCCACCGCATCCCCCGGTGCTTCATGCGTCGGCCGACCAGCAGATCCTGGTGCTTCTCCACAACACCGGTGCCGACGATCCGCATCCTGCCGCGGCGAAGGTGAGGGGGGATCCGGCGGATGCCGTGAAGGTCGGCGGCCACGCCCTCGAGGTAGCCGGCCAGCTCCATGGCCGCCGGGGCGGGGATCGCCCTCCACGACCCGCGGCGGAGCGTGCGGGCCAGGCCGGCCGGGTCCGAGAACGCCCGGCGGCACAGCCGCTCGTGGAGCCTGCGGTCACCGCCTGAGACCCACCAGGCGCGCTCGGCCACGTGGAAGTGGTCCACCTGGTGGACCGCTCCTGGGAAGTACCCCCGGAAGGTCTCCCCGAACTCATCGAGGCCATCGTGGCAGGCCAGCACCCAGCGCGCCTTGTGCAGCCCCACCTGGTGGAACCCCGCGGCCGCCAGCCCCTTTCCGAAGCGGTCCGCGTCCGCAGTGGTGGCGTAGCACCCCTTGTCGAGGAGCTTCCACCGCCGGTGCCGTCTGCCCCCGGCTCGGGCGGGGCCTCGCCGAGCTCGAACACCGAGTCGACCAGCTCTCCGTCCTCGGCCCGACACCGAGCTCCCTCGGAAAGAAGGATCCTCCAGCAGGACAGGTGGGAAAGCGGCTCGCCCGTCAGGCGCGAGGCGACCTCAGCCGCCTGGCGGTAGGGGAGGCGAAGGGCGAGGTCGCACACCGCTTCCCGCAGGGCCGGAGAGGCCTCCTTGGCGTCGAGCCCCAGAGCCCGGTCGAGGGGGCAGTAGCTGCCTGCGGGGGTCTTCACCCGGTAGCGCCAAAGGCGGACCCGTCCCACGGTCGTGGCCAGCCACCGCTCCTCGGTGCGCTGCTTGGCGCCCCCGGAGGCCGCGACGGTCTGCTCGTCGACCGCCCGGAGCGCCTCCCGGTACAGCTCCCTTGCGGCCCGCCGTCCTTCGGCGGCGATCTTCCTCTCGAGCTCGACGGGGTCGAGGCCCTCTTCCACCTCTACCCTCAGCTCCACCGCTACACTCACCTTGGGCACGTGGTCTCACCTCCTGTTTCGCTTCAGGTCAAGGTGAGCCTACGTGCCCTTTCCTTCGGTTCCTCGGAAGCTGCGGCGGCGGGAACGCATCCTGATGGACTTGGGGATTTGACTCTCCTTGTGCGGCACGCTAGTCTGCTCCCGCTTCAAGGAGGGTTGGGGTGGAATCGACCGAAGGCCCACACCTCGTTGTCCGCTCCGCTTGGTCATGCTTGCTAGCGTTTGAAGCACCTGCCGGACGCGCCCCATGATGACAATCGGTGCGATCCTCTTTTGTGCCTTCTTCGCGCTGTCAGTGATGGGTAAGGTCGATGCCTGGCCTCAATGGAGGGCAGCGGTTGACGCTTGGCGGCCGCA
Source organism: Actinomycetota bacterium (assembly GCA_050692985.1). Classification (GTDB taxonomy): domain Bacteria; phylum Actinomycetota; class UBA4738; order UBA4738; family CALAEC01; genus JBOGVZ01. Next base: position 69,933 of record JBOGVZ010000061.1, read on the forward strand.
TGCGATTCCGCTGCGCCTGCTAGCGGTAGGTATTCCCTCCGCTGAAGCTCTTGCCTTAATCCTGCTGGTCACCGCCCCGCGTGTCGGCATTCTGGCCGCGGCCGTCCTGCTGCTGCTCCTAGGCGTGGGCGTCCTTGCGTTGTCGCGCGCCCACCGCGGCAAAGCTTGTAACTGCTTCGGCAACCTCTCCAGAGCGAGAATAGGACCCGGTCTGGGGCTTCGGAACCTCGGGATCGCGGGAGCCGGTTTCTCTATCCACTCGTTCTCGGGGAGCATGGAGGTCCCGCCCTTTAGCTTGGTTGAGGGTCTGATCCTTGTGCTGGTAGCCACCTTGACGTTGTTGGTTCTTGAAGGCCGCAAGCTGTTCGGGCCCGCCAGGCGTCCGTCTACCTAGCCGAAGGAGAGCCCTAATGAGTGAGACCACGTGGCAAATACTCTTGGCTTTGACAGTTGTTGCTGTCGTGATTGAAGGGATGGTTCTTGTAGGCGTCCTGCGGGAGCTGGGGGCCCTCCTACTCCATGTTGGCCCTACTCGATACGGAGATATCGAGGAAGGAACCGAAAGCGGGTATGGAGGTAGCAGTCAAGGCATTGGACTTCTCTTCACCGACGGCGATGCTCTTTCTAAGCCCCACGTGCAGGTTTTGCCGGCCCATCGTATCGGCGCTGCCTCGCGTGAGGGTCGCCTATCCCGAAGTGGAGATTGTGCCAATCGTCGTCGGCGAAGACGAGGAAGCGAAAGTCCGCTTCTTGACGGAGCACGGGCTGGACGCACGGGTGGATTTGGACGACTTGTTCGCCGATTGGTCTATCCCTGGGACTCCCTTCGCAGTGGGAGTCGGGACGGATCGACGAATCGTGACGAGCGGCATCGTCAATACTCTTCCGCAGCTTGAAACCTTCGCGCAAACCATCCTTCATCGCACCCGTGTGGGAGAGGATGCGCACGAATCCAGCGCATCTAGTGCAGGGGGCAAGCTAGTTCCCCTTGGGAAGCCCGTGGAGTAGAGAAAGGAAGCCGAGGTGGCTGTTACGCCGAGCCCTTCACGCATCGGAAACGCAACTGGTTACTTGGCACGAGGCCTGGCGTCCCGAGTTACACGGAGATCCTTCCTCGGGCATGCCGGACGCCTTGCCATCGTTGCCGCAGGAGCGGGACTGTGGACAGGTCTCCTGGCTGAAAGATCACATGCGTTGCAGTGTGACTGTGCAGGGAGAAACTGCGATGCAGGCTGTAGTGGATCGCGGCCATGTCCTGGAGGGTGCGAACCTGAGGACTGCGGCCACAGTATCAGCTGCAAAGGCCTGACCGGGACCGGCGGACAGTGTCCAAGCGACACTGTGATGTGCGGATCATGGACTTGCAGCTGCGGCAATTGCTCAAGTGGAATTGCCGTCTGGACCGACTGTTGTGCGAGCGCCGGGCAATGTCAAGATCCCGAGTCCTGCCATTGCAAGAAGAAGGACACGGACGGCCGCAAGCGACCCACCTGTTGCTACAAGAAGTGCTACGTGGGCAACAATCCCAACTGCCACTACATCGTCGGTCGCTTCCGGCAATGCGCGTGAGTCAAGCCTGGCTGCGGAGGAGAGAAGGCTTGCTGACGCGGAGGCCGCGCATGAGGTTCTCCCGCATTCTCGTCAGTTCTTACGCCTTGGCGAGCGCCTTCTTGGCCACGGTTGTGATGCTGGTGCCTTCCGGGAAAATGACACTTGGAATGGCTGTCCTGGTGGCAGCTCTAGTCGCCGGATGGTCGTCTAGTTGGTCCCCATGAGGATTGTCGATGGCATTGACCATCAATCCCGCCGGGAGCGGGTCACGGACCAGGTGGCTGGGCAACGCATCAGCGTTCCTATCAGGCGTCTGGATGGGCGCCCTACTGTCCGCTGGCGTTGCCCTAGTGGTGGTGGACTTCCTGTCTCTATTCCTAACCACTGAGTGGCTTGTCTTGTTGTTCGTCCTTTTCGCACTACTCGCGATGGCGAGAGATGTTGGGTTGAGAGCGCCGGTTCCATATCGGACTCGTCAGGTCCCCGAGTGGTGGCGCTCAGCGATGCCTTTGGGTGCCGCATCGTTCGGCTACGGCTCGCTGCTGGGGTTCGGATTCGCCGCTCCTTTCTCCTCGTCAACTCACGCCCTGTTTGTCGCCGCTCTTCCCTTTGTGAGATCCCCCCTAGCGGTTCTCTCCGCCGTGATCCTTTTCGGCTTGGGCAAGACCATTGTCCTGACTCTGACCCATAACACGCACTCGGAATCGGGCCTACTGCTGGACCTCCCATCGACGGAACTCCGAAACAGGGCGGCCCTTTGGGTGCGTCGAGCCACTAGCCTCTCCGCCTCTCTCCTCGTACTCGTATCCCTGCTCAGCTCTTACGTCCGAGGGGGACTGTGAGAGGTGTCTGTATAAGACGTCCCGCGTCTATGCGAACCGAGCCCCTTGAGCGTTCATGATGAGAGATGGCTGAGGCGATGTTCATGATGAGAGATGGCTGAGGCGATAAGGCTGGTTCGGCAGGAGAATCACTCGGCGGAATCTTCCGAGGACTTCTCCTCCTTCTTCCAAGGCGAACACGCGCGCCTGTTCCGCGCGTTGGTGATCGTGACGAAGAACCTGGCAGACGCGGAGGACGTGACGCAGGAAGCCTTCGTTCGGGTCTGGGAGAGATGGGACAGGGTACGAGAAATGGAGGATCCAGTCGGATATTTGTATCGAATCGCCCTCAATCTCGTGTTTCAGAAGAGACGTCGGGCAGCCACGGCAGCACGGCGGCTTGCCAGAGGGTTCGCAAGAGGAGACAGCTACGACGATCCGCTGGACAGAGTGGAGGCTACCGACACCGTGGCCCGACTTCTGCTCGGCCTTCCACCCCGACAGCGAGCCGCGGTGGTCTTGACACAGATGCTCGGGTACGACTCAACGGCTGCCGCGGCAATCCTGAAGATTCGCCCGGGCACGGTTCGAATGCTGGTCTCTCAAGCCCGCGCGCTACTCAACAGTCAGTCTAGGGAGGGAAAGTGACGGACATGAGGAAGGAGATTCAGCGGCTGGGGCAGAACTTCGGTCCACCGGATGACGCCTGGGAGAAGGTGGTTGAAAGGCGGCGTCGACGCAGCCGACGCCGCCGGTGGAACGTGGCGGTCATTGCACTTGGGCTCTCGATGGGCACCCTCGGGGTCCTGGCATATGGCCTCAGTGGACTTGGCCAGTCATCGCAGTCCGGGCAGGCGCGTGATCTCGAAGCAGGGGAGCAAGTACCCGTCCAGTGCCCAGCCCATGAGGGTCCTTACGCATCAGTCGTCACACCAGCTTCCGCGCCGCCTGGGAGTTTCGCGCTTGTCAGCGGGAAGATTCCACAAGGAGGACCCGGGGAGGGCGGTTCGGCCGTGGGGAGCATAACTAAGGTCCGCGTGTGGTGGAACCTTGATCCGAATGCCTGGTGGAGCGCCCTCGTGGAGACCACCCCACCGACGGCGGCGACCGATGGTCCCGTCCTGCTTCTGGGAGAAGAGGATGTCTCGGGCAAGTGTGGGTACGAGATCTCTTTCAAGGTGCCTGACGTTCCCCCCGGAACCTATCCGATCGTCGCCCTGTACTCGGGACCGGATGTGGGGGGGCCGAGCACAGCCATGCTGGAACCGGCCACGTTCACCGTGGAGTGAATCCGTTTCGCACGCACACGGCGGCCTTGAGGGAGGGGGCCCAAGCATCTACGGTGGAGGCATGCCGAACACGGTGACGCCCGAGCACGTGGGGAAGCGGGTCACGATCCAGTACGAGCTCCCGAACGGCTACGTGAGCGAGGTCGTCGGCGTGCTCAAGTGGTTCGACGAGGCGGCCCAGACCTTCGTGGTCGAGGATCGCCACGGCCGCCTGGTCCGGGTGCCGCTCAAGGGCATCCGCCACGGCAAGCCCGTGGTGCAGTAGGCCTCACTGCTTCACCCTGCGCTTGGTAGGTGACAGCCTGCCAGCGCATCCGGAGCCGCCGGTGCATCGCAGCGGTAGGGGAGCTCTTCGAGAGCCTGGCTGAGAACCGCGAACCCGGCGGCCCGGGGCGCGCCGACTGGCGATAGGACTGTGCGCCACGTGCGCCGATCAGTGAGCGACCGGCGAGCGCGCCCCGAACCAACCGGGTGCATCCGTCCACTGGCTTGCGGAAGGAGGCACCATGGAAGGTAGGGCATCACCCGGTCCCCGTCACGCCGGCGTGGACTGGTCGTGGGAACACCACGCGGTGTGCGTGGTTGGAGGCGACGGGGCGGTCCTCGATCGGTTCGTCGTGAAGCACCAGGTCGCAGGGCTCAAGGAGCTCTGCTGGCGGCTGAAGGCCCTTGAGGTGGCCCGCGTGGCGATCGAACGCCCCGACGGCCCTGCCGTCCAGGCGCTGCTCGAGGCGGGGTTCGAGGTGGTCGTGATCGCCTCGCGCCAGGTGAAGGCGCTTCGCCTTCGCTACGGAAGCTCCGGCAACAAGGACGACCGCTTCGACGCCTACGTCCTTGCCGACGTCCTTCGCACGGACGGACACAGCCTCCGGGCACTGCGGCCCGACTCCGGCGCTACCAGGGCCCTCCGGGCACTAGTGTGTCGCCCGGAAGGATCTCATCAAGCACCGGCTGGCCCTCGCCAACCAGCTCCGGGCGAACCTCCTGCAGGCCTTCCCAGGCGCGATCGGGCTGTTCGCGGACCTCGACAGCCCGATCTTCCCTGGCCTTCCTCAGGAGGTTCCCCACCGGGGAACGGGCGACCCGGCTCACCGAGCGCCGCCTGCAGGCCTGGCTTCGCTCCGTGGGCTACGCGGGACGCAAGCCTGCCTCGGAGCTTCTCGCCCACTTGCAGGAGACCGCGGATGGACTCTCCGGGGAGGCCGGCGAAGGCCATGGCGTGGTCACCATCCAGCTCGTCGACCTACTGAGCAGGGTCCGCTCCCGCATCGACGTGCTCGATCGGCGGATCCGGGAGGCGCTCGAGCTGCATCCCGACGGCAAGATCTTCATGTCGTTCCCCCGAGCGGGGATGAACCGGGCCGCATTTGCTGCTCGCGGAGATCGGTGACTGTCGCGAGCGGTTCCCCGACGAAGGCTCCCTTGCCGCCGCAGCTGGTGTGGCTCCCTCAACCCGAGCCTCCGGCAAGCCCTGGCACGTGTCGTTTCGGCGGGGCTGCAACAAGAAGCTGCGCGAGGCGCTGATCGACTTCGCCCAGGACAGCGTGCGGGCCAGTCCCTGGGCAGAGGACATCTACCGGCGAGCTCGCCACCGAGGCATGCGCCACCCACATGCGGCCCGGGTAGTTGCTCGGGCGTGGGTCAGAGTGATGTGGAGATGCTGGACCGACCGTGTCGCCTACGACCCATCACGTCACGGCGGCGCCAACCGTCTCGCGGAGGCCATGCGTTGACATAGGACCCTCAGGCCAGGCGGACCCCGGCCCCGGCGATCACCCGGCCGACCACCCGGGCCTCCACGTCACGGAGCGCCCTGACCGCCTCCGCGGCCCGGTCCGGCGGGACCACCAGCACCATCCCCAGGCCCATGTTGAGCGTCCCGGCCAGGTCCTCGTCGGAGACACCCGCCCGCCCGCCCACCCACCGGATCACCGGAGGCACCTCCCAGGCATGCCGGTCCAGCTCGGCCCCAAGACCCTCCGGCAGGGCCCGGGGCACGTTCTCCACCAGGCCGCCCCCGGTGACGTGGGCCGCCGCGCTCACCAGTCCCTCCCGGGCGGCCGCCAGGACCGGGCGCACGTAGATCGTCGTCGGCTCCAGGAGCTCGTCGGCCAGCGGCCGGGACAGCCCCTCCGGCGTGTCGTCGAGGCCGATGCCGGAGTCGCCGAGGACCGTGCGGACCAGGCTGAAGCCGTTCGAGTGGAGCCCCGAGGACGGCAGCCCCACCAGCACGTCGCCCTCACGGACGTGGTGCGGACCGAGCACGTCGGTCTCGGCCACGATCCCCACGCAGAAGCCCGCCAGGTCGAACCGCCCCTCGGCCAGGTGACCGGGGTGCTCCGCGGTCTCCCCGCCGAGCAGGGCGCACCCGGCCCGGCGGCACCCCTCGGCCACCCCGGCCACCAGGGAGGCCACGGCCTCGGGCACCAGCCGATCGGTCACGATGTAGTCCAGGAACAGCAGGGGCTCGGCCCCGGTGCACACCACGTCGTTGGCGCACATGGCCACCAGGTCGATCCCCACGGTGTCCAGCCTGCCGGCTTCCCGGGCGATCTCCACCTTCGTCCCCACGCCGTCGGAGGCCGCGGCCAGCAGCCGGCCGTCGCCGAGCGAGAACAGCCCGGCGAACCCGCCCACGGAAGCCACCACCTCCGGCCGCGAGGCGGAGGCGGCCAGGTCCCGGATCAGGTCGGTGGCGCGGCGGGCCGCATCGCGGTCGACCCCGGAGCGCCGGTAGGCGTCCACCTACTCCTTCTCGAGGAGGTGCTTCGACGGGGTCTGCTCGGCGACGGAGATCGGGTACTCCCCGTCGAAGCAGGCCCGGCAGAACGTGTCGGACGGAGCCCCCGTGGCCGCCACCAGCGAGGACAGGGACAGATACGCCAGCGTGTCGGCCCCGATGAACTCGCGGATCTCGCCGACCGACATCCCGGCGGCCACCAGCTCCTCGCGGGTCGACATGTCGATCCCGTAGTAGCAGGGCCACTGGATCGGGGGGCTGGTGATCCGCATGTGGACCTCCGCCGCGCCGGCATCCCGGAGCATCTGCACGATCTGCCTGGTGGTGGTCCCGCGGACGATCGAGTCGTCCACCACGGCCAGGCGCTTGCCCCGGATCGTCTCGGCCACGGGGTTCAGCTTCATCCGGACCCCCAGCTGACGGAGCCCCGGGGTGGGCTGGATGAACGTGCGGTGCACATAGCGGTTCTTGATCAGGCCCTCGCCGTAGGGCACCCCGGCCGCCTCGGCGAACCCCTGCGCGGCCGAGTGCCCGGTGTCCGGGACGGGGATGACCATGTCGGCCGCGACCGGGGCCTCCCTGGCCAGGCGCCGGCCCATCTCCCGCCGGGCCTCGTGGACGCTCCGCCCGTACAGGTGAGAGTCCGCCCGGGCCAGGTAGACGAACTCGAACAGGCACAGCGCGGGGGTGGGCGCGTCCGCGAAGCGGGCCGAGCGCAGCCCCCGCTCGTCGATCATCACGAGCTCGCCGGGCTCGACCTCCCGGACGTACGACGCCCCTACGATGTCCAGGGCCGCCGTCTCCGACGCCAGCACGAACCCCCGCTCGCCGATGCGCCCGATCGCCAGCGGCCGGAGCCCGTGTGGGTCCCGGGCGCCGAACACCGTCCCCTCGTCCATCATCACGAACGAGAACGCGCCCCGGAGCGAGGGCAGGACCCGCAGCGCCGCGGCTTCCAGCCCGTCCTCGATCTCCCGGGCCAGCAGCGTGGCCACCAGATCGGAGTCGGTGGTGGCCTTCCCCCGGCGGCCCACCCGTTCGGCCAGCTCGGCCGTGTTCACCAGGTTGCCGTTGTGGCCCAGGGCCAGACCCCGGCGCCCGTCGGTCTTGAACGACGGCTGGGCGTTGTCCCACGTGGTCGAGCCGGTCGTGGAGTACCGCGTGTGCCCGATGCACAGGTCGCCCTGGAGCGTCTGGAGGGTCCCCTCGTTGAACACCTGGGACACCAGCCCGAGCTCCCGGTACACCAGGATGTTGTGTCCGTCGGAGACGGCCATCCCGGCCGACTCCTGGCCGCGGTGCTGGAGCGCGAAAAGGCCGAAGTACGTCAGCCGGGAGACGTCCTCATCGGGAGCCCAGATCCCGAAGAGGCCACACGCTTCCCTGGGGCCTTCCCCGCTCACGTGCGGCGATCGTATCACCCGAGGTCCGCCCCTCCCCGGGGATCGACGGGCGAGATGCCGGGCCTGTCCCGGGCGGACCCGCCCACCGCGCACCGGCACGCCCTCGGTCCGCAGGCGTCGGGCCTGGTCGGCCTCGTGGCCGGGGACCAGGCGGCCGGAGGCCGCCACCACCCGCCACCACGGCAGGCCGTCCGAGGCGGCCAGGACGTTCCCCACGGCGCGGGCCGCGCCGGGGAAGCCGGCCTCCTCGGCGATCTCCCCGTAGGCGGCCACCTCGCCGGGACGGAGCCCGGCGATCACCGCCGCGACCCGCCGCTCGAACTCGCCTCGGGTGCGCGCGGCGCGGGGCATGCCGTCCCTCAGCCCGCGGCGCGGCGGGCGGCCATCAGGCCGGGGAGGACGGACTCGTCGATGTCCCGTGCTTCCGCCACCGCCATCTCGAAGAGGTCGTCGAACACCATCCGCGGCCCCCCGGTCTCCCCGATCCGGGCGAAGGGGACCTCCAGCTCGGCGGCCAGGTCATCGAAGGGCTCCGCTCGCTCGGGCTGCACCGACACCACGGCCCGGGAGGCCGACTCGGAGAACAGGGCCACGTGGGCGGGAAGGTCTCCGGGCAGGGTGACCGCGAACCCCGTATCGCCGGCGGTGGCGGACTCGGCCAGGGCGACGGCCAGCCCGCCGTCGGAGCAGTCGTGGGCCGAGGCCAGCAGGTCGGCCCGTGCGCCCTCCACGAGTAGTCGGTGGAGGGCGGCCTCGCGCGCCAGGTCGAGCCCCGGGGGCCGTCCGCTGACCTTGCCGAGCACGGCCTCGGCGTACTCCGTCCCACCGAGCTCGGGGAACGTCTCCCCCAGCAGGTACACCACGGCGCCGGGGCCGAAGCCCGAGCCCACCCGGAGGCGGTAGTCGTCCAGAAGCCCCAGCATCCCCACCACCGCCGTGGGGTACACCGACGACTCGCCGGACTCGTTGTAGAACGACACGTTCCCACCGGTCACCGGGGTGCCCAGGGCCCGGCAGGCCTCGGCCATGCCTCGCACGGTCTCGGCGAAGGCCCACATCACCTCGGGCCGCTCGGGGTTCCCGAAGTTGAGGCAGTTCGTGATGGCCAGCGGCCGGGCGCCCACGGAGGCCACGTTGCGGGCGGCCTCGGCCACCGCGTGGGCCCCGCCCAGGAAGGGGTCCAGGTGGCCGTAGCGGCCGTTCCCGTCCGTGGACAGGGCCACCGCCTTCAGCGACCCCTCGATGCGGACCACCGCGGCGTCGCCACCGGGGCCGTGCACGGTGTTGCCCTGGACCAGGGAGTCGTACCGCTCCCACACCCACCGCTTGGAGGCCACGTTCGGCGACGCCAGCACCCGCCGGAAGGCCCCCTCCGGCCCCAGGGGCGGCATGGCGAACGTGGGGTCGTCCTCGTGGAGGGCATCCAGCGAGGAGGGCGAGGACATGGGCCGGCGGTACTCGGGGCCCTCCTCGGCCAACGAGGTGGCCGGGACCTCGGCCACCACCCGGCCGTCCCGCCGGGCCCGCACCGCCCCGTCGCCGGTGACCCGGCCGATCGCCGCCGAGGCCAGCCCCCACCTCCGGCACACGGCTTCCACCGCGTCGCGGTCCCGGGGCCGCACCACGGCCAGCATCCGCTCCTGCGACTCCGACGTCAGGATCTCGAACGCCTCCATCCCCGGCTCGCGGAGCGGGACCGCGTCGAGGTCGATCTCCGCGCCGGCCCCGGCCCGGGCCGCAGACTCCGATACCGCGCAGGTGATCCCGGCGCCGCCGAGGTCCTGGAGCCCGACCAGGAGCCCCGCGTCGGCCAGCTCCAGGCAGGCCTCGATGAGGAGCTTCTCGGAGAACGGGTCCCCGATCTGCACGCTCGGGCGGGACTCCTGGGCGGACTCATCGAGGGTCCGGGAGGCCAGCACCGACACCCCCCCGATCCCGTCGCGGCCGGTGCTGGCCCCGAGCAGCAGCAGCAGGTTCCCCTCCCCCTCCGCCCGGGCCCGCAGCAGGCGGTCGGCGGGGGCCAGCCCCACGCACATCACGTTGATCGTGGGGTTGGGGCCGTGGGCCGCCGCGAACTTGACCTCGCCACCGACGGTGGGGACCCCGATCGAGTTCCCGTACTGGCCGATCCCCGCCACCACCCCGGACAGGAGCCACCGGTTCCGGTCGTCCTCCAGCGGCCCGAACCGCAGGGGGTCGAGCAGGGCCACCGGGCGAGCCCCCATCGACAGCACGTCACGGACGATCCCGCCCACGCCGGTGGCCGCTCCCTGGAACGGCTCGATGGCCGAGGGATGCGAGTGGCTCTCGAGCTTGAACACGCAGGCCAGCCCGTCGCCCAGGTCCACCACCCCGGCGTCCTCGCCCGGTCCCACCAGCACCTGGGGCCCCTCGGTGGGCAGGGCCCGGAGGTGGATCTTGCTCGACTTGTAGGAGCAGTGCTCCGACCACATGGCCCCGTACATGGCCAGCTCGGCGCTGTTGGGCTCCCGGCCCAGCGTGTCGCGGATCCGGTCGAGCTCGTCGTCGGTGAGGCCCAGGGCCCGGTGCAACGGCTCTGCTGCGCTCACGTCGTGATCGGAGCCAGGACCGAGGCCAGGAGGGACTCGAAGATCGGCTGGCCCCCGGTGGGGCCCAGGTCCGGGTCCACGGCGTGCTCGGGGTGGGGCATCATCCCCATCACGTTCCCGGCCTCGTTGCGCAGCCCGGCGATGGCGTTGGCGGCACCGTTCGGGTTCCACTCGTCTGTGACCTCGCCGCCCGGAGAGGAGTACCGGAACACCACCAGGCCCTCGTCCTCGATGCGCCCCAGCGTGTCGGGGCCGGCCACGAACTGGCCCTCGCCGTGCTTGATCGGGACCTCCAGGACCTCACCGGGCTCGACGTCGGCGGTGAACGGCGTGGCGGAGGTCTCGCACCGGACGTGGACGATCCGGCACACGAACGAGAGCGTCCGGTTGCGGATCAGGGCCCCAGGGAGGAGCCCCGCCTCGCACAGGATCTGGAACCCGTTGCACACGCCCAGCACCGGGCCGCCCCGGTCGGCGTGAGCCCGCACCGCATCCATCACCCGGGCGAACCGGGCGATGGCCCCCGTCCTGAGGTAGTCCCCGTAGGAGAAGCCCCCCGGGAGGATCACCGCGTCGGCACCGCCCAGGTCGGCATCTCCATGCCACACCGGCACCGGCTCGCCGCCCATGGTCCGTATGGCCCGCAGGGCGTCCCGGTCGTCGAGCGACCCGGGGAACGTGACCACCGCCACGCGGGGCTTCATTCCCCCTCCTCGACGTCCACGATCCAGAACGATTCGATCACCGGGTTCGTGAGGAGACGCTCGGCGATCTCCTTCACCTGTCCCTGAGCGTGCTCCTTCGTCTCCGCCTCCACCGTGAGATGCACGACCTTTCCGACCCGTACGTCGGAGACGTTCGTGTATCCCATGGTGGGCAAGGCATCCTCGAGCGTCTTGCCTTGAGGGTCCGCGAGACCCTCCTTCAGATGCACCATCACCTGGAATTCCCGTTTCAAAGGACCCCGTGCCTCCGGAGGTACTCGTCGAACGCCTCGCCGGTGATCCGCTCGTAGGCCTCGCGGTACCGCACCGCGGTCTGGGCGACGACCTCCGGTAGGAGGTCGGGGGGCGGAGGCTCGTGGTCCCACCCGGAGGCGTCCAGCCAGTCCCGCACGTACTGCTTGTCGAACGAGGGCTGAGGCCCGCCCGGCCGGTACTGGTCCGCCGGCCAGAACCGGGAGGAGTCCGGGGTCATGACCTCGTCGCACAGCGTGATCTCCCCGCCGACGAACCCGAACTCGAACTTGGTGTCGGCCAGGATGACCCCTCGCTCCGCGGCCAGGCCGGCCCCCAGCTCGTACAGCGACAGCGTGAGCTCCTTGAGGCGCTGGGCCAGTCCCCGGCCGACGATCTCCGCGGCCTGCTCCAGCGTGATGTTCTCGTCGTGGCCGGTCTCAGCCTTGGTGGCCGGGGTGAAGATCGGCTCGGGCAGCCGGTCGGACTCCGCCAGGCCCGGCGGCAGGTCGATCCCGCACACCCGGCCGGTGGCCCGGTACTCCTTCCACCCCGACCCCGACAGGTAGCCGCGGGCAACGCACTCCACCGGGAGCATCTGGGCCCGGTGGACCAGCATGGCCCGACCGGCCAGCTCCCCTCGGTGGTCGAGGAACCGGGGCGGGAAGCCGTCCACGTCGGCGGTGATGAGGTGGTTCGGCACGAGGTCCTTCGTGCGGTCGAACCAGAACAGCGACAGGCCGGTCAGCACCCGGCCCTTGTCGGGGATCGGGTTCGGCAGGACCACGTCGAATGCGGAGATCCGGTCGCTGGTCACCATCAGCAGCCGGTCGCCAGCCTGGTAGATGTCCCGCACCTTGCCCTGGGCGGCCATCTCGGCCAGCACGCTCATACCACCGGTTCCGGGATCGGGTTGACCTCCAGCTTCTCCAGCCGGGCGAACACCGCGTCGAGGTGCTCGAGCCGGGGCTCGAACGCGGCCGCCAGCCGTTCCTCGGACAGCCGCTCCCGGACGGTGGGGTTGGCGGCCAGGGAGGCCCGGAAGTCGGCACCCTCGTCCCAGGCCGCCGCGGCGGCCCGCTGCACGATGCGATAGGCCTGCTCCCGCCCCATCCCGGCATCGATCAGGGCCAGCAGCACCGGCTGGGAAAACACCAGTCCCCCGGCGGTGTGGATGTTGGCCCGCATCCGCTCGGGGAACACCCGCAGCTCTCCGACGACGAACGTGGCCAGCCACAGCATGTAGTCCAGGGCGATCGTGGAGTCCGGCAGGATCACCCGCTCCACGGAGGAGTGGGAGATGTCGCGCTCGTGCCACAGGGCCACGTTCTCCACCGCGGCCTGGAGGTTGCCGCGCAGCAGCCGGGCCAGGCCGGTGATGCGCTCGCATAGGATCGGGTTCCGCTTGTGGGGCATGGCCGAGGACCCCTTCTGGCCGACCTCGAACGGCTCCTCGACCTCCCGGACCTCGGTCCGGGCCAGGTGGCGGATCTCGGTGGCGACCTTCTCCAGCGTGGCCCCGGTCACGGCCAGGGCGGCCATGTACTCGGCGTGGCGGTCCCGCTGGATCACCTGGGTGGCCGCTTCCGCGGGCTGGAGGCCCAGCTCCCGGCACACGTGCTCCTCCACGGAAGGATCCACGGCCGCGTACGTGCCCACGGCGCCGCTGACCTTCCCCACCGAGACCGCCTCCCGGGCCCGCCGCAGCCGATCCCGGTCCCGGGCCAGCTCGAACGCCCACACCGCCAGCTTGTGCCCGAACGTGGTGGGCTCGGCCTGCACGCCGTGGGTCCGGCCGACGCACACCGTGTCGCGATGCTCGAGGGCTCGGGTCTTCACCGCGCCGAGCAGGCGTTCCAGCCGGACGAGCAGGAGGTCGGCGGCCTCCCGGAGCTGCAGGGCCAGCCCCGTGTCGAGAAGGTCGCTGGAGGTCATGCCGAAGTGGATCCACCGGCCGGCGTCGCCCACCGGCTCCGCGGCCGCCTGGACGAACGCGGCCACGTCGTGGCGGGTCACCTCCTCGATCTGGCGCACGCGGTCGGGGTCGGCGGCGGCCCGGGCCTTGATCCGATCGAGGTCCTCACGGGGGATGCGGCCCAGCTCGGCCCAGGCCTCGCAGGCCAGGACCTCGATGCGGAGCCAGACGCGGAGCTTGGCTTCCTCCGACCACACCTCCGCCATCTCCGGGAGCGTGTAGCGGGGGATCACCGGAGGTCCCTCACGCCCTGAACCCCTCCGCCAGCGATTCCTTGAACTCGTGCAGCCGCTTGCGGATCAGCGGGTCGCGGACCGCCAGGATCTGGGCCGCCAGGATGGCCGCGTTCACGGCCCCGTCGATCCCCACCGTGGCCACCGGCACCCCGCGCGGCATCTGCACCGTCGAGTACAGGGCGTCGGCCCCCCCGAGCTGGTCCGCCCCCACCGGGACGCCGATGACCGGCAACACCGTGCGGGCCGCCACGGCCCCGGCAAGGTGGGCCGCCTTCCCCGCCCCGCAGATGATGGCCACCAGGCCCCGGTCCTCGGCGGTGCGGGCGTACTCGTCCACCAGGTCCGGGGTCCGGTGGGCCGACATCACGTGGATCTCGTGTGGGATCTCCAGGCGCTCCAGGATCGCCCCGCCCTGTTGGAGGACGGGCAGGTCCGAGGCCGACCCCACGAGGATCCCAACCAGCGGTCCGCTCTCAGCCACCCGCAGCCTCCTTCGCGATGTCCGTTCGGAAGTGCTTGCCCTCGAAGGAGACCAGCTCACAGGCCTCGTAGGCCCGCGCTCTCGCGGCGGCCAGGTCCTTCCCCAGGGCACTCACGGCCAGCACCCTCCCACCTGCGGTCACCACTCTACCGTCCCGGCGGGCCGTCCCGGCGTGGAACAGGACCGCGTCCTCCAGGTCCGAGGCCTCCCCCAGCCCGGTGATCTCGATCCCCGTGGCGTGGTCGCCGGGGTAGCCGCCCGAGGCCAGCACCACGGTCACGCAGGCGTCCTCCGACCAGGCCAGCCGGTGCCCGGCCAGGTCCCCGTCCAGGCAGGCCACGATGGCCCGGCCGAGGTCGCTCGTCAGGCGGGGAAGGATCGCCTGCGTCTCCGGGTCCCCGAACCGGCAGTTGAACTCCAGGACCCTGGGGCCCTCCTCGGTGAGCATGAGGCCCGCGTACAGGACGCCGCGGTAGCGGATGCCCTCGGCCTCCAGCGCCCGGACGGTGGCCTCCAGGACGTCCCGGACGATGGCCGCTTCGGTGTCCGGATCCAAGAACGGCACCGGGGAGTAGGCGCCCATGCCCCCGGTGTTCGGACCGGCGTCGCCGTCGAACACCCGCTTGAAGTCCTGGGCCAGGGGCAGGGGGACCACCGTGCGCCCGTCGACCAGGGCCAGGGCGGAGATCTCCCGGCCGGACAGATGCTCCTCGATGAGCACCCGGTCGCCGGCCGGGCCGAAGGCACCCTCGACCAGCGCGGCCTGGAGCGCCTCCACCGCCTGCTCCCGGGTGGCCGCCACCGTGACGCCCTTCCCCGCGGCCAGCCCGTCCGCCTTGACCACGTACGGCGGCTGGAACGCGTCGAGGTGCATGATCGCCGCGGTCACGTCGGTGAACGTCTCCGACGCCGGGGCGGGGATGCCGTGCCTGGCCAGCAGCTCCTTGGCCCAGGCCTTGGAGCCCTCGATGCGGGCGGCGTCGCGGGTGGGCCCGAAGGCCCGGTGGCCGCGGGCCTCCAGCTCGTCCACCAGCCCGGCCACCAGCGGCGCCTCGGGACCGACGACCGTGAGGTCGACCTGCTTCCGCTCGACCAGGTCCACGATGCCGGGCACGTCGGTGGCATCGACCGGGAGGCACGTGGCCAGCTCACCGATGCCGGCGTTCCCCGGGGCGGCCACCAGCTCGTCGACCACGGAGCTCCGGGCCAGCTGCCAAGCCAGGGCATGCTCCCGCCCTCCCCCACCGACCAGGAGCACGCGCACGGTTAGGCGGCCTCCACGGTCTGCTCGCGGGAGGGGCCGACCGAGATCGTCCGCACCGGCACGCCGCCGGCGTCGGCCAGGCGGTCGACGTACTTGCGGGCCGCGGCGGGGAGCTCGTCCACGCCCCGGGCCTCAGAGAGGCCCTCCGACCACCCCTCCAGCTCCTCGTACAGCGGCTCGGCCTTGTGGACGATCGTCTGGTGGGGAGGGAAGTCGTCGTATTCCCGCCCCTCGTAGCGGTACGCCACGCACAACCTCACGCGATCCAGCCCCGACAGCACGTCCAGCTTCGTCAGGAACAGCTCGGTGAGCCCGTTCACCCGGGCGGCGTACCGGAGCAGCACCGCGTCGAACCAGCCGCACCGGCGCACCCGGCCGGTGGTGGTCCCCACCTCCTGGCCGCGCTCCTGCATCCACCGGCCCGCATCGCCCCGGTCCTCCGTGGGAAACGGGCCCGAGCCGACCCGGGTCACGTAGGCCTTGGTCACCCCGATCACCCGGTCCACCTCCTTCGGCCCCAGCCCCGCCCCGACCAGGGCGCCGCCGGCCACCGGGTTCGACGAGGTCACGAAGGGGTACGTGCCGTGGTCCAGGTCGAGCAGCGTCCCCTGCGCCCCCTCGAGCAGGATCCGCTTCCCCTCGCCCAGGGCCCGGTGGATGACCGCCGAGGTGTCGGCGATGTGGGGGGCCAGCCGCTCGCCGTAGCCCAGGTAGTCAGCCGTGATCTCGTCGGCATCGAGCGGCAGGCGGTTGTAGACCTTGGTCAGCACGGCGTTCTTCTCCCTGAGGGCCGCATCGAGCTTCTGGCGGAAGATCTTGGCGTCGGTGAGGTCCTGGGCCCGCAACCCGATGCGGGCGGCCTTGTCCGCGTAGGCGGGCCCGATCCCCCGCTTGGTGGTCCCCAGCCGCTGCTTGCCCAGGTACCGCTCGGTGACCCGGTCGAGCTCCAGGTGGTACGGCATGATCAGGTGGGCGTTCGAGGAGACCAGCAGGCGCGAGGTGTCGATCCCCCGGGCCGACAGCTCGTCCATCTCCTCCAGCAGCACCTTGGGGTCGACGACCACGCCGTCGGCGATCACCGAGGTGATGTGCGGGTACAGGATCCCCGACGGGATCAGGTGCAGCTTGAGGTTGTGCTGGCCGGCCCGGACCGTGTGCCCGGCGTTGTTCCCCCCCTGGTAGCGGACCACCATGTCCATGTGGTCCGCCAGGAGGTCGGTGGCCTTGCCCTTCCCCTCGTCACCCCACTGGGTGCCGACCAGGATGGTCGCCGGCATCAGGACGACGAGCGGGACACGACCACATCAGCCACGAGCCCGAGTCTACGCGACGGCCAACATCACAGGGCGCCCCTTGGCCGGGCTCTTGAAGTCACGCGGGGGGGCGGCTTTCACGACCTCGGGGCCCTGGATCGCTCCCGAAACGTGAGGGACGGGCCGCATCCTCCGGGGATGGCGGCTCCCACACCTCTCTCTCCGCTGGGGCCCCGGGGTCGCCGCGCCGGCCTCTTCGCGGTGCCGCGCCGCCCTCGACCGCTGAAAGCCGGCCCCCCGGCCGGGTCAGCGTTCGATGCGGAACTTGATCCGGACGTGGGTGTGGTACTCCTTGATCTCGTCGCCCTCGACCACCGCCGAGGTCTCCAGCACGTCCATGCCCTCGATCCCCCGGAGCGTCTTCGACGCGTCGGTCAGGGCCTGCTGGGCGGCGTCCCGCCAGGACTCGTTCGACACGCCCACCAGGTCGATCGTCTTGATGACGGCCATCCCCACCCTCCTCTCAACCGGTCGCGAGCTCGGTCGCCATTGTAGGAACCGCGCATCGGGCGGGCCAATCGGTCAGGCGCCCCGGTAGACGTCGATCATCCGCCGGTACGTCTCGGAGATCCGCGAGGCAGCGTCCTGGCGCTCGGTGCTCCCGTCCAGGTACGCCTTCAGGGGGTCCCACCAGATCGTGCGGCCGATGGCGAACCCCCGGTACCCGGGCACCCCCGCCCCCTGCCGCAGCCAGTGCTCCACGGCGGCGTCGTCGGCACCGCGGCCGAGCACCACGCAGGCCACGCCGGCCCGGTCCTCCGAGCGAACCAGCTCGGAGATGCGCTGGCAGTCCTCCCGCCGATCCAGGCCCTCGATCTTCCACACGTCCGGCTCCACGTCCCCGGCGTGCATGTCGCGGATCGTCTGGAGCATCAGGTCTGGGCGGAGCTCCCGGTCGTAGCGATCCTCGTCCCCACCCACCGACTCCAGCTGCTCGGGCGTGGCCGGCACCAGCAGCTCGAACAGGAACCTGCGGTCATGGTCGTGCAGCCAGCCGCTCAGCGTGCGCAGGCGGGCGGTCTGGCGGGCGTTCATCTCCCGGTCCGCCTCGGGGTTGTAGCGGACCAGGACCTTGGCGAACGTGGGGTCGAAGTCCTCGATGTGGGCCCCGAACTCCTCCCCGTACTCGAAGTCGAACTCGTCCTGGCCGCTCTTCTCCACGGGCATGGCCAGCACCAGGTCCTCCTTCTTGGCCTCCCTGGCCAGGTCGGCCCCGAACTGCTCGTCCACCAGCATGCCAGCGGCGTCCCTGGGGGCTCCCTCCTCGAGCGCCCTGCGGAACCCCTCGTAGATCACCCGCTTGGCGTCCGAGATCCTCTCGGCGTCTTCGGGGCTCGGGTCGCCCTGGATGCCCAGCATCTTCTTCTGGAAGGAGCCCCGGTGGTCGAAGGCCAGGATGTACAGGTCACGGTCGTACCCCAGCGTCATTCGCTCTGACCTCCTCGTCGGTGACCGGATCATTCTGGCAGAACGGGTCTTCGGTCACCGGTGGGGCGGCTGCCCCCCGCCCAGGTGCCGACGGAGGTCCTCCAGGCGCTCGTCCCATTCCGCCCCCACGGAGGCCATCCACGACACCGCCCGCTCGAGCGGCGCGGGGGTGAGCCGGTACCGGCGCTCCCGGCCCCGGGCCTCCGACTCGACCAGCCCCGCGTCAGCCAGGGCAGCCAGGTGCTTGGCCACCGCCTGCCTGGTCACCGGCATGCTGGCGGCCACCTCCGTGGCCGAGCTGGGGCCACGCTCGGACAGGAACCGGATCACCGCCCGCCTGGTGGGATCCGACAGCGCGGAGAAGACATCGCCCGCGGTCATCGCCCGGCCCTCGAGAGCTCTTCGCCGGCCGTCCGGTCCTCGGGGCCGGACCCCGAGCCCCACTCGGTCACCCGCAGGCGCGTCCCGGTGTCCGTGGGCTCCAGCTCGAAGGCCACCCGTCCGGTGCCCGTGGCCCGGTGCCCGCCGCCGGGCAGGCGCTCGAACGGAAGCCATCGGAACGACAGCCGCCTGGGGCGGTCAGCCTCCTCGATCACCCCCCCACGCTGCCGGCCGTCCTCCCACCGGAACTCGACCGGCGTCCCCACACGAGGCTCGAGCCGGGCCCGGGCCCCGAACCACGCCGACAGCCGCTCCGGTCCGATGAGCGCTTCCCACACCTCATCCGGGGATGCCGGCAGGTCCACCTGTCGATCGATGCGATCCATCACCGCCGACCGCGTTCGCCCGGTTGCGTTTCCCCCACGGTGGCGCTATCCTACGCAACCGTAGGGTTGCACACAAGCGCCAGAGAGGACACCATGGCCGAGCTCGTTCCCACCGTCGTGGAGCAGACGAGCCGAGGCGAGCGGTCGTTCGACATCTACTCCCGGCTGCTGAACGAACGGATCGTCATCCTCGGCACCCCCGTCGACGACGCCGTGGCCAACCTGGTCAGCGCCCAGCTCCTCCATCTCGAATCCGAGGAGCCGGAGAAGGACATCAGCCTGTACATCAACTCGCCGGGCGGCTCGGGGACGGCGCTCCTGGCGATCTACGACACCATGGAGTACGTCCGGGCGGACGTGTCCACGATCTGCGTGGGGCAGGCCGCCTCGGCCGCCGCGGTCCTGCTGGCGGCCGGCGCGGCGGGCAAGCGGTTCGCCCTCCCCCACGCCCGGATCCTCATCCACCAGCCCCACGGCGAGCTGGGGGGGCAGGCCGCGGACATCGACATCCACGCCCGGGAGATCCTCCGCCAGCGGGCGCTCGTCGACGAGGTCCTGGCCCGGCACACGGGACAGACCCTGGAGAAGATCTCCCGCGACACCGACCGGGACTTCATCCTCACGGCCGAGCAGGCCAGGGAGTACGGGATGGTGGACGAGGTGATCAGCCGCCGCGCCCTGCAGGGAGACGATCGGCCCCCAGACGCGCCCGCCGGCAACGGCGGTGGCCGGGCCTGATCACGCCCGGGACAGCGCCTCCGCGACCTGAGCCTCCCAGCCCTCGTTGTGGATGGCCCGGCCCAGGAAGGCCTCCCGCGCGGAGCGCAGGTAGTCGAGCTTCCGCAGGGCCAACCCGGTACCGGGCGTGGGGGCCGGAGGCGATCTGCTCCTCCGGCAGGTAGATCGGCTCCCGGCGGAAGTTGAGCAGCAGCAGGGCCCGGTTGAGCCGGGCGATGCCCCGGACCACCTCCTTGGCCAGCGCCCGGCCGTCGAGCGCGGCGAACCGCGCCGGTTCCATCAGCCGGAACAGGTACGTGGCGTGGCCGGACGCGGAGGCCACCTCCTGGGCCACCGCGTTCGCGGGGCGGCCCTCGCGGCTGAGCGGGCAGAAGTACCACAGGTCGGCGGCCTCGTCGCCCGATCCCTCCGACCGCACGGCCTTCACCCCGAAGGCCGTCCAGCCGGGCGGGGCCATGGCCTTCAGGCGCTGGTAGGAGGCCCGGAGGTCCTCGGTCCGGGCCGCGGCCTCCTCCAGCCGGGGCCACGCCGAGGGATCGATCTCGGCGATGACCCGCTCCTGGGCGGCCCGCCCGTCGCGCATCCGCTCGGCCAGCCGGGACAGCGGCTCGGGGCCGGTGTCCGGCAGCAGCCCCGCCAGCGTGGCCGCAGTGCGGCCGGACAGCTCCTCCAACAGGCGCCGCAGCTCGTCCCGGAACTCCTCCGACCGCTTGGCCAGGTGGCCGAAGACCAGGCGGCGCCCGTCGTCGGTGACCACGTGGGTCTGGTACAGCTCGGGATCCCACTCCACGGCGTCCACGAAGGAGAAGGGCACCCCGAACATCGTTCCTCGCTCGGGCACGACGACCAGGAGGTCCTCGTAGAGCCGCAGCTCCACGGGGTGAGGTCCGTCCGCGTCGAACAGCTTGCCCGGATAGGTGTCCCGGAGGTTGACCCCGCGCAGCAGCAGGTCGCGCTCCAGCGCCGCATCCCGGCGTTTGCGGAGGTCGGCCTGGACCTGCCCGTACGCGCTCCCCAGCATGGACAGCTCGTACCGGGCCCCGGTGTGGTCGGTCAGCCGCAGGGTGTAGTCGTCGTCGTGGACGTCTTCGATGTCCACCAGCGCGATGTGCAGGGGCGCCCCGCCCTCGGGGACGATGGCCAGCTCGGCCTCGGTGACCTCCACCTCGCCCGGGACCGGCGATCCGTCGCCGACCCGGACCTGCCCGCGACTCACCCTAGAGCTGGGTGCCGCACTCGGGGCAGAACTTGGTGCCCCTGGGCGACTCGGTCCCACACTTGGCACAGGTCACCGGCATGGAGAGGGCTTGGCCGCAGCTCGGACAGAACTTGCCCGAATGCTGAGCTTCCGCCCCGCAGTTCGGGCACAGGGCCACCTGCCGGCGCTCCACGTTGACGTCCTTGGTCCAGTCGACCTCCTGGACCTTCTGCTGGACCTGCTGGATCTGTGCTTGCGACTGCATCCCCGCCAGCTCCTGCTCGAGCTTGGGGGCGTCGTTCACGCACAGCCCGAACTCCTCGTTCCAGCAGATCTCGTTGCACACCCACTGGCCGCACTTGTGGCACTGGTGGAAGTACGGCTTCATCTCTTCGACGGCCTTGGCCAGGGCCCTGTCCTTGGCCTGGGACTCCGTCAGGTCCTTGGCCTCCTGGCCCGCGTAGCCCACGTTGCCCAGGGCGCCGCCCAGGATCCCCCCCAGACCCCGGGCCACCTTGGTGCCGATGCCCAGCGCCGAGGCCTGGAACCCGGACTTGTAGCCGTTGCCGCACCGCTCGCAGAAGAACTCGAACTGGTAGCCCGCCTCCGAGGAACGGTCCGTGTAGTTGTCGGTGAATGGAACGATGCCGCCCATGTCCTTCCCCCCGTGTCGACGAATCGGAGTCTCCCTTTATACACGCACAACGGTCGCTCGGGAAGACCCCCGCAAAGGGCTCGGTCACTCCTCGGAGGGGAGCTCCTGGCCCCTGGATGCCAGATAGGCCTCCCGGGCCCGCTCGGCCCGCTGCCGCTCGCCCTGCGAGAGCATCCGCAGGAGCCCGGCCGCCACCAGCCCCATCACCACGGTGGCCACGCCGGCCACCGCGCCGGTGCGGATGGCCAGCGTGCGGGTGAGCTCCAGGCACTCACGCCCGGCCTCGCCCACCCCGCACAGCGACCGGCCGGTCAGCGAGGAGGCGAACGCGACCACGAGCCCGACCACCAGGCCCATGGCCACCAGCAACCAGATGCCCTTCCCGCGTGCCACTACGTGAGCTCGAAGGGGAGCTTGGGCTCGAGGATCTCGACCCTGACGGGCGAGGCTTCCTGCTTGAACGTGTCGGCTGCTCCCGGCGGGTCGCACCCTTCCACGAAGCCGTAGTGCATGGGGATGGCGATGTCCGGGGCGAGGCTCTTGGCCAGCCCGGCCGCCTCGCTCGCATCCATGGTGAACGTCCCCCCGATGGGCAGGAACGCCACGTGGGTGTCCAGGCCCTCCAACTCCGGAAGATGATCGGTGTCTCCGGCGTGGTAGATCGTCACGTCACCGAGGCTGAGGACGTACCCCACCCACCCGTTCGCCTGGGGGTGCTTGTCCTCCCTGCCCTCGACGATGTTGTATGCGGGCACCGCCTGCCCCTTGATCCCCCGGACGTCGACCGTGTCGCCGGGGGACACCGCAGTGACGTCGCCCGACAGCTCGGCGGCGACGTCCCGGGGCGCCACGACTTGGGTGTCGTCCTTCCGGAGGCGGTCGAGGTCGTCGGGCGAGTAGTGGTCGAAGTGCGCGTGGGTGATGAAGATGACGTCGCCGGGCTCGTAGTCCTCCGGGACGTTCTTGGGATCGATGTACACGGTCAGGTCGTCCGCGGTCCATCGGTACCCGGACTGCCAGAACCACGTGAAGCGCTCGAGCATCGTCCCACCTCCTCCATCACTACCCTACCCCGCAGGCGAGGGGCCGGAACCGGGCCGCTCCGGCCGGAGCCACCACGCCTGGTAGCCTCCACCACCATGGAGGGTCCTCCCGAGGAAGCCGGCCCCGCCCCGCCTGCGGGACGGCTGCGGGTGGGGCTCCGGGAGACGCTCACGCTCCTCGGGCGGAACCGCGACTTCTCCAGGCTGTACGGGGCCCAGCTCGTCTCGTTCGCCGGGGACTGGTTCGCCAGCGTGGCCCTGCTGGGGCTGGTCAACTCGCTGACCGGCTCGGCCACCCTCACCACGCTGGCCCTGGTGGTGCAGATGGCCTCCATGGCCGTGCTCTCGCCGCTGGGCGGGCACCTGGCCGACCGGTTCGACCGCCGGCGGCTGATGATCGCCGCGGACATCATCCGCGTCGTCCTGGCCCTGGGGTACCTGCTGGTGGACACCCCCGGCGAGGTCTGGCTGGCCTTCGTCATCACCGCCGGCATCTCCGGGCTGGCGGCGGTGTTCGAGCCGGCGTCCTCCGCGGCCGTGCCGAACCTCGTGGACCCTGAGGACCTCCCGGCGGCCAACGTCCTGGTGGGCTCGGCGTGGGGGACGATGCTGGCGGTAGGCGGGGCCCTGGGGGGCATCGTGGCCGCCACGCTCGGCCGGGACGCGGCGTTCATCGGCGACGCGGTGTCGTTCGCGCTGTCCGCGATGCTCCTGCTGAGGATCCGGCGCCGGTTCGGGGAGGAGCGGGCCCACGACCACCCTCGCCTCAAGGAGGCCGTCGTGGAGACCGTCGGCTACGCGCGGCGGGATCGCCGGGTGCTGGCGCTGCTGACGGTGAAGGGAGGGTTCGGCCTGGCCGCCGGGGTGATCGGGCTGCTGCCGATCTTCGCCCTCCAGGTGTTCCACGCGGGCGACCGGGGCACGGGGATCCTGTGGGCCTTCCGGGGCCTGGGGGCGCTGATCGGCCCGTTCGTGGCCCGGCGGTTCACCCGCGACCTCCGCAGCCTGTTCGCCGCCATCGGGATCTCGTTCGTGGTGTACGGCCTGTTCTACGCGGTGTTCCCGCTGATGGGCTCGCTGTGGGCGGCGGCCCCGTTCGTCCTGCTGGCCCACCTGGGGGGCGGGGCCCAGTGGACCCTCGACGTACGGGCTCCAGCGGATCGTGCCCGACCGCATCCGGGGACGGGTGATGTCCTTCGACTACGGCTTCGTCACGCTCACCCTGGGGGCGTCCATCCTGGTGGCGGGATGGGCGGCCGACCACTTCGACCCCCGGATCGTCATGGAGGTCCTGGCGGGGCTGGCCGTGACCTACGCCGTGGTGTGGTCCACCCTGACCGCGTCGATCCGCCGGCAAGCCGAGGCCGTGCGGTTCGGCTGAGGCCTAGGCCGGCTGGTCGGGCGGCGTCCCGCCCTCGGGGGCGGTGCCGGTGAAGTCCACCCGGGGGGCCGCCTCCATGGTGGCCCGGGAGGCCTCCTCGATCTCGAAGAACTCCTCGGGGCGGAAGTTGAACATCGAGGCCACGACGTTCGACGGCACCGACTGGGTCCGCTCGTTGTAGACCCGGACCGTGTCGTTGTAGAAGGTCCGCCGGCCCTGGATGCGGTTCTCGGTGTTGGCCAGCTCCGCCTGGAGCCCCTGGAAGTTCTCCGAGGCCCGCAGCTGCGGGTACTGCTCGGCCACCGCGAACAGCCTTCCCAGGGCCGCGGTCAGGGCGTTCTCCGCCTGGGCCTGCTGGGCCGGGCCCTGGGCCCCCATGGCCGCGGCCCGGGCCCGGGTCACCTCCTCGAAGGTGGCCCGCTCGTGGGAGGCGTAGCCCTTCACCGTCTCGACCAGGTTCGGGATCAGGTCGTACCGTCGCTTCAGCTCGGTGTCGATGTCGGCGAACGCGTTCCTGATGGTCTGCCGCTGCGCCACGAAGCGGTTGTAGGCCACCACGCCGTACAGCAGCAGGAGCACGATGATCCCCAGCACGACCCACAGTGCGATCACGGGAAACCCCTTTCAGGTGGTCCGGCCATTCTCCGAAACCCTGGTCCCCTTTGCAAAGCGGCCGAGGCTCGTCACGCCTCAGCCTCGGCCTGGGCGGGCCGGATCGCCAGGCCGTCGGCGCCGTCTCGGTCGACCACCACCCGGGAGCCCTCGGTGATCTCGCCCGACAGCAGCTTCATGGCCAGGGGGTCCTGGACCTCGCGCTGGATGAGGCGCTTGAGCGGACGGGCCCCGAAGCTGGGGTCGTAGCTCTTCTCGGCCAGGTACTCGCGGGCCGCCGGGGTCAGCTCCAGCTCGAACCGCCGGGCGGCCAGGCGCTCCGCCAGGTGGCGGACCTGGATGTCCACGATGGCGGCGATCTCGGCCTTGTCGAGCGGGTGGAACACGATCACCTCGTCGAGCCGGTTCAGGAACTCGGGCCGGAAGTGGCCCTGCATCTCGTCCAGGACCTTCTCCCCCCGCTCCTCCGGCGACAGGGCCTCGGCGAAGAACCAGTGGCTGCCCAGGTTCGAGGTCATGATCAGGACGGTGTTCTTGAAGTCCACGGTGCGGCCCTGCGCCCGTCGGTCAGCCGGCCGTCGTCGAGGACCTGGAGCAGGATGTTGAACGCGTCCTGGTGGGCCTTCTCGATCTCGTCGAGCAGGATCACCGAGTACGGCCTGCGCCGGACGGCCTCGGTGAGCTGGCCCCCTTCCTCGTAGCCCACGTACCCGGGCGGGGCCCCCACCAGCCGGGACACCGCGTGCCGCTCCTGGTACTCGCTCATGTCGATGCGGACCATGGCTCGCTCGTCGTCGAACAGGAACCCGGCCACGGCCCGGGCCAGCTCGGTCTTGCCCACGCCGGTGGGGCCCAGGAACATGAACGAGCCGATGGGGCGGGTGGGGTCCGACAGGCCCGCCCGGGCCCGGCGGATGGCGTTCGACACCGCGGCCACGGCCTCGTCCTGGCCCACCACCCGTCGGTGCAGGGCCTCCTCCATGCGCACCAGCTTGGCCACCTCGCCCTCCATCAGGCGGGCCACCGGGATGCCGGTCCACGAGGACACCACCTCGGCGACGTCCTCCTCGTCGACCTCCTCCTTCAGCATCTTGCGATCGGCCTGGATGCCGGCCAGGGTCTCGTTCTCCTCGGCCAGGCGGCGGTCGAGCTCCACAAGCCGCCCGTACCGAAGCTCGGCGGTCCGCTCCAGGTTCCCGTCGCGCTCGGCCCGCTCGGCCTCGCCCCGGAGCTCCTCGATCTCCGACTTGACGGCCCGGATGCGGTCGATGTGCTCCTTCTCGCGGTCCCAGTGGGCCCGCATGGCCCCCAGCCGCTCGTTCAGATCCGCCAGCTCCTGCTCGAGCTTCCGCAGACGCTCCATGGAGGCCTCATCGGTCTCCTTCTTCAGGGCGGCCCGCTCGATCTCCAGCTGGCGGACCCGGCGGTCCACCTCGTCGATCTCCGTGGGCATCGAGTCGATCTCGATGCGCAGGCGGCTGGCGGCCTCGTCAACCAGGTCGATGGCCTTGTCGGGCAGGAACCGGCCGGTCACGTACCGGTCCGAGAGCAGGGCCGCGGCCACCAGGGCCTCGTCGCGGATGGCCACACCGTGGTGCACCTCGTACCGCTCCTTGAGGCCGCGGAGGATGGCGATGGTGTCCTCCGCGGAGGGCTCCCCCACGAGCACCGGCTGGAACCGGCGCTCCAGGGCCGGGTCCTTCTCGATGTGCTTTCGGTACTCGTCCAGGGTGGTGGCCCCGATGGCCCGCAGCTCGCCCCGGGCCAGCATCGGCTTGAGCATGTTGCCCGCGTCCACGGCCCCCTCGGCGGCGCCGGCTCCCACCACCGTGTGGAGCTCGTCGATGAACGTGATGATCTGGCCCTCGGCGGCGGCGATCTCCCGCAACACGGCCTTGAACCGCTCCTCGAACTCCCCCCGGTACTTGGCCCCCGCCACCAGCGAGCCGATGTCGATGGCCACCACGCGCTTGCCCTTCAGGCCCTCGGGGACGTCGCCCTCCACGATGCGGCGGGCCAGGCCCTCCACGATGGCGGTCTTGCCCACCCCCGGCTCGCCGATGAGCACCGGGTTGTTCTTGGTCCGGCGGGACAGGACCTGGATCACCCGGCGGATCTCGTCGTCCCGGCCGATCACCGGGTCGAGCTTCCCCCTGCGGGCCAGGTCCGTGAGGTCCCGGCCGTACCGCTCCAGGGCCTGGTACTTGTCCTCGGGGCTCTCGTCCGTCACCCGCTGGCGGCCCCGGACCTCGGCCAGCGCCCGGAGCACCCCGTCGCGGCTCAGCCCCGCCTCCAGCAGCACCCGGGCCGCCCCGGTGGCCCCCTCCAACATGGCCAGCACCAGGTGCTCGGTGGAGACGTACTCGTCGGTGAGCGCCTCGGCCTCGGAGTAGGCCCGCTCCAGCAGGTGGCGGGCCGGGGCGGACAGGGTGGCCTCGCCGGCGGGCCCGTAGACCTTCGGCAGCTCGGCCAGCCGCTCCTCGACCCGGTCCCGCACGGTGCGCGGCGAGACCCCCAGGCTGTGCAGCAGCGGGTACACGACCCCATCGGGGTCGGACAGCAGCGCGAACAACAGGTGCTCGGGCTCCACCACCTGGTGGTTGCGCTCGGCGGCGAGCTGCTGGGCCGCGGCCAGGGCTTCCCGGCTCTTCAGGGTCAGCTTGTTCAGGTCCATCTCATCCCCGCTCGTGGTCGGATCTGGTCATGGCGTACATGGCGTAGTCGCGGCGCCCGTCGTCACCGTACCCGTAGGCCCGCAAGACGCCCTCGAACGCGAAGCCGAGCTTCTCCAGGACGCCGCGCATGGGACGGTTCTCCACGTCCGTGGTGGCCTGGACCCGTTCGGCCCGCTCGGCCTCGAACAGGTGGCGGGTCAGCAGCCACACCGCCTGCTCGCCGAAGCCCTTCCCCCGGTCGTCCCGGTCGTACACGGCGATCCCGAACTCGAACACGCCTTGGGGCAGCGCGCCCTTCGGCTGCCGGGCGTCGATCTCGCCCACGAGACGACCCTCCGCCTCGATGGCCAGATCGAGCCGCCCGTCCACCAGCTGCCCCGAACGCTCCACCCGCTTGGCGATGGCCCGCTTGGTGGGCCGGCGCGGGTCCGGCATGAACCCGTCCACGCCGCTGCGGGAGATCCGCCACACCTGGTCGGCCTCCTCCTCCCGGAACGGCCGGAGGAGCACCCGCTCACCCTTCAGCCGCGGCATCAGGGAGCCGGTTCCCAGGGAAGACGCGCGCTCCTGAGCGGGACGAGGTCCGCGCGGCCTCGCTCCTCGAGACGGCGAACCTCCTCGCGGAGGTGGCGACGTGCCCGGCGGAGCTGCCGGTCCATCTCCTCCATCCGCTTGCGAGCGCGCTCCACCTCCGCCTGGAGGTCCATGACCATCTTGACGCCGGCCAGGTTCACGCCGGACTGGGTCAGCTCCTGGATCAGTCGGAGGCGCTCGATGTCGCGCTCGGAGTACCGGCGGGTGTTGCCCGCGGTCCGGGCCGGGCGAACCAGCCCCTTCCGCTCGTAGATCCGAAGCGTCTGCGGATGCACGCCCGCCAGCTCGGCCGCCACGCTGATGATGTACACGGCGCGCTCGTCGCGTCGCCTGGGCCTGTCAGCCACCGTTCACCACCTCTTCGCTCACGAGGCGCCCAGCCCGCTCCGGGGGCTGTCCCCATGGACCTCCTGGAACTGCTTCAGGAGGTCTCGCTCCTGCTTCGAAAGCTTCGACGGGACCTGGACCTGGACGGTCACCAGCAGGTCACCCCGGCCTCCGCCCGGCTTGGGCGCGCCCTTCCCGCGGACCCGGAAGGTCCGGCCCGCGGACGTTCCCGCCGGGACCTTCAGGGTGACCATCCCGTTCAGCGTGGGGACCTTGACGTTGGCCCCCAGGGCGGCCTCGGGGAACGTGATCGGCAGCGTCAGCGTGAGGTTCGGTCCCCGGCGCCCGAAGAACGGGTGGGGAGCCACCCGAACCGTGACGTACAGGTCGCCCGGCGCGCCGCCGGGAGGGCCGGGCTCGCCCCGGCCGGACAGCCGGATGCGGGCCCCGTCCTCCACGCCGGCGGGGATCCTGACCCGAAGCGTCCTGGTGGCCGTGGTGGAGCCGCTCCCGTGGCAGGTGGGGCAGGGCTCCTCGATCACCTGGCCCCGGCCACCGCAGCGGGGGCACGGCCGGGCCAGCGAGAAGAACCCCTGGTCGACCGCCACCGAACCGGAACCGGAGCACTCCGGACAGGTGCGCACCTGGGTTCCCGGCTTGGCGCCCGAACCGCCGCAGGTCGAGCACGGGGCCGCCCCCGACAGGCGGAGGGGCACCGTGGTTCCCTTCATGGCGTCATCGAACGGGATCCGCACCTCGGCGGTGAGGTCGGCACCCCTGCGGGCTCGCCGGCCTCCTCCTGCCCTGCCGGCGCCGAACAGGTCGAAGATGTCGCCCAGGCCCCCCACGTCGAACCCCAGGTCCTCGAACCGCGCGCCTCCGCCGCCGGGGCCTCCGAACCGGAACCCGGAGCCGGCCATCTGACGGACCCGGTCGTACTCCTTCCGCTTCTCGGCGCTCCCCAGGACGTCGTAGGCGGAGGCGACCTCCTTGAAGCGCTCCTCGGCGGCCGCATCGCCGGGGCTGGCGTCGGGGTGATGCTGCTGGGCGAGCTTCCGGTAGGCCTTCTTGATGTCGGCCTGGGAGGCGTCCCTGGGCACGCCGAGCACCGCGTAGTAGTCCTTCTCGAGCCACTCGCGGTTGATGCTCACGGCCCCGCCCGTCTCACCGGCGCCCGACCTTCACCCCCGCGGGGCGAAGGACCCGCCCCTTGAGAGTGTAGCCGGTGCGCAGGACGTCCTCGACGTACGCCTCGCCCTCTTCGTCGCCGTCGGACTGCAGCAGCGCCTCGTGGAGCTCCGGGTCGAAGGGCTTGCCCCTGGCGTCGATGCGCTCCAGGCCCTCGGCCTTGAGGATGTCGAACAGCTTCGCGTAGACGAGCTCCACGCCCCGGGCGAGCCGGTCCGAGGCCTGCTCGCGACCCGCGGCCACCAGCGCCAGCTCGAACTCGTCGAGGACCTCCAGGAGCCGGGCCACCAGTCCCTCGGAGGCGTGCTCAACGGCCCGGGTCTGCTCGCGAAGCACCCGCTTGCGGTAGTTGTCGAACTCCGCCTTCAGGCGCTGGAGGTGCTCCAGGTACTCGGCGGCCTGCGCCTGCACCCGGGCCAGCTCGTCGCGCGAGCTCGCCGGCTCTTCCCTGGAGCCCGCTTCGGGCGCGTCGCCGGAATCGACGTCTCTCCCGCGCGCAGCCGGCGCGGCCCCCTCCCCCGAGTGGACCCGGCGCTTATCGGTGATCCTGACCCGCCCCCGGCGCGCCTCCTCGGTTCGCTCCTCGTCGCGGTCGTGGTCGTTCATGCCCCGGCCTCGATCTGCACCCTCTTCGGCATCGCCATCACGAGCCGCCTCCCTCGTCGACGACCTCACCCTCGACCACGTCCTCGCCGCCGCCATCGGGCTGCCCCTCGGGGCCGGCAGCCCCGCCGGAGGCGGCCTGCTCCTGCGCCTGCTGCGCGTACACGGCCTGGCCGACCCGCTGGAAGGACTGCATCAGCGTGTCGGTGGCGGACTTGATGCGGTCCAGGTCGTCGCCCTTCAGGGCCTCCTTGACCGCCTCGATGTCCTTCTCCACGGCCTGGCGGTCCTCCGCCGACACCTTGTCGCCCAGCTCTCCCAGCGTCTTCTCGGCCTGGTAGGCCAGGTTGTCGGCGTTGTTGCGGGCCTCGGCCGCCTCCCGCCGCCGACGGTCCTCATCGGCGAACGACTCCGCCTCCTTCATCATCCGGTCGATCTCCTCCCTGGGGAGGGCCGTGCCGCCGGTGATGGTCATGGCCTGCTCCTTGCCGGTGGCGGTGTCCTTGGCCGAGACGTGGACGATGCCGTTGGCGTCGATGTCGAACGTGACCTCGATCTGCGGCATCCCTCGAGGCGCGGGGGCGATCCCCATGAGGTGGAACCGGCCCAGGCTCCGGGCCCCCGGCGAGAACACGGTCTCCGCCTCGCCCTGGAGCACGTGGACCTCCACCTGGGTCTGGTTGTCGTCGGCCGTGGTGAACACCTCCGACTTCTTCGTGGGGATCGTGGTGTTCCGCTCGATGAGCTTGGTGAAGATGCCGCCCTTGGTCTCGATGCCCAGCGACAGGGGGGTGACGTCCAGCAGCAGGACGTCCTTGACCTCACCCTTCAGCACACCGGCCTGGATGGCCGCCCCGACCGACACGACCTCGTCGGGATTCACTCCCTTGTGGGGCTCCTTTCCGCCGGTCAGCTTCTTGACGAGCTCCTGGATCATGGGCATCCGGGTGGCCCCGCCGACCAGGATCACGTGGTCGATCGCGGACATGTCCTTCCCCCAGTCCTTGACCGCCTGCTGGAACGGACCCTCGCAGGCCTGCACCAGGTCCTCGGTCATCCGCTCGAACTCCGAGCGCGTCAGGGTCATCTCCAGGTGGAGCGGCCCCTCGCTGGTGGCGGTGATGAAGGGAAGGTTGATGTTCGACTGCTGCACCTGCGACAGCTCGATCTTGGCCTTCTCGGCCGCCTCCTTCAGCCGCTGGAGCGCCATGCGGTCGGCGGAGAGGTCCACCCCGTGGGCGTTCTTGAACTCCTTGACCATCCAGTCGATGATCCGCTGGTCCCAGTCGTCGCCGCCGAGCTGGGTGTTGCCCGACGTGGCCTTGACCTCGAACACCCCTTCCCCGATCTCGAGCAGGGACACGTCGAAGGTGCCACCGCCGAGGTCGAAGACCAGGATCGTCTGGTCGCTCTCCTTGTCGAGCCCGTAGGCCAGCGAGGCCGCGGTGGGCTCGTTGATGATGCGCAGCACCTCGAGCCCGGCGATCTGCCCCGCCTCCTTGGTGGCCTGGCGCTGGGCATCGTCGAAGTACGCGGGCACGGTGATGACCGCCTGGCTCACGGTGTCACCGAGGTAGGCCTCGGCGTCACGCTTGAGCTTGGTCAGGATCTGGGCGGAGATCTCCTGCGGCGTCCACTTCTTGCCGTCGATCTCCTGGGACCATTCCGTGCCCATCTGACGCTTGATCGAGCGGATGGTGCGGTCGGGGTTGGTGATGGCCTGTCGCTTGGCCACCTCGCCCACCAGGATCTCGCCGTTCTTGGCGAAGCCCACCACCGACGGGGTCACTCGGGACCCCTCGGCGTTGGGGATCACGGTCGGCTCCCCCGCCTCCAGCACGGCGACCACGGAGTTCGTGGTCCCCAGGTCGATTCCCACGGGTCGCGGCATGTCCGGTCCTCCTTCGGTGACAGATCTCCTTACGGCACCGCCATGATAAAGATTGAGCGTTTATGTGTCAATGCTTGGCGGCGGCCGACGGGGCCCCCCGGGCGCCCCGGCGCCTCCCCGCCCCCTCTGCCCCGGCGGGGCATCGAACCTACCGGCCGGTAGTCATTTGTGCGCCCCGGGCACCCGTGCGTAGACTCTACTCTCCATGCTCGGCCCCATCGTCTTCCTGGCGCTGCTGGCTTTGGCCGGCGGGCTGTTCCTCCAGCGAGCCTACCTGTTGTTCCGCCTGGTCCGGCTGGGCCGGCCGATCAACCGCCTGGACGACCTCCCCAGGCGAGCCGAGCAGGAGGCCGTGGTGGTCCTCGGTCAGAGGAAGCTGCTCCAGCGCCTGGGGCCCGGGCTGATGCATGCGTTCATCTTCTGGGGCTTCCTGGTGCTGCTCACCACGATCGTCGAGGTCTTCGGCGAGGTGTTCCAGGACACCTTCGCGATCCCGTTCATCGGTCGCGCCGGGTGGTTCGGGCTCCTCCAGGACATCTTCGCCGGCCTGGTGGTGATCGGGGTGGGGATGGCGGTGTACTTCCGCAAGGTCCAGCGCCATCCGCGGTTCAAGGGCAGCCACCTGGAGGAGGCGGACTTCATCCTGCTGATGATCTTCGGGATCATCTTCACGCTGATCTTCCTGAACGCCACGAAGATCGCCCAGGGGGTGGCGGAGTCCCCGCCCCAGTGGACCCCGATCTCCAACGCGGTGGCTCCGCTGTTCACGGGGATGAGCGCGGGGCCGCTGGCGTTCTTCCACCAGCTGTTCCTGTGGTCGCACATCCTGCTGATCCTCGGCTTCCTGGTGTACATCCCCTACTCCAAGCACCTGCACATCCTCACCAGCGCGATCAACGTCTTCTTCACGAAGACGAAGCCCCAGGGCAAGCTGGAGCCGCTCAGGATCGACCTGGAGGGCACCGAGGAGATGAGCCTGGGTGCGGCCACCGTCGAGGACCTGACCCAGAAGCAGGTCCTCGACACCTACACCTGCACCGAGTGCGGCCGGTGCCAGGACATGTGCCCCGCCTGGAACACCGGCAAGCCGCTCTCGCCGAAGCTGATCATCATGAACCTGCGGGACCACGTTTTCGAGCAGGGCCCCAAGATCCTGGAGGCCAAGGCTGAGGGGGTGGAGTACGAGAAGGTCCCGCTGAACCCGGACGTGATCGAGGACGAGGTGGTGTGGGACTGCACGACCTGCGGGGCCTGCGTGTACGAGTGTCCCGTGGACATCGAGCACATCGACCACATCGTCGACATGCGCCGGAACCTGGTGATGGCAGAGTCGCGCTTCCCCCAGGAGGCCGGGCTGATGCTGCGGAACATGGAGCAGTCGAAGAACCCGTGGGGGGTCCCCCAGAGCCAGCGGGCCGACTGGGCCAAGGACCTGGGGGTGCGGATCCTGGAGGACGGCCGGGCCCCCGAGTACCTGTACTGGGTGGGATGCGCCTCGTCGTTCGACGACCGGGCCAAGGCCATCGCCCGGGACACGGCCCGGCTGCTCCAGAAGGCGGGGGTGCGGTTCGCCATCCTGGGGCCGCGGGAGCTGTGCAACGGCGACCCCGCCCGGCGGTTCGGGAACGAGTACCTGTTCCAGGAGCTGGCGGAGCAGAACGTCCAGACCCTGAACGAGGTGCAGGCCAAGAAGATCCTGGTGAACTGCCCCCACTGCTTCAACACGTTCCGCAACGAGTACCCGGACTACGGGGGCGACTACGAGGTGATCCACCACAGCCAACTGTTCGCGGAGCTGGTGCGAGATGGGCGGCTCCGGCCGACCCGGGAGGTCCGGTCGCTGGTCACCTACCACGACCCCTGCTACCTGGGGCGGCACAACGGCGTGTACGACGAGCCGCGGAACGTCCTCGACGCTGTCCCGGGGGTCCGACAGGTGGAGATGCCCCGCCACCGGGAGCGCGGCTTCTGCTGCGGGGCCGGGGGCTCTCGGATGTGGATGGAGGAGCACCTGGGCAAGCGGGTCAACATGGAGCGCACCGACGAGGCCGCGGCCACCGGCGCGGACGTGATGGGCGTGGCCTGCCCGTTCTGCCTGGTGATGCTGGACGACGGCGCCAAGGCCAAGCCGGGCGACATGAAGGTCCTCGACGTGGCCCAGGTGGTGGCCGAGTCGGTGGGGACGGGTGGCGAGGGCGAGCGGCCGGCCCCCGAATCCGAGGCCGCTCCCGCCTCTTCCTAGGAGCGGCCGCTGATCCTCTCGGACCGAGACATCCGGAAGCAGATCGAGGCCGGCCGGGTGGTGATCGACCCCTTCGATGCCGACATGGTCCAGCCGTCGAGCATCGACCTCCACGTCGACAACCGCTTCCGGATCTTCGCCAATAGCCGGTATCCGTACATCGACGTCCGGATGCGGATGGACGACCTCACCGAGCTCGTCGAGGTACGCCCCGACGAACCGTTCATCCTCCACCCCGGCGAGTTCGTCCTCGGCAGCACGCTGGAGAAGGTGACCCTCCCCGACGACATCGTGGGCCGCATCGAGGGGAAGAGCTCGCTGGGGCGGCTGGGCCTGCTCATCCACAGCACCGCGGGCTTCGTCGACGCGGGATGGAGCGGCTACCTGACGCTCGAACTGTCGAACGTGGCCAACCTCCCGATCACGATCTACCCGGGGATGAAGATCGGGCAGCTGTGCCTGTTCGGCATGTCGTCGCCTGTCGACCGGCCCTACGCGGACCGCGGAAAGTACCAGGGCCAGCGGGGGCCCACGCCTTCCCGCTACTACGTGGACTTCGAACGGGGGACGGCCCGGATGCCTCCCGGTGTCCAGGCCGGCGAGGAGCCATTGTCGGACGGGAAGTCGGAACGGTAGAATTCGTCCCCCGGCGGATGTAGTTCAATGGCAGAACGCGAGCTTCCCAAGCTCGAGATGGGGGTTCGATTCCCCTCATCCGCTCCAGGTTAGAGCGAACTAGCCCCTGGCGGCCGGATGCCCTTTCGCCTTCCCAGCCTTGCCGTGGCCCTTGCCGTGATCGCCGCCGCCACCCTTGCCCTTGCCGTGATCGCCGCCGCCACCCTTGCCGTGGCCCTTGCCCTCGTCGTCGCCGCCCTTCCCACCGTCACCACCGCCGCCGCCCTTCCCACCACCCTGGTCGCCTCCACCGCCACCGCTCTTGCTGCCCTGGCTGTCCCTGTCATCGGCACCATCGGGGGCACCGGAGCGGAGGCTGGACGGAGTGTCCCCGGACGCCCGCGAGGCGATGGCCACCGCTGGGACGAAGGATCCGCCGGAAGGCAGCGAGGACGTCCCGGGTGGGGTCGACCCCTGTTGGGCCGGAACCTGCAGGGGCGGGGGAAGCTCGACGCCCGGAGCCACCGTGCCGGGGGTGAGGGGCCGCACATTGGGGGCAGGCTCGACCAGGACCCCGGCCAGCAGGATGACCAGCGAGACCAGGGCGGTGAGGAACACCATGGACTGGAGGGTGCCGAGGACCCTCGAAACTCGCTCCAACGAAGACGCCTCCCCCGCTTCGTTTCAGACTCATCCGAAGTATCGGCGGCTCAGCGGGGAGAACTTGAGCCCGGTGGGCGCTTTTCCTCCGCCGTCCCCGCCAGGTATCGGGGCGCCGTGGGGCACAGGTCCTGGAGGGGGCACCGCTCGCACAGGGGCCGACCGGCCCGGCACAGCGTCCGCCCGTGGCGGATCAGGGCGACGTGCATCTCCACCCGGAGCGGCGGCGGGACGATCTCGGCCAGGACGTCGTGGGCCCGGGGGGCGGGCATGCCCGGAGGGAGGAACCCCAGGCGGGTGGCCACGCGGTGGACGTGGGTGTCCACCGGCAGCGCGGGGCGGCGGAGGGAGAACGCCAGCACGCAGGCAGCCGTCTTCGGCCCCACCCCTGGCAGGGACAGGAGGTACTCGGTGACCCGCTCGTCGGTGGCGGTGTGCATCCACGACAGGTCGAAGCCGCCCTCCCGGTCCCTGATGTCGCGGAGCACGGCCAGGAGGCGTGGGGCCTTGGTGTTGGCAAGCCCGCCCGGCCGGATGGCCTCGGTCAGGTCCGTCACAGGGGCCTCGGCCAGCGCTTCCCAGGTGGGGTAGCGGCGACGCATGGCCGCATAGGCCCGGTCGCGGTTCACGTCGCTGGTGTTCTGCGACAGGATCGTGACGATCAGCTCCTCGAGCGGGTCGAGCCGCCGAGGGGCCCCGAGGGGGCCGTGGCGCCTCCGGAGCCGGCGGTGGACCTCCCGGACGGTGGCGGCATCGGGGGCCACCCTCGGCCTCTCGCGGGTCCGCTCACGCGCGCCGCGTCGCCCGGGAGACACGGCTCCGCTACTTCTCGTGCTCCAGGAGGTACTCGATGTACACGGGCCGCAGCGCCTCGGCCACGTCGTTCTCGCCCTCCTCGGTGAGCTCGTGGACCCGCCCCGACAGGCTCAGGACGTCCTCCTGGGCGTGCTCGACGTGCCCGGCCGCGGCCTCCGCCGCGGGCTCGTACTCCAGCAGGTTCCAGAAGAACCGCACGTCGACCCGCCGGCGGGCCAGCGAGACGGCCCGGTCGTGCAGGTCCCTGGTGGACAGGCCATCCAGCTCCTCGAACGTCGCCATGGCGTCGGTCGGCATCCTACGCCATGGCCCGGCCGTCAGGGCTTGGCGTAGTCCAGGAACTGCGTCAGGTCGGACCGGAACGTGAGGGTGATCTTGCCCTGGGGGCCGTTGCGATGTTTGGCCACGATGATCTCGGCGATCCCCTTGACCTCCGGGGCGTCCGAGTAGACCTCGTCCCGGTGGATGAACATGACCACGTCCGAGTCCTGCTCGAGCGCTCCGGATTCCCTCAGATCGGCCAGTTGGGGCCGCTTGTCGGTGCGGCGCTCGGGGTCGCGGTTGAGCTGGGACACGGCGATCACCGGGACGGCGAGCTCCTTGGCCAGGAGCTTCAGCGAGCGGGAGATCTCGGCGACCTCCTGCTGGCGGCTCTCCACCCGCTGATGGCTGGTCATCAGCTGGAGGTAGTCCACGATGATCAGCCCCAGCCCTCCCGGCCGGGCCGCCAGCTTCCGGGCCTTGGAGCGGATATCGAGGATCGTCACGTTCCCGGAGTCCACGATGTAGAGCGGCGCCCGGTCCAGCGTGGCGGCCCCCTCGACGATCCTGCCCCAGTCCTCCGCGGCCACCATGTTCTTCCGGACCCGGTCCTGGGGGACCCTGGCCTCCGAGCACAGCACCCGCATGCCGATCTCCATCCGGGACATCTCCAAGGAGAACATGGCCACGGAGGCGCCCTGCACGGCGATGTTCCTGGCCACGTTGGTCACGAACGAGGACTTCCCGATCCCGGGCCGGGCGGCCACGATCACCAGGTTTCCCTTCTGGAGGCCCTGGAGGAGCTCGTCGAGGTCGCGGAAGCCGGTGGCCAGGCCCACCAGGCCGGTTCGCTCGTGGAGGCGCTCGAGGTCCTCCATGCTCTCGTGGACCAGCGTGGACAGCGGCACGATCTCGTCCTTCTCGTGCCGCCGGGATACGGCGTACACGATGCCCTCCGCCTGGTCGGCGAATCCGATGGGGTCCTCGGGGATGTCGTAGGCGCCCTGGATGATCTCCGACCCGGCGCCGATCAGGCGCCGCAGCAGGGCATGGTCCGACACGATCCGGGCGTAGTGCGCCGCGCTGGCCGGCGTCCCCACGGTCTCCACCAGGTGGTGGACGTACAGGGGGCCGCCCGCCCCGTCCAGCGTCCCCCGCCGCCGCAGCTCCTCCACCGAGGTGATGGCGTCCACCGGCTCCCCCCGGGCGTACAGGTTCGTGAGGGCGTCGAAGATGGCCCTGTGCCCGCTCCGGTAGAAGTCGTCGGCCCGGAGTCCCTGGTCGGTCACGGCGGCGATGGCCTCGCCGGACAGCATCATCGACCCGAGGACGGACTCCTCCGCCTCCATGTTGTGTGGCGGAACCCGTTCGGCCCGCGCTGGTCGGATCGATTCAGCCGGTTGCGCCATCCCGCCCTTTCCCGAGAGACGACGAGCGGAAGGCTAGGGAATGCCGGCTGTGCGTATCAAGAAGGACGAGCTGTGGAAGCCCGTTGGACAACCGGCGAACCGGGCCCTGACGTGCGGGTTTGCCCACCGGATCTTGACGACCTTTCTCCGTGGCGAACATGTGTTCGCCAAGGATAGAGGCGGCCGGTGACACGCCGGATGAACGGGTTGACCTGCGGTTTTGCCCCGTTCAGCCGGCCACGACGTCGACGGTCACCGAAGCGTCCACCTCGG
This sequence comes from Actinomycetota bacterium, assembly GCA_050692985.1. Lineage (GTDB taxonomy): Bacteria > Actinomycetota > UBA4738 > UBA4738 > CALAEC01 > JBOGVZ01. The sequence continues at coordinate 107,908 of JBOGVZ010000061.1, forward strand.
GGTGGAGGTGAACCTTGACCTCGTGGGCTCCGGTGCTGCGGATCGGCTGCTCCAGGTGGATCTGCCTGCGGTCGATCTCCGCCCCCAGGGATCGGGTCACCTCGTCGGCGATGTCCTGGGCGGTGACGGAGCCGAACAGCCGCCCGTCCTCCCCGGCCCGGGACGTCAGGCGGATCGGTGCCTTGGACAGCCGACCGGCCGTGGCCTCCGCTTCGGCCTTGGCCCGGCGAAGGCGCTCCTCGTGGCCGGACTTCAGCCGCTCGGCATGGCGGATCGCTCCCTTGGTCGCCGGCGCGGCCAGTCCCCGGGGGATCAGGTAGTTGCGGGCATAGCCGTCCGCGACCTGGACGATCTCACCGGGCCCCCCCAGGTTCTCGACCTCCTTCTGGAGGATGATCTTCATCGCGTCGAGTACGGCAGGAGCGCCATCTCGCGGGCGTTCTTGACCGCGGCGGCCACGTCCCGCTGGTGCTGGGAGCAGGTCCCGGTCACCCGGCGGGCCCGGATCTTCCCGCGGTCGGACACGAACCGGCGCAGCAGGGCCGTGTCCTTGTAGTCCACGAAGTCCACCCGATCCCGACAGAAGATGCAGACCTTCTTGCGCTGCTTCTTCTGCCAGGCGTCGTCGGTCTTCTCTCGCCGCTCTCGCTTCCGCTTGCGTGCCAGGTCCGTTCCTCCCTACTCGACCGGAGGGTCCTCCGCCGGGGCCTCGCCGCCCGCACCCACCCGCACGTTGTCGTTCCAGTCGCCGCTCGACCGCTGGGTCTTCTCCACCTTGGCCGTGGCCCACCTCAGGCTGGGGCCGAGCTCATCGGCCTCGATCTCCACCGCCGAGCGGGTCTCACCTTCCTGGGTCTCCCACGACCGCGAGCGCAGGCGGCCGACCACGACCACCCGGCTGCCCCGGGTCAGGGACTCCGCCGCGTTCTCTCCCAGCGACCGCCAGGCGTTCACACGGAAGAACGAGGTCTCCCCGTCCTTCCACTCGCCCGACTGGTCCTTGTAGCGGCGGTTCACCGCCACGCGGAAGTTGGCCACGGCCGCCCCGTTCGGGGTGTACCGCAGCTCGGGGTCGTCCGTGAGGTTGCCCACGATCACGACCTGGTTCTCACCTGCCATCCCGATCACCACCTCGCCGAGCCTCGTCCACCGGCGGTTCGGCCCCGCCGGGGAGGGGAAGTCCTTCCCTACGCAGCCAGACGCACCACCTTGAACCGCACGACCTCGTCGGCCAGGGAGAGGACCCGGTCGAGCTCAGCCAGCGCGGGCGAGTCGCCCGTGAACTGGACCACCAGGTAGAACCCCTCGGTCTTGCGGTCGATCTCGAAGGCGAGCTTCCTCCGGCCCCACCGATCGACGGACCCGATCTCGCCCCCGTGCTCCGACAGGATCTTCGTGATCCGATCGACCACCGAGCCGACCTGAGCCTCGTCGGCCTCGGCGTCGAGGATGACCATGATCTCGTACCGCCTCAGATGCCACCTCCTCCGGTCTCTGCGGCCCCCATGGGGAGCAGGAGTGGTCGCCGGCCAGTGTAGCACCGGGCCTCTCCCGCCAACCCGCGAGGCTACCAGGGGGGTGTGACAAGGAATTCGGCGCGGAGGCCTCGCCGGGGGCAGGCCCGGTCATTCCGCCCCGCCTCCATGCTCACCCTATCTACGCAGCACCGGGCCCCGACGTTTACCCGGCGGCTGATCCCGCCCCGGTCACTCCTGCGCCTCCAGGAGCCAGGTGGCGAACCGCCATACCCCCAAGAGATCGCCGGCCGCGGCCCGCCACCCGCCCGGGGCCCGGAAGTCCACGTGTCTGAAGCCTCCCACCGTGACCAGCCGGGTGTCCGGGAGGGCCCGGGTGAGCCGGACGGCCTCTCCATAGGGGACCGCGGGATCCTCCGTGGAATGCATGGCCACGATCGGGGTGTCGATGGCCTCCGCCACCGAGGAGGGGGAGAAGCGGGCCAGCAGCGACCGCGCCTCGGGGGCCAGCTGCTCGGCCAGGCCGACGACCCGGGCGGGGTCGCGGTTGCGCAGCAGCTCGTACAGGGCCCGGGTGTGGCGGTCCAGGTCGCTCGGGGGGGCGTCCCCCTTCAGCACCGCCTGGAGGGCCTCGGCGGACCCCTCGCCCGCCAGCTCGACCGCGTTGCGTTCCAGGATCTCGTCGGCCACCGGGGCGGCCCGCCACGGGTAGGAGCGGCCCTCGACCAATGAGATCCCCGTGGTGACGGCCTGGATCACGCCGATCAGGTCGAAGTACGCCCCGAACACGGCCACCTGCTCGAGCCGGCCTCGCAGCCGGGGGTCCGCCGCCGCCACCAGGGCGAACGACCCGCCGTAGGAGATCCCCAGCACCGCGACGCGGCCCCGGGCGCCCGGGTCGGCCTCCAGCGCCAGCGCCGCCCGGACGATGCGGTCGAGGTCCTCCTCCACGAACCGGCGCTGGGAGAGCTCCAGGTCGGGGACGAACACCAGCCGGCCGGCCCGGGCCAGCGAGGTGGCCAGCCGGATGGCCCGGGGGTCGTCCTTCCCCAGCAGGGCCGCCCCCGGAAGCAGCAGGACGGGAGGGGCCGGGCGGGCCGGGGCGAACCGGTACCCGGTGACCCCGTCGAGTGCCGCCTCGGTCCGGGTCACGCCGGGGGCGAACGGGCGAGGGACGGAGCCGCCCAGGGCCTCCATCACGAGCGGCACACCCTTGACCCGGGCCCGAACCGAGGGGACCACCGCGGCCACGCTCACCGCCAGGACCGCGAGCTCGGCCCCCAGCAGCAGCCACACCCACGGCCGGACCCGGCGAGAGACCACACTTCGGGGAGGTTACCCCGGTGACCTAGGAGTACGAGTGGGCCTCGTCGGGGAACGTGCCGGCCTCCACGTCGCCGGCGAAGGCTCGGACGGCCCGGGTGATCTCCTCCCGGAGGTTCGCGTACGGCTTGACGAACTTGGGGTACGTCCCGCCGCCCAGCCCCAGCAGATCGGTGATCACCAGGACCTGCCCGTCGCACTGGGGGCCGGCGCCGATCCCGATCGTCGGCACGCTCACGGCCTCGGTGACCCGCGCGGCCACGTCCGAGGGGACCCCCTCCAGGACCAGCGAGAACACCCCGGACTTCTCCAGCCCGTGGGCGTCCTCCAGCAGCCGCTCGGCGGCCTCGTCGGTGCGGGCCTGGACCCGGTAGCCGCCCATGGCGTGCACCGATTGCGGGGTCAGACCCAGGTGGCCCATCACCGGGATGCCCCGGGCCACCAGGGCCCCGGCCAGCTCGAACAGGGGCCCTTCCAGCTTGACCGCGTGCATGCCGCCCTCCTTGAGGAAGAGGCCCGCGTTGCGGATGGCCTCCTCGGTGGAGACCTGGTACGACAGGAACGGCATGTCCCCCACCAGGAGCGCGTCGCGGGCGCCCCTGGCCACCGCCCGGCAGTGATGGAGCATCTCCTCCATCGTCACCGGCAACGTGCTCTCGTAGCCGAGGACGTTGTTGGCCACCGAGTCCCCCACCAGGAGCACCGGGATCCCGGCCTGGTCGAGGATCTGGGCGGTCGGGAAGTCGTAGGCGGTCAGCATGGCGAATCGCCGGCCTTCGGACTTCCACGCCGCCAGGTCGCGGATCGTGGTCACGGCTCGCGCCTCCTTTCCGGCTCGGGGGGCCCGGGCGGGCCCTCCGGAGTGCACGGCTCGAAACGGATTCTACGTCAGGTCGTGGGGAACTCGAGGACCAGCCGGTCGGCCCGGGCCTCGACCACGAAGCAGGCCCGGCGGGACAGTCCGATCCCCCAGGAGATCGTGGCCTCGAAGTCGCCGAGCTGCTCCACCTCCCGGATCGTGGTCAGGCCGGGCTTCAGCTCGGTGGGGCCGGTGTAGATCTGCACCGGCTCCTCACCCGACAGGTCCACGCCGAAGGCAGAGAACACCACGAGGACGAAGGCCTTGCCCTCGAGGTTCGCCGGAACGCCTTCGGCGTCGGTGTTGAGGCCGCCGACGAACCGCACGAAGTGCGACGGGGGACGGGTCACCGAGGGGTCCCGGGGCCGGAAGCGGAACGTGACCCGTTCGACCCCGCCCTTCGACTCCACGGCCACCGATTCGAAGTCCGGGACGTTCGAGGCGCTCCCGCCCCCGCGACCCCCGCACTTGGCCTCCGGGAGGGCGGGCGGCGGCTCGGCCGGGGCGTCCGGGCTCGAGGTCGGCTGCGGGCCGGGGCCCCCGGTCTGCGCGGGCTCCCGGCCGCAGGCCGCCGCCACGAGCCCCACGGCAACGACGAGGATGGCCGCCCGGCGCATCGGCTCGAGTCTATCGCGGAGCTCGCTCGGCTTCCCTGACCGGCGGTCACCGGCGTATCCTGGGCGGACCGAGCCCGGGAGGAGCCATGCGCGAGTACCAGCTCTTCGTAGATGGCGAGTTCACCGACGCAGCGGCGAGCGGGACCTTCGAGAGCCACGACCCCTCCACCGGCGAGGTGGTGGCCCGGGTGGCCCTCGGGGAGGCCGAGGACATGGCCCGGGCCATCGGAGCCGCGCGGCGGGCGTTCGACGAGGGCCCGTGGCCGCGGATGCGGCCCGAGGAACGCACGAAGATCATGCTCGACGTCTTCGCCCGCCTCCAGGACGCCGCCGGGGAGATTGGCGACGTGGAGACGCGCGACGCCGGCCAGACGATCCGGGCCGCCTCGCTGTTCCTGGTCCCCTACTCGAACGAGTTCTGGCGGTACCTGGCCGAGGAGGCCTCCCGGATCCCGTACGTGGAGCAGGTCCCCCGCTACGACTTCCCCGTGCCGGCGTGGGAATGGGTGGAGCGGACCCCGTTCGGCGTGTGCGCGGCGATCATCCCGTGGAACGTGCCCTACATGATGGCCATCTGGAAGATCGCCCCGGCCATCGCCACCGGGAACACCGTGGTCCTCAAGCCCGCCATGGAGACGCCGGCCACGGCCATGGAGCTGGCCACGATCATCGCCGGGTCCGACATCCCGCCGGGCGTGGTCAACATCGTGCCCGGCCACGGCCCCACCGCCGGCGAGGCCCTGGTCACCGACCCGCGCGTGGACAAGGTCGCCTTCACCGGCTCCACGGAGGTGGGGCGGCGGATCATGCAGCTGGCCTCGTCGACGGTGAAGTACTCGACGCTCGAGCTGGGCGGGAAGAGCCCGAACATCATCCTCGACGACGCGGACCTGGACACCGCCATCCCCGGGGCCCTGTGGGCCATGTACCTCCACCAGGGCCAGATCTGCCAGGCCGGGAGCCGGCTGCTGGTCCCCGCCTCCCTGTACGACGAGGTCGTGGCCCGGGCCGTGGAGCTGGTCGAGGGCATGAGGACCGGTCCGGCCGGCGACTACGAGTCCGACCTCGGGCCTCTGATGAACGAGACGCAGCTCCGGACCGTGGAGCGGTACGTGGAGCTGGGCGTCCGGGAGGGGGCCAAGCTGCTGACCGGCGGCGAGCGCATCACCGGGGGCGTGCACGACAGGGGGTTCTTCTTCCAGCCCACGATCTTCGGCGACGTGGAGGGCTCCATGAAGATCGCCCAGGAGGAGATCTTCGGGCCGGTGCTCACGGTCCTCCGCTACGACGGGGTGGACGACGCGGTGCGGATCGCCAACGACTCGATCTACGGGCTGGCCGCGGGGGTATGGTCGCGCGACATCCCCCGGGCCCTGGAGGTGGCCCGCCGCATCGACGCCGGGACGGTGTGGGTGAACGACTACCACCTGATCACCCCGGCGGCGCCGTTCGGCGGGTTCAAGCAGTCAGGGGTCGGCCGGGAGCACGGCCGGTGGGGGCTCCAGAACTACCTCCAGGTCAAGACGGTCCACGTGAGCCAGGCGCCCACGAAGGACCAGAAGTTCTGGTTCCAGGTCCTGGGCCTATAGCGGTCAGACCCGGCTGCGGTACCCCCGGTAGCCGGTGAACAGGCCGACCAGGAACAGGATCCCGGCGATGATCAACAGCCACTTCAGGCCTTCGACCAACAACCCGAAGCCACCGAAGACCAGCGCGAGCACCAACAGGAGAACGACCAGTCCCATCGGATCTCCCTTCACCCGGTTGCGGCCGTTGTGTACCCGAGGAGCCCGCCGCAGAAACGCGAGCTCGATGGATGGACTCTGTGATCTCCCGCGGTTGGTCCGCCTCCTCGACCTCCCTCGCGTCCGAGAGGTACCTCCTCGGGGCTGGAGGAAACGCGCAGCCCCACTGAGATGGGTAGCCTGGGGGCGTGAGGGTCAAGGTCACGCCTCGGGCCGAGGCCATGGTCCGGAAGGTCGCGGACTCCGGCCGGCAGGACCTGGTGATGGTCCTGGGGACGGGGTGCTGCGACTCCACGGCCCCGTTCCTGTACGACCGCTACTACCCGGGCCCCGACGCCGTGGAGGTGGGCCGCGTCGGCGATGTTCCGGTGTTCGCCCACCGGTGGCTGGCCGACCTCTACCGCGACTCCGACGGGCTCGAGGTCGACGTGGACCAGGGCGTGGTGTCCGACTCCTTCTCCCTCGAGTCGGAGCACGACTGCCGGTTCACCCTCCGGGTGGCCCGGACCTGACGGTCAGCCGGCGCCGCCGCCGGTGCCGCCGCCCCCTCCGCCACCGCCGCTGGAGAAGCCACCGCCGAAGCCGCCGCTCGAGCTGAACGAGCCTGAGCTGCTCGACCACGAGGAGCTCGACGCGCTGGAGGCCACGGTGCTCACCGGCACCGGGGTGTTGAACGTGCTGACCCACACGACGCCGCTCAGCCCGGACGGGGCGCCGGCCCACGGCGGGGGAAGCTCCTCGATCGGCACCATGGCCGTGACCTGCTTCTCGACCTCGTCCGCCACCCCCAGGGCGGTGGCATAGACGAGGTAGCGCTCCCAGATCACCACGGCCAGCGCGGGGGCCTCATCCAGCGAGGAGAACTCGGTCAGGAACCTCCGGAATGCCTTCCACCGGGCCATGCGCTCGAGGAACTCGGGGCCGAACCGCGGAGGGATCTTGATCAGGGCGATGATCAACCCCCCGATCGACAGGGGCAGCAGCCACATCGAGAACGGACGGCCGGTGAGCGCCGATCCGGCGATGCCCCACATGGCCGCGGCGATGGCAGCTACCACGGCCAGGACCGATTCGGGGCGGCCCCCGTGGCGCATCATCGGGGCCAGGCCGTTGCGGGCCTTGTCCGAGACGGCCTCCCACCAGTCGTTCAGCGGCACCCGGCGCTTCCCCGTGCCCTTGAGCGTCTTCAGCGACACCCCGCCGTCTGCTCCGGCGGGGAACAGGAACTCCGCGAACTCGATGTCGAGTCCCCCCTTCCGGGGACGGCGGACCAGCCGGATCGTGAAGTCGTCGGGATCGGTGACCGACCCCACGGGCTGCACCTCGATGACCCTCTGCTGGGCCAGGTGGAGGAGCTGGGTCCGGTAGGCCGTGCGTTGCGAGGTCTTGCCCCGGTACACGGCCCACAGGTGGGCCAGCCGGACCGGATGGATCTCCTCAGGGGGCTCCCGGAGCAGCCTCGGGACCCCGGGCACCCGTTCGCGCAGCCCGGACACCAGCACCAGGACGGCCAGCAGGAGCGGGAGCCCGATCAGCAGGCCCCAGGTCACCCGTTCGAACCGGGCCCGCCGGGCCGCCTCGGCCAGGAAGATGCGCCGCTGGGCGTTGGCCGCCTGGGCGAGCGACCGCTCCTCGGCCAGGATGTCCGCCCGCCGGGGGATCCCCGTGGAGGGGGCCAGGGGCACGGCCTGCTTCGGGAACAGGATCGATCCCTCCACGAGAGCGTAGGGCGGGACGTCGGTGACCCGCAGCTCCACGGTCTGGGGGTCAACGATCTCCACCTGGCCCTGGAGGGGCCCGTGGCCCCAGGCCCGCGTCTCGCCCGGGGACAGGGGGCGGGTGGGCACCTCCCGGCCGCCTCCCTGGTCGCAGGTGAACAGGGGCTCCACGGGGCGGGTGGCCCTCCCCGGCAGATGCACCCGGACCACCACCGACTCGGTGGGCACCTCCCATCCCGTCCCCACGAACTGCCACAGCAAGTGGGCGGTGTCCTGCCACACGTCGACCGCGCACAGGACCCGGTACCGGATCGTGAACGTCCTCCGCTCGTCCTCGGCGTCGAAGCGCCACGTGGCCCGGAACCCCCCGGTCGTGTCGACCTCGACGGGGAGCGTCCGCCCACCCTCGCTGACCTCGAACCCCTGGATCCGCTGGAATGGCCACGCCACCGTGAAGAACGCGAAGCCGAACCGGCCGTCGAAGTCGAACGTTCGCCGCTCCACGAGGTCCAGCGAGCCGTCCTGGCGGACCGTGGCGTCGATCGTGACCTCGGGGAACTCGTAGGACTTGTTGGCGGCGTCGACCAGGTACCAGATCCCCGCGGTGATCACGACCGGGATGGCCAGGACCACCACGTAGGCCCGCCACCGGGGCCGCCGCGACGACCTAGCCAGCGCCGCCCCCGGTGCCCCCGCCTCCCCCGCCTCCGCCGCCGGAGAACCCGCCGCCTCCCCCGCCTCCGCCGCTCGAGCTTCCCCACCCGCCCGACCAGCCGACCGCCGTCGCGGCCGCGGCCGGGGCGTAGGCCGGCGAAGAGGTGCGCCAGGAGGTGTAGGTGCCCCACCCCTCGTCACCCGGGGGGGCTCCGGGCCACGGCTCGCTCAGCTCGCCCGCCGGCACCAGGGCCCGGACCTGCTTCTCCACCTCGTCGGCCACGCCCAGGGCGGTGGCGTAGACGAGGTGCCGCTCCCACACGATCACCGCCAGGGCCGGCGCGTCCTCCAGCGTGGAGAACCGCTTCAGGAAGCGGCGGAACGCCTTCCACCGGGCCACCCGCTCCCGCAGCCGCCCGGGCAGGCGGGGCGGCATGAGCCGAGCGGCCACCAGCCAGCTCAGGGCGGCCACGGGGATCAGCGCCAGGCCCAGGGGCCCCACCAGGCCCCGGAAGGCGAAGTCTCCCTCCTCGAACCCCAGCGACCTCCAGTAGCCGTACACGCCCGCGCCCACGGCCAGCATGGCCACCAGGGTCGACTCCAGGCGGCTCCGCCCCTTGGTGACGGCCGTGATCTGTCCCTTGGCCTTCCGGCCCACCTTCTTCCACCAGTCGGCCAGCTCCTCACGGCGGGTCCCCCGGTCCTTGACCTCCGACAGCGACACGGGCCCCTGGCCGTCGCCGGCGAACAGGAACTCCACGAACTCGGCGTCCAGGCCCGCGTCGGCGGGCCGCCGCAGGCGGATCTGGAAGTCCATGGGCCGCATGGGCGCCCCGACCGGCTGCAGCTCGATCACCCCCGCCCGGGCCAGGTGGAGGAACTGGGTCCGATAGGCCGTCTTGGGAGCCAGCTGCTTGCGATGCGTGGACCACAGCAGGGCGACCTCCACCGGATGCGCCTCCTCGGGCGGCTCCTGGAGGATCGGGGGGACGCCCGGGACCCGGTCCCTGCGGTACGCGATGGCCACGAGCAGGCCCATGGCCAGGGGGATCAGGCCGAGCAGCGCCTTGACCAGCAGGGTCTCCCGGGCGTGGCGGCGCCGGAGCGCGTTGGCCTCGTCGGCCAGGCGCTGCTCCTCGGCCAGGACCTCGGCCCGCCGGGGACCCGCGTTGTCCGCGGCGAGGGGGACGACCTCCGGCGGCATCAGGATCGAGCCCTCCACGAACTGGCCGGGCGCGACGTCCCGGGCCGTGAACACCACGGTGTGGGCGTCCGCGATCGTCACCCGCCCGTTGAGCGGGCCGTGCCCCCAGGCCTTCACGTCGCCGGGAGCCAGCGGTTCGGTTGCCGGGAGCCGGCGAGCCGGGGCGGGGCAGATGGCCGGGCGGCGGATCGGCCCCGCGGCTCGCCCGGGGACGTGGACGGCCACGCGGACCACGTCGGTCTTCTCCGTCCACCCGGTGCCCACGAACTGCCACAGCAGGTGGGCGGCATCCACCGAGACGTCCACCGCGCACTCCACCCGGTACGAGATGCGGAACGTGCGCCGCTCGTCCCGGGCGTCGAAGAACCACGTGGAGGTGAAGTTGCCGCCCTCCACCGTGTCGACGTGCTGGACGGGGCGTCCGCCCTCGGAGATCTGAAAGCCCTTGATCCTCGCCGGGGGGGCGTGGACCGACTCGATCGTGAAGAAGGCGAAGGAGAACGGGCCGGTGAAGTCGAACGTACGGCGCTCGACCAGGTCCAGCGACCCGTCGGGATTGATGGTGGCGTCGATGGCCACCCTGGGGAAGGAGTACGACTTGGACCCGCCCTGGGCCCGGGGGGCGTTGACGGCCACGACGGCGATGGCGATCACCGGCACGGTGATCACCGCCAGCGCGATGAGCTTCCCCCCCTTGCCCACCGGGGAAGTGTACGCCGCGCGGGCCCGGGGGCGCCGATGCTCGATAATCGCGACGTGTCTCGTCCGGCCCCCGTCCGCCGCGGCCTCGGCCTGGTCCTGGCGCTGACGGTCGTCACCCTGGCCGCCGGATACCTGCTGAAGCTCCCGTGTCTCACGGCAGGGTGGACCGGGCAGCAGTACACCCGCCTGTGCTACTCGGACGTGGCCGCCCTGTACGCCTCGGACGACCGGGACCGCGGCCTGGACGAGGGACGGTTCCCCTACCTGGAGGCCGGCAACGAGTACCCGGTGCTCACGGGGCTGGCCATGGGGCTGGCGGCCGTGCCGGCCCGCTCCTACCCGGCCTTCTTCAACTGGACGGCGGTGCTCCTCACGGGCGCGGCCCTGGCCACGGCCTGGGCCCTGCACCGCATGGGCGGCCGCCGGGCCCTGCTGTTCGCCGTGGCCCCCACGCTGGCGATCTACGGGTTCATGAACTGGGACCTGCTGGCGGTGGCCCTGGCCACCGTGGGCCTCCTGGCGTACCTGAGGAACCGCGACCTCGCCTCCGGGGTGCTCCTGGGGTTGGGCGCCGCCGCGAAGCTGTACCCGGCGCTCCTGCTGATCCCCCTGGTGGCCGGTCGGCTGCGGGACCGTCGCGGCGCCGACGCCGGCCGGCTGGCCGGGGCCGCCATCCTGGCGTGGGCCGCGGTGAACCTCCCGTTCGCCCTGGCGGCGCCCGGCCGCTGGTCGGAGTTCTTCCGGTTCAACTCGGCCAGGGGTGCCGACTGGGACAGCGCGTGGTTCCTGCTCGAGCGGCACCTGGGCTTCGCGTGGCCCCGCACCCTGCTGAACGTGCTGGCCGCGGCGGCCTTCGTGGCCCTCGGTGCCGTGTTCCTCCGCCTCGCCCGTGCCCGGCGGCCCGGCTTCCCCGCGTGGACGTTCGGGTTCGCCCTGCTGGTGGCCTTCCTGCTGAGCAGCAAGGTGTTCTCACCCCAGTTCGGGCTGTGGCTGCTGCCGTGGTTCGCCCTGGTTCTGCCCGACCTCCGGTACTTCGTGGCGTTCTCGGTGGCCGACTCCGCGGTGTTCGTGACCCGGTTCCAGTTCTTCGCCCGCCTGGCAGACGTGGGGCCCGGGCTGCCGTTCGCGGCCTTCGAGGTGGCGCTGCTGGTGCGGGCCGTGGTCCTGGTGGCCTGCGTGGTGGCCTGGGCCCGCCGCCTCCCCGATGCGGTCCCCCAGCCGGCGGCGGAGAGCGCGTGAGGACCTCCACCGCGCCCTCCCCCACCGTCGCGGCGGAGCGGGCCCGGATCGTGGCGGGGCTTCGGTACTGCGGGGTGGTGTTCGTGGTCCTGCGACTCGCGCTCACGGTGCTGGGGCTGGCGGGCGTGGCGCTCCTGCCGGGACTCGATCCGGTCAGCGCGCCCGGGTGGGAGGCCCACCGGGTCACGCCCGGCTGGCACAACGCGGTCACCGCCTTCGAACGGTTCGACGCGCTGTGGTTCCTGGGCATCGCGGCCGATGGGTACGGCGCGGGCAACGGGACGCTGGTGTTCTTCCCGGGGTACCCGTTGCTGATCCGGGGCCTCTCGTTCCTGACCGGCGGGCATCCCCTGGCCGCCGCGCTCCTGGTGTCGAACCTCTGCGCGTTCGGGTCGATGGTCGTCCTGTACTTCCTGTCGGCTTCCGAGTGGGACGAGACGGTGGCCCGGCGGGCCGTGTTGTACCTGGCGGTGTTCCCCACCTCGTTCTTCCTGCTGGCGCCGTATTCGGAAGCGCCGTTCCTGCTGCTGGCCCTGCTGTCGTTGCGGGCCGCCCGGCGGGGCAGGTGGGCGGTGGCCGGGCTGGCCGGCGCGGGGGCGGCCGCCACCCGCAACGTGGGCGTGCTGCTGGTGCTCCCCCTCGTCGTCGAGGCCCTCCATCGAGCCCGGGAGGGACGGCGGGATGGTGTGGCGGCCCGGCTGGCGTGGTCGGTGGCGCCGCTGGTGGGGACGGTGGCCTTCCTGGGCTTCGCCGCTGCTCTGGCAGGTGACTGGCTGGCCCCGGTTCGCCAGCAGGCCGTGTGGCAGCGGGAGCTCTCGTTCCCCGTCTTCACGGTGATGCGGGCCACCGGCATCGCGTTCCGGTTCGTGGGGAACTACCCCGGCGGCTACCACCTGGTGGACTGGCTGGTGGTGGTCCCGGCCCTGGCGGCCGCGGCGTGGGTGGCCCTGCGGGGCCGGCTCCTGTACGCCGTGTACACCTGGGCCATGCTGCTGGCGCCGCTCTCGTTCATCTTCCCCAGCCGGCCGTTCATGTCGCTCCCTCGGTTCCTGCTGCCGATCTTCCCGATCCTGTGGGCCCCGGCCGTGTGGGCCCGGCGGCGCCCGGGGGTCCACACCGCCGTGGTGGCCATCTCGGCCGCCGGCCTCGGTGCCCTCACCGTGCTGTTCGTCGCCTGGTACTTCGTGTTCTGAATAGCCCCCGGCGCCGCGAGGGGCTTAGGGTGGCGCCGAGACGCCGTGTCGATCAGGTTGGTCATCGCCGACGACCACACCTTGGTCCGCCAGGGCGTCCGGCGCGTCCTGGAGGGGACCTCGGACGTGGAGGTCGTCGGCGAGGCGTCGAACGGCCGGGACATCGTCGGGGTGGTGGCCACCGCCCATCCCGACGTGGCCCTGATCGACATCCGCATGCCGGAGATGAACGGGTTGGAGGCGGCCCGGGCCATCCGCCGCCGGTCCCCCGAGACGCGGATCGTCATGCTGACGGCGTTCGACCAGCGCCAGTTCGTGGCCGAGGCGGTCAGGGCCGGGGCCCGGGGCTACGTGCTCAAGGCCAAGGACGCCGAGCATCTCGTCCGGACCGTGCGGCAGGTGGCCTCGGGTGCGGTGGTGATCGATCCCGAGCTCGTCCTGGCTCTGGCCGAGCAGCTCCCCAGCCGGGAGGAGTCCCCGCACGAGGCCCTCACCAGCCGGGAGGTCCAGGTCCTCCAGCTCGTGGCCACGGGCAAGACGAATCGGGAGATCGCCCGCACCCTGTTCATCTCGCCCGACACCGTGAAGACCCATCTCGAGCACATCTTCCAGAAGCTCAACGCGGCCGACCGCACCGCCGCCGTGGCCGAGGCCTTCCGCCGCCGCCTGATCGAGTAGGGGGTCCCGCCCCAGGGCGGGATGGCGGTAGCTTCGGAGGGCGAGCGAAACACCCAATGTGAGCGCATCCCGCGCCGAGGACGCAACCGAACCGTCGGGTGGTGCGTCGGTGGGGGTGGAAGGAGGGGAGCTGAACGAGGCCGATGTCAGGGCGTTCCTCGATGAGGAGTACTCCAGGGTGGTGGGGGTCATCGCCCTCGCCTCGGAGGACCTGCCCGCCGCGGAGGACGCAGTGTGCGAGGCCCTGGCCCGGGCGTGGGAGCGGTCCGAGCGGGGCGAGCGCATCGAGTCGCTGGGGGCGTGGGTGACCACGGTGGCCATGAACCTGACCCGGAGCCGGTGGCGACGGGTCCTGGCGGAGCGACGGGCCCGGGCCAGGATGGCGCTTCCGGAGCAGCCACCCGAGCCGGACGGGGCCATCGACCTGCGGCGGGCCCTGCGGTCGCTGTCCCGCCGGCACCGGGAGGTCATTCTCCTCTAGTACTACGTCGGGTTCGACGTGGAGACGGTGGCCAGGCAGCTCCACGTCCGGCCCGGGACGGTCAAGTCCGCTCTCCACCGAGCCCGGTCGCAGCTGGCCCGGGAGATCGGCGTCCAGGAGGATGAGCATGTCCGGCCTTGACGACCGGCTCGACGACGAGGTCCGGCGGCTGGCCGGGCGGGTCGACGGGGCGAAGGCCTTCCCGGTGGTGGCCCGGCGGAAGCGACGTCGGCGACTGGTCCGGCGCGTCAACACCGCGATCCTGGCCACGGCCATCGTGGCCGGCAGCGCCGCCGGCGCCCTGGCCCTGGCCCGAGCGTTCAACCTGGGGAGCACCAGCCCCGCCGACGACCCCGTGGTGGGGCCGACCGTGACCCCCTCGCCGGCCGACGCCGCCTCGGCGTGCCCGGCCATCGAGGGCCAGGACCTCCCGCCCAGCTACCAGCCCGTGGGGCCGGTCGCCGAGGCCGACATCACCGGGGGCGGCCGGTCTGTCATCGTCATCCGAGGGGACAAGGAGCGGCCGCCTCGGTGCCGGTACGTCCTCCAGGCCACGCAGGATGGCGGGCCCGTCTACCGCGCCTTCATCGGTGCGGTCCCGTGGCCGCCGGAACCGCCTTCGATCCTGCTCTCGGCGGAGATCGACGGCCAGCCGGGGGCCGAGGTGGTGGTCGAGTTCGGTGGACCCGGCCATCCCCACCGCACCGGGCAGGTCTTCACGTTCGAGCCGGGGCCCTCCAGGCTGGCCACCGGGACGTTGGTGCAGATGCGGCTCCAGCCGCCCCAGCCTCCCGAGGCCGAGGGCCTGGTTCCGCTGTCCGGCGAGTTCGCGGCGGGGGTCGACTGCACGGGCCCGGGCACGATCGTGGTCACCTCGGGGGACCTGGCCCAGGGCGGCGCGGACGATTCCCACTTCGACGTCACCCGGACGTTCTACCGGGCGGTGGACGGAACGTTCGTGGTGACCGGGACCGAGTCCCACGTGGTGGAGGTGGGGACGGAGGCGGAGCGCTGGCCGGAGCTCGCCGACGACCCGTTCCGCAGCTGCCCCTAAGCCGCTCGCTGATCGGCCAGCCGGCGGCCAAGGCCCGCCTCACGGCTCCTCAGGAGGCTCCTCGGTGGGCGACGGCGACGGCGGGGGCGGGGGCGAGGGCGGCGTCGGGGACGGTGGAGGCTTGGGCGACTTCTTCGGCTCCTTGGTCGGCTCCTCGGTGGGCTCCTCGGTGGGCTCAGGGGAGGGCGCCGGTATGGGGGCCGACCCCGAGATCAGCTCCCCGGTGAACTCCGGCGTGGCGAACGGCTGCGGATCGAGACCGGAGTGGACGGCGGCCATGAACTCGTGCCAGATCGGGGCCGCCACCGAACCTCCGGTGGCCCCCGGCATCGGCGTGCGGGCGTCGGGATGGCCCACCCACACGCACGCGGCCACTTCCGAGGACGCCCCGCAGAACCACACGTCCGAGTCGTCGTCGGTGGTGCCGGTCTTGCCGAACACCTCGAACCCCAGGCCGCCGGCGGCGGTTCCGGTCCCGCCGCTCACCACGGCCTTCATCGTGTAGATCGCCTGGAGCGCCTCGTTCTGCTGCAGGATCCGCTGCCCCCTGGTGCCGTTGCGGTGGATCACGTCGCCGTCCGGTCCCCTGATGAGCCGAACCGGGGTGGCACGCCGATGGATCCCCAGCGAGGCGAAGGACGCGTAGGCCTCGGTCATCTCCAGCGGGGAGACCTCCTTCGTGCCGAGGGTGATCGAGCACGGGGCCGGGTCCCCCAGGTCGCTGCGGATGCCCATGTCGCGGGCCAGCTCGGCCACGGCGTCGGGCCCGACCTCCACCACGAGCTGGGCGAAGATCGTGTTCACGGAGTTCGCGGTGGCCTGCACCAGGTCCATGGTCCCGGCCCCGGAGTCCGAGTAGTTGCCCGGCTCCCAGCCACCGCACCTGGGGTCATCGATGCTGATCTTCCCCGGGCCGCTGAACACCGAGCGCAGCGAGACGCCCTGCTTGATGGCCGCGGCCAGGGTGAACGGCTTGAACGCGGAGCCCGACTGCCGGCCGGTCCCCCCGTCGCCCGTGGCCAGGTTCACCTGGGCCTGCCGGAAGTCCCGGCCGCCGACCATGGCCCGCACCTCCCCGGTATCGACGTCGATGGCCACCAGGGCGGCCGCGGGCGTTCCGGGATCGAGGCTCAGGCGGTTCGCGATGGCGGTCTCGGCCGCCTCCTGCCAGGCGGCGTCCAGGGTGCCCCGGATCCGGAAGCCGCCGGTGAAGGTGTCGCCGCCGTACTTCCGCTCCATGTACCGCCGCGTGTAGTCGATGTAGTACGCGGCCGGGCTGCGCTCGAACCCCTTCCTGGCGCCGACGGTGTGGACCCCCTTCTGCTTCAGGCGCCCGGCCCGCTCGGGCTCCAGGAAGCCGAGCTGGGCCATCCGGTCGAGCACGTAGTTGCGGCGGACGGCGGAGTTGTCCGGGTTGTCCCGCGGGTCGAACAGCTCGGGACCGCTGATCAGCCCGGCCAGGGTGGCCGACTGGAGCACGTTGAGCCCGCGGGCCCGCTTCCCGAAGTAGGTCTGGGCGGCGGCCTCCATCCCGTAGGCCCCCTCGCCCAGGTAGATCGTGTTGAGGTACCGCTCCAGGATCTCGTCCTTCGACAGGGCCCGCTCGAGCTTCATCGCCAGCAGGACCTCCTTGATCTTCCGGGTGTAGGTGCGCTCCGTGCCGACCTCCTGGGGATAGACGTTGCGCACGTACTGCTGGGTGATCGTGGAGCCACCCTGGGTGATCTCGCCGCCGGTCACGTTGGCCCAGGCGGCCCGGATGATCCCGGTGACGCTGACGCCCCCGTGGCGGTAGAAGCCCGCGTCCTCGGCGGCCAGGACGGCCTCGATCAGGTGCCGGGGCATGTCCTCGAGGTCGATGGGCTGGCGGTCCACGCCGGCTTCGAACCTGGTCAGCTCCTTGCCGTTCACGTCGAACAGGATCGAGGTCTGGTCCTGGGGAAGGTCGAGCTGAAGCGGGAGCTGCGTGTAGACGAAGCTCAGCGCGGGGACCACGGCGACGACGGCCCCGAGCGGCGGGGTCCACAGCCACCAGTAGCGCCGGAAGAACCCCCGCTTCCTCGTCTTCTTGGGTTTCGGCTTCGCCGCGTGTCGCCGAGCGCCTCGTCGGGGAAGCGTCTTGGTCGCCACGGGCCACGATTGTACCCGCTCGATCCCCCGATCCGATCCCGTGGCCGCGAATCCGGGCGAACCGGTCGAGCCCCTACAGGAAGCCGGCCGCGGAGCCCAGGAACAGCAGCCGGATGGCCATGACCACCGCGGCGGCCTCCACCACCAGGGCCACTCCGAAGCCCAGGGCCAGGGCCGAGGCCCGGGCCACCACCGCCTCCCCGCGGCGGCGGACCGCGGCCACCGGACCGCTCCGCGGCGGCCTCCGGCGGGTGGGTCGCAGCGGCGCGAACCCCGGGGAGGGGTCCCGGAAGCCCCGGCCAACGAGGACCACGGCCACCACCACCGCCAGCGCGGGGGCGGCGGCCACCAGCAGGTGGGAGCCGGGCAGAGCGGGGAGCGCCGGGGCACCGGCCGAGGGGAGGACCGCCGGGAGCCCGAGCTCCTGCTCGATCCGCACCCACCAGCCGATCCCCAGTCGGACCGGCTGGGTCCCCATGTACAGCAGGGCCACGGCGGCCGGAACGCCCAGGACCGTGGCGGCGGGCCTCGGTCGGGCCCACCGCAACAGGGCCACCGCGCCGAGGATCGCCAGGCCCAGACCCAGCGCCGCCCCGCCGGCCGCCAGGCCCGCCAGGGGGCGGCCCCGGACGGCGGCCAGCGAGAGGGACAGCCACGCGCCCGGGAACCCCCCGCCGACCGGGGCCGCGGCCACCGAGGCGACCGCCACCCCCAGGGCCAGGGCGCCCGCGGCCGACCGGACCGGGCGGCGATCCCGGGGGTCGTTCGCGAACCACCGGACCGGAGGAGCCGCCTCGGCCAGCGCGGTCGCCGCCCCGGCAGCGACGAGCACCGCGGGGAACGCCACCAGGAAGGCCCGGGCCCCGACCGCACCCCCGAGGCCGAGGGCCACGAACGGCACCCCCGCGCCGGCCCCGATCAGGGCCGCCACCGCACCCGAGGGCCGGCGGGACAGGACCCCGGCCGCCCCGGCCGCCAGCACGGCTGCCGCCCCGGCGGCAGCCAGCACCGCCATACGCCCGGCCCCGCCCATGGCCAGCCCGGCCATGGCCGCCAGCGCCAGGGCCTGCCCGCGCAGGACCGCCGACACGGGGCCGGCCGCACCGTCGGCGGCAACGAGGCGCCAGGTGGCCAGGCCGGGGAGCGCCCCGGCCTTGGCCGCCGCCGCGGCCAGGAGCAACGCGGGCCCCAGGCCCGAGTCCGGCCCCACCACCGTGCTCCCGGTGCGGGCGAAGATCACGGACAGCCCGAGGAGCGCGGCCCCGTCGGCGGCGGCCAGCGTGAGGTGCCCCCGGACGTCGGGACGGCCGGTGGCCGACAGGCCGGCCAGCACCGCCGCCAGGGTGGGGACCGGCACGGCCAGCCCCACCACGACCAGGCTGGTGGACCACGCCGCCACGACCAGCGCCGAGGCCGACGCGGCCGTCCCCACCACCGCGGCCGGGACCTCGCCGGCCCGGCGAGCCTCGGCCCGCGTCACGGCCAGGAGGATGCCCACCTCGGCCGCCACCACCACGGAGGACGTGAGCAGGGTGGGCTCCAGCCCCTCCCAGGCCGGGGCCTCCCCCCGGTACGCCATCCACAGCACCCACCACGCGGCCGCGTGCCCGCCGCCCGCGAGGGCACCGGCCACCGCTCGGCGGGCCCACCTCGAGCGGGCGAAGGCCAGCCAGGCCAGCCCGGCGACGGCCGGGCCGAACACCGCGGCCTGGAGGATCAGGACCCCTCGGCTCATCCGGCCCCCTTCACGCCAGCACCACCAGGACCACGGCGGCCGCGGCCAGGCCCGAAGCGGCCAGGGCCATGAGGCCGCGCCGGGCGACCAGACCGGCCGCCGCGTCGGCCGCTCCCAGGACCGCGGCCCCGGCGATGGCGGCGCCGGCGAACGCCAGGAGGTCCGTGGCCCGGCTGCCGGGCCCCACACCGGCCACCACCGCCGCGCCCACCAGGGCCGTGGCGCCGGCCAGCGACCACCGGCACAGGGCCACCAGGGCCGCCGAGGAGGACGGCCGCCCCGCGCCCCGGCGGGTCTGGGCGACCGGGGCCAGCCGGAGCGCTCCGGCAACCACCAGGGCCACCGCCGCCGCCGCAAGCCCGATGGCCGCCACCGGCGGCCCCACCGCGATCCCCGGCCCCAGCACCTGCTGTACCCCCACCACGGACCCCAGACCGGTGGCCCGCCACCTCAGGAACGCCGCACCCAGGGCAACCACGAAGGCGGGCTCGGCCGCCGCGGCCACGGTCCGCCCGGCGGCCACCCGCCCGTCCGCCGCCCGGGTCCCGGGATCGGAGGCGGCCACCTGACCGCCGGCGGCGGCCATCGCCAGCGAGAGGTACAGGAGCACCGCGGAGCCCGGACCCCGACCGATGGCCGAGGCCGCGACCAGGGACGCGCCCACCAGGGCGGCCGCCCCCCCGCCCGCCTCGACCACGGTGAGGCGTTCCCGGCGGGCGGCCATGCGGCGAAGGTGGATCCACGGTGCGGTCACCGGTCCCCACCACGGAGGTGGGCCGCCGGCGAGCCGCCGGACGAGCCCCGCCGCGGCCGCGGCCACCGCTCCCAGGACGAGCGCCACCGGCAGCCCGACGGCGGCCATCAGGGCACGGTCAGCGGAAGGATGGGTGCGGGCCGGGCCGGCGCTCGCCGATCACCCGGCGCTGCGACCCACAAAGGCCTCGGTGAGGTGGTTCCAGGAGCAGCCGGTGCAGACCTCGACCACGTAGCAGGCCCCGCCCTCGCACCGAGCGGTGATCGCCAGGGCCTTGTCAATGGCCCACACGCGGCCGTTGTCGCGCTTGAGCTCGTCGGCGTAGACGTAGGCCAGGAGGCGGAGGTCGGAACGGTGGCACACCGGGCAGGGCCGGGAGGTGGGCTGCCCCATGTGCCGGGCCGCCCGGAGCAGCTCGGGATGGGCGTCGCACAGCTCGTGGATCGACATGAGCCCCCGGCGGGCCTGGCGGAGGAGGGCACGCTTGGCCAGCGTGTAGTCCACGATCCCCAGCTTCTGCCGGGCCGTGGCCTCCCTCCGGGCGTCCTCGGCCTGCGCCACGCCGGCCATTCTACCCGCCGCCACCCCCCGCGACCGGAGCGGCCGGACGGCCGGACGGGTGCCCGTCGCCGGTTCCCGTGTAATCTTGTAATCGCCATGGCCGCGACCACGTCCGAGCTCGCCACGGAGCTGGCGACGTGGTTCGCCGGCCGGGTGCCGGGCGACTGGTTCGTCGGTCCGCCCGAGGTGACCTGCGACCGCGAGGAGGTCATCGTGGCGGGGCGGCTCGCCCAGCCCGACTTCCCGAGGGGAGCCACGGCCGCGGCCAAGCGCGCCGCCCGCGCCGCGCGCATCCAGCGCTTCCGGGAGGACACGCGCGACCGAAGGATCGGGATCGCCCTGGAGGCGGAGCACCTGTGGAACCGAAAGGTGTCCTGGGGGGCGGAGTGCGGTGACGTGCGCCAGCCGTTCACCACGCTGAGCCTCCCGGTGATGACCCGGCTGCGGATGGACGAGCGGGCCGTCCTCGACACCCTGGTGGATGCCGGCGTGGCCCGCAGCCGCAGCGACGCCCTGGCGTGGTGCGCGCGGATGGTGGGGGCGAACCAGGAGGCCTGGCTGGCCGACCTCCGCGCCGCCTTCGAGGAGGTGGAGCGGGTCCGGGCCGCCGGCCCCGGCGCGGAGGAGACCGCATGACGAGGTTCGTGGACGCGATCCTGGCCGGCCCACCGGCGGACGGCGACCGTCCCGGGAACGGCGCGGACCGCGAGGCCCTGGATGCCTATTCCACCGTGGTCACCTCGGTGGCCGAGCGCCTGATCCCTTCGGTGGCCAGCCTGCGGGTGGTGCGCCGGGTCCGGGGGGCGCGGCGGGCGGAGGGGAGCGGCTCCG
This sequence comes from Actinomycetota bacterium, assembly GCA_050692985.1. Taxonomy (GTDB): domain Bacteria; phylum Actinomycetota; class UBA4738; order UBA4738; family CALAEC01; genus JBOGVZ01. The sequence goes on from JBOGVZ010000061.1 coordinate 128,861, forward strand.
CGGTGGTGATCACCCCGGACGGGTTCCTGTTGACCTCGAACCACGTGATCTCCGCCGCGGACGGCAGCACGGCCTCGTTCGTGGACGGCCGCGAGCTCGAGGTCGACGTCGTGGGCGTCGACCCCCTGTCGGACCTGGCGGTGATCCGGGTGTCCGGGTCCGACCTGCCGGCCGCGGACCTCGGGGACGCCGACCGGCTCCGGGTGGGCCAGCTGGTGGTGGCCATCGGCAACCCGCTGGGGTTCACCGGCTCGGTCACCGCCGGGGTGGTCAGCGCGCTGGGCCGGGCCTTCCCCGCCAGGGCCGGGTCCGCCACCCGGATCGTGGAGAACGTCATCCAGACCGATGCCGCCCTGAATCCCGGGAACTCCGGCGGGGCGCTGTCGGACGGCCGCGGAGCGGTGGTGGGGATCAACACGGCGGTTGCCGGGATCGGGCTGGGCCTGGCCGTGCCGATCAACGCCACCACCCGGCGCATCATCACCGCGCTGATGGGCGAGGGGCGGTACCGGCGAGCCTACCTGGGGATCGCCGGGGGGCCGCGGCCCCTGCCCCCCAAGGTGGCCACCGAGGTTGGCCGGGAGGTGGGCGTCGAGGTCGTGGAGGTCGTCACCGGCAGCCCCGCGGACAGGGCCGGGCTTCGGCCCGAGGACCTGATCCTGGACGTGGGCGGCGAGCCGGTGGGCAGCGCCCGCGACCTCCAGCGGCTGATGGCCTCCGAGGCCATCGGCCGCACCGTCCCCGTCCGGGTGGTCCGCGGGGGACGGATGGTCACGCTGGAGGCCACGCCGATCGAGCTGGAGGGCTGAGCCGTGGTGCGGTTCGGCGTCAGCATCAACGCCTCGGCGGAGCCGAGGACCGACCCCGTGGCCGAGGCCCGGCACGCCGAGGACCTCGGCTTCGACCTGGTCACGGTGACCGACCACCTGCCCGGCACCCGCCCCACCCACGAGACGTGGACCCTGCTGACCTGGCTGGCGGCGGCCACCGAGCGGATCGGCGTGGGGACGAACGTGCTGGGCCTGCCCTACCGCCACCCCGCGGTGACCGCCAAGATGGCCGCCTCCCTGGACCGCCTGTCCGGCGGTCGGCTGGTGCTGGGGCTGGGAGCCGGCGGCTCCAACCGGGAGTTCGAGGCGTTCGGCCTGCCCGTCCGCGAGCCGAAGGACAAGATCGACGCGTTCGAGGAGGCCCTGTGGATCATCCGGGGGCTGTGGACCGAGGACGCCTTCACCTACCGGGGGCGCCACTACCAGGTCCGCGAGGCCACCATCGAACCCAAGCCCGACCGGGAGATCCCCGTGTGGCTGGGGACCTACGGGAGGCGGGCGGTGGCGCTGACGGGCCGGGTGGCCCAGGGATGGATCCCCTCGATGCGGTTCCTGCCCCCCGAGGGATGGGGGGCCGTCCGCGACCGGGTCCGGACCGCCGCCGAGGAAGCAGGCCGGGACCCGGACGCCATCGACTACGCCTACAACGTGGCGGTCCGGGTCGATCCCCGCTCCGACCCCCGGGAGCACGTGATCGCCGGCGACCCGGGGAAGGTGGCCGACGAGCTGGCCCGTCTGGCGACCATGGGAATCACGTTCTTCAACCTGTGGCCCGTGGGCGAGCCGGCCGACCAGCGCGAGCGGTTCGCCCGAGAGGTCATCCCCGCGTTCCGCAGTACGATCGGGCCATGAAGGGCGACCGGGTCGAGGTGCTGGTGGACGCGGGAGCCGGGGTCCAGCGGTACGAGATCGAGGCCACGAAGAGCGGACGGCGGGTGGAGGTCTCGACCGCCCGGGGCGTCGTCGAGGTGTCGGAGGTCACCCGCACCGGACAGGTCGTCCGGACCGGCCGGTTCATGGCCGCCCGGGTGATCTCGATCGTCGAGCACCCCGCGCGCTGACCCCGACGAATCACCCCGTGAGCCCGGCCGGCTCCACGTGCCACGGCTCGTGCGACACCGGGAACCCCAGGCCGCACGACGCCGCCTCCCGGTGGGCGGCCCGGCGGGCCGCGTCCGAGGCGAACCCCAGGTCCGCGGCCAGCCCCCGCTCGTGGTTCGAGTGGCCCGGCGGCGCGGCCAGGTGCGGCTTGTGCCGGTACAGGGCCGCCTGCTGGGCGCGGGTGCGGAAGCCGGAGACGATCGACAGCCCCCGGACCCGGGCGAACAGGCAGGACAGGCGGGCGGCGAACATCGGCCGGAGCCCCTCGCTCCGGGCGGGGGCGGCCACCACCGCCCGGGCCGAGGCGGTGACGGTCCGGACCTGGCCGAGGAGCGGAAGGTGGACGTCGAGCTCCACGGTGACCACCACGTCGTCGCCGCCGGGGTCGCACCGGCACGCCACCAGACTGGCCCCGTCCAGCTCGGCGTACTCCGCGGCCACCTCGGCCGGCGACCGGTCCGAGGGCACCACCAGCTCCTGCGCCGCCGCCAGGGCGGCCGCGTCGGCGGCGGCCTGGGCCCGGCCCCGGGCGGCGGAGGCCCGGGCCACGTCGGCCCCGAACGCGGCCAGGATCGCGGCGAACCCCAGCGCCACCATCAGCACCAGCGAGGCGCTCCCGCGCGAAGCCATCCGGCCCATCGGCCCGTCAGGGCTCGGCGCCGGCGGTCTCCTGCCGCATCGTGGTGGCGCCCACCATCGTGACCTCGTCGGGGAACAGCCACTCCACGAACGGGACCACCAGCGCCGCCCGGTACCGCACCCGGACGGTCACGGGCTCCCCCACGCCCCCCTGCCGCTCCACCTCGACCTCCGTCCGTTCGTCGGGTAGCCCGCTGCGGAGGGTCGCGGCCCGGATCCGATCCTCGTCGGTGGTCACCGTGGCCTCCCGCGCCCCCTCCCGGGCGGCCTGGACCACCACCAGGGAGTCCTTGGCCACCAGGCCCACCTGCACCAGGGCCAGGGCGGCCAACAGGGCCAGCGGGAGGACCAGCGCCAGCTCGAGCGTGGCGCTCCCGCGAGACCTCACTGCTCGCTGTCACCCACGATGCGGTCGATGATGCTGTCGAAGAACGCCGGCAGCTTGCCCGAGGACCGGGCCCACACCAGCAGCACCAGGGCGATGGCGGCGGCGGCCAGGATCACCAGGGCGTACTCGGCCGTGGTCTGGCCCCGCTCGGACCCTCGCCGGACCCACGCCAGCCGGGACTGCACGAACGCGGCGATACGGATCATCGGATCCCTCCTTCACATGCCGCGGGTGGCCACCAGCACCGCCGGGACCACCGCGGCCAGGACGAACGCGGGGAGGATCAGGAACACCAGGGGGAACAGCATGGCCACGGGGGCTCGCCGGGCCCGCTCCTCCTGGGCGGCCCGCCGCTCGGCCCGCACCTCGCGGGCAAGGTCCCGGAGGCGGCCGGCCACCGGGGTGCCCAGCCGCTCGCTCCGCTCGAGCGTCGAGGCCAGCCGCCGCAGGTCCCGCAGCCCGGTCCGCCCGGCCACCGAACGGAGGGTGGCTCGCCACGAGGCTCCCAGCTCCACCTCTCGCCGGGCCGCCGACAGCTCCTCGGCCAGGGGACCGTGCAGCGCCTCGACCGCCCGGTCCAGGGCCAGTCGAGGCGTGAGCCCCGCGGTGACCGACACGGCGACGAGGTCGAGGAGGTCGGGCACGGCCGCCGAGATCGTCGCCCGTCTGGCCGCCACCCGCCTGGCCAGCACGAACTCCGGCAGCCGCCACCCCGCCGCCGCCAGCACCACCGCCACCGGCGCGGCCGCGCCGGAGCCGCCGGGGGCCGCGGTGAGGCCGACCACCAGGCCGGCGGCCGCCACGGCCACCTTGGCGCCCAGCACCCGGTCCACGGAGGGCGGCAGTCCCGCCGCCCTCTGGCGCTCGACGATGCGAGCCCGGGTGGCCGGCATCCGCACCCGGCGCCCGATCCGGGCCAGGGCGTCGGTGACGGAGCCGTGGCCGGCAACGTGTTCGAGCCGGGACCGGATCCGGGGATCGGCCCGGCGCCGGAGCCCCGCCACGAACAGGGCCGCCGCCGCGACGTAGGAGACCGCCAGGACCGCGCTCACGGCCTCGGCCGGACGATCCGGCGGATCCAGGCGAACCCCAGCGCCTCGCACACCAGGCCCGCCAGCAGGAGCGCGGAGCCCTGCCAGGTTCGATAGAACGCGCCGAGGCCGTCCCCACCGGTCCCGGAGAGAAGGGAGACGAAGGCGATGGGAAGGACCGCGAGGACGGTCCCCGACGCGCGTCCCTGTGCGGTGAGCGACCTGATCTGCCGGCGTGCCCCGGCCCGGTGGCCCACGATCTCCGCCACCTGGTCCAGGAGGGCCGGCAGATCACCGCCGGTGCGGCGATAGACGCCGAGTACGGTGACGAGGAGGTCGGCGTCCGGTGAGCCGATGTCCCGAGCCAGGGATGCCAGGGCCTCCTCCATCGGCTCCCCCACCCCCAGCCTCCGGACGGCTCCCTCGAGGGCCGCGCGCAACGGAGGCTCCGCCTCGGCAACGGCCTCGGAAAGGGCCCGCCGCAGCGAGAGTCCCGCCCGAGCCCCGGCCGCCAGACCCACCACGACCTCCTTGAGGTCGTCCTCGGCCCGCTCCCGCCGGCGGGCCAGCCGGCGGGACAGCACGGCCTCCAGGCCGAGCGGCGCACCCACCAGCCCCGCCACCGCACCCACCGGACCGGCCAGCCGGAACCCGGCCAGGCCGGCCAGGACCGAGGCCCCCACCAGGGCACCCACGTAGCTCGCAGCGCCGAACGGCCACCCCCGCCCGGCCGCACGGGCGGCCAGGCGACCGGTCCTCGGCGAGGGGCTCGCCCCGGGGAAGGCGCCGATCGCCGCCAGGCTCCGGTCGCGGGCCCCGGCCCGGATGGCGGCCGCGGCCAGCAGGCCGGCCACCCCCAGTCCGGCACCGAAGGCGACCGCCGCCATCACCTCGCTCCCACCTGGACCGGACCGGCAGGCACGGCGCCGTTCCCGGCCGGGCCCCCTCCGGTCCGCTCGAACCACCCGCCGCCACCCCGCCGCCGGAACACGAACAGGTCCTCGAGGGCGGCCCGACCGCCTCGCAGCCCATCCACCGCGGTGATGCGGGCCACCCCCCGGCGGCCGTCGGCCAGTCGGGCCATGTGCACCACGAGGTCGATCGTGGTGGCGACCTGCTCGCGGACGTGGGAGGCCGGGAGGTCGACGTCGGACATCAGGGCCATGGTCTCCAGCCGCGACATCAGCTCCTGCGGCGAGTTGGCGTGGACGGTCGACATCGACCCGGGGTGGCCGGTGTTCATGGCCTGGAGCATGTCCAGCGCCTCGGCCCCGCGGACCTCCCCCACCACGATCCGGTCGGGCCGCATGCGCAGCGCGTTGCGGACCAGGTCCCGGACGGTCACGGCGCCCCGTCCCTCCACGTTCGGTGGGCGGGCCTCGAGCCCCACGACGTGAGGCTGGGCCAGCCGCAGCTCCGCGGCATCCTCGATCGTGATGATCCGCTCCCCCGGCGGGATGAACTTGGACAGGGCGCCGAGGAGCGTGGTCTTGCCGGACGCGGCGCCGCCCGAGACCAGCACGTTGGCCCGCTCCCGGACCGAGCGCCCCAGGAAGGCCACCATCTCCTCGGTGGCCGTCCCCAGGCCCACCAGGTCCTCTGGCCCCAACGGAGTGATGCCGAACTTCCGCAGCGTCACCACCGGGCCGCAGAGCGAAAGGGGCGGGACGATCGCGTGGAACCGCGAGCCGTCCGGAAGCCGGGCGTCCACGTATGGGCACGACTCGTCGACCCGGAGGCCGAGCGGCCCAACGATCCGCTCGATGAGGTGGTGCACAGCCTCCTCCCCCTCGAATAGGCCGCGCTCGACCCCCTCGATCCGCCCCTTCCGCTCCACGTACACGTCGTCGGCCCCGTTGACCATGACCTCCGTCACGTCGGGGTCCTTCAGCAGGGCCTCGATCGGGCCGAGGCCGACGACCTCGTCGGACACCTCGTTGACCAGCCGGGTGAGCTCCCGGGCCGGCAGCACGACGCGGTGCTCCCGCAGCACCGCCATGGCCTCTTCGCGAACGCGGAGGCGGCGTTCGGCCGGGGCGACCGTTGCCAGCGCACCGGCATCCACCCGCTCCCGGACCCGCGTGGCCACCAGCGACGCCATGCGGCGCCCGGCCCCGGCGGGATGCCACCGCAGCGTCATCGGTGCTCCTCCGGGGGGGCGGCCGCCAACCGGCCGGCCAGGGCCGCCACACGCCGGGCGGCGGGACCGGAGCGGACCAGCTCGCCCCGGTCCTGAGCCCGGGACACCGAGCGGTCCGCCCGGATCACGGCCACCGGCCGCTTGCCGAACACCCGCTCTCGGGCACCACCTCGGACCTGGAGGCCCGGTTGATCACCAGCGAACAGCGGCCGTCCAGTCCGAGGCCTCCCAGCGTGGCCAGCACCCGGCGGGCCTCGCGGAACGCCATGACGTCAAGCGTGGCCACGACCAGGACCTCGTCGGCGGCCTCCAGCGCCGCCCGCACCCCCGGGTCCAGGGTGCGCGGGAGGTGCAGGAGGACGACGTCGAAGCGGGATCGCAGCACCCGGGCCAGGGCCGTCACGTGGCGGTCCTCGAGCGGCTCCCCGGGCTCGTCGGGCGCCAGCAGGACCCGGAACCCGCCGGGTGCGCGTACAGGACCCGGTCCAGGTGCTCGGGTGCGAGCTCGTCGAGCACCGGCCGCAGCTGGGCCACCGTGGGCACATCGGCTCCGGGGGCGATCCCCAGGGCGGCGGCCACGTCCGCGTGGACGGGGTCCAGGTCGGCCAGCACGGCCGTCGCTCCGCGGGAGGCGAACGACGCGGCCAGCGTGGTGGCCAGGAACGTGACGCCGGCGCCCCCGCGGGCCCCGTACACCGCCACGGCCCGTCCGGGCGTGCGGCCCTCGGCAACCCGGGGGCGGGCGGCCCGCTCGGCGTCGCGGGCCAGCGCTTCCCGCTCCTCCGGCCACAGGTAGAAGCCCCTGGCCCCGGCTCGGATCGCGGTGCGGAGGGCCTCGGTCGTCTCCCGCTCCGCCACCACCAGGACGGCCGCCCCGTCCAGGTCCGGGGCCGGGCCGAGCACGGCCGGCGAGACCACCGCGGCGTCGGGAGCGGCCTCGCGGACCTCCCGGGCCAGGCGGTGGCCGTCAGCCGCGGCCCCGACCACCCGCAGGGCCGGGCGCCGGTCCAGGAAGTGAAGGACCTCTTCCTGGAGGGCCGCATCGTCGACCCCCAGCACTACCGTGGTCTCCTGCACCCCGTGCCTCCTCGGGCGAACGTCGTGGGGAAGCCGGAGGGGGAGGTCCACTCGCCGTGGCGAGCGGTGCGAACGCTACCAGGGCGGTCGAGCCCGGCACATCGCCAGGCGGGGGGATCTCACGGGGGGATTCTCCGCTCCCCCATCCGGGGGAGCTGGAGGCCGTGCCGGCCCGAGCGGCCTACTCGACCGCTTCGATGCCCATGCGGTCGAGCCGGGCACGGTGCCGCTGGAGGAGGTCGAGGAGCATCCGTTTCTCCCCCTCCTCGCCCCCCAGCAGCGTGCGGATGGCCTCGGTCTCGTCGAGCGCTCGCCGGGTCTGGGTCAGGGCCTCGCCGATGACCCTGCGCGCGTAGGCCGCCACCCGCTCGGCCGCGGCGGGGTCGTCCCCGGTCCCCCGGGTGATCTCGTCGAGGGCGAAGGACTCCTGGTCGGCCCGGTCCGAGAGCTGGCGGATCACCACGGCGGAGACCGGGTCGAGCGAGGGGATCAGCACGTCCCCGAACTCGCTCATGAGCGCATCGCCCACGTAGTGGAACGTCTGGGCCTCCAGCCAGTCGGTGGGCACCGTCCGCTCGAAGAACGCGTCGAAGAACCGCCGGAACGGCTCGGCCAGGCCCTCCACGCCCATCTCCCGGACCCGGGCCTCGATCAGCGCCGCGTTGTCCCGCTCCCGGGCGGCCACCTGCCGCTGGAACTGCTGGGTCCTTCCGTCGGGCGCCAGGGCCACGTTCTCCTCGGCCCGGTGCTGGGCCAGCCGCTCGCCGTAGGACAGGGCCCCCAGGACCTCGGCCACCGCTCGGGCGTCTGGCATCCCCCCGATTCTATGGGCCGCCTTCCGAGGAAATGTCACACCCCCGGGCTACGATCGGTGTCGAGATGGCACCCGTGGTCGAGCTGGAGCGGTGGCGCCGGGAGCGCGCGGCCGGGGCCCACGCGGCCACGGCCGCCCAGGGGGAGCGCCTGGAGCGGGCCGTGGAGCGGCTGGACCGGCTGCTGGCGGAGCTGGGATGGCACCGCCGGGCCCCCTCGTGGGTCGTGACCGAGCTGCTGGCCATCCAGGGGGCCGTCTCCATGGGGCTGACCGAGGAGGCCGCGATCCGGGCGGAGACGCTGGCGGCCAGGTCGGCTCGCCGCCGGGCTCGCCGGTAGGCCGGCGGCCGGGGGGGGGCCCGGGACCACGTCTCCGGAGGCCGGGCACAGACGAAGGGGGCAGCTACCAAGCGCTCTCCTTCGCTGACATGCCCAGACGGCCACGCCGTTGAGGCCTGGGCGTCCGAGCTTTGCCTCCCGCGGCAGACCGAGCGTGGGTTCTGCCCCCTTCGGAGGAACCTCTCGGCGCCTCGTCCCCATTTTTCCCCGACTGGGGATCGTTTTCAACCCGGGGGGGCGGCCTCGGGGGACGGGGTCAGGCGGCCTTGCGAGCGACGGCCCGGAGGGTCCGGCGGCCCACCGATGCACGGCGGGCGGCCAGCACCCGGGGGCGGACGATCACCCACCCGATCACCACGGCCAGCACGGCGGCGCCGGCCATCATGGCCGCCGGCGAGGGCCGGGGCACCTCGGCGAACCGATGTCTCAGGCGGACCGGGCGGCGGAAGTCGCGGATCTTCCACCCTCGCTGCTCGGCCACCTTGCGCAGCTCGCGGTCGGGGTTGACGGCCACCGGGTTGCCGACCGCCTCGAGCATCGGCAGGTCGGTGCTCGAGTCCGAGTAGGCGTACGAGGCCGACAGGTCCAGCCCCTCCCGCTCCGCCACCTCGCGGATGGCCTCGGCCTTGTGCTCGCGGTAGCAGTAGAACTCCAGCTTCCCCGTGTACTTGCCGTCCACCGTCTCGGCCCGGGTGGCGATCACGTCGTCCGCACCGAGGCGCTCCGCCAGCGGGCGGACCACCTCCTCCGGCGACGAGGACACGATGTACACCCGGCGGTCCAGGGCCCGGTGGAGCGCGATCAGGTCCAGGGCCTCCTGGTAGATGTAGGGATCGACGACCTCCTCCAGGGCCCGGCGCACGATCTCCTCCACCTCGGCACGGTCCCACCCGGTGGTCAGCGCCAGCATGCCCTCCTTGGCCCGGTCCATGCGCCTCTGGTCCGCGCCGATCATCAGGTACACGAGCTGGGCGTAGGCCCCCTTGAGCAGCTGGGACCGGCTCACCAGCCCGGCCCGGTAGAACGGCCGGGTCAGCGCCAGCGAGCTGGACTTGGAGATGACCGTCTTGTCGAGATCGAAGAAGGCGGCCTCCACGGCCCTTATGGTAGCCGACGCCCCCGGCCTCGTCGGGCAATCCAAGCAAGCGCCCCGCTAGCGGATCGTCTCCGCACCCAGGTCCTTCTCGGCCGGGCCCTGCATGAGCTTCCCATGGCGGTCGTACCGCGAGCCGTGACAGGGGCAGTCCCAGGTCCGGTCGGTGTCGTTCCAGTCCACCGTGCACCCCATGTGCGTGCACCGAGGGTTGAGGGCCACCAGCGAGGCATCCTCCTCCCGGTAGACCGCCAGCTTCCTGCCGTCCACGTCCACCAGCCCCCCGTGGCCCGGCGCCAGGTCGTCCGCCGAGCGGTCCATGGTCTTGGCCACCAGCACGTCGGTGGCGGCCTGGTGGGCCACCTTGCTGGGGATCGAGCCGAGCAGGTAGCGGCGGGTGCCGGCCATCCCCTTATTGCCCACCACCACCAGCCCCGCGCCCTCCTCCTCGGCCACCTCCGCGATCTTCTCGGCGGGCTCGCCCTCGACCAGCCGCTCCTGCACGCCCAGGGCCCGGGGCTTGGCCTTGCGGGCCCGCTCGAGCATGATCTTGCCGATCAGGGGGTCCCCGGCCACGTAGACCAGCGTGACCCCGATCCCCAGCATCATCCCCAGGTCGTAGGCCTTGCGGACCGCCTCGCTGGCGGTGGGCGAGCCGTCGGTGCCCACCACGATCCTGGGGTACAGCCGCTCGGGGGGCTCCCACCCCTCCTCGGTGGCGGTGGTGCGGACGATGAGGACGTCGCAGGGCGCCTCGAGGGCCGCCTCCTCCGCGATGGCGCTCAACCGGAACCGCCTGGCCTTGCCCATCCCCACGCTCCCCACCACGATGAGGTCGGCGCTCTCCCGCTGGGCCACGCCCTTGATCACCTTGGCCGGCGAGCCCTCGGCCATGGCGGTCCGCACCTCGATCCCCTCGCGCCGGGCGGCGTCCGCCGCGTAGCCCAGCATCTCGGCCACCAGCCGGTCGTTCATCTCGGGGCGGTAGGCCGACACGATCACCAGGCGTCCCCCGACCAGCTTGGCGAACCGGGCCGCGGCCCGCTGGGCCCGGAACGCGGTCTCCGACCCGTCGGTCCCGATCACGATGGTCCTGTACCCCACTAGGCCGCCTCCACGGTCCCGGTGATCGTCGTCGGGTGCACGTCGCACCGGAAGAAGTATCCCCCGGCCTCCAGGGGGTCCAACCGGTAGGTGATGGTCATGGGCCCGTTGATGATGTCCCCCACGAACCGGGCATCGGCGGCCGACTCATCCTCGTAGACGGCCACGTTGTGGGGGACGCCCCGGCTCTGGTTGTCGAACACGATGGCGAACGGCTCGTCGGCGGGCACCCTCAGGATGTCGGTGGAGAAGGCCACCTCGTCCGTGGCGATCTCCACCGCCGCGACGCCGGGGGGCGCGTCCGGCTCCGCGGCCGCCCGGGGGGCGAGCCCGAAGGTGGGCTTGAAGATCATCATCCACAGGATCAGCCCCAAGCCCACGAAGCCGACCACGGCGATGGTGACGGGCCGTGCCGACCGCAGCACCCGATCGAACTCCTCCGCGGAGACCGCCTCCGACCCTCCCGTCATGGCCCCGGTGACGAGCCTGACCCGTGAGTAGTACCGGGTGGCGAGGAGGGCCATGATCACGATCACCACCACCAGCACCCCGATCGAGGCCCAGATCCAGCCGTAGCCCCACCAGCTCCCCTGGAACCCGGCCACGATCCCCCCCGCCAGGAGGACCCCGATGGAGACCCACATCGGACCGATGGAGCGGCTCGACAGATCGAGGAGGGCGGCGATCTTGCCGGGGTCCCGCTCGGCCCGCAAGCGGAAGGACACGCCGACCGACACCCCGTGGGCCACCAGGAACCCGAACACGCCCACGAGATGGACGAACACCCACCACTGGTACACCGGCCTCCCTCCCCTCGGCGGCCCATGGTACAGACGCCCGTCCTGGGGCCGGGAGGGGCCGCCGATTGGACTCCTGGGGAGGCCCGGGGATAGATTGCCCGAAGGCGACGAAGAGGGGGCGAGCCGGGGGAATCGCCCACACCGACACGAGGGGGTGTCCATGCGCGCGATCGACCGACGCACCTTCCTGCGGCAGGGGCTCTCGGCGGCGGCCGGGGTCGCCACCCTGGCCGGACCCTTCCGGGGGATGATCGCCCGGGCGGCGATGGCCTCGCCCACGATCTCCAACGAGGCCGGGTACGGCCCGCTGATGCCCGTGCCCGACCTGCGTGACGGCGTGGTCCGGCTTCACCTGCCGGAGGGCTTCGCCTACCGCTCCTTCAGCTACACGGGCGAGGTCATGGACGACGGCGTGACGGTCCCCGGGCGCCACGACGGGATGGCGGCGTTCCCCTCGGGCCCCGGCCGCTACCGCCTGGTCCGCAACCAGGAGATCAACGGGCCCGGGACGGCCTTCGGTGACCTCGACAAGGCCTACGACCCGGCCGCACGGGGGGGGACGACCACGCTGGAGGTGAACCCGACGGCCGAGCAGGTGCGCTCGTGGGTGAGCCTCAACGGCACCCAGATGAACTGCGCCGGCGGCCCCATGCCGTGGGGTTCGTGGATCACCTGTGAAGAGACCGTGAACGGCCCCGACGTGGGCCCGGACTTCACCGGGGCGTCGAACCGGCCCCTCAAGCGGCCCCACGGGTACATCTTCGAGGTGCCGTCGAGCTGGGGCCGCGGCCAGTACCAGCAGGTGCGGCCGATCAAGAGCGCCGGCCGGTTCGCCCACGAGGCCGTGGCCCTCGACCCGGCCACCGGGTTCCTGTACCTGACCGAGGACAACTTCGGGTTCCCCTCGGGGTTCTACCGGTACAGCAGCCGCCAGAACCCGATGGACGTGGGACAGCTGAGCGACCGCGGCATCCTGGAGATGCTGGCCGTGGTGGGCGAGCCGAACGCCGAGCTGCACACCGGACGAACGGTCGGCGAGACGCTCGAGGTGTCGTGGGTGGAGATCCCCGACCCGGACCCCACGTTCACGGGGACCCCGTCGAACGACGAGGCGATCCAGGCGGTGAGCCGGCAGGGGCTCGACCAGGGCGCGGCGATCTGGAGCCGGCTGGAGGGGATCCACTACGGGGGCGGCATCGTGTACATCGTCTCCACCCAGGGCGGTGACTCCACCGACGGGGGCCCCAGCGGAGGGTTCGGGCGGGGCTACGGCCAGGTCTGGGCCCACGACCCGGCGGCCGCGACGATCACGCTCCTGTTCGAGTCCCCGGGCAAGGAGGTCCTGGAGCTGCCGGACAACGCCGAGGTCAGCCCTCAGGGCTCCGTGTTGCTGAACGAGGATGGACCGGTGGAGAACTTCCTCCGCGGCCTGACGCCCGACGGCGAGCTGTTCGACTTCGCCATGAACGCCATCGAGGGCCGGATGGCGGAGGAGTTCGCCGGCTCCACGTTCAGCTCCGACGGCCGGGTGCTGTTCGTGAACATCCAGGCCGCGTCGGCGCTGACGTTCGCGATCTGGGGCCCGTGGGAGGCCGGTCCCCTGTAGGTCTCCGAGGGCGGTTAGAGCTCGCGGTCCCCGGCCACCCGTGAGACGGCCTCGTCCACACCGGGCGATACGGGGACCAGCCTGGCGATGTCGGTCAGCTCCAGGACCCGGCGGATCGGCCCCTGCGCCGTCACGACGAGCGCCACCCGCTGGCGGCGCAGCCGAAGCCGCTGCCCCAGGGCGATGACCAGCCGGATGCCGGCGCTGTCGAGGTAGGTGACGTCGGAAAGATCCACGACCATACCCACGGCGGTGTTGGGAACGGCCTCCCCCATCTTTCGCTCGAGGGCTTCCGCGTTGGACATGTCGATCTCCCCGCGGACCCGGGCGATCACCACCCCCTCCCGCTCGGTGATGGCCACCGTGGCCAGGGTGCTCATCCGCCCACCGCGCGCTGGAGCGAGCGTCGCATCCGCACCTCGGTGCCCTCATCGGACGGAGTGACCGTGACGGCGTCCATCACGCCCTCGATCAGTCGGATCCCTCGGCCCCGCCCGTCGCCGCGCCGCGGCCTCCACGCGCCGAAGTCCCGCACGATCAGCTCGACCTCGCCGGCTCCCAGGCTGGCCTCGATCTGCACGCTGCTCTCGAACGGGGCCGTAGGCGTGCTCCATCGCGTTGGCGCACGCCTCGCTGCAGGCCAGCACGACCTCGTAGATCTCCTCCTCGCGGGCCCCCCTGGCACCCAGCCACCGAGCCAGGGCCCGGCGTGCGGGCGCCAGCTCCCGAGGGTCGGCCAGGATGGTCAACCGGAGGCGGTCCGGCGGCTCCTTGAACGAGACCGCCAGCAGGGCCACGTCGTCCTCCGGCATCTCCGGCAGCAACCTGGCCACGAGGTGGTCGAGCAGGCCGGCCGAGGACGTCGCGGCATCCTCCGCGGCCTCCCGAAGCGCCGCCATCCCCCGGTCGATGGAAGCCCCCTCCTCTCCACGATCCCGTCGGTGTACAGCATCAGCGTGGAGCCGGGCTCCATGCGGGCCTCGGTCTCCTGTCGGTGGACCCCGGGGGCCACGCCCAGCGGAAGCGAGGGCGGCGCATCGAGGAACGAGGCGGTTCCGTCCGGGCCGATGACCAGCGGGGGCGGGTGTCCGGCGCTCACGGTTCGGATCTCGCCGGTGGCGGGATCGCACATGACGCAGACCACGGTGGCCATCTGGGAGGGATCGATGCGGCGGAGGAGATGGTCGAGGCGGTCGACGAGGCCGGGAGGATCCTCGGCCGCCAGCGCGTGGGCCCGGGCGGCCATCCGAAGCTGGCCCATCACCACCGCGGCCTCCAGCCCCCGGCCCAGGACGTCTCCCACGGTGACCACCAGCCGACCATCGGCCAGCTCCACCACGTCGTACCAGTCGCCGCCCACCTCGACCCCCCACCCCGGGGCCACGTAGCGGGCGGACAGCTCGATCGTGTCGTTCGCCGGGAGCTCCTTCGGCAGGAACGCCCGCTGGAGCGTCTCGGCGATCTCGTGCTCCCGTTCGTAGCGGGCCCGCTCGGTGATGTCCTGGACCGTCCCCACCATCCGGGCCGGCTGCCTCTCCCCGTCGAAGAACAGCTTGGCCCGGCCCAGGAGGACCCGTTCCTCGCCGTCCGGCCTCACGATGCGGTACTCCAGGTCGGGCAGGACCTCCTGCCGGTCGCGGAATGCCCGCTCGATGTTGCCGCGGATGCGCTCCACGTCCCCGGGGACGACGAGCTCGATGGCCTTGTCGAACGTCAGCTCGAACTCCCGGGGCCGGTAGCCGTGGATCCTGTACATCTCGTCGGACCACACCACCCGACCCCCGGCGATGTCCCATTCCCAGCTCCCCAGGCCGGCGATCCGCTGGGCCTCCCCGAGCTGCTGGTTGGCCTCCGACAGGTCGGAGGTGCGTTCCCGGACCCGGTCCTCGAGATGGGCCCGGGCACGTTCCAGGGCCTCGCGGGCCCGGAGCCGCTCCGTGACGAGCGCGGCGAAGAAGAACGACGTGAGGGCCACCGCCAGGTTGAACGCCTGGAGGATGAGCATCCGGTCCGACAGGACGGTGCCGGCGAACGGGCCCTCGACCCGCACGGCGGCCCAGGTGGCCAGCACCGAGATCAGCAGGGCCCCCGGTGCCGCGCCGGGCAGCTGGAGGCGCCACGCCGCCAGCCCCAGGAACGGCAGCACCATGAACAGGAGCGGGATCGTGCTTCCGAGCACCAGGACCCCCACGGCCGCCAGCACGACGAACAGGCCGAGCGCCTCGGCTCGACGCGGCCACCCCTTCCACGGGGGGTGGAGCAGGAGCGGCAAGCTGAGGAGGAAGGGGGCCACCACCAGGACCCCCCATGGCGTCCCCGGCCCACCACACCGACCACGCCGGGATGACCTCATCGCGGGGGATGCTCCCGGAGAGGACCAGGGCGGCCGTCCCCACCGTGGCGCTCAGCATGGTGCTCACGGGGGCCGCCACCACGATGGCCACCGCGTCCCGGACCCGGTCGATCTCCGTCCGGAACCGGAACCGGGAGAGCAGGGTGGCGGCCACCAGGGGGGCCATTGTGTTCCCGGCAGCGGTCGCCGCGGCGGCCGGCAGAGGTTCGATGGGGGCGTTCACCAGGAAGGCGGCCAGGGCCACCCCCGGCCACATCCTCCGTCCGAACACCAGGAACGCCACCACGGCGATGCCGGCCGGCGGCCACAGCGGGGTGACGTTCTCCCTCACCAGGGCCAGCCGCAGGCTCAGCCGGGCGGCCACGTAGTACGCCAGCCCCAGGAGGAGGAGGCGAGCCAGGTCGGCCAGGAGCGGGCGTGAGAGGCGGATCCTCCGGCCGGACCTCCCGATCGCCTCGCCCCTTCCCATCGCGGAGTCCGGCATCGGACCTGCCGGCTCCCTCCGCCGGAAGGGTACCGCAGCCCACTCAGGTAGGAGCGAGCGGCATCCCTCGAGTCCCGTCACTCACCGGGTGGGCCCGTATCCTGGGGGGCGGAGGCGAATGGGCGCCTGGTGGGCCCCCCGGTCTTCAAAACCGGTGAGCCGGCGAAAGCTGGCTGGCGGGTTCGATTCCCGTCCGCCTCCGCTACCGGATAGGTGTCCTGACGTTGGGTTTCGGGGACGAGCGGGGTCGTCGTCGACGCGAAAGAAGGAGTCGATCGGCGGCCGGATATCCGCTCAACCGGACAAGTCTTCGCGAGTTTTCGCGGACACAGAACCGCACGAGTCTTGCCCGGGGAACCGGAGCCGCAACACTTGTCCGCCGTCCTCCCGAGGGAAGGAGGACACCCATGGTCAGGATCCCGACGGACCCGCTGGCGGTCCGGGAGGACACCCTCCAGGACCTGCGGGAGGAGTTCCTGGTCCGCTGCCACGCCAAGAACCTGAGCCCGCGGACCATCGAGTGGTATGCGAAGCACACCGAGCTCTTCATCGAGTGGTGCCGGGAGCGAGGGCTGACGGCGCCGGCCCAGCTCTCGACGACCCTGCTCGAGGAGTACCTGATCGAGGCGAGGGCAGCCGGCCGGACACCCAACACCGTCCGCGGCTACGCCCAGACGCTGAAGACGCTGAGCCGGTTCGGGCACAAGAAGGGGCTGATCCCCGGAACATCACCGCCGACTTCGAGATGCCCAAGGTGCCTCAGGTCATCGTCCAGACGTTCTCCGAGGACCAGCTCCGCGCGCTGCTGAGGAAGCCGGACACAAGGAGGTGGCTCGGGATACGCGACCGGGCCATCCTGCTGACTTTCCTCGACACGCTGGTCCGGGTGTCGGAGCTCGTCGGGGTCAACGCCGAGGACGTGGATCTGAAGACCCGGACCATGAGGGTGATGGGCAAGGGGGCCAAGCAGCGGGACCTACCGTTGGGGCAGACCGTAACCCAGGCCCTCCGCCGGTATCAGCGGCTGCTTGAGGACCTTCGGCCGGAGGACCCGTTCTTCGTCAGCCGCTATGGCGAGCGGATCAGCCGGAAGTCGGTCCACGAACTGGTCGCCGGGTACGGGAAGGCGGCCGGGGTCGAGGGAGTTCGGTGCTCCCCCCACACCCTGCGGCACACGGGGGCCAAGCGGTTCATCCTCGCCGGCGGCGACGTGTTCACCTTGCAGAAGCTCCTGGGCCACACCACTCTCTATATGGTCCGCCGCTACGTGGAGCTGGCCAGCGTCGACGTCCAAGCCCAGCACCAGCGCTACAGCCCTGCCGATTCGCTACTCCGGAAAGCGAGGGCTGCAGGAACCTGAAACAGGAGACACCGGAGCCGACAGGTTCGTGCCCGTCAACGCCACACCATTCACCGAGGACAAGAGGCTAATTGCGCTCTCGGTAGCCCGGGGCGCAAACAGGGCAGTCCTCGCGTGCCCTTGGGGACGTCTCTTCCATAGCGATGCTCGAATCTAGACGCAGCGTCAGGGCTGTCACGCAAGGCGGTGAGGCGGACGAGGCGAGCCTGAACAGGGAGGCCGCCGCAACAACCCCCGCGAACACTGAGGTGGGGCCGATCGTCGGGATGGGCGTGGAGTCAGGACTCGACGTGCCAGGGCAGGCCGCGCAGAAGCTACCAGAGTCCGGCCAGTGACAGGACACTCGCGCGAAGGCACCCTCCGTGGAGACCACCATGAGCGTGGCGGGCCACATCGCCTGGCACTTCGGCCTCACGCTCACGTCGTCGGCACCGCAGACGATCCACGGGGCAGTCACCCTCTCGGACACGGGGTACGAGGCCCTGTATGGAGCCAGCCCCCCGTTAGCCTGTCCGACCGAGATGCTTGCCTTCCCCAAACCGACGTCCTCAACGAAGGACAAGATCGAGCGGTTAAGGTCTGGCTCATCGAGGTCCTTTGGATCGAACACTCGGCCGCTCAACTGAAGACCAGGGACTGCCGCCAAGACAGCCAGGGCTGCCTGGGTAACCGCACCAGCTCCGATCCAGTCGATGACAGGGAGCGCCATGCCCTCCAGGGGCGGCCCGGGGTCCAGCGAGCCGGGTGCCCACAGATTCAGCCGCGTATCTCCGGTTGGTGCCGCGTCCCACTCGAACCGGCGGCCGGCGGTTGCCCCAAGCGCGGCAGTGCTCCTGGCCCAGGCCCGGACCACCTCAGCGCCGGCACAGCATGCGCCGCCGTAGGCAGCTACGGCGTTGGCCGGGGCGGTCGAAGGTCCCATCGCGGCATGCCCGAGCTGGACCTGCCAGCCGTCGGCTCGTAGGAAGATCTCCAGAGACTCCTCGGGCCCTTGGATGAGGACCGAGAGCCCGCCGTCGTCACTAGGCATGTGGAGATCTGGCTCAATCTCCAAGCCCCCTCCCAAAGTGGCGATAGCCTCCTCGAGGGTCGCCCCCTTGTAGGGGGCGACTGCCGCGAACATGGCAGCTGGCGGAAGCTGTACTCCGGCCCGGATGGGGAGGCGGAGGAGCAGGTTGGCCAGGGCCATGGCCATGAGCTGGTCGGCGGGGGACCGGGCAGCATCGCGGGCAAGGCGGATTGTCACGCGGAGGCGGCTCGCCGCCCGCAGAAGCAGCTCGGCGTTCGGCGGGCGGCCCCAGTGGAACACCTGCTGAATGAAGCGAACGGAGCGGTCGTGCCGCTTCGGATGCGGGAGCTCGTTACTCATCCTCAAGGAGTAGGTACGGTTCCCACCGATCAGGAGCAAGCCACCGCCCGCCGCCCTGGTAGACGGCGAGATGAGCCCCTTTCAGCCCACGGTCCGCGTATCCGGGGAGGACCAAGGAGAGGAACCCCACGGAGTGGACCACCGGATAGTGGTCGTCCGTGCCCGAGTGAAAGGCCGTCCCGGGATGGGTGTGGACCTGGCACACGATCATCCGCCCGGTGGAGCGGAGCTCGTCCCACACCCTGCCCAGTTCCTCCTGGTCGACCTCGGTCGACACGGCGGTAGCCTGATGGCTGGGATGGATGTACCCGACGACCTGATCGGGGTGGCCCCGGGCGGCGGTCAGGTAGACGACACACTCCCGGCGACCCTGGCCGCAGGCCGATGCGACCTCGGAGACGGCCTTCAGGAGGCTCTGCAGGAGCTTGAGGGCCCTACGCACGCCCCCACCCGGTGCGGGCCACGACGGGCTGGATCCGCAGGAGCGCGCCCGACTGCACGCCAGCAGCCTCGAAGCTCTGGGTCCGGTCGATGACGTTCCCATCAATGAACAGGCCCAGGTTCTGGCTCTGGGCGTCCTCCGGGCGAATCCCGAAGTGGGCGAGGGCCCGGTGCCAGGCTCCCTCGATCTGCTGCTCGGGTGGCACCTCGACGGGGAAGATCTGGCCGTTGTACTCGAACTTCACGTCGAGCTTGGTCTTCACCTGGTTCTCCCTTCCGGATCCGGCCGGGGAGAGCCCTTGCTTCCCGCCAGTGGGCCGGTATCCTGTACCCGGAGGGTAACATAGAAGTTCTATACCTTCTAGGTACATCACTTTGACGAGGACCGGCGACCCGTGGATCTGCTGTTCGCGACCCCAGAGCTCCAGCGTCTCTGTACCGAGCAGGTGGCCATGATCGACCGCTGGGGCACTGGCGGCGCCGCGGTGGTTGGGCAGCGTCTCCAGGAGGTGGAAGCGGCCGACCGTCTCGCCGATCTGCGACTGCTGCCGCATTTGCGCGTGGTGGCGGATGACGACGCGGACGAGGTCATCGTGGAAGGCCGGGACGGAGTTCGACTTCGGCTCGCTCCGCGGCAGGCCAATCCAAACCGGCGGCGTGCAGCGCGGTGGCACGAAGCACAGACGGCGGTCGTCTTGGATGTCGTGTTCGGTGGCGATGAGTGAGGGAGGAGAGATATGGCGACGGAACAGCTGACGTACCAGCCCGACTACGCCATTCAGCCCGGGGCCACTCTGCGATCGACGCTGGCGGAGCGTGGGATGACCCAGGCTGATTTGGCGGCGCGGACTGGCCTCTCACTCAAGCACATCAATCAAATCGTCCAGGGAAACGCACCCATCACACATGAGACGGCGCTGCTTCTTGAAAAAACGACTGGGGTACCAGCACGTCTGTGGAACGCCCTGGAGGCGAATTATCGTGACCGACTGGCCCGCAGGGAGGATAAGGAGTCCCTGGCCGGGGACGCCGAGTGGCTCGACGAGCTGCCGGTCAAAGAGCTGGTTAAGAGGGGGCACCTGAACAAGGATGCGGATGTTGGTACGAGGCTGCAGGAAGTCTGTCGATTCTTCGGGGTCGCTGACCGGGCTGCGTGGGAGAGCGTCTGGCGCGAACCACTGGCCTCCTTCCGGAAGTCGCCTGCATTCAAGAGCGACGCGGGTGCGGTGGCGACGTGGTTGCGTCTCGGAGAGTTGGAAGCCGAAAGAATTGAGTGCAAACCCTTCGATGCACGGCGCTTCCGGGCGGCTCTGCACGAGATTCGAGCACTAACTGTTACGGATCCGGAGCAATTCGTCCCTCGCCTGGTATCCCTCTGCGCAGAGAGCGGAGTCGCTGTCGTATTCGTTCCGGAAATCCCTGGGACCCGAGCCAGCGGTGCTGCTCGATGGCTCACGCCGACAAAGGCGCTTATCCAACTCAGTCTGCGCGGAAAGTCCGATGATCGCTTGTGGTTTTCATTCTTCCATGAAGCCGCCCATCTGCTGCTTCATGGCAAGAAGGAGGTGTTCATCCACGCCAAGAGAGAGGGTCCCAGGGTTGTGGAGACCCCCGCCGACATTGCGGAGAAGGAAGCCGATTCCTTCGCAGCCACCTTGTTAATCCCCCGCCAATTCGACACAGAGCTTCGCCAGCTCAGGACAGTTGCGGAGATTCAGCAGTTCGCGCAACGGCTCGGAATCGCACCTGGCATTGTGGTGGGGCGACTCCAGAACGACGGAATCCTCAAGTGGAACCAGTGCAACAAGCTGAAGCGGCGACTGACTTGGGCAGACGAGAAGGCTGGATAGACTCGTTGAGTCCCACCTTCTTCTTCGTGGGCGAGGTCACCTTCGATGACAACGTCGCCCGGGACGATCTGGGCGCTCTTGTTGAGGAGATACATGCTCAACTGGGATCAGGAGAGCGATGCACCCCCGCGCGGAACGGACTGTTCATCACGCTCCGGCGCGAGAGCGAGACGGCGGAGGATGCCAGGCAGGAGGGAGTGCTCGCCGTAGACGCGATCCTGGAAAAGGTAGATCGCGCATGGTCTTGGAGGGACATCCGGATAGAAGAGGACAGCGGGACCAGGCATGTGTGCCAGCTGCCAAGATGGATACCGCCCAGGAGCGTCTACCACTGCTTCGAGTGCGGACAGAGGTGGCGCATCGCGGAGCTCGTGGCCGAGTCACGACGCGGCGAAGATGTGGAGGTCGGTCGGTGGGGACGCATCAGCGGCGAATAACGACAAGCACCGATAGGCAGAAGGAGCGAATGACATGCCGTGGGCAGAAGTTGAGTTTGGGCTCCACATCTCGGCTGAGAACGCAGCGCTGTCGATAGAAGAGCTCAACAAGATGTTCTACGCTCGGTATCCAAGACAGTACTTCAAATCGGCACTTCAACTGGCTGCGGCCTCGTATCACGATCCGGTCCAAGCTCTCTCCCCTCTCTCAGAGCAAGTCCATCTCAAGGGAGAACCGGACGAAGGCGTGCTCCAGATGCAAGTCACGGTTGAACCTGACGAGGTTGAGGCGATTCGTGAAACAGCTCGACTCCAGATCGTGAGCCTCTATTTCCACTCCCTGGAGACCTTCCTTCGTCTCTTCCTCGCCCATGCGCCGGGAATCGAATGCCCCTGGATGCAGCTCGTGAGAGACGAAGGACCGCCCTTCGTCGCGAAACTGAAGCAACTTGAGGACATCTCAGCTACCTGGGAGTCGGGGGAGAAACCGGAGGACGAGCATGTCTTAATGGCCTTCTTCCCGGTGCGCGATCCCGAACCAGGAGTCAAGGCGGCGTTCGGTAACGCTAAGAGCTGGCTACGGTTCGCTGCTCAAGAGTGTAGGCGGGCGAGGGTTCACAACGCGTTCAAGCACGGTATCTCCGTGCGCTCGGGGGAACCTGGACTTGCCGTCTTCTCAAGGGCCGATCCGCGAACGGAAGCAGGAGCGAAGCCTGTCGTCGAGTGGTCGGGAGAGGCCCTCATTACATTGGCGCGTGTCAAACGACCAGACCGCAGCCGGGATTGGGTTATGGAGCACCGGAAGCTCCCCGTGACCGAGACCATCGGCATCGTCTTTCTCGTTCAGCGATGGATCCAAGCCATCCTTGATGTCGGAGAACTTCGGTACCTGAATCATCGACCTGCGGACAGAATCGATGTGCCTAACGTTTCGTACGAAGAACTCATTGAGAGGATCCGGTCTAAGAAGGAGTCTTCTCCACCTTGGGGCATGACGTCCTTCACCATGCCGATCGGCTGGGCCGATCTGCCACCAGCGCCCCCCGAAGTTAGCGTCCCGGGGAGTGGTTGAGATTCGGGATGGACTTTCGGGGTGGAAATCCACCACCACGTAGATGGCCACCGCCATCCTCATTCAGACAGCGAGTCGAGTGAGGAGGGACGATGGCCAAAT
>JBOGVZ010000062.1:0-57272 GCA_050692985.1 Actinomycetota bacterium
TCTCGACGTCCGGGTCCTCACCGAGGAGGGCGAGCTCCTACGGGACTTCGTCTTGGACCCCACGCACGACTACCAGCCCCAGGCGAGGCGGTGAAGGTGGCACGATGTCCCGAGACATCTGTCCACGTCCCGAGACATGACATTGGTGTCGGAGGGGGGATTTGAACCCCCACCCGGCGTTAGCCGGACTAGGCCCTCAACCTAGCGCGTCTACCAAGTTCCGCCACTCCGACGCGGGTCCAGTATATGCGGGGGGCTACGGCTGGACGGTCCAGCCGAGCGCCGCGGCCACCGCGGGCACCAGCCGGACCACGTAGGACCCCTCCGAGCACCCCAGGCACCACCGGGAGGCGTTGATGGCCCGGGCGGTCTCCATGGGGTCCGCGCAGCGCCGGAGGGCGTCGACGATCGGCGCGTAGCCGTAGACGCCCATCCCCCGCTCGAGCGTCAGGACGGTGGCCTGGAGGCCCTGCTCGAGCGACACGTAGTTCTGGACCCCGGCCCAGTTGAAGCGGGTCGAGCCGGTCATGCCGAACGTGGTCGCCAGCGGGTTCCACCCGGCCGCGGTGTTCTCCTGGGCGGCCCAGGCCACCACGGTGATGACGTTCTCCCGGCACACCGGTTGCGGAGATGCGCGGCAGGAACAGGCCCGCCCACTGCGCCCACGTGACCGATCCGGGGTCCCGTTCGACGGGCGGGATGTCGACCTCGGCGGCGCCGGCCGCGCGGGCCGGGCGCTGCTTGGCCCCTTTCCGGCCGGTGGTGGATCCCTGCTGGAGCTCGGCCGCGGTCAGCGAGGCATCACGGCGGACCTCCAGGCGAACACCGGCGCGCTGGCCGCACCCGGCCACGGCCAGCACCAGCGACACGACCAGGGCGGCTCGCCAGGCCGTCGCTCCGTTCCGACGACTCGTGGGGAAGGCGGACACGGAGCGGCATTCTATCGCGCGCCCTGCCGAGGGACTCACGTCCCGTACGGCAGCCGTCCCACGGGGTCGGATCCCGATCGTCCCGGAGGGCTCAGGCGGCCTCTGAAGCGGCGGCGACCTTGGACCAGGCCCACGCGTTCCACAGCGGTCCGTCCACCGAGGGGTTCGTTGCCAGCCCGGTGATGCCGGCCCGCCACGCCATGGCCGTCCGCGGCTGGAACATCGGGAGCACCGGGACCAGCTCGGCCAGGCGCCCCTGGGCCTCCTCCAGCGCCCCCGGCTCGCCGCGGGCCACCCGGGCGCCCAGGCGGGCGGTCGGCGCGTCCCGGAGGTTCGTCAGGGGGGCGGCCGCGCCCGGCATCCGGACCCACGGGCTCAGGTCCGGGGAGGGACCTCCGCGCCACTCGACGATCGCCAGGTCGAACCGGCGCTGCGGGATGAAGGCCCCCCACAGCTCGTCGCCCTCCACGGGGACCAGCTCGACATCGACGCCGGCCGCTTGCAGCTCCAAGTGCACGAACCGGGCCAGCAGGTCGAGCAGCTCGGTGCGCTGGTACACGAGCGACAGCTCGTCCGCTTCCTCCGGCCCGGCCTGCTCTCCCCCGTACCGGCGCCACGCGGCCACGGCGCCCCCCTGCTCGGGAGCCAGGACGCCGTGGGCCGGGCGGCCCTCGTCGCGGACCACGACGTCCACGAACCGCTGCCGGTCGATGGCATCCGCGATGCGGCGCCGGTCCCCGGCCGAGGGCACGGACGAGGCATTCAGCACCAGGTGCACCAGGTCGGCGCCGAAGGCACCCGACACCTCGGCGCCGGGGACCCGGCGCAGCCGCCGGCTCCACGCGACGCCCAGCATCGGGGCCACCGCGTCCACCAGCCCGGCCTCCAGGAGCTGGATCGCCGTGGTCGGGTCGGGGACGAAGGCCACCTCGATCCGGTGCACCAGCGGCCGATCGCCGAAGAACCGCCCATCCGCCTCGAGCATCACGGATCTGCCGGGCTCCCACCGGCCCAGGGTGAACGGGCCGGCGGTGACCGGCGGTCCCCGGTCCCAGTCCGCCACGTCATCCGACGCGTGCGCGGGCAGCACGAACCGTCCGGCGGAGAACAGGTCTCTCCACGTGGCCAGCGGGGGTTCCAGGACGAGCGTCCCGGTCGTGGCCGACTCCCGGGTGACGTCGCGAACGTGGTCGAAGCCCTGGGGCCTGGCCACCTCCAGGTCGGGGTCGGCCATGACCCCCCACGTGAAGGCCACGTCTCGCGTGGTGATCGGCCGGCCGTCGCTCCACCGGGCGTCGGCCCGGATCCGGAACCGCACCTCCATCCGGCCTCCTTCCCGCCGGACCTCCGGCTGGACGGCCAGCAGGTACGGACGGTACCGGAGGTTCGGGGTGATGAGGAAGAACGAGGGGAGGACGGCCCGGAGGATGTCGGTAGCGGCGGGGGCCGCCTCGGTGACCGGGTTCAGCGTGGGAGGTTCCTCCGGGTAGCCGAGCCGGAGCGTCCCCGCGGGGGGTGGCCGCTCCCGGGGCGGGGCGGGCGCGGCGTCCGGGCAGGCGGTGGCCAGGAAGGCCACGGCCACCGCCGCGGCCGCCAGGCGGCTAGGAGCCAAGCTGGAGGCGGGAGGCATCGAACAGACCCAGGGGGTCCACGGAGAAGCCCTCGACGGTGGGCTGGACCGCCAGGTCGGAGCGCAGCCACACCAGCGGTACCAGGGGCATCCGGGTCAGCGCGGTCCGCTCGGCCCGGGCGTACAGGGCCTGCCGCCGGGCGGCCGACCGCTCGGCCCGGGCCCGCTCCAGGATCCGGTCCACGGCGCGGTCCTCGAACCCCGCGTGGTTGTCCGGCGAGCCCGAGCGCAACAGGGGCTCCAGCAGGGCCTGCTGGCGCGGGGCGTCCGCCACCCACACCAGGCAGAACGCCTCCTCCCGCTCCCGCTGGAGGAGCGCGGCGTACTGGCGATCCTCGTGGCTCCGCGGTCGCAGCTCCAGCCCGACGGCCTCCAGCGCGGCCACCAGCACCTCGGCCAGCGCGTCGCCGGTGTCCGAGCTGGCGTAGTCCAGGGCGAACGACCGGGAGCGCTCGGGCAGCTCCTCCACCAGGGCCCTGGCGCGGTCGGGATCTGGGGCGCAGCGGTTGCCGCACGAGTCCGGCTGGGCCCCGGGGATCGTGGGCGGGACGATGCCGGTGGCCGGCACGGCCAGCCCCCCGTACACCCGGGAGGCGATGGCGCCTCGGTCCACCGCCAGGGAGATGGCCACGCCGAGCTTCCGGGAGCGCAGCCTGGGGTCGAGCTGGTTGAGCCCGCAGTACAGGAGCCGGCCCAGGGTCACGATCCCCTCCGAGCCGAACCGGCCCTGGGCGTCGGCCAGGGCGGCGGGAGGGATCGGGGCCACCTCCAGGTCGCCGGCCAGGAACGCCGGCCAGGCCTCCTCCCGGTCCTCGAACACCCGGAACACGAGCTGGTCCACGCCAGCAGGGCTCCCCGCGTACCCGAGGAAGCGCTCCATCACGATGGGACCCCCCGGGACGACCGGCCCGGTCAGCCGGAACGGGCCGTTCCCCACGGGCCGAAGGGCGAACTCCTCTTCGTCGTCCGCCGAAGGGGGCACCGGCGACAGCGCCGGATGCCCCAGGACCTGAGGGAACCCCGGCCACGGCGCCGACAGCCGGACCTCCAGCGTGCGGGCATCGGGGGCGGACAACCCGCTCATCCCCCGCTCGGCCAGCCGGCGCTGGTAGCGGTCGTACCCCGCCACCGGCTCCAGCAGGAACGCGTACGGTGCCGCCACCAGGGGGTCGGCCAGCCGGTTCCAGGCGAACACGAAGTCCTGCGCCCGCACGGGGCTGCCGTCGTGGAACCGCCCTCCCCGGCGCAGGTGGAACACGAACCGCCGTCCTCCGTCCTCGACCTCCCACGCCCGGGCCGCCGCGGGGACCAGGGCCTCGGTCCCGGGTGCGTAGGAGACCAGCCCGTCGAACAGCTGGGCGGCCAGGAGGAGATCATCGGGGCCGCCCATGGCCGCCGGATCGAGGCCGCCGGGTTGGCTGATGGCCACCCGGGCCACCGAGGGAGTCGGCGTGGCCGCGTCCGTGGGCCCCGGGGTGGGCCCGCCGCCCGGGCCCGGCCGGGAGGGTGGCGTGGTGCACGCCCCGGCCACGATGGCGGTGACGAGCAGGAGCGGGACCGTTCGGGCGCCGGAGGTGGCGAGGGGGCGCCGGCCCCCTAGACCCACTTCCAGGCGAGGTAGAACGTCGTGGCTCCGAAGACGATGGCGGTGGCGACCGTGATGCGGTCGAGGTTCCGTTCGACCGCCGTGCCGCCGGACAGTGAGCCGGCCCCGCCACCGAACATGTCGGAGAGGCCGCCGCCCTTCCCGGCGTGGAGAAGGACGAACAGGATCAGCAGCAGCGACGCCAGGACGTGGATGGAGATGATCGTGACGATGAGCATCAGGCAGAAGACTCTATCACGGCCCGATCCTCGAGCGGGAAGTGACAGGCGGCCATCTGGCCCCGGTGATGGGGCATGAGCTCGGGGACGATCTCCTTGCACGTGGGGAACTGGGCCCTGGGGCACCGCGGGTGGAACCGGCAGCCGGATGGCGGGTCGATCGGCGAGGGCACGTCGCCCTCCAGGATGATGCGCCGCTTCTGGGCGGCCAGCCTGGGATCGGGGATCGGCACGGCCGACAGCAGCGCGCCCGTGTACGGATGCTTGGGGTTCTCGTAAAGGGTGTCTCCCGGAGCGATCTCCACGATCTTCCCCAGGTACATCACGGCCACCCGGTCGCTCATGTGCTTGACCACGGAGAGGTCGTGGGCGATGAACACGTACGTCAGCTTGAACTCCTCCTGGAGGTCCTCCAGGAGGTTGAGGACCTGGGCCTGGATCGAAACGTCCAGGGCCGAGACGGGCTCGTCGCACACGATCAGCCGGGGCTTGAGGGCCAGCGCCCGGGCCACCCCGATCCGCTGTCGCTGCCCGCCCGAGAACTCGTGGGGGTAGCGGTTGTAGTGCTCGGGGTTCAGCCCGACCAGCTCCATGAGCTGCTGGACCTCCCCCTTGATCCTGTCCCGGGGCACGGTCCGGTGGACCCGGAAGGGATCGCCGATGATCGAGCCGACGGTCTTCCGCGGGTTCAGGGAGGCGTAGGGATCCTGGAAGATCATCTGCATCTCTCTCCGCAGCGTCCGCATCCGGCGCCGCCTCCACGAGGCGATGTCCTGGCCGTCGAAGAACACCTGCCCCTCGGTGGGAGCCAGGAGCCTGGTGATGACCCGGGCCAGCGTGGACTTCCCACACCCGGTCTCCCCCACCAGGCCCAGCGTCTCGCCCGGGTACACCTCGAGGTCCACGCCGTCCACGGCGTGGACGTTCCCCACCCGGCGCTGGAAGAGGATGCCCCGGGTGATGGGGAAGTACTTCTTCACGCCCACGAGCTTGATCAGCGGGGTGCGCTCGGTGGTCGTTCCGGCGGGGGCCTGGGCCATCTCCGCTGTGCTCACTGGTGGACGGCCACCTCCTCCTGGAAGATCCGTTCCTTCTCGGCCAGCGGCAGGTGGCAGGCGGAGGCGTGCTTCCCGTCCGCCGTGAGGAGCCTGGGAACCTCCACCTTGCATACGTCCATGACGTACGGGCACCGGGGGTGGAAGGGGCACCCCGGCGGGACGAAGATCAGCGAGGGTGGCAGCCCGGGGATCGGCCGCAGTCGCTCGCTCCGGGGCTGGTCCATGCGGCTGATCGAGCGCATCAGCCCCCAGGTGTACGGGTGGTGGGCCCGGTAGTAGATGTCGTCACGGCCTCCGAACTCCGCGGGCTTCCCCGCGTACATCACCATCACGTCGTCCGCGTTCTCCGCAACCACCCCCAGGTCGTGGGTGATGATCACCACCGACGCGTCGAACTCGTCCTTCATCCGGTCGATCAGGTCGAGGATCTGGGCCTGCACCGTGACGTCGAGCGCGGTGGTCGGCTCGTCGGCGATCAGCAGGTCCGGGTTCAGCGACAGGGCCATGGCGATCATGGCTCGCTGGCGCATGCCGCCGGAGAACTCGTGCGGGTACTGTCCCGCTCGGTCCTTGGGGCGGGGGATGCCCACCCGGCGGAGCATCTCCACCGCCTGCTCCCAGGCCGACCGCTTCGGCATGGGGTTGTGGGCCCGGATGGCCTCCACGATCTGGACCCCGACCTTGTAGTAGGGGTGCAGGGAGGTCATGGGATCCTGGAACACCATGCTGATCTTGCTTCCCCGGATGTTTCGCATCTCCTCGGCGGGCGTGGTCAGCAGGTCCCGGCCCTGGAACAGGACCTGCCCCTCGATGTGAGCCTGCTTGCGGGTGACCAGCCCCATGACCGTGAGGAAGGTCACGCTCTTGCCGGACCCCGACTCCCCCACCACGCCCATGGTCTCGCCCCGGTCCACGCGGAACGACACCCCGTCGACCGCCTTGACCAGGCCGTCCTCCGTGGGGAAGTGGACCTTGAGGTCCTTCACCTCCAGCAGGGGCTCCGCCACTCAGGTGTACCTCACGCGTGGGTCCAGGAAGGCGTAGGCCACATCCACCACCAGGTTGGCGATGGCGATGAAGAACGCCCCCAGGATCGTCACCGCCATCACCGCCGGGAAGTCGTTCCTGGACAACGCACCGATCACATACTGGCCCAGCCCCGGCAGGTTGAACACGGTCTCGGTGATGATCACTCCCCCCAGGAGGATCCCCAGGTCCAATCCCATCATGGTGACCACCGGGGTGAGCGCGGAACGGACGCCGTGCTTGAAGATCACCCGCCGCTCCGACAGGCCCTTGGCCCTGGCGGTGCGGATGTAGTCCTCGGACATCGTCTCCAGGAGGTTGCTGCGGACCATCCGCGCGTAGAAGGCGGCGAACGCCAGCGACAGGACGATCCAGGGCATGATGAACCGGCCCTGCAGGACCGAGCCCCACAGCCCCTCTCCGATGGGGATGCCGCTCGGGGGAGCGATGCGTAACTTGAACCAGAACACGTACAGGAACAGGTAGGCCAGCCAGAAGACCGGGGCGGACACGCCGAACAGGGCGAACAGCATCCCCGCCCGGTCGCGGAACGAGCGGGGCTTGATGGCCGAGGCGATGCCGATGGGCAATCCCAGCAGCAGCCACACCACGGCCGCGCCGAGCGACAGCGTCACCGTGACCGGGATCCGCTTGCCGATCTCCTCCTTCACCGGCACGAAGTTGTTGTAGGAGAAGTACACCTGCTCGTTGAGGAACAGGCCCGGCCACGGGACCAGGCCCTTGGCGAACCGCCCGTACTGCACGTACCAGGGCTTGTCCAGGCCCAGGTTGTGGCGGGCCAGCTCGATGATGTGCGCGGTGGTCCGGCGGCCCGCGGCACGCCGGGCCGGGTCGCCGGAGGGAAGCTTCAGGAAGATCAGGAACGTCAGGGCCGAGACGATCCACAGCACCAGGATCAGGAACAGCGTCCTGCGGATCAAGTACCGGCCCATGGCGCTCCCCTCATCTTCTCCCGCGAACCATCCCGCGTGAAGGGGGAAGGGGGCCACCCCGGTGGCCCCCCTCACCCGCTTCGGCCTGCGGCTACCCTTCCGGCGTCTCCTGCGCGCCTCCGCCCACGCCCACGTGGTCGAGGGCCGGCAGCCCGGCGAACTGATCGAAGCTGTAGTTCTGGAGCCGTGCCGACACAACGTTCACGTTGTTGTCGAACAGCCACGGCACCCAGGGGACCACCTCTTCCATCAGGTACTGGTCCAGGTCGGCCCAGCACTGAACCCGCTCGTCACCGGTGAGCGGCTCGCACCGGGCGATCTGCTCGTCGGCGCTCGGAACGGAAGTCACCTCGTAGCCCCACTCCTCGAGCTGCTCGGGGGTGGCCCCGAGGATCGAGTAGTTGCAGCAGTCCGAGGGACCGAGGGCCGCGGACCCGAACAGCGGCTCACCGAAGGTGGTGCCGTCGGGGAAGTCCTTCCCCCATCCGGGCCCCATGCACAGCGGGATCCGGGCGGCCGGGTCGTTGCACCGCTGGTACATGAACGAGGTCCGCTCGCCGGTCCGCACGTCCAGGGTGATGCCGATCTCCTGGAGGTTCTGCTGGATCAACGCGGTCTGGTCCGGATACGGATCCGCCTCGTCCTGCACGGACAGGATGTTCTCGCACTCCGGCGCGTCGCAGACACCGTCCCCGTCCGTGTCGTACGCCGACTGACGCATCTCCTCCTGTGCCGCCTCCACGTCACCCTGGCTGTTCGGGGTGGCGAATGGGTCGAAGTCGGCCAGCAGGTTGTTCTGGAGGGCGTCCACCATGATGTGGCCGGCGATCTCGCCGAAGTCGGGCCCGCCACGGGTCCGCCGCATCCCGTCCTTGTCCAGGACCAGGTTGAACGCCTTCCGGACGTGGATGTCGTCGAACGGCGGCATGGCCACGTTCATGGAGATGTACCGGACGGCGTCGGAGGGGTGAACGTGGATCTGGCTCTCCTTGCCCTCGGCCCGGTACTGGCGGATCTGCTGGGCCGGGGGAACCCCGTCCAGGTGGATGTCCACCTCGCCGGCGTCGATCTTGTTGGCGATGTCCTCGGACGTCCCGCCGATCGTGGCCTCGATCCGCTCCACGTTGGCGGGTCGCAGGTCATCCTGCGCCCACGACGGGTTGCGGACCACCACGATCGACCGGCCCGGGTTGTACCCGGACACCGGCTCCTGGTCCTCGGGCGGGAGGCTGAAGTCCAGGTTCTCGCTGCCCTCGAACATGTAGGGGCCGGAGGCCACCAGGAACCGCCCGTAGTCCTCCTCGTGCCCGACGTCCGCCCCCTCGGGGATCGGGGCGCCCGCCGGCATGGCCAGGCGGAAGCCCAGGTCGCCGATGGCCTCGGTGGTGGTGACCGACAGGGTGTGGTCGTCCTCGGCCACCATCCCGGAGATCGTGTCGGCGTCTCCCGCCGAGTACTCGGAGAACCCCTCGATCACGTTGTAGTAGAACGAGTAGGCCGCTCCCACGTCGGGGTTGCCCTCTCGCTCCATGGCCCGGATGAAGTCCTGGGCCACGATCTCGGTGTCCTGGAACGGCGGCGCGTACATCAGGCCTTCCTTGAGCGTGAACGTCCAGGTCAGGCCGTCGTCGGAGATCTCCGGCTCTCCGGCCGCCAGGTCCGGGCGGACCTCGGCGCCGCCCTCAGCGGTGGTCTTGCCGTTGTACGACATCAAGTTCCGCAACAGGCAGCACCGGTACCACTCCCAGGTAACCGAGTAGTACTCCTTCTGAGGGTCGAACGCCTCGTCGACGTCGGCCTCCTGGGCGATGATCAGCGTTCCACCCCGCTGCACCTGCTCGGCCTGATCCTGTTCCCCCGGCTGGCCGGCACAGGCTGCCGCCACCATCGCCAGGGCCCCCAGGACCGCGAGCAGTTTGAGATATCGGCTCACGTGTGTCCCCTCTCTCGTCCGTACCCGATCGCTGCTTCCCTCGTGACCGTGCCGCCTCCTTTCCTCGTCCTCTCGCTCACCTGGCCGTTCGCGGGTCCAGGGCGTCGCGCATGCCGTCACCCACCAGGTTGAACGCCAGGGTGGTCAGGAACAGGAACAACCCCGGAAAGACCATCATCCACCATGCCACCGTGAAGATGCCCGCGGCGTCTGCCAGCATCTTGCCCCACGACGGTGTGGTGGGGGGGACCCCCACCCCCAGGAACGACAGGGCCGCCTCGAACAGGATGTTGTTCGGGATGATCAGCGTGGTGTACACGATGATCGGGGCCACCACGTTCGGCAGCACCTCCCGGGCCATGATGCGCATGTTGCTCGATCCCTGGGCCCTGGCCGCCTCGATGAACTCCTTCTCCCGCAGCGACAGGACCTGGCCCCGCACGATCCGGGCCAGGTAGGGCCAGCTGAACAGGCCGATCACGTAGCTCACCAGGAGGAGCCCCGGCTTGATCGCCCCTCCCAGGCAGCCCTCGCTGCTGGCTCCGCAGGCGGCCACCAGCCCCAGGGCCAGGAGCAGGATGGGGAGGGAGAGCACCACGTCGATGGCCCGCGAGATCACCGTGTCCACCTTCCCCCCGTAGAACCCCGCGCCCAGGCCCAGGCTCACCCCGATGACCACGGACATCCCCGTGGCCAGGAGGGCCACGGTGAGCGAGGTCCGGGCACCGTAGATCACTCGCACGAACAGGTCCCGCCCGGCGGTGTCGGCTCCGAACCAGAAGTCGGAGGTGGGGCCGATCGGGAGCCCGTACTCGTCCGTGGCCACCCGGAGGAAGACCTCGTTCGGGCCGTGCCCGGCGAACGTGGCGATGAGGGGAGCGGCCAGGGCCAGGACGGTGATCAGCACCAGGAACACGATGCCGGCGATGGCGAACTTGTCGCGACGGAACCGACGCCGGAACAGCTGTCCGGGGCTGCGGCCGACGACCTGCTTGCTCGGCTCGCCGCCGACCTCCGCGCCGGGCTCCGGCCCGACGATCGGTTCGCTTACGACCTGGGCCACTCAACGTCCCTTCGCGTCCGTGACCTGCGAATACTAGTGCCCGGTGAGCGGAACAGCAACGGTACGTAGACGTGGCCAGAACCTCCCTGCCACGGTATACGGCCCGCCGGCCCGCGGGGATTCATCCCTCCAGCAGGCCCACCAGGGAGCCCACGATGTCCACTCCCCGGATCGTGCCGATGGACCCGTCGGCCGCGGCCCGCTCCCCGAACGACTCGGTGCCGTCCGCCGGGACCGGTCCGCCGGCCACGAGGAGGGGCACGGGGTCCGCGGTGTGGGCCTTCCGCAGGCAGGAGGTGGCGTGGTCCGCCGTGACCGCCAGCACGGTCCGGCCGGGATCCACGTGTGGAAGGAGCTCGCCGAAGAACGAGCCGTCGATGACCTCGATGATGTCCCGCTTGTCTTCGGCCCGGCCGTCGTGGGCCGGGACGTCCGGGCCCTTGATGTGGACGTACACGGCGTCGAACCCGTCCAGCGCTTCGGCGGCCAGCGAGGCCCACGCCGAGTACCGCTGGGCCGGATCGGGCGGGCCGGGGGCCGGCACCTCCCCCATCCCCAGGACCATGGCGATCCCCCGCTCCACCGGCATCTCCACGAAGCACCCCCACGACGGCCCGAATCGCTCCTTGATCGGCTGGAGGTCGGGGACGTGGTCGCCGGCGTCACGGGTCAGGATGAGGTTGGCCGGCAGCCGGCCTTCACCGGTGCGGCGGGCGTTCACCTCCGACGCCGCCAGGACGCGGGCGGATCCCCGGACGAAGGCGTCCGTCAGCTCCGCGGCCCGGCGGGCCGCCTCGGTGTCCTCCAGCGGCTCGGCCCGGGCCACGCGGTCCTCGAAGGCCTCGAGGGCCACCCCCAGGCTCCCCCGCCTGGCGTAGGCGGGGTCGGTGTTCGAAATCTGGGCGGACAGCGCTCCCTCTCCCGAGCGGATCACCAGGGCCCCGCGATGCTCCACCGTGGCCAGCAGCTCGAACGTGGCCCCGGGGAGCGACACTCCGTCGTTGACCTCCGCGGCCAGGGCCCGGGCGTCCTCCGAGGGCAGGTCGCGGCCCACCCGCCGGTCCACGATCCGGTCCCCCTCGGCCGAGGCGAAGTTCACCCGGTGGGCCAGGTCGCCGTCGTGGAAGGCCATCCCCGCCCCGATGGCCTCCAGCACGCCGCGGCCCGGGTGCTCCTCGCGGGGGTCGTAGCCCAGGATGGCGAACACCGCGATGTCGGACTCGGGGGCGATGTCCGGGGCCACGGTGTGGACCAGGCCCTGCCGTCCCCGGCGGGCCAGGTCGTCGAGGAACGGGGTGGCCGCGGCCTCCAGCGGCGTGCGGTCGCCCAGCACCGGGTTCGGCTCGTCGCCGAGCCCGTCCAGGCAGACGTACAGGAGCGAGCGCATCGTCAGTGCTTCACGATCAGGGCCATCTCCTCGGGGTCGAGGCTGGCTCCTCCCACCAGGGCCCCGTCGATCTCCGGGTGGGCCATGAACTCCCGGATGTTCCCGGCCTTGACGCTGCCGCCGTACTGCACCCGCACGGACTCCGCCACATCGGTTGCGTACGCGGTCTCCAGGACGTCCCGGATCGTGCGGATCACCTCGCCGGCGTCGCCCGGGGCGCAGGGGCGGCCCGTGCCGATGGCCCACACCGGTTCGTAGGCGATGACCAGGCGGGCGGCCTCGTCGGCGCCGGTCTTCGACACGCCCTCGCGGACCTGGGCCACCACACGCTCCTCGGTCCGGCCGGTGTCCCGCTCCTCCGCGGTCTCCCCCACGCACAGGATCGGTGTCATGGCGTGGTCGAGTGCCGCCCGGACCTTCCTGGCCACCTGGGCGTCGGTCTCGGCGAAGTGCTGCCGCCGCTCGGAGTGGCCCACGATCACGTACGAGACCTTGAGGGCCTCGAGCATGGGGGGGGAGACCTCACCGGTCAGGGCCCCCTGGCTCTCCCAGTGGACGTTCTGGGCCCCCAGGGCGAACGGCAGGCGGTCGCTGTCGATCAGCGTCTGCACGCTGCGGAGCGCGGTGAACGGCGGGCAGATCACCACGTCGGTGCGCTCCGTGTCGTCCTCGTGCAGCAGGTAGGAGAGCTTCTGGACGGTCTGGATGGCCTCCAGGTGGGTCTTGTGCATCTTCCAGTTCGCGGCCACGATCGGCTTCCGCACGCTCATCCCTCCATCAGGACGGCCACCCCCGGCAGGGCCCTGCCCTGGAGGAACTCCAGCGAGGCCCCCCCGCCCGTGGACAGGTGGTCCACGTGCTCGGCGAAGCCCATCCGCCGGATGGCCGCCACGCTGTCCCCGCCGCCCACCACGGTGAACCCGGGAGCGGCCGCCACTGCCTGGGCCACGCCCCGGGTGCCCATGGCGAACGGCTCCAGCTCGAAGACCCCCATGGGCCCGTTCCAGAACACCGTCCGGGCCTCGGCCAGCACCCGGGTGAACTCCTCCACGGTGCGGGGACCGATGTCCAGGCCCTTCTGGTCCCTGGGGATGGCGTTCGCCAGCACCGTCCCCTTGCGGGCGTCCGCGGTGGGCTCAGGGGCCACCACCACGTCCTCCGGGAGGACGACGAGCACACCCCGGTCCTCGGCCGCGGCCACGGCCCGCCGGACGTCCTCGAACCGGTCCGTCTCCACGAGCGACTCCCCCACGTCGCCGCCCTGGGCGGCGATGAACGTGAAGGCCATGGCCCCCCCGATCAGCAGGGCGTCCACGCGTTCGAGGAGGGCGTCGATGACCCCCAGCTTGTCCGAGACCTTGACCCCGCCCAGGACGGCCACGAACGGCTCCTCGGGCCCCTCCAGCAGGCGTGACAGCACCTCGACCTCCCGCTCCATGAGCCGCCCGGCCGCGGCCGGGAGCCTGGTGGCCACGCCGACCACGGAGGCATGGGCCCGGTGGGCAGCGCCGAAGGCGTCGTCCACGTACGCGTCGGCCAGCGAGGCCAGGCGGTCGGCGAACGCGGGGTCGTCGGCTTCCTCGCCCGGATCGAACCGCAGGTTCTCCAGCATGACCACGTCGCCGGGGCCGAGATCCCGGCACGCCCGGGCGACCTC
Organism: Actinomycetota bacterium; assembly: GCA_050692985.1. Taxonomy (GTDB): domain Bacteria; phylum Actinomycetota; class UBA4738; order UBA4738; family CALAEC01; genus JBOGVZ01. Next base: position 13,461 of record JBOGVZ010000062.1, read on the forward strand.
CTCGCCGACGACCCGGTCGAGCTTGCGAACGGGGAACCCGGCGGCCTCCTCCAGCCGGCGAGCGACCGGGTCCAGCCGGAGATCCTCGACGACCCGGCCCTTGGGCCGTCCCAGGTGCGTGGCCAGCACCACGGCCGCGCCCCGCTTGCGCAGCTCCTCCAGCGTCGGGACGACGGCGGTGATCCGCAGGTCGTCGGTGACCCGGCCCTCCTCCAGCGGGACGTTGAGGTCCACCCGGACGAAGACCGTCCGTCCCTCCAGGTCCCCCAGGTCCTCGAGCGTCCGCAGCCGTCCCACTACAGGGACTGCGCCACCCGCTCGACGAGCTCCACCAGACGGTTCGAGTAGCCCCACTCGTTGTCGTACCAGCCCAGCACCTTGACCAGGTTGCCGATGGCCATGGTCGAGGGGGCGTCGAAGACGCACGAGTGGGGGTCGCCGACGATGTCCGACGAGACCAGGGGCTCCTCCGAGTACCGCAGCAGGCCGCGCAGGTCGCCCTCGGCGGCGGCCCGGAAGGCCTCGTTGACCTCGTCCTTGGTGACCTCGCGCTTCAGGGTGCACACCAGGTCGGTCACCGACCCGTCGGGGACCGGCACGCGCAGGGCCAGCCCGTCCATCTTCCCCTTCAGCTCGGGCACGGCCAGCGAGGTGGCCTTGGCAGCCCCGGTGGAGGTGGGCACGATGTTGATGGCCGCGGCCCGGGCCCGGCGAGGGTCCTTGTGGGGGCCGTCCTGGAGGTTCTGGTCGGCGGTGTACGCGTGGACCGTGGTCATCAGCCCTCGCTCGATGCCGAACGCGTCCCCCAGGACCTTGGCCATGGGCACCACCGAGTTCGTGGTGCAGGAGGCGTTGGAGATCACGTGGTGGGTGGCCGGATCGTAGTCGTCCTCGTTCACCCCCAGGACGATCGTGATGTCCTCGTCCTTCGCCGGGGCGCTGATGATCACCTTGTGGGCTCCGGCCTCCAGGTGCTTGGCGGCGCTGTCGCGGTCGGTGAACAGGCCGGTGGACTCGATGACGATCTCCGCACCCAGCTCCTTCCACGGCAGGTTGGCGGGGTCCCGCTCGGCCAGGACCTTCAGCTCGTCACCGTCCACGATGATGCCGTCGTCCGCGGCGGAGATGTCCGAGTCCAGGACGCCGAGCACCGAGTCGTACTTCAGCAGGTGGGCCAGCGTCCCGGCGTCGGTGATGTCGTTCACCGCCACGAAGTCGATGCCGGCGCCCCGCGCCTTGGCGGCCCGGAAGAAGTTGCGGCCGATCCGGCCGAAGCCGTTGATCCCAACCTTCACGCTCATGGGGAGCCTCCTTGCCCGAGGGTTCGTCCTTCCATCCTAGCCGGAGGGGCGGAGACCGCGGTACTCGGCGCGTTCCGGGCGGGGCCGGTCAGTCGCGGCCGAGGTCTCGGTGGTCCGCGGTGACGGCCATCCCCTTCTCCCGGAAGTAGGCCACCAGCTCGTCGGCCACCACCACCGACCGGTGCCGGCCGCCGGTGCACCCCACGGCCACGGTGAGGTAGGACTTCCCCTCGCTCACGTACCCCGGCAGCACGAAGTCCAGGAGGCCGCGCAGCCGCGACAGGAACTCGGCGTAGATCGGCTGGCCGGTCACGTAGCGGCGCACCGGGGCCTCGGTGCCGGGCAGGGACCGCAGCCAGTCGATCCAGTACGGGTTCGGCAGGAACCGCACGTCGAGCACCAGGTCGGCGTCGCGGGGGACCCCGTACTTGTAGCCGAACGACACCACGGCCACGTGCAGGCCGGCCTCGGGAGGGGCGGCCGCGAAGGCCACCCGGACCCGCTCCCGGAGGTCCCGGGGGGTCAGCTGGGAGGTGTCGATGATGAGATCCGCCTCCCCCCGGAGCGCCTCCAGCAGGGCCCGCTCCTTGCGGATGCCCTCGACCCGGCTCTCTCCCTCGGCCAGCGGGTGCTTGCGGCGGGTCTCGCCGAACCGGTTCAGCAGGGTCTCGTCCGAGGCCTCCAGGAACAGGATCCGGTACGAGATCCGGCGCTGGCGGAGGAGCTGGAGGCCGTTCTCCAGCTCCTGGAAGAACACGCCGCCGCGCACGTCGGCCACGATGGCCACCCGCTGCGGAGCCGCGGTGGTGGCCACCAGCTCGGCCATCTTGCCGATCAGGGCCGGGGGCAGGTTGTCCACCACGAAGAACCCCAGGTCCTCCAGGCACTTGGCGGCCTCGGACCGCCCGGCCCCGGACAGGCCGGTGATGATCGTGAACCCGGGTCCGGTGGGCAGCTCCCGGGGGACCGCCCTCGGTCTTCGGGCGGGCTGGGCGGCCCGGGCGCTCACGCGGATCGCGCCTCCCTCCCTCGGCCGTGCAGGCGGGCCTCGATCTCCGCGGCCAGGGCGGGGCCCACACCGGGGGTGGTGGCGATCTCCTCGCGGCTGGCCCGGGCCAGGCGGGCCAGCGACCCGAACCGGCGCAGGAGGGCCTTCTTCCGGGCAGGCCCGATGCCCGGCACCTCGTCGAGCGGCGACGCCAGCGCCCGCCGCCGGCGCTTCTTCCGGTGATAGGCCACCGCGAACCGGTGGGCCTCGTCGCGAACGTGCTGGAGCACGAACAGGGCCTCCGAACCGCGGGGGATCCGCAACGGCTCGGGCTGGCCCGGGATGAACACCTCCTCCAGGCGCTTGGCCAGGCCGGCGGCCGGGATGTCCAGGCCCAGCTCGCCCAACACCCGCAGGGCCACGCCGAGCTGGCCCCGGCCCCCGTCCACCACCACCAGCGCGGGTGAATAAGAGAACCTGCGCCGCTCTCCGGCCGGTCGGTTCCGCTCATCCATGTAGCGGGCGAATCGCCTCCGCAGCATCTCCTCCATGCTGGCGAGGTCGTCCTGCCCCGGCACGCCCTTGATCTCGAACCGCCGGTAGTCCGAGCGCTTGGGCAGCCCGTCCTCGAACACCACCATCGAGCCGACCTTGGCCTCGGCCCCGATGTTCGACACGTCGTAGGCCTCGATCCGAAGCGGCGGGTCGGCCAGCCCCAGCGCCGCCTCCAGCTCGGCCAGGGCCCGGGACCGGGCGGCGAAGTCCGAGGCTCGCTTGAGCTTGTGCCGGACGAAGGCCTCCTTGGCGTTCGTGGTGACCACTCCCAGCAGGCGGCGCTTGTCTCCCCGGGCGGGGACGCCGATCGTCACCCGGCCTCCTCGGCGCTCCGACAGCCACGTCTCCAGGACCTCGCGGTCCACCGGCCACGCCGGGACCAGGACCCGGGGCGGGACCTCCTCGCGCTCCATGTACAGCTCCCGGAGGAACGACGTCGTCAGCGCCGGCGTGTCCAGGTCCTCCACCCGGTCCACCACCCATCCCTTGCGGCCCACGACGCGCCCGCCGCGGACGAAGAACACCTGGAAGGCGGCCTCCAGGTCGTCCTCGTCGAGGCCGACCACGTCGAGGCTCTCCGCCCGGGACAGCACCATCTCCTGCGACTCGATGACCTTGCGGGCCGCGGCCAGCCGGTCCCGGAACCGGGCGGCCTTCTCGTATTCCTGTTCCTCCGCCGCCGCGCTCATGTCGGACTCCAGCTCCCGGAGGATGGGGCGGTGGTTGCCGGCCAGGAAGTCCACCATCCCCGACGTGGTGGCGCGGTACTGCTCCTCGGTGACGCCGGTCTTCTGGGGCACGCAGGGGCCCAGGCACCGGCCGATGTCGTGGTACAGGCACGGCCGCCCGGCCCGGCGGCGCTGCTCGAAGAACCCGTCCGAGCAGGTCCGCACGGGGAACACGCGGGTCAGCGAGTCCAGGGTCTCCCGGATCGCGTAGGCGTGGGCGTACGGGCCGAAGAACCGCACGCCCTTGCGCTTCTTGCCCCGGGTGACCGTGGCCCGCGGCCACCGCTCCCCCACGGTCACCGCCAGGTAGGGGTAGGACTTGTCGTCGCGGTACCGGACGTTGAACCGGGGGCGGTGCTGCTGGATCAGGTTCCACTCGAGGTGCAGGGCGTCGACCTCGTTCGAGGCCACGATCCACTCCACGGCCGCGGCGGCGGCCACCATGGCCTCGGTCCGGGGGTGCAGGGGCCTGCCCCAGTACGAGGGGAGCCGCTTCCGCAGGGACTTGGCCTTCCCCACGTAGATCACCCGGCCGTCCCGGTCCCGGAAAAGGTACGCCCCCGGGGAGTCGGGGACGGTGACGAGGTCTGGCCGGGCCAGGCTGCTATGGCTCATGCTTCCGGGACACCATTGTAGGGGACGGCACGGAGGAGGACGCGGGGTGGCTCAGCCTTCGGCGACCACGAACGTCCCGGTCATCGTGGTGGGGTGGAAGTCGCAGCGGAAGAAATACTGCCCGGGCTCGTCGATGGGGTCGACGTCATATGTGGTGGACTCACCAGCGCCGATTTGTTCCTGGATGGTTCCGCCCCCCAGGTGCTCCTCTGCGGATGAGTCCGTGTACAGCGCCCAGTTGTGCACGGTGGAGTCGTCGTTCGTGAAGTCAACCGCGAACGCCTCCCCGGCGGGCACCGCCATGCAGTCGGTATCGAAGCCCGTACCTGAGGCGCCCGGCGGCGCGACACTGGCCAGGTCCGCGCCGTCCGGCTCGCAGGGAGGAGGCCCGGTGGGGGGTCCGGTCGGGCCGGGAGCGGGCTCGCCGGTCGGAGCCCCCGGCAGCGCCAGGAGGGGGGGCTCCTCGCTCCGCACGGCCAGCTGGACCTCGGTGTCCCCGGTGTCGAACCAGGCCAGCAGGACCTCGCCGTCCGGGCCGATCCCGATCCTGGGCAGAGTCCCGCCCTGGCTGGCCGGGACCTCCTCGGCGGCGAAGCTCCCGTCCTCCTCGTTGTTGGCGTAGCCGATCCCCTCGCTGGAGGCCCAGGCGACATGGTGGACGCCGTCTTCGTCGAGCGCGATGGTGGCGCCGCCGGCCGCCGCGTCGGCCCCGTCGGCGACCTCCGACACCTCCCACGGCCCCCCACCCGTCGAGTGGGCGTGCTTGACCGCGCCTCCGGCGGTCTCGTAGGCGACGTGGGGGTTGCCGTCGCCGTCCACGGCCATGCTCACACCCACGCCGCCGTCGGGATCGGCGGTCTCCGAGGCCCACGGGCCCGGACCGCGGGCCACCATCGTGGCCCCCTCCGACCCGTAGGCCACCAGCACCTCACCGTCCACCGCGGCGATGGCCGTCTGGCCGGAGGCCCCGGTCTCGGCGGCGGTCTCCACCGACCATCGGTCGCCCTCCGGGGTGGCCACGCGGACCAGGCCGCCGGGGCCCTCCACCCCGGTCTCCACCGAGAAGGCCACCCACGGCGTCGTCCCGGCCACGGCGATCGAGGGCCCCACGGGGCCGTCCGCGGTGATCTCCTGGCCTTCCGAGAACGCTCCCTCCGCGTTGTTGGAGTACAGCAGGGAGCCCTCCTCCGTCCACACCACGTGGTGGACGCCGTCGCCGTCCACGGCGATGGCGGTCTGGTCCTCCGGCGTGACGGCGGTCTCCTCCGCCACCACCGAGCGGGTCCGGGCGTCCTCGACGACGTGCGCGTGGACGACCGCCGGAAGGATCGGGGCGTCGGGGTCCGGCGCCGGCGGCGGTTGTCCGGTCTCGAGCTCCTCCTCGAAGGCCAGGTAGGCCAGGTGGGGATCGCCCTGGCCGTCGGTGGCCATGGACAGGCCCCTGCCCACGTCGCCGGCGGCATCCAGGACCCCCGGGAAGAACCGAACCTCTCCCTGGCCACCGGAGCGGACCACCACGTCGGGAGCCCCGCAGGCGGCGGCGAGCAGGCCGAGAACGAGCGTGGCCGGGGCGAGCTTCCTCAGCACGGTGGCCCCGTTTCTATCACGACCCGGCGGGCTCTCGGAAACCCGTTCACGCACGGGCCGTGGCGGGCTCGTGGTCCTCCAGGTCGAGGACCTGGCGCAGGAACGTGCCGGTGTGGGAGGCCGGGTGGCGGGCCACGTCCTCGGGCGGTCCGGCCACCACGAGCTCCCCTCCGCCGTCGCCCCCCTCGGGCCCCAGGTCGATGATCCAATCGGCGGTCTTGACCACGTCGAGGTTGTGCTCGATGACCACCACGGTGTTGCCCGACGCCACCAGCCGGTCCAGGACCGACAGCAGCTTGCGGACGTCGTCGAAGTGCAGCCCGGTGGTGGGCTCGTCCAGGATGTAGAACGTCCGTCCCGTGGCCCGCCGGGAGAGCTCCGAGGCCAGCTTGACCCGCTGCGCCTCCCCTCCCGAAAGCGTGGGCGCCGGCTGGCCCAGCTTCACGTACCCCAGCCCCACGTCGGACAGCGTCTGGAGGTGGCGGGCGATGACCGGGATGTTCCGGAAGAACTCCAGCCCCTCGTCGACGCTCATCTCCAGGACGTCGGCGATGGCCCGGCCCTTGTACCGGACCTCAAGCGTCTCCCGGTTGTACCGGCGCCCCTTGCACTGCTCGCAGGTGACCCACACGTCCGGCAGGAAGTGCATCTCGATCTTGATCTGGCCCTCCCCGGCGCACGCCTCGCACCGGCCGCCCCGCACGTTGAACGAGAACCGCCCCGGCTGGTAGCCGCGCACCCGGGCCTCGGGGACCTGGGAGTACAGCCGCCGGATGTGGTCGAACACCCCCGTATAGGTGGCCGGGTTCGACCGGGGCGTCCGTCCGATCGGCGACTGGTCCACGTGGACGACCTTGTCGAGGTGCTCCCATCCCACCAGGCGGCGGTGCTTCCCCGGCACCACCCGGGACCGGGTGACCTTGGCCTGGAGGGCCCGGTGGAGGACGTCCTCGACCAGGGTGGACTTCCCCGACCCCGACACCCCGGTGACGCAGATCAGGGTGCCCAGGGGGAACGCCACGTCGATCTTCTTCAGGTTGTGCTCCGCGGCGCCCCGGACCTCCAGCCACCGGCCGTCGGGGTCCCGGCGAACCTGCGGCATGGGGATCTCCCGGCGGCGCGACAGGTAGGCGCCGGTCATCGATCCCGGGTGGTCGAAGATCCCCGCGACCCCTCCCGAGTACACCACCTCGCCCCCGGCGTCTCCGGCCCCCGGGCCGATGTCCACGATCCAGTCCGCGGCCCGGATCGTGGCCTCGTCGTGCTCGACCACGATCAGCGTGTTCCCCAGGTCACGGAGCCGGGTCAGGGTGTCGATCAGGCGGCGGTTGTCGCGCTGGTGCAGCCCGATCGAGGGCTCGTCGAGCATGTACAGCACCCCCACCAGGCCCGAGCCGATCTGGGTGGCCAGCCGGATCCGCTGGGCCTCGCCCCCGGCCAGGGTGCCGGCCGCCCGGCCCAGCGTGAGGTAGTCGAGCCCCACGTCGACCAGGAACCCCAGGCGGGCCCGGATCTCTTTCAGCAGCCGCTCGGCGATCATGCGCTCCCGGTCGCTCAGCCGGGCCTCGAGCTCCTCCAGGAACCGGAGGGCGCCCACGACGGACATGGCGGTGAGCTGGGCGATGTTGATGCTCCCCAGCGTCACGGCCAGCGACTCGGGGCGGAGCCGGGCGCCCTTGCAGGCGCGGCAGGGCACCTCGCGCATGTACTGCTCGATGCGCCACCGGGCGTGGTCGGAGTCGGTCTCGTCGTGCCGCCGCTCCAGGTTGGGGATCACGCCCTCGTAGGTGGTGTGGTACGAGCGGATCCGGCCGTAGCGGTTGCGGTACCGCACGTAGATTTCCCTGTCGGAGCCGAACAGGACGACCTCGCGGGCCCAGGCCGGGAGCTTGCGCCACGGCGTATCCAGGGAGAACCCGTGCGCGTCCGCGGTGGCCTGGAGGACCCGGTGCCAGTACTCCAGCCGGCTGTTCGACCAGGGGCCGATGGTCCCCTCGGCGATCGACAGGTCGGGGTCGGGGATCACCAGGTCGGCGTCCACCTCCAGCCGGATGCCCAGCCCGTCGCACGTCGTGCAGGCCCCGTACGGCGAGTTGAACGAGAAGTTCCGGGGGGCCAGCTCGTCGAAGGACATCCCGTCGTACACGCAGGCCAGCTTCTCGGAGAAGCTGACCACCTCCTCCTTCCCGTCGGTCTGGACGGCGATGGCGGCGATCCCCCCGGCCAGCTCCAGGGCCGTCTCCACCGAGTCGGCCACCCGGCGGCGGATGTCGGGCTTGGCCACCAGCCGGTCCACCACCACCTCGATGTCGTGCTTGTAGTAGCGGTCCAGGCGGATCGGCTCGGACAGGTCGCGGACCTCCCCATCGATCCGGGCCCGGGCGAACCCCTTCGAGGCCACGTCCTTCAGGAGCCGCCCGTACTCGCCCTTCCGGCCCCGGACCACCGGGGCCAGGACCTGGAACCTGGTGCCCTCGGGGAGCGACAGGACCTGGTCCACGATCTGGTCGGGGGTCTGGCGTCCGATGGGACGGCCGCACTTCGGGCAATGGGGCGTCCCTACCCTGGCGTACAGCACCCGGAGGTAGTCGTAGACCTCGGTGATCGTTCCCACCGTGGATCGGGGGTTCCGGGAGGTGGACTTCTGGTCGATCGAGATGGCCGGGGAGAGCCCCTCGATGAAGTCCACGTCCGGCTTCTCCATCTGCCCCAGGAACTGCCGGGCATACGACGAGAGCGACTCCACGTACCGCCGTTGCCCCTCGGCGTAGATCGTGTCGAAGGCCAGCGAGGACTTCCCGGAGCCGGAGAGCCCCGTGAACACGATCAGCCGGTCCCGGGGAAGCTCCAGGTGGATGTTCCGGAGGTTGTGCTCACGGGCCCCGTGGATGACGAGCCGATCGGTGCCCACGGAGGCCATTGTAGCCTCGGCCGCCCGAACCGCCCGGCTCCCCGCACCGGCAGCCCTGCGGTCGCGGAAGCCGCCCATCACCGGGAGGGTCGCCACGGCGATCCCCCGGGGTCACCGGGGCGGGAACGTGCGGGCGAAGGCCACCCGGAGGGCGGTGGCCACCAGCGAGGTGGCGGCGGTGGCGGCCAGGGCCACCAGGGGGAGCCCGGCGATGCCCAGGGCCGCCACCAGGGCCAGCCGCCCGTCGCGCCCCCCCAGCAGCCACCCCAGGCGCCGCTCGGACGGAGGAGCCAGCCCCAGGGCGGCGATCCGGTCCTTGGAGCCCATCGACAGCATGGCCCCGGTGGTGGCGGCCACGGCCAGGGCCACCACGGCTCCTGGGGGCTCCCCCGCGGCCACGGCCCACAGGGCCAGCCCCCCCGCCACGGCCGCGTCCGACAGGCGGTCCAGCACGCCGTCCAGGAGGGTTCCCCTGGGGCCGGCCCGGAGCGTGAGACGGGCCACCTCGCCGTCGACGCCGTCGAGGACCGAGCAGGCCTGCACCAGGAGCCCGCCGAGGAGGCCGTGCCCCACCGCCAGGAAGGCCGCCCCGGCCACCCCGACCGCGAAGGCCAGCACGGAGATCACGTCGGGGTTGGGCCGCAGCGGGGCCAGGGCCCAGGAGATGGGGATCGACAGGCGGCGGTTCAGGATCCGGGAGACCGGTCCGTCGCCCTCCCGCCGCAGCGAGGCGCGCAGGAGGCGCCGGGCCCGGGCGAGGTCCTCGGGCGTGTCCACGTCCTGCCACCACGCCCCTGGCGGCAACTGGACCGCCACCACCCTGCCCGACTCCGCCATGCGGGTCACCGCAGCCGACAGGGTGGCGTCGCCGCGCTCCCGCGCCAGTCGGATCGAGTGGAACACCGCGGGGGTGAGCAGGAAGGCCCCGCAGTCGACGATCGGCGCCGTCAGCTCCTTCCCCAGGGCCACCACCGCGCCGTCGGTCCCGACCCGGACCTTCGTGGCCTCCTCCCAGACCGCCTCGTCCGGGGCCGGGTCGACCAGCACGGCCGGCTGGCCCACCGCCACCAGCTCCTCCAGGGCACCCTCCCCGAAGAGGTGGTCCGCGCTGACGAGCAGGAACGACGGCTCCTCGGCCAGGACGGGCTCGGCGGCGGCCAGCGAGGCGGCGTTTCCGGCCTCCCACCCCTCGGCCACCACCACGCGGACGCGTCCCGGCGCCAGCCGCTGGGCCACGGTGGCCACCGGTCCGGCGTGGTAGCCGACCACCACGACGATGCGCTTCAGCCCGGCCCCCAGCAGCGTGCGGATGGCCCGCTCGACCAGGGCCAGGCCCCCCAGGCGGACCAGCGACTTGGACCCGCCTCCGGTGACGGGCCGCAGCCGCTCCGAGCGGCCGGCCGCCAGCACCACCGCCGCCCCGGGGCGCGGCAGGCGTCCACCCGGCACCGTCCCCGCGGGCTCCGGGACGCCCCGGGAGATGGCCGGACGCCCGCCGGGCGGCGGAAGCCTCGGCTCGTGCTCCACGGCCGAATCGTAGCGCGGGGCCGGCCGTGGGACCGCTCAGCGGTCCAGGCGCCGGACCCTCCCGGCCCGGATCACCAGGCGGACCCGTCCCAGGGCCCCCAGGTCCTCGAACGGGTTCCCGGCCAGCCCGATGAGGTCGCCCCGGGCCCCCGCCGCCAGGCGGGAGGCGGTCATGGCCACCAGGATGTCCTCCGCCGACAGGCCCGCGGACGCCAGGTGGAACGCCTCGCCGGCGTGGAGCCCCGGCGGGATCGGCCCGTTGCCCAGGTCGGTCCCGTAGCGAACCTGTCCCCCCGCCTCCGCGAACCGGCGCAGGTTGTCCACGGCGACCCGGAGCTGCGGGGTGGGACGTCCGTAGGAGTGGATGTCGAGCGTGGTGGTGATCCTCACCCGGCCGGCCAGCCCCGCGAGCAGGTCGTCGGTCAGGCGCTCGGTCCAGGGACAGTGCGCCAGCTCGTCCACGCCGGCCCCCAGGGCCCGCTCGGTCTGACCCTTCCCCTGCACGTGTGCGGTCACCGTGAGCCCCCGAGCATGGGCGGCGTCGCAGATGGCCACCAGGTCCCGATCGGCCAGGGTGGGACCAGCATCGGCGTTCAGGGCCACCTTGATCACCGCGGGATCCTGGAGGGCCACCCGCTCCACGGCCGCCGGCGCCTCCCCGGGCCCGGCGACCTCCAGCCATCCTCCGGGGGGACACCATCCGGCGCGGCTCGGATACCCGCCCGGTGCCGTCAGGATCGGCCCGGCGGCGACCACCGCCGGGCCATCGAAGTCCGTGCCCTGCGAGATGTCCACCAGCGGGAACACGTCATCCGGAGGCCATCCCAGGTCGCGGACGGCCGTCACGCCACCGTGGAGGACGGCCTGGGGGCTGGAGAGCCCGATGTGGACGTGGTGGTCCACCGCTCCCGGCATGAGAAACCAGTCCCCCACCAGCTCCCGCTCGGCCGGCGGGGCCTGCGGGGCCGGCCCGGCGAAGGCGATCCGGGAACCCTGGACCACCACCGCAGGGTCGTCCACCAGCCGGCCGGGGCCCAGCCAGGCCATGGCCCCCTGGACCAGCAGCCCCCGCCCGTCACGCACCGGCCATCCTGCCGGGATGATAGTGGGGGTGGGCGACGGTCTCGCCCACCCCCACTGGGGACCTGGAGGCCCCGGCGCCTACCCGTTGCCCACCCCCATCGAGAACTGCTGTGTCTGGGGATTCAGCAGGCTCAGCGTGATGAAGTCCCGGACCAACGGGTCCCGCAGCCTGAAGAGGTTCAGGCCCTTGGTGATCTCAGACTCGTAGATCACCCCGTTGTACCAGTAGGAGGACCACGCTCCGCCCAGCTCGTTCACCAGCATCCCGTCTGGGGTCATCACCTGGCCGAGCGGTGGGGGGTCGGACCAGGCCACCGTCACTGGGTTGGCCGGGTCGGTGAACTCCGTCACCCACGTGCCGGCCTGGTAGTTCCCGCTGACGGCCACGTACCGGCCGCTCTCGAGAGGCACGATGTTGTAGTTGTGGACAGTGCAGTTCTCCTCGTCCGACTGGGGACGCGGGAGGACCCACTGGCCCAGCTTGGCCCCGGTGTTGGCGTCGTAGAAGAACATGCTCTTGTCGATGTCGGGGTCCGAGGCCTCGCATTCCGGCGCCGCCCCGCCCCCGGGCTCCCAGCCGGCGATGATGACCTCGCCGTCCCAGGTGAACGCCGCCGAGTGCCACCGCCCGTTGGTGCCGGCCTCACCTACCCCGGGCTCGAAGATGGTGAACAGCAGGTTGGGGTCCCGGATGTTGCTGACGTTCCACACGTTGATCGTGTCGGCGCTGGCGCACGCTGCCTTGTTGACGTCGCCCAGGATGACGGCGGCATCGTGGCACCCCGTGCGGACGTCGGTGGTCGGACCGACCAGCGGCTCCCGTCGCAGCAGGTTGGCGTTCTGCGGGTTCGCCAGGGGGACGGCGATGATGTCCATGAAGTCGCCCACGGGATCATCGTTGGCCCGGGTGCCGTCGACGCACCCTGCGCTGCTGGAGTTGTTGCTGTAGACGATGAGCGTGTTTCGAACCACACCTGCCATGGTGGCCGTGTGGGATCCGCAGGGAAGCTCGACGGAGGCCACCAGGTCGGGGTTGGTCGCGTCGCCGATGTCGAAGACGTGGACCCCTTCCCACCCGGCGGGAACCACTTCGTCGAGGCACATGCGGTCCTCGGACTTCGGCGAGTTCCACGACCGGACCAGGATGTCCTCGAACACCACGATGTCGCCCTGGTCACCGTTGCACGAGGGGTGAGCCAGCTCGACGGGGTCGCGTGGGTCGGTGATGTCGATCACCCGCCAGCCGTCGTAGTTGCCCTGGAAGGCCAGGTTCCCCTGGAAGGCCAGGTCGGAGCTGATGTGGCGCACCCCGTCCGGCTCGCCGAAGAACGTGGCCGGATGGGGACTGTGCCCCAGGGCCACGAGGTTATCCGTATGGGGTCGGGTGCGGTGGTCGGCCACCGCCGGGATGGCACCCGCAACCAGTATCGTCGCCACGGCAGCCGTCAGGGACCATCGGATGCGTCGTTGCACTGTCATCTCCCTTCTGATCCGAACCGACAGGAGGCTCGGGGGAACGGGGGGGTCGCGGACCGGGGCGCCGCCGAGGGGCCCGCGCAGCCGGAGGACGGTCATCCCACCCCTTCCCTGGAGGCCCGGCGCGCGCATGGCGTCCCCTCGACTCCCTGGGAATGTATGATTTCGGAGCGGGCCGGGCAAGTCCAGCGAACCTGGCGGCCCGGGCGTTCAGCCCACGCCGGCCTCGCGGAGCCCGGACAGCTCCTTGCGGAGGTCCCGGACCTCGTCGCGCAGGCGAGCCGCGTACTCGAACCGCAGGTCCCTGGCCGCCTCGTGCATCTCCTCCTCCAGGGTCCGGATCAGCCGCTCCAGCTCGTCCCTGGGCAGCTCGGGCCGCTCCGGCCGCCCCCGCCGCCTGCGCTCCGGCTTGGGCGCGCCCAGGCCCTCGGCCTCCAGCGACAGCAGGATGTCGGAGACCTTCTTGCGGACCGTCTGGGGGTCGATGCCGTTCGCCCGGTTGTGGTCCATCTGGATCTTGCGGCGCCGCTGGGTCTCGGAGATGGCCCGGCGCATGGAGTCCGTGACCTGGTCCGCGAACATCAGCACCTTGCCCTCCACGTTGCGGGCGGCCCGGCCGATCGTCTGGATCAGCGAGGTCTCGCTCCGCAGGAACCCTTCCTTGTCCGCGTCGAGGATGGCCACCAGGGACACCTCCGGGAGGTCCAGCCCCTCGCGCAGCAGGTTGATCCCCACCAGCACGTCGAACTCGCCGAGCCGCAGGTCCCGCAGGATCTCGATGCGCTGGATCGTGTCGATCTCCGAGTGGAGGTAGCGGACCCGGAGGCCCATCTCGATCAGGTAGTCCGTGAGGTCCTCGGCCATCTTCTTGGTCAGGGTGGTCACCAGCACCCGCTGGTCGCCCTCCACCCGGCGGCGGATCTCCTCCATGAGATCGTCCACCTGTCCGCGGGTGGGCCGGACCTCCACCTCCGGATCCACCAGGCCGGTGGGCCGGACGATCTGCTCGACCACCCGCTTCGACACCTGGAGCTCGTACGCGCTGGGGGTGGCGGACATGAACACGACCTGGTTGACCCGCTCGGTGAACTCGTCGAACTGGAGCGGCCGGTTGTCCACGGCCGATGGAAGCCGGAAGCCGAACTCCACCAGGGTTCGCTTGCGGGTCATGTCCCCCTCGTACATGCCGTGGATCTGGGGCACGGTGACGTGGGACTCGTCGATCACGCACAGCCAGTCCTCCGGGAAGTAGTCCAGGAGGGTGTGCGGCGGCGTCCCCGGGGCCCGGCCGTCGATGTGCCGGCTGTAGTTCTCGATCCCGGAGCAGAACCCCAGCTCCCGGAGCATCTCCAGGTCGTGGTTCGTGCGCATCCGCAGGCGCTGGGCCTCCAGGAGCTTGCCCTGCGACTCAAGCCCCTGGAGGCGCTCGGCCAGCTCGGCCTCGATCCCCGTGATGGCCCGCTGCATGCGGTCCCGCGAGGCCACGTAGTGGGTGGCGGGGTAGACAGTCACGTCGTGGAGCTGCTTGACCACCTCGCCGGTGATGAGGTCCAGGCGGGTGATGCGCTCCACCTCGTCGCCCCACAGCTCGATCCGCAGGGCGGTCTCCTCGTAGGCGGGGTGCACCTCGATGGTGTCGCCGGCCACCCGGAAGGTCCCCCGGGCCAGGTTGGCCTGGTTGCGCTGGTACTGCATCTCGACCAGGCGCCGGAGGGCGAACCCGTGGTCGAGAGGAGCGCCCGTGCGCACGTGGAGGATCTGCTCCATGTACTCCTCGGGCGAGCCCAGGCCGTAGATGCACGATACCGAGGCCACGATGATGACGTCCTCCCGGGTCAGCAGGGCGCTGGTGGCCGAGTGCCGGAGGCGGTCGATCTCGTCGTTGACCGTGGCGTCCTTCTCGATGTACAGGTCGGTCTGGGGGACGTACGCCTCCGGCTGGTAGTAGTCGTAGTACGAGACGAAGTACTCCACGGCGTTCTCCGGGAAGAACTCCCGGAACTCGTTCGCCAGCTGGGCGGCCAGGGACTTGTTGGGGGCGATCACCAGGGTCGGCTTCTGGACCCGCTCGATGGCCTTGGCCATGGTGAACGTCTTCCCCGAGCCGGTCACGCCCAGCAGCGTCAGGTAGTCCTCTCCGGCCAGGATGCCGTCTGCCAGGCCCTGTGCGGCCAGGGGCTGGTCACCGGCCGGCTGGAAGTCGGAGACGACGCGGAACGGTGGCATCCCCTGGATTGTAGGCGCGGGCTCGCTAGTCGAGGGGCTTGCGCCCGGAGAAACCGGCCCCGGCCTCGTGCCAGTAGCCCACCGCGTCCTCGTCGTCCGGCTGCCAGCACAGGTACACGAGGCGCCCCTCTCTCCGGGACGGGAAGTCGATGAGGCCCTTCTCGGCGTCCCGGAGCACCACGCTGCGGGCCGCCAGGGCCTCGACCTCCTCCCGCAGCACCCGAAGCGCTTCCCAGTGCTCGGCGGCCTCGCCGTCGGCGGAGGCGCGCTTGCGGATCCGGCGGGCCGAGCCGATCAGCGACCGCCGCGCCCGGCGGATCCGTGCCAGCGAGCCCCGGAGCTCGGCCAGCGAGGCGTTGGCCTCCTCCACGGTGTAGTAGCGCTCAGGCACGTCGGAGCCCACCCGAGGCCAGGATAGCCGGACCGGGGACCCTCAGAACTCCAGCGTGCAGTTCTCGCACTCGAACAGGTCTCGGCGCACGACCCTGCTGTGCCCCCCGCACCGGGGGCACCGGCGGCACCGGCCCCCTCCCCGGCAGTCGATGGGCTCGGTGGTGGTGCCCGGCTCGTCCCACGTGGTCGACCCCTCCCCCGGCCGGGGAAGCTGGATCGACAGCAGGTACAGGGGCTCGCCGGCGCTGCGGAACCCGTGCGGGTACGCGGCGGCCCGGCCCAGGATCGCGCCCTGCTCCAGCGGCACCGTCCCGTGGATCCGGGCCTCGCCCCGGCCCCGGAGGACCACGGACCACTCCTCGGAATCCGGGTGCGTGTGGGCGTAGGCGATCTGGTCCGGGGCCAGGGCCTGGATCGAGAAGTAGAAGCCGGGCCCCTGGGAGATCGGCACCCGGCGGAAACCGGACGGGCACAGCAGCACGAGGTCGTCGGCCAGGGCCCCGAACACCCCGAGGTTGTTCAGGACCTCGTCGAGATGGCCGACCCCCCGCTCACCCATGGAGGCAATCAAAGCCCGGCGCGGGGTCGCCCGCAAGGCCCTAGGCGTCGAGGCCGATGGCCGCCGGGAGGTCTTCCAGAGAGGTGATCCGGAGACCTTCCGCGTCGGCGTGACGGCCGCGGCGGTCGATGAGCACCGGCAGCATCCCCGCTTCCCGGGCGGCGGCCACGTCGAAGAACGGATGATCGCCCACGTACACCGACTCCCCCGGCTCCACCCGGGCCCGCTCCAGGGCGATGCGGAAGATCTGGGGGTCCGGCTTCTCCACGCCCTCCACGCCGGAGATCACCGTCACGGTGAAGAAGTGGCCGACCTCCAGGGCCTCCAGCAGCCGCTCCAGCCACTCCTCGAAGTTCGAGATCAGGCCCAGGGTGACGTGGGTCTTCGCCAGCCGCTCCAGCGTCGGCAGGGCGTCGGGGTGGAGGCGGTAGGTGGCCATGTCCGTGAACCGCGCGTACAGGGCCTCGAACAGCCGGTCGTGGTCGTCGGGGATCCCCACCTCGGTGAGGAACGTGTCGTAGATCGCCCGCCACATCTCCCGCGACCGGTCCGAGGAGGTCGACCACAGCCGCCCCTCCCCCTTGGTGACCGCGTCGGTGAACCGCTGCGAGTAGGCCGACACCACCTCCTGGACCCGGGCCGGCTCCACCCGGTGGCCCTCCTCGCGGAGGACCTCGGTGAACACCTCGGCGAACGAGGGGTGAGGGTAGAGCAGGGTCTCCCCCGCGTCGAAGAACACGGCCCGGATCTCCGTCACCGGCCACCTCCGTCGCGCCTTCGGAGGAGCTCCGCCCACAGGTCCTCGACCTGCCGCTCCAGCGACGCCAGGTCCCCGTCGTTGCGGACGACGAGGTCGGCCACGGCCCCGCGCTGCTCGGGCGAGGCCTGGGCCCGGATGCGGCTCCGCGCCTCGTCCTCCCCCATGCCCCGGTCGCGGCCCACCCGGGCGATCTGTTCCTCCTCGGGCGCGGTCACCACGACCACCACGTCGCAGGCGTCGTGGAAGCCCGTCTCCACGATCAGGGGGGCGTCGAACACCACGACCTCGTTGGTCCCGCGGAACGTCTCCACCTCCTCGGCCAGCAGCCGGAACACCTCCGGATGGGTGATCGACTCCAGGGCCCGGCGCTTGGCCGGATCGGCGAACACCCGGGCCGAGAGCGCCTCGCGGTCGAGCTCGCCATCGGGCGCCACCACCGCGTCGCCGAACACCTGGACGACCTCGTGGTACCCGTGTGTCCCCGGGGCCACGGCCCGGCGGGCTAGATCGTCCGCGTCGATCACGACCGCTCCCCGGTCGGCCAGCATGCGGGCCACCGTGGACTTGCCCGACCCCAGGCCTCCGGTCAGCCCGACGAGCAGCATGGCCCTCGGGGGGGGTCCGGGGGGGTAGCTCGCCCCGAGCGGCACGGCGTCGGATCGGACAGCGAGCGAACCCCCCAGTGGGAAGGCGCCTACGAGCGGCCCTCGCGCCGCTTCAGGTCCTCCACGATCGACTCGAGGGAGACGTCCTCTTCCTCCGCGGGCACCTCGGCCGCGGGCACCTCGGGCTCGGGGGCGATCTCGTCCTCGGCCGGCGAGGGCTCCGGTGCCGGGGCGGGCTCGGCGTCCTGGGGCGGCGGCGCGGGGACCGGCTCGGCCTCCGCCTCCGGGGGCTCGGGAGCCTGGACGTCGGCCTCCGCCTCGGGCTCGGCCACCTCCTCCTCGATCTCCGGCCCCGGGACGGCCTCCTGGACGCCGCGCATCGACAGCGACACCCGCCGCCGGGACACGTCCACGTCCTCGACCCGGACCCGCACCGAGTCGCCGACCTGAACCACCTGGTCGGCGGACTCCACGTGCTGCTCGGAGAGCTTGGAGATGTGGACCAGGCCCTCGATCCCGTCGGCCACCCGCACGAACGCCCCGAACGGCACGATCTTGGTGACCTCCCCCTCGATGACCTGTCCGGCCCGGTGGGTGGCCTCGAACTGCTTCCACGGGTCGGCCTGGGTGGCCTTCAGCGACAGCGACACGCGCTCTCGCTCCATGTCCACGTCCAGGACCTCGATCTCGACCTCCTGGCCCACCGTGACCACCTCGCTGGGGTGCTCCACGTGGCGCCACGACAGCTCGGACACGTGGACCAGGCCGTCCACCCCGCCCAGGTCCACGAACGCCCCGAAGTTCACGATCGAGGAGACGGTCCCCGTGCGGCGCTCACCCTTCTGGAGCGACTCCAGGAACTTCTTGCGCCCCTCGCTCTGGGACTCCTCCAGGAAGGCTCGGCGCGACAGCACCACGTTGTTCCGGTTGCGGTCGAGCTCGATGATCTTGCACTCGAGCTCCTGGCCCACGTAGGGGTGGAGGTCTCGTACCCGCCGCAGCTCCACCAGCGAGGCCGGCAGGAACCCTCGCAGGTCGATGTCCAGGATCAGGCCGCCCTTGACCACCTCGATGACCGGACCCCGGATCGTGCCGCCCTCGGCCATGACCTGCTCGATGCGGCCCCAGGCCCGCTCGTACTGGGCCCGCTTCTTCGACAGGATGAGGCGCCCCTCCTTGTCCTCCTTCTGGAGGACGAGGGCCTCGATCTCCTCGCCGATCTGCACGACCTCGTCCGGGTCGGCGTCGTGGCGGATCGACAGCTCCTTGGCGGGGATGACGCCTTCGGACTTGTAGCCGATGTCCAGGAGGACCTCGTCCCGGT
Organism: Actinomycetota bacterium; assembly: GCA_050692985.1. Taxonomy (GTDB): domain Bacteria; phylum Actinomycetota; class UBA4738; order UBA4738; family CALAEC01; genus JBOGVZ01. The sequence goes on from JBOGVZ010000062.1 coordinate 32,099, forward strand.
CGATGCGAACCACCTCGCCGGCGACGAGGTCACCGTCGTTGATGTCCTTCAGGGAGGCCTCCACGGCCTCCACCAGCTCCTCGGGGGTCAGATCGGGCTGGTCCGTCCCCCGCTCGGTCTGTGTCTCGATCTGCGATCAGCTCCTCTCTCGCCGCACGGCCGCACCCCGGGGCCCGGTGGGAATGGCGATTCCGTGCAGGCGGGGACCCGTTGGGGCCGGTGGAATCTTAGAAGACCGCGCTGACCAGCGTCAACGCGGGGCCGGGGAGGGTGCCCGGGGGACGAGCCGGCGCCCCCCAGCCAGGACCACCAGGGGCGGACCGTAGCGGAGGGTGGTCTGCACCAGGAGGCCCGGGATCGCCAGGCCGGCGGGGAGCAGGCCCGTTCCAGCGGCCACGATGAGCGAGGTCCCGGCGAACGCCCACAGCGCCCCGGAGATCGCCGACCGGCCGATGGCGGCGGCCAGGGCCAGCGGCCCCACCAGGTGCCACGGCAGGTACCACGGCGTCACCAGGAGATAGACGCCGAACAGGACCGCCGCCATCGGCCACGGCTCCTTCGTGCTCCTGCGGGAGCGGGCCACCCAGGCCACCGCCCCGGCCAGGACCACGGCGCCCGCGATCCGCAGGGCCGCCCCCGCCGGCGAGGCACCGGCGTCGGCGTCGTTGGGACATCCCGGCCAGGGCCCGGACCACGCTTCCCGCCAGGGACGCCGAGGCCAGCCGGCCGACCCGCCCGATGCCCGAGAGCGTGGAGGCCCCGGCCCAGAAGGGCGCGTAGGCCGCCACGGCCAGGGCCACGGCGGAACCGCCGTGGACGAGCGCGGCTCGGGCTCCCCGGCGGCGGGCCACGGCGATGAGCCACGCCACCAGGGCCAGCCCGGCGTACGCCTTGACCAGTGCGGCGGCGGTGACCAGGAGGGTCGTCCCCAGGACCCTCCCCCGCCGCTCGGCCAGCACCGCTCCGGCCAGGGCCGCGGCCACCGTCGCATCGGCGTGGGCTCCCAGTCCGACGGAGAAGACCACCAGGGGGTTGTAGGCGAAAGCTACGACCGCCCGGCCGGCCCGGTCGGGCGAGACCGACAGGGCCCGGGCCAGCAACGCCGCGGCCCCCACGGCCAGGACGGCGGTCAGGACCTTGACCCCGAGGAAGCCACCCAGCAGCGAATCCCCGGCCAGGCGCGTCACCCCTGCGGTCAGCAGGGTCCACACCGGCCCGTACACGGTCGTGGTGTCGTCCCACCGGGAGAAGGCCAGCCACGGATCGTCGAACCGGAACGGCGCCACCACGTAGGGATTGACTCCGGCACCCGTCATCTTCCCGTACACCAGGTACTGGTACACGTCCTGCGACTGCTGGGCCTGGGCGGCCACCAGGAGGAGGTACACCACGGCGGCCACGGCCAGCAGCACCGTGGGGGACGGCAGCGCGATCCTGCGGAACACCACGACCCAGTACGGGACGAAGGCGGCCAGCACCAGGTACCAGTAGGCGAACGGCGAGCCCGCGGGACGGGGACGGAACGCCGGGAGCCCCGACAGCAGGGGGCGGACCAGGAAGAAGGCGGCCACGCCCACCAGCGTGGCGACCAGCACGACGAACGCGAGCCGGCCGGTCCTGTGGGTGTCCTCCTCGGGGATGGTCGCCCCGCCGGTCACCGGCGACGGTCAGTGGCCGGCGGGGGCGGCGTCCGCCCACGTGGGTCCGGACCCCAGGTCCACCCTCAGCGGGACCGACAGCTCGTACGCGGCCTCCATCTCCTTCGTCACCGCCTCGGAGATATCGGGCACGACGGCCTCTTCGACCTCGAACACCAGCTCGTCGTGGACCGTCAGGACCATGGTGGCCGGCAGCGACTCGATGGCCCCGTCCACCCGCACCATGGCCAGCTTGATGATGTCGGCGGCGGAGCCCTGGATCGGGGCGTTGAGGGCCATGCGACGGCCCATGTCGCGGATCCGCGGGTTCGGGGACTGGAGCTCCGGCAGGTACCGGCGGCGGCCGAGCATGGTGCCCGTGAACCCCTCGGCGGTGGCCATGGCCACCTGGCGGTCCAGGAACTCCTTGACGTTGGGGAAGCCCTCGAAGTACGCGTCGATGAACTCCTGGGCCTCGTCGGGCGGGATCCCCAGCCGTGAGGCGAGACCGTAGGCGTTCATCCCGTAGGCCAGCCCGTAGTTCACCATCTTGGCCCGGCGCCGCAGCTCGGCGTCCACCTGCTCGGGCGGCAGGCCGAACACCTTGCCCGCGGTGGCCGCGTGGATGTCGGTGTCGGAGGCGAACGCCTCGGCCAGGTTGGGGTCGCCGGTGAGGTGTGCCAGCACGCGCAGCTCGATCTGGGAATAGTCGGCCACGAGGAGGACGCGGCCCTCCTGGGCGATGAAGGCCTTGCGGATCTGGCGGCCGAGCTCGCCGCGCACGGGGATGTTCTGGAGGTTCGGGTTCGTGGAGGACAGCCGGCCGGTCGCCGTGGCCACCTGGTTGAACGTGGTGTGCACCCGGCCGTCCTCCGCCACCAGTGGCGGTAGGGCGTCCAGGTACGTGGACTTGAGCTTGGCCAGCTCCCGGTACCGCAGCAGCCCTTCCACGACCGGGTGGTGGTCGCGAAGCTTCTCCAGCACGTCGGCCTCCGTGGAGGGGGCCCGGCCCTTCACCGTCCGTTTCAGGATCGGCAGGCCCAGCCGCTCGTACAGGATCACCGCGAGCTGCTGGGACGAGCCGATGTTGAACTCCTCGCCGGCGTGCGTGTAGATGTCCGCCTCCAGCGACCGCATGCGGTCCCCCACCGACTCCGACATCTCGTTCAGGTACTCCACGTCGAGGGCCACGCCGGCGGCCTGCATCCCCGCCAGGACCCGGGCCAGCGGCAGCTCCACCTCGTGGAGCAGGGCACCGACCCCCGCCCGGGCGGCCAGCTCCTCCAGCGCCGGGGCCAGCAGGGCCACGGCCGCCGCCTGGGCGGCCTCCCGCCGCCACGGATCACTCAGCGGGAGCTGCCCCTCCTCGGTGGCCCCCTCGCCGACCAGGGCCTCCATCACGTCGGCCCCCAGGTACTTCGCGGACAGGGCCCCCAGGGGGTAGGAGGCCTCGGCCGGGTCCAGCAGGTACGCCGCCAGCATGGTGTCGATGGCCACGCCCTCGGCCCGGAGCCCCACCCGCAGCGCGGTGGTCTCCAGCTCCTTGGCGTCGTGCACCCACTTGCGGCGGACGGGGTCGGCCAGCCAGGTCCGCAGCGCCTGGGGGACCGTACCGTCGAGCGCCACGGACATCCCCCGGCCGCCACCGGCAGACAGTGCCACCCCGGTGAGCCGCCCACCCTCCGACCTGAGGGCCACCGCCAGCGGCCCCTCTCCCTCCAGCAGCCCGGACAGCTCCTTCCGTGACGCCTGCGACAGCTCCAGCTGCGTGCTGTCCAGCACGGGCGTGACGGTGCCGATGTCCTCGAGCCGCTCGAGCAGGCTCCGGAACTCCAGCGAGTTGAACAGCCGGCGCACCGCGTCAGCGTCCCAATCCCCCACCACGCAGTCGTCGGGCTCGACGTCCAGCTCCAGGTCGGTCCGCAGGCGGGCGAGGTCCTTGTTGCGGACGATGTCCTGCCCCGCCTCCAGGACGCCGGCCTTGATCTTGGGCTTCAGCTCCTCGGCGTGCGCCAGCACCCCTTCGGCGCTGCCGTACTCCTGGATGAGCTTGGAGGCCGTCTTCTCCCCCACCCCCGGGATCCCCGGGATGTTGTCCGAGGGGTCACCCTTCAGGGCCACGTAGTCGAGGTACTTGTCCGGTGGCAGGCCGAACCGCTCCTCCACGGCCTCCGGGTCGTAGTCGACGATGTCGGAGATCCCCTTGCGGTTGAACATCACCCTGATCCCCGGGCCCACCAGCTGGAAGAAGTCCCGGTCCGCGGTGACCACCACCGCCTCCATCCCCTGCTCCCGGGCCCGCAGGGCCAGGGTGGCGATGGCGTCGTCGGCCTCCTCGCCGTCGACCTCCACGATGGGGACCCGGAGCGTCTCCAGGACCTCCCGGATCAGCCCGAGCTGCTCGCGGAACTCGTCGGGGGTCTCGGCCCGCCCGGCCTTGTACTCGCCGTACAGCTCCAGCCGGCGGGTGGGGGGGCCCCGGTCGAAGGCCACCGCCAGCATGTCGGGGCGCTCTTCGCCGAGGAGCTTGATGAGCATCGAGGTGAAGCCGTACACGGCGTTCGTCACCTGGCCGGACGAGGTGGCCAGCGAGGTGGGGAGGGCGAAGAAGGCCCGGTAGGACAGGCTGTGACCGTCGAGCAGGAAGATGCGTTTCTTCGTCTTGGGCAATGCTCCCCCTGGGCTCCGGGCGCCCGGACCCCGAAGCCGATTGTAGACTGCCCCCGTGACACCGACCGCCGGGCTCACCGCCCAGGACTACCTCGAGGCCCTGTACGAGATGGCCGAGGAGGGCCTGGCCACCCAGCAGGCCCGCCTGGCCGAATGGCTGGACGTCTCGGCGGCCTCGGTGTCGGAGGCCGTGGCCCGACTCACCCGCCGCGGCATGGTCACCACCGGCCAGGACCGCCGGATCGAGTTCACCCCCCGGGGAGAGGCCGCGGCCAGGGCGCTGGTGCGCCGCCACCGGCTGGCCGAGCGGTTCCTGGTGGAGGTGGTGGGGCTGCCGTGGCACCTGGCCCACGAGGAGGCCTCTCAGTGGGGCCACGTCATCTCCGAGCGCGTGGAGGAGCGGTTCGTGGACGTGCTGGGCGACCCCGGCAGCTGCGTCCACGGCAACCCGATCCCCGGGTCGCGCAACGAGGAGCGAGTGGACGACCTGGTATCCCTCCAGGACCTGGAGCCCGGCCGGCCGACCCGGCTGGTGCGACTCACCGAGGACCTCGAGCTGGAGCTCGACGTGATGCGCTACTTCGAGGAGTCCGGCCTCATGCCGGGGGCCGAGCTTCGTGTGGTGGCCGTGGCGCCCGACGGCACCCGCACCCTCGAGGTGAACGGCGACAAGGTGGCCCTCGGCCCCCACCTGGCGGACAACCTGTGGGTGCGCCCCGCTTGACGGGAATCCGACCCCTCGACTAGGATTCGGGCGGTCGAACGAATCCTGTTAGGTATACCTGACAAAGCCCGAGAGAAGGGATCGCCCATGGGAGCCTCCTTCCTCATCACCCTCAGGGAGGGCCTGGAGGCCGCCCTGGTCATCAGCATCATCCTGGCGTACCTGAACCGAGTGAACCGGCGCGACCGCCATTCGGCGGTGTGGGCCGGTGCCGGTGTGGCCGTGGCGGTCAGCCTGGCCGCGGGGGCCATCATCGTCGCGGTGGCCGGCGGGCTGTCCCACACCACCGCCGAGATCTTCGAGGGCGTGGCCAGCTACCTGGCCGTTGGCGTGCTCACGTGGATGATCTTCTGGATGCGCCGGAACGCCGCGCGCATCAAGGGCGAGCTCCAGGGCAAGGTGGACCTGGCCCTGGCATCGGGCTCGACGTTCGGGCTGGCGGCCCTGGCGTTCTTCGTGGTGGTCCGGGAGGGGCTGGAGACGGTCCTGTTCCTGTTCAGCGCGTTCCGGGCGGGCTCGGAGACCCCGGGCATCCTGAAGTTCGGCGCGGCGGTGCTCGGCCTGGCCGTGGCGGCGATCCTCGGATACCTCATCTACCGAGGGGGCACCCGCATCAACCTGCGCCTGTTCTTCCGGATCACCGGGGTGCTGATCCTGGTGGTGGCCGCCAGCCTCCTGTTCTACGGGACCCACGAGCTGCTGGAGGTGGGGGCGTTCCGGTTCCTGGAGGGCACCGGCTTGCTGGCCGGGGCGCCGGGGGCCTCGGCGATCATGAGCCCCATCACCCGCATCGTGGTCGGCCTGGGCGGGGCACCCACGTGGCTCGAGTTCGGGCTGTGGCTGGGGTACCTGGTGGTCACCGGGGCCCTGTTCTTCCGTCCCGTCCGCCAGCCTGCCCACACCGTCTCTCCCCAGCCGGGCCCCACCGCCGAGCGCGTGCGGCAAACCTGACCCGGATGCTTGCCCGGCCCCCGGTCGTGGCCTAGACTCCGCGCAAGCGAAGGCGCTCCGCCCACCGGCGGGGCGCCTCGTCTTTGCCCCAGTGAAGACAGATGACGGCTGGCGACGAGGCCGGGCATGGGCCCGGCCTCCGCACGTCCGGAGGTGGGATGGATCCCAGGACCGAGCGGGACGCGTGCGGGATCGGGTTCGTGGCGGACACCGGCGGACGGCCGTCCCGGACCGTGCTCGACGCGGCCCTGGAGGCCCTGCGGCGGGTCCGCCACCGGGGGGCCGTGGCCGCGGATCACCGGACCGGGGACGGGGCCGGGATCCTGGCCCCCCTGCCGCGGCCGTTCCTGGCGTGGGTGGCCTCCGACCTGGGCCTCCCCCACCCCCCCTCGGCCCTCGGCGTGGCCATGGCGTTCCTGGACGGCCGCCCCGGGGCGGGGGGCGAACGGTCGCGGGGGGCCGCCCGGCGGGCCGTGGAGGAGGCGGGTGGCGCGGAGGGCGTCGAGGTGGCCGCGTGGCGGCCGGTCCCCGTGGTACCCGCTGCCCTCGGTGACGCCGCCCGGTCCACCGCCCCCCGGATCGAGCAGGCCCTCCTGGTCCGCTCCCACGGTGACGATGAAGAGGAGGCGGAGCGCCGGGCCTTCCGGGTCCGCCGGCGCGCCGAGCGCTCCGCCCGCGACACCGGGGCGGGGCTGTACCTGGCGTCGTGCTCGTTCCGGGTGGTGACCTACAAGGCCCTGTGCGCCGCCGACCAGCTGGCGGCGTTCTACGAGGACCTCCGAGACCCGGACTTCGCCGTCCCCTTCGCCGTGTTCCACCAGCGCTACAGCACGAACACCGTGCCGACCTGGGAACGGGCCCAGCCGTTCCGGGTCCTGTGCCACAACGGCGAGATCAACACGATCGCCGGAAACGTCCGGCACATGCGGGCCCGGGAAGCCGACCTCGGGGCCGCCGCCCTGGGCGGCGGAGGCCTCCTGCGGCCGGTGATCGACGAGGACGGCTCCGACTCGGCCATGCTGGACAACGCCCTGGAGCTGCTGGTGCGGGGCGGGCGCGACGTCCGCCACGCCCTGGCCATGCTGGTCCCGGAGGCCTGGGAGGGCGCCGACGACCTCCATCCGGCCGTGCGGGACTTCTACCGGTACCACGCCTGCCTGGTGGAGCCGTGGGACGGCCCCGCGGGGCTGGTGTTCACCGACGGGGTGCGGGTGGGCGCGGCCCTGGACCGGAACGGCCTCCGCCCGCTCCGATTCGCCGTGTCGGAGGACGGCCTGGTGGCCTGCGCCTCGGAGGCCGGGGCCGTGGACCTGGCCGGCCGCGGTGCGATCCGGCGGGGCAAGCTGGGGCCGGGGCAGATGCTGTGCGTGGGGCCGGAGGGCCTCCAGGTGGACGGCGAGATCAAGCGGGCCCTGGGATCCCGACGGCCCTACGGCCGGTGGTTGGCCGACGGCCTGTGCCCGGTGGACGCGGACGCTCCGCGAGTGGACGTGCCCGGGGACCTCACGGCCCGTCAGGTCACGTTCGGGTTCACCAAGGAGGAGGTCACGGTGGTGCTCCGGCCGATGGCGGCCGAGGGGAAGGAGCCCACCTCCTCCATGGGCGACGACACGCAGGTGGCCCCGCTGTCCGAGCGGCCCCGTCCCGTCACCAACTTCCTCAAGCAGCGGTTCGCCCAGGTGACCAACCCGCCGATCGACCACCTGCGGGAGCGGCGGGTGATGTCGCTGCGGGTGTTGCTGGGCCCGAGGTCGCCGCTGCTCGAGGAACGGCCCGGGGCGGCCGCGCTGGCCGAGCTGCCCACGTGGGTGTTGTTCCCCCGGGCCCTGGAGGAGCTGGCCGAGGGCCCCTTCCCGATGGGCCGGCTGGACGCCACCTTCGAGGCGGACGGGGGTCCCGGGGGCCTGGAGGCCGCCTGCCGGCGCCTGGGCAGGGAGGCCGTGGACGCCACGGAGGCGGGAGCCGGGATCGTGGTGGTCTCGGACCGCGCGGTAGGGGCGGCCCGGGCCCCGGTCCCGTCCGTGCTGGCCGTGGGCGCCGTCCACCAGGCCCTGCTGCGGGCGGGGCTGCGGACCGCGGCCGGGGTGGTGGCCGACGCGGGCGACGTCCGCGACGGGCACGACGCCGCCTGCCTCCTGGCCTTCGGCGCCGAGGCCGTGTGCCCCCGGACCGCCCTGGAGGCCATCGCCGCCCTGTGCCGGGACGGGCGGATGGGCCGGGGGGCTCCCTCGGCCACGCAGGCCGGGGAGCGGTTCCGCACCGCCCTGGAGGACGGGGTCCTGAAGATCATGTCGAAGATGGGGATCGCCACGGTCTCGGCCTACTGCGGGGCCCAGGTCTTCGAGGCCCTGGGCCTGGCCCCCGAGGTGGTGGACCGGTGCCTGGGTGGGATCCCCTCGCCGCTGGGGGGCCTGGGCTTCCGGGAGATCGAGGAGGACGTGCTCCGCCGCCACGCCGAGGGCTACCTCAAGGGTCGCCCGCTGGAGAACCCCGGCTTCATCAAGCACCGGGCCGGCGGCGAGTACCACGCCAACAACCCCGAGGTGGTGGAGGCGCTCCAGGCCACCACCGGGGTCCCCCGCCGCGGCGAGGGCACCGTCACCGAGCTCACCGACGAGATGCGCGAGGCCCACGCCCTCCAGCGCTCGGTCCGGGGCGGCGGATACGAGGCCTACCAGCGGTTCGCCGAGCTGGTGGCCGCCCGGCCCCCGACCTCGCCGCGGGACCTCCTCGAACCTGTTCCCGCCGGCCCCCCGGTGCCACTCGAGGAGGTCGAGCCGGCGGAGGCCATCACCCGGCGGTTCTCCACGGGGGCGATGTCCCACGGGGCGCTGTCGGCCGAGGCCCACGAGACGCTCTCGGTGGCCCTCCGCCTGGTGGGTGGCAAGGCCAACACCGGCGAGGGCGGTGAGGACCGCGGCCGGTACCGCGACGAGCGGAACTCGGGGATCAAGCAGGTGGCCTCGGGACGGTTCGGGGTGACCCCCGAATACCTGGCCTTCGCCCAGGAGCTCCAGATCAAGATGGCCCAGGGCTCCAAGCCCGGCGAGGGCGGCCAGCTGCCGGGCACGAAGGTCACCGAGGAGATCGCCCGCCTGCGTCACACCCCGCCGGGCGTGGCCCTGATCTCTCCTCCGCCCCACCACGACATCTACTCCATCGAGGACCTGGCCCAGCTGATCTTCGATCTCAAGCAGGTGAACCCGGAGGCGGACGTCTCGGTGAAGCTGGTGTCCACCGTCGGCGTGGGCACGATCGCCGCGGGCGTGGTGAAGGGGCTGGCCGACGTGGTGCACGTGGCCGGGGCCGATGGGGGGACGGGGGCCAGCCCGCTGTCGTCGATCAAGAACGCCGGGCTGCCGTGGGAGGTCGGCCTGGCCGAGACCCGCCGGGCCCTGGCGGAGAACGGCCTGCGGTCGAGGGCCCGGATCCGCGTGGACGGGGGGTTCAAGACCGGCCGGGACGTGGTGCTGGCCGCGCTGCTCGGCGCGGACGAGTTCTCGTTCGGCACGGCCGCCCTGATGGCCGAGGGCTGCATCATGGTGCGGACCTGCCACCGGGACACCTGCCCGGTGGGGATCGCCTCACAACGGCCGGAGCTGCGGGCGAAGTTCGCCGGGACGCCGGGGATGGTGGCCGAGTACCTGCTCCACGTGGCCGAGGAGGCCCGGCGGACCCTGGCGTCCCTCGGCCTGCGGAGCGTGGACGAGGCCGTGGGGCGCGTGGACCTGCTTCGGCGCCTGTGGACCGGGGGCCGGGCGGACCGGCTCGATCTCGAGCCCCTGGTGGCGGGGCCGGGCGGAGCGGTCCGGTTCGAGGGCCCCGTGGCCCTCCAGCGGCCCAGGTCCGAGCTGGGAGACCGCCTCCACGACGATGGGTTCCCGGCGATCGCCGAGGGCCGCATCGAGGAGCTGGCCTACCGCATCGGCAACGGCGACCGGGCCGTGGGGGCCCGGGTGGGCGGTGCCGTGGCCCGGGCCTTCGGCATCGCCCGTCCTCCCGGCCGGGTCCGGGCCCGGTTCGTCGGCCAGGCCGGCCAGTCGTTCGGGGCCTTCCTGGCGAATGGGCTCGAGCTGGATCTCAGCGGCGAAGCCAACGACTACGTGGGCAAGGGCATGGCCGGGGGCCGCATCGTGATCCGCCCCCCGGCCGACGACGCCGGCGACCCGGTCCTGGCTGGGAACACCGTCCTGTACGGGGCCACCGGGGGCCAGCTGTTCTGCGCGGGAGCCGCCGGCGAGCGGTTCGCCGTCCGCAACAGCGGCGCGGTGGCGGTGGTGGAGGGGGTCGGCGACCACGCCTGCGAGTACATGACCGGAGGGGCCGTGGTGGTGCTGGGCCCGGTGGGCCACAACCTGGGCGCCGGGATGTCGGGCGGCGAGGCCTACGTCTTCGACCCGGACGGTCTCCTCCCCCGGCGGGTCAACCCCCAGCTCCTGGAGCTCCGGGCCCCCACCCCCGGGCAGCTCCCCTCGCTGCGCCGGCTGGTGGAGCGCCACCACCGGGCCACCGGGTCGGCCCGGGCCAGAGTCATCCTGGAGGACTGGGAGTCCCGGTCGGCGGCCTTCGTGCGGGTGGTGGCCAAGGCCGAGGTGGCCCTGATCGAGGGCGCCCTCGAGGGCACCGCCCCCGCGGGCGCCTGAGCCGACGGAGTGCGGCCGGTAGACTGCCGCGGATGAGCGAGGAGAATCCCCTCCCCGAGGGAACCACCCTGGAAGGGGCCCTGCGGATGGCCACGGAAGCCACGGCGGGGACGATGATGGCCAGGCTGGGCATCGAGTGGCTCGACATGGGGACGGCCCGGGTGGTGGCTCGGATGCCCGTGGAGGGCAACACTCAGGTCTACGGGCAGCTCCACGGCGGAGCCACCGCCGCCCTGTGCGAGAGCGTGGGGTCGATCGGGACCGCCGTGGCGGTCGGCCTGGAGAGGCGGGTGGTGGGGATCCAGCTCGCGGTCAACCACCTGAAGGCCGTCACCGGTGGCCACATCACCGCGACCGGCGTCCCGCTCCACGTCGGACGCCACACCGCCGTGTGGGACATGCGGGTGGAGGACGACGAGGGCCGGCTGGTGGCCGTGTGCCGCCTCACCCTGGCGATCCGCGACAACGCCTGATCGGCACCGTGCATGAGCCCGGGCGCGGTCCTTGGGGGGAGGGGTTTTGTCACTCGAATCTTGGCGGGGTGAGCGAAATTTGTGCGCGCCGGACGTCCGCCGCTACCTGCGACGATGGCCCAGAGGCGTTGCGGCGCAACACGTCTGTCGACGTTGACACGTGCCGGGTCGGCTGCTAGTTTTCCATCCGGTCCCGAGCGGCCGTAGGGACCGGAAGGGTTGCCGGAAGGGCTCGGAGGTTCGAGCCGGTGCCCTGGGAGCTTCGGCTCCCGGCGGCGGCGGCACCGGATCTGCGGCCCGGAGGGTGCCCGGCCGGAACCGAAGTCGCTCGGGACCAATCGTAGGCGGGCTCGAGAAGCCGAGTAGACAACGCTCACGTATGGGGAAGGCGTGAGCGGCTCCAAAGGCCTCTCGAGCCCGTCGTACGTTCCGCAGCCGCCCCTCCCGCTCAGGCCACGATGACCAGCACCCCGGTCATCCCCCGGTCCCGGTGGAACTTGCACACGAACGGGTACCGGCCCGGCTCGGGGAGCACGTCCGAGATTGGGGCGATCCGCAGGCGCTTCCCGGGGCGAACGTTACGGTCGAAGTCCAGGCCGAGGAACGTGACGTTATGGACGTTGGAGGTCTGGTTCGAGATCTCCACCACCAGGTCCCCGGCGATCGGCTTTGAGGGGTGGGCGTCGTGGAAGTGGTAATCGACGGCCACCACGACGTAGGGTCCCCCGTCGTCGGGCGTCTCCCCGGGTCCCGGGTCCGGATCACCCCCACAGGCCGTGACCGCGAAGGCCAGCGCCAGCGCCACCGCCGACCGCGATCGCATCACAGGATGCGGCTGAAGAACTGTTCGACCCGGTCGTGGCGGGGGTTGCTGAACATCTCGCGGGGCGTCCCCTCCTCCAGAATGGTGCCCTCGTCCATGAAGATCATCCGGCTGCCGACCTCCCGGGCGAATCCCATCTCGTGGGTGACCACCACCATGGTCATCCCCTCTTCGGCCAGTCGCTTCATGACGTCGAGAACCTCCTGGATCAGCTCGGGATCAAGGGCCGAGGTGACCTCGTCGAACAGCATCAGCTTGGGCCGCATGGCCAGGGCTCGGGCGATGGCCACCCGCTGCTGCTGGCCCCCGGACAGCCGGCCCGGATACTCGTCGGCCTTATGCTCCAGGCCCACGTGCTCGAGCTCCTGCATGGCACGGTCTCGGGCTTTTTTGCCGTGGACGTCCAAGACCTTCTCCAGGGCCACCGTGATGTTCTGAAGGGCGGTCTTGTGGGGGAACAGGTTAAAGGCCTGGAACACGATGCCCATGCGGGCCCGGACCTTGTTCAGATTCGTGCGGATGTCCGTGAGCTCGATGTCCTCGAACCACACCTTCCCCGACGTCGGTTCCTCCAGCAGGTTCATGGTCCGGAGCAGGGTGGACTTCCCGGAGCCGGACGGCCCGATCACCACCACGACCTCCTTCGGCTCCACGCGAAGGTCGATGCCCTTGAGGACGTGGAGCTTGCCGAACCACTTGTGGACCTCTTCCAGCCGGATCAGCCCCCCGTCCTGGGCGCTCACCCCGTCACCCCCACCAGCCCGCTGTGCAGGCGCCGCTCGATCATGTTCACCAGGCGGATCAGCGGCAGGGTGACGGCCAGGTACCCGGCCGCTGCCGCCACGAAGAACGTGGCGTTGGCGGTGTCGGAGTACCCCGCTCTGGCTTGGGTGAACAGCTCCAGTTGTGACGGGAGGAGGCCCAGGACGACCACCAGGGACGTGTCCTTGATCAGGATCACGAACTCGTTCATCAGCGGGGGGATGACCCGGCGGACGGCCTGAGGGACGATCGAGTAGCGCATGGCCTGCATGTACGACATCCCCAGCGAACGGGCCGCCTCCATCTGCCCGCGCTCGATGGATTGGATGCCCGCCCGGAACACCTCGGCGGCGTAGGCTCCCGTGTTCACTGCGAACACCAAGATGGCCGCCAAGTACGCCGAGATGCGGATCTGGAACCCGAACAGGAACACGAAGTAGCCGATCTGGAGCTGCCAGATCAGAGGGGTGCCCCTAAAGAAGTTGATGTACGCGCGGGCCGGCGCGCGCACGGTCCTCCGGTCGGAGATCACGAGCAGGGCCAGGATGAGGCCCAGGACGATCCCCCCCGCCTCGCCGACGAACGCCAGTACCACAGTGTTCTTGGCGGCGTTGAGGAACGATGTCCCGTAGCCTCGAAGCGCCTGGAAATCGAGGAAGTGGAACGTGAACCGCTCTGGGTTGCCCGCCCGGAACAGCATGAACACGCCTCCCAGGGCCAGCGCCTGGATTCCCAGCACGGCCCCCGCGATCATCTGCTCCCGGCTGCGCTTCGTGGGCATGCGCTTGTACGTGGCGAAGCCGATGAGGGCACTGGTGGCTCCCAGGCCCATGGCGGTCGATACCAGGATCGCCATGCTGGGGGACTCGATCGCCGCTGCCACTCGCTCGAAGGGCGTCCATCCCGAAGCCGTCACGAGCAGGAGGCCGCCGATGATCAGCAGGCCGATGGCCAGCGCTCCCAGGGTGAGGTTCAGGGCCGCCCACGGGACCTCGACACCCTGGCGGAGCCATGGACCGAAGCGAGTTCCCCTCTCCTCAGCAATCTGCATCGTCCACTCCTTCCGAGATGCGAAGGGCCCGCGCCCGGGATCCCGGCGCGGGCCCTCTCGCCCTTTCCTCGCCTAGGCCGCCTGGAACTCCGGCGGGACCTCAGCACCCGGGAAGTACTTGGCGAAGATCTCCTCGTAGGTCCCCTCGTCGATGATCTCTTGGAGCGCCTGGTTCACGGCCTCCACGAGCTCGGGGTTGTCCTGGGAGAAGGCGAACGCGTACTTCTCGTCGGTGTCGATGGCCTCGACGAGCTCCAGCGACGGAAGATCGGTGATGATCTCCGCCGAGGACTGCTCGTCGTTGACCACGGCTGTGATCGCTCCCGCCTCCAGGTCCCGGAACGCGTCGGGGGCGGCCTGGAACGTCTTGAACTGGACGCCCTGGTCCGCCAGGTTCTCCTCCGCCCAGGCCTTTCCGGTGGTCCCCCGCTGGACCCCGACCACGTCTCCGTCACCGAGGTCGTCGGTCGAGGCGATGTCCGGGGTCTCGGTGGTGTTGACGGTCAGCGACTGCCGGGAATTGAAGTAGAAGTCGGAGAAGGCCACGCGCGTGGCCCGCTCCTCGCCAGTCTCCCCGGTCGCGGTGATGGCCGCCGCCCCCATGTCGAACTGACCTCCGGCCGCCGCGGTGAAGATGGTGTCGAAGTCGATCCGGAGCCATTCGACCTCCAGGCCGAGCTTTCCAGCGATCGCCTCGGTCAGGTCGACGTCGAACCCGGTCTCCACCCCGTCCTCCACCGATTCGAACGGCGGAAAGTCGAGACAGGACGCCACGATGAGTACCCCGTCCTGGATGGTCTCGAGCTGGGGAGCCCCAGGGCTCTCCCCATCCGTGGTGGTTTCCTGGCCACACGCGGCGGCCAGCATCACCGCCGCCACCGCCGGTCCCAGGACCCGCACCAGCGTACGCACTCTCACGATCCCCTCCCTTCGTGATCCGCCACCGGCCCGACGGGCGGTTGTCCGAGGGTCCGGCTGCCTCAATGCTAGATTGCCGGGGTGCCACATCTCAACCTGACAGAGCGGGACGAGGCGCTCCTTTCGGGCAACGCCGGCGACGGGGCGGGCCTGGCCATGCGCATCGTGGTCCGGATGGCCGAGGTGATGGCCGCCGACCGTCTCCTGGACATCGATGCCGCGCACATCGACGGGTGCCTCTATCACGGCCCCGCGGGGCTGGAGTTCGCCGAGCGGCTGGTGGAGGGCGACGCCCGGGTGTCCGTTCCCACCACGCTCAACGTGGGCTCGCTGGACCTGCTGCACCCCGACCGCTACCGGGGCGATCCCCAGACCGCGGCCATGGCCCGGCGGTTGATGGACGCCTACGTGGCCATGGGGTGCCGGCCCACGTGGACCTGTGCCCCGTACCAGCTCCCCCAGGCCCGGCCACCGGCCGGCCGGCACGTGGCGTGGGCAGAGTCGAACGCCATCGTGTTCGCCAACTCCGTCCTGGGGGCGCGCACCGACCGGTACGGCGACTTCATCGACATCTGCGCCGCGATCACCGGCCGGGTGCCCGAGGCGGGGCTCCACCTCGACCACAACCGCCGGGGGCAGGTCCTGTTCCGGCTGGAGGGCGTGCCGGACCGGCTCCTGGAGGAAGACGTGCTTTACCCGGTCCTGGGCCACCTGGTGGGGCTGGAGGCCGGGAACCTGGTGCCGGTGCTCGACGGGCTTCCCCGGGGGGTGAGCGAGGACCGGCTGAAGGCCCTGGGGGCCGCGGCGGCCTCCTCGGGAGCGGTGGGGCTCCTCCATGTGGTCGGGGTCACGCCGGAGGCGCCCGGCCTCGAGGCCCTGGGGGGACGGGAGCCGCTCCGGGTGGTCGGGGTCACGTCCGGCCACCTGGCCCGGGCCCGCGACGCCCTGACCACGGCCACCGGCGACGCCGTAGGGGCGGTGAGCGTGGGGACCCCCCACTTCTCGGTCTCGGAGTTCGAGCTCCTGACCCCCCTGCTCGGGGAGACCCCTCCGGCGATCCCCTTCTACGTGAACACCTCTCGACACGTGTTGCGAGAGGTGGAGGCCAGGGGATGGCTGCCCGTGTACGAGCGACCCGAGGTCCGCCTGGTGACGGACACGTGCACGTACGTGACCCAGATCATGGAACCGCCCACCGGCGCCGCGATGACGAACTCGGCCAAGTGGGCCTACTACGCCCCCGGGAACCTGGGGATCGAGGTGATCTTCGGCAGCCTGGAGGAATGCGTCCGCTCGGCCGCGAGGGGCCGCCTGTGGCGGGACCCCGACCTGTGGGGCCATGGGTAGCACCCTGGTCCCCGGGAGCGCGGAAGGGACGGCGATGGTGCTCGACGAGGCCCTGTCGTTCTGGGGCGGCGTCGATCCGGCCACGGGCCGGGTGATCGATCAGCGCCATCCCCAGGCGGGCGCGGAGCTGGCGGGAGCGATCCTGGTCATGCCGTCCGGCCGCGGCTCCAGCTCCTCCAGCAGCGTGCTGGCCGAGACGGTTCGGGCGGGAACGGCACCGGCCGGCGTGATCCTTCGAGACCCCGACCCGATCGTGGCCCTGGGGGCCATGGTGGCCGGGGAGCTGTACGGCGCGGCCCCGCCGGTGGTGGTGCTCGACGGCCCCGCCTACGACCGGATCGCCACCGGCGACCGGCTTCGGGTCGAGGCCGGGGACGGCCGCGAGCCGAAGGTCTCGCGTGCCCGGGGAGCGGAATGATCGTCCGCGTGTTCCGCGGCGAGGTCCGGCCAGGCTGCCACGCCGAGTTCGAGCGGTTGCTTCGGGAGCGGGG
This sequence comes from Actinomycetota bacterium, assembly GCA_050692985.1. Classification (GTDB taxonomy): domain Bacteria; phylum Actinomycetota; class UBA4738; order UBA4738; family CALAEC01; genus JBOGVZ01. The sequence continues at coordinate 48,589 of JBOGVZ010000062.1, forward strand.
CATCCCCGGGTTCCGGGCCCAGCCCGGGATGCTCCGGGTGCACGTGGCCACCCCCACCGTCCAGGCACCGGACGAGTTCCTGGTGGTCACGCTGTGGCGCGACCTGGAGTCCCTCCGCGGGTACACCGGGGAGCGCTGGTCGCAGGCCCGGGTGACCCCCGACGAGGCCCCGCTCCTCCGCCGGACCTTCGTTCACCATTACGAGACCCCGGTGGACCCCGGGGACCTTCTGGCTCCCGGTTCGGAGGTCATCGAGGCGGGGCCACTCCGGGTCGACCTGCTGCGGCGGATCGCCATCGTCGAAGGGCGCGAGGTGGAGCTGCCCCCGAAGGAGTTCGCGGTCCTAGCCGAGCTGGTCCGCCGCCCCGACCGGCCGGTGCCGGCCGCCGAGCTGGCCCGGCTGGCCTGGCCCGAGGGCGACGGGACCACGGGCGACGACGTTCGCCGGGCGATCTACCGGCTGCGGCGCCTCCTCGGTGACCACCACCGAACCCCGGCCCTCATCCGGAACCGCCGAGGGCACGGCTACGTGCTCTCCACCGGGGGGTCCGCTCGCCATGCCGCCCGATCCCCTCGGGATCCGGGGCAGCCCTCCTGACGGGCCCGTGGACCTTGAGGCGACGTTCCGGCGACAACGACGGCATTCACCTGGGATGCCGGCTCGTGGTTCGATCGCCCCGTGAAGCTCCGGTGGCTGGCCGCGTCGGTGATGATGCTGGCCCTGGTTGCCTGCTCGACCGAGGCCGGCCCCACGGCAGGCGTCGCCGCCAGCCCCACGGGGGATGCCGGACGGTGGCTCCGCGACCTTGAGGAGCCGTACCCGTTCACCACGCCCATTCCGCCCCTGGCCCCCACCCCGATCGACGGGACGTACGCCAGGGACTACCGGGAGGGCAGCGAGCCGCCCCCCTGCCTCAGGTGCGCCCCGTACCGGCTCGACCGGGGGGAGGCGGTGCTGGACCTCCACGGCGGCCGCTACCACCTGGACCAGCCCGGTTCGAGGTTCCGGGCCCGGGGGCACTACCTGGTCGAGGGGAACCGCTTCGTGCTGTTCAACGACGCGAACTGCCCGCACACCCGGGGGGTGTACCTGTGGACCCTCGACGAGGGCGGCCACCTGACGCTGTCGGTAGTGGACGACCCGTGCCCCTTCGACCTGCTGCGGGCCAGGTACCTGTCGGCTATGCCCTGGGCGGCCTCGACCGGCTGAGCCTCAGCCGGTCGTGGCCAGGCCGGCCAGCCGCCGGCCGATCAGGGGGGCGAACTTGAAGCCGTGCCCGCTGCACGGCGACCCGATCACGAACGGTCCCCGCCGCTCCACGATGAACTCCTCGTCGGCGGTGTTGGTGTACAGGCACGTCTCGGCCAGGTGCGGGGCGGGGTCGGCCGTGGGGTACCGCTCCCGAACCCACTCCCGGATGCGGCCGACGGATCCCTGGCTGACCTCCCCCCGCTCGTCGGGGTCGGTGTCCGGGCCGGCGCGGTGCTCCCCCACCTTGAGCCCCTGCCCCGGGCTGCGCAGCGCGTACACGGCCGGGTCTCCCCAGTCCACCACCGAGGGGATCTCCTCCTCCTCCGGGAGGTGGAAGTACGCGACCGTCTCGCGGGTGACCCGGGTGGGCAGGTCCACCCCGACCGGGGCCAGGAGCCCCCGAGCCCACCCTCCGGCCGTGACCACGGCCACCGGGGCCCGCAGGGACTCGCCGTCGAGGCGGATCGTCGCCATGCCGCCTTCCTCACCCAGGCCCTGGACCGTGACGCCCTGCCTGAGCTCGGCGCCGTTCGCCGAAGCGGAGCGGGCCAGCGCCCGCCAGGCCGGTGCCGCCGCCACGAACCCCGCGTCCGGCTGGAACAGCGCCCGGGCGCCGTGCGGCAGCGCCAGGGCCGGATAGCGCCCGGCCAGGGAGGCCGCATCGAGCCACTCGAAGGTCGCGCCGTTCGCCTCCAGGGCCGAGGCGTGCTCGTCCAGGTCCTTGCCGGTGTCGAGCCCGCCGGTGACGCTCAGCAGGCTCTCCCCGGTCTCCCGCTCGAGCTCCCGCCACAGTGGCAGGGAGTCCATGGCCATGCGCACGTAGCGGGGATCCGGGTAGGAGAAGCGGAAGATCCGCGAGGCGCCGTGGCTGGACCCGCGGGGATGACCCACCTCGAACTGCTCCAGCGCCACCACCCGGCGCCCCGCCCGGGCCAGGGACCTGGCGGTGGCAGCCCCCATCACCCCGGTGCCCACCACGATGACGTCGGCGTGGCGCATGGGCGGCATCCTCCTCGGGTGAAGGGAGGCGGCTCAGCCGCCCAGGTAGGCTTCCTGCATCTCGGGGCTGTCCCGGAGCGAGTCGGCCCGGTCGTGGAGCACGATCTCGCCGGTCCGCAGGATGTAGCCCCGGTCGGCCACCGACAGGGCCATCTTGGCGTTCTGCTCGACGAGGAAGATCGTGGTGCCCTGCCTGTTGATCTCCGCGATCGTCTGGAAGACCTGCTCGACGAGGATGGGGGCCAGCCCCATCGAGGGCTCGTCCATCAGCAGGATCTTGGGGTCGGCCATCAGGGCCCGTCCGATGGCCAGCATCTGCTGTTCGCCCCCGGACAGCGTCCCCGCCCGCTGCATGAGTCGCTCCTTCAGGCGAGGGAACAGGTCCAGGACCCGGTCCATGTCCTCGGTGATCTTCTCCTTGTCCTTCCGGAGGTTCGCCCCGATCTCCAGGTTCTCCCGGACGGTCATCCGGGCGAACAGCCGGCGGTTCTCGGGGACCATGGTCAGTCGTTTGCTGACCACCTTGGGGGTGGGAAGCCCGTCGACCCGCTCCCCCAGGAGCCGGATCTCTCCCTTGGTCGGCTTGACCATCCCCAGGATCGTGCGCAGCGTGGTCGTCTTGCCCGCGGCGTTGGGGCCCAGCAGGCTGACGACCTCGCCCTCCCGGACCTCCAGGCTGATGCCCTGGAGCACCAGCACGGCCCCGTAGCTGGCGTGGACGTCCTTGAGCTCCAGGACCTTCGTGCCGCCCTCCGGTGCCTCCGTCATGCGATGTCCTCGTGCTCCTTGCCCAGGTACGCCTCGATGACGCGCTCGTTCCTGGAGACCTCATCGTACGTGCCCTCGGCGATCTTGCGGCCGAAGTCCAGGGCCACCACCCGATCGGACACGCCCTTCACCACCGGCATGTCGTGCTCGATCAGGACGATCGTGTACCCCCGCTCGTTCCGCAGGCGGCCCACCAGCTCGATGATCTCCTCCTTCTCCCGGAAGTTCATGCCGGCGGTGGGCTCGTCGAGCAGCAGCAGCTTCGGGTCGGTGGCCATGGCCCGGGCGACCTCCAGCCGGCGCCGGTCCGCGTAGGCCAGGCCGGAGGCCAGATCGTCACCCCGGCGCCTCATCCTGTGGCCGAAGAACGACAGCATCTCCCGGGCCCGCTCTTCCGTCTCCCGCTCCTCTCTGATCGTGCCGGGGAGCTGGAAGATCGTGCCGGCCACACCGGACGTGGTCCTGGAGTGGCGCCCCACCATGACGTTCTCCAGGACCGTCATGGCCGGGAACAGCCGGACGGTCTGGAATGTGCGGGCGATGCCCAGCCGGGTGATCTGGTTGGGCTTGAGGCCGGCGATGTTTTGGCCATCGAACAGGATCGCTCCCCGCTCGTGCTCGTAGAACCCGGTGACGATGTTGAACAGCGTGGTCTTCCCGGCCCCGTTCGGCCCGATCACGCTGACGATCTCGCCCTCGTCGGCGTGGAAGTCCACGTCGTCCACGGCGGCCAGCCCGCCGAAGCTCTTGGACACGCCCTCGAGCTCGAGTAGGCTCATCGCCCTCCCTCCGGTCCCTCGACGTCCTCTCCGGCCCCGCCGGTGACGGCGGGCGCCGGGCTGGCGGCGCCGACCCGCTTCTCGAACTGGACCTCCTCGGCCTCGATCTCGTGGAGCTCCCGGCGCCGCTGGGCGCTGGGGATCAGTCCCTCCGGCCGCAGGATCATGATGGCCACCAGGATGGCCCCGTAGAACAGCAGCCGGTACTCCTGGAACTCACGGAGGAGCTCGGGGAGCCCGACCAGGAACGCGGCTCCCACGATTACCCCCGGGATGTTGCCGATGCCTCCCAGGATGATCGCCGACAGCACGGTGATCGATACCAGGAGCCGGAAGCTGTTCGGGGTGATGGCCGACAGGTTCACGGCGAAGAACGCCCCGGACAGGCATCCCACCCCGGCGCCGATGGCGAAGGCCAGGAGCTTGTACTTGATGACGCTGATCCCCATCGCCTCGGCCACGTCCTCGTCCTCCCGCATTGCCGCCCAGGCCCGGCCGGTCCTCGAGTACTGCAACCGGTGTGACACGTAGACGGCGAACAGCACGAACACCAGGACGACGTAGTAGAGGTTCTGTGGGTTCCGGAAGTTCAGGTCGGCGGGGGGTGGCGGGGTGATCTGCTTGATCCCCTGCGAGCCTCCGAGGATGGGCGCCGCCCAGTCCGAGGCGACGACGACCCGGACGATCTCGCCGAAGCCCAGGGTCACGATGGCCAGGTAGTCACCGCGGAGCCGCAGGACCGGGGCACCGATCAGGATCCCGATGATCACCGCGACCACGATCACGATGGGGAGGGCAGCCCAGAAATTCGTGAACGCATGCTCCGAGGGCTGCTGCGAGCCCGCGCCGAACTCTCCCACGCCCTCGGTGACCAGGCTCGACTGGCGTGAGATCAACAGCCCCGTCGTGTAGGCGCCCACCGCGAAGAAGGCCACGTACCCCAGGTCGAGCAACCCCGCGTACCCGACCACGATGTTCAGGCCGACCGCCAGCAGCACGTAGACGCCCACGGTCACCAGCGTCTGGCTGAGGAAGATACCCACGAGCAGCGGGACGATGGCGAAGATGCCGGCCGTGGCGGCGAAGAACCCGATCCCCGCCCGACCCACCCGCCTGACACCGGTTCGTCCCCGTGAGACCACCGCGGCAACGCCGATGGCCACGAACCCAGCCAGCAGGGCGGCCAGCAGCAGCACGGTATGGAAGGGCACCTGGAGCAGCCCCAGCACCGCCAGGGTCACCGACAGCGCCAGGGAGGCCAGACCCAGGCCCATGGCCACGGTCTCCCGCCTCTCGGCGGCCCCGGCATCGTCCCCCGAGGCCCCCTCCTCCCCCTGGCCGCTACTCCGCCCCGGCCTGGACCCCAGGCGATCGAGGATGGTCTCCCGGCTCGCCACCAGGAGCGTCAGGCCGAAGCCGAGGCCGAACGTGATCACGGCACCCGAGTTGTTCAGCCCTCCACGGGTGTACAGCCAGCTCGTCTCCAGGTTGAGGTTCGCGAGCATGACGCGGATCAGCTGCTCCAGGACCCCCACCAGCAGGAGGGCCACCAGGCCGGCGATCAGCGCTCGCCGCATCTTCTGGGGGACGAACCGGAGCCCCGAGCCCAGCAGCCCCAGCCCCACGGCCACCCCCAGGATCAGGAGGGCGCCCAGCGCGGGCTCCCGGCCGAAGGTCAGGATGTTGCCCACCAGGGTGGGGGAAAGGTTGACGAACACCCGGCGGAGGTTCACCGCGTTGAACAGCAGCACGAAGCCGGCCATGAGCGCGCCGAACGCGGCCCCGGCCACCACGCCCGACAGCAACTGGTGCCCGGCAGAGAGCCGAACGCGGACCCCCTCGATCAGGCGGTCCCTGGACGCCAGGTACCCCGTGACCACCATGGTGATGTACAGCATGGCCGGGCCCAGGGTGATCACCCCGGTGATGATGCTGCTGCCGTTGAAGCGCTCGACCATGCCGGTGATCGAGACGAACACGCCGACGAACCCGCCCACGGCGCCCACCCTGAGGGCACGGATCGCCGTGGGCCCGGTGGCCGCCCGGCGGGTGGGGAGGAGCTCGGGGGCCGCGGTGACAGGGTCCCCGCTGGGACCGGGAGGACCGCCCACCCCGGTGGTGGCCATCTAGGCCCTGGCTTCCTCGCTGGAGCCCAGGATGCCTCCCGGGCGGAAGATCAGGACCAGGACCAGGACGCCGAAGGCCACCACCGGCTGGAGCTGGCTGGGAGACGGAACGTTGGCCCCGGAAAGGAACAGGATGGGCCCCACGTTCTCCAGGACACCGAGCATGATGCCGCCCAGGCCGGCCCCCAGGACGTTCCCGATCCCCCCCAGCACCGCGGCGGTGAAGGCCTTGATGCCGGGGAAGAACCCCATGAAGTAGTTGACCTGGTTGAACACGAACACGTACAGGATGCCCGCCGCGCCCGCCAGGAACCCCCCGATGGCGAACGTGGTGACGATGATCCGATCCACGTTGATGCCCATCAGGGCGGCGATCTCCTTGTCCTCACCGACCGCGCGCATCGACCGGCCGGTCCTGGTCCGCTGGACGAACAGGTACAGGCCGATCATCAGGGCAACCGCGCACACGATCACCACGACGTCCTTCCGCCCGATGCCCAGCCCGAAGATGCTCACCTGGCCCTGGAGGATGTCGATGCGAGGGTAGGCGGTGGAGCTGGCCCCGAAGAACCCGCGGAACGCGTTCTGGAGGAACAGGGAGGCCCCGATCGCGGTGATCAGCGGGATGAGCCGGGGGGCTCCCCGAAGCGGCCGGTAGGCGATGCGTTCCAGGAGGATGGCCACCGACATCGAGACGGTCATCGAGCAGGTGAACAGGATCAGGATGGCCACGATGGGGTTCGCGTTCAGGAACCCCGTCTCGTGCAGGGCCTGGGCCACGAACAGGGTGCTGAAGGCGCCGGCCATGAACACCTCGCCATGGGCGAAGTTGATCATGAACAGCACGCCGTAGACGAGCGTGTACCCCACGGCGATGATCGCGTAGACGCTTCCGCGGGTGATGCCCTGGACGAGCAACCGCACCCAGGCTTCGCCGGCGATCCGGCCCTCGCCCAGGGTGGCCCACGTGCCCAGGACGGCGCCGACCACGATGGCCATGCCGAGCACCACCAGGACGATCCTGCGGACCGGGAGGCGCTCGAGGACCAGCCGCCGCCTGGGAGCTACCGTCGTGGCTTCCGCCTGTGCCATCCGTCCCCAGAGTCTAGGGGACGAGTCGGGTGGGCCGGAGGTCCCGGCCCACCCGAGCTCGTTCCTCCTTCCCTACGATCGTCGCCCCTAGCTGGTCTCCTCCAGCGTGAGCTCAGCCTCGAAGATCGAGACGAACTCCCCGCCCTGGATCTCGTTGACCGCCATCGTGGCGGTGGGCTGGCAGTCGCCGTTGTCGTCACAGGTGAGCTCACCCGTGATGCCGGGGAAGCCCTCGATGGCGAACAGGGCGTCCTTGAGCTGTGTCTTCGGGATGAGCAGGCCGCCGTCGTCCGTCTCGACCGCGACTCCTTCCAACGCCTGGGCCAGCATGCCGAGCGCGTCGTACGAGTGCGCGTGGAAGGCCGCCGTCGGCTCCTCGCCGAACTGGTCCTCGTAGGCCGGCAGGAACTCGTCCTCGTAGAACGCACCCGCGAACTCCAGGCTCGGACCGGACATGAACACGCCCTCGGCGTTGTCCGCGCCGGCCGAGTCGATGAAGTCGGGGGTCAGCAGTCCGTCGGCCCCGGCCAGGTCGACATCGGCGTAGTCGGGGTTCTCCCGAGCCTGCGCGGTGATCAGCCCGCCCTCCGGCAGGAAGATCGGGAAGAACAGGAACTCGGGGTTCCCGGCCGCGATGTCGGTCAGCACACCGCTGAAGTCGGTGTCACCGACCTGGATGGCCTCCTGCGCCGTGCACTCACCACCGTACTGGCTGGTGAACACATCGCAGAACACCTGCTGGAGTCCGTCCGCGTACGGGCTGCCGTCGTGGATCGTTGCCGCCGTGCTGACGTTCAGCTCCTCACCCGCGAACTGCGCCACGGCCGCGCCCTGGATCTTGTCGTTGTGGGCGGTCCGGGCGTAGAACGGCTGGTGGGTCGCCGGGTCCGTCAGCGCCGGGCTGGTGTTCGACGGCGAGAACAGGACCAGCCCCTGGTCCGACAGGATCGTGTCGGCGGTGCCCAGGGCCGAGCTGGAGCAGCTGGTCCCGATCACGGCCGCGATCGTCGGGTCGGAGGCCAGCTTCTGGCCGGCCGCGGTGCCACCCTCGGCGCTACAGCCACCGTCCTCATGCTGGAACTCGACATCGTGCCCGGCGATCTGGCCGAACGTGCCGTCGAAGGTCCCGTCGAGGTGGTCGGCGCCGAGCTCCACGCCGTGCTGGCTGTCGAGGCCGAGGCTGGCGGTCTCTCCGGAGATCGTCAGGATCGTGCCGATCCGGATCGGCTCACCGGGTCCGACCTCGATGCACTCGAGCTCGGTGTCGGGGCAGGCGACACCGTCTCCGTCACCGTCGCCGGGCTCACCGGCACAGCCGGCGGCGACCAGCGCCACGGCGGAGAGGGCCACGAGCCCCCTGGAAATGCTAAATCGCGTCATCCCCACTCCCTCCTGTGGATGGACGTGCGAACGTGCGGACAAGGTTCTCTTCGCTCAGACCCCATCCTCCTTTCCTCTCTACCCGTGTGGCCCCGTCACACCAAGAAGCCTGGCATCAGATACCACAAACAGGGGTGGGATTTCCAGGGGACGGACGGCCTCCGGTAGCGTCGGCTGGAAGGCAGCACCGAGAGAACCCAGCTTCCGAGGAACAGATGAAGAAGGCACGTAGGCTCACTCCCGAACAGCCGCAAAGCGTCGAGAGGAGCCTACGTGCGCAGGATCACT
>JBOGVZ010000063.1:0-7131 GCA_050692985.1 Actinomycetota bacterium
GGACTCGGCGGTTCGACAGACAAGCATCGGACTAGGACACTGGTGCCGCTGCCCCGAAACGATCCAGCAGACGCCAGCCGTGGTCACGACGTAGGGTATGAGTACCGTGCAGGACAAGGACGACCTAATTTAGATGTAGTTCCCACCAAGGTTGTTGACACGGCGAGAGCCTCCATCACGGTTGGGGTGACGACTCCGACCGAGAGGAGGCTCTCGTGGCCCATGCTAGGGCGAAACTGACCCCGGTTGGCAGAGCGGCGCTGGTGGACCGGATCCTGGTCCAAGGGTGGCCGGTGGCTCGAGCGGCCGAGGCCATGAACGTGTCCCGGGCCACGGCCTACAAGTGGGTGCGTCGGTTCCAGGAGGAGGGCCCCGGGGGGCTCCAGGACCGGTCCTCGGCCCCCCGCTGCTGCCCCAACGCCCTCCCACCCAGCCAGGTCCACCGGATCCTGGCGGCCCGCCGGCGGACCAAACCCGAGGCGAACCCTGGTTCCCTCCAGACGCTTCTCGGTGAAGGCCGAGGCCTCCGGTCCGTAGCACTGCACCGGCTCGGAGGGATGCACGGTCTCGGGGGTGTCCACCCCGATCAGGCGGACCTGCCGGGACCGGCCCTTCCACCGAGCGGTCACGGTGTCTCCGTCGGTGACCGAGGTCACCCGGGCCCGGCGCCGCCGGGCCGCCGCGCCCGGCTCTGCCCACAGCCCCAGGGCCAGCAGGGCCGCGGTCCCCAGGGCCAGGGCCCGCTGTAGCCTACTCGCACCCAATCCCGTCGTTGTCCCCGTCGAAGCCGTGCGGGTCGCTCCCGACCACCTGGAACCCGCTGGCGTTGACATCGGCACAGTCCAGGTCGGGGGGCGGCGGGGGGATGCACACCGTCGGATAGGAGGGGTGACAGTTCCCTCCCCCGCCTCCTCCTCCACCGCCGGCGGGATCGGGCTTGGGGATCACCCGGACCCGAATCCGCTTGGACTTCCCGGCCAGGTGGTCCTCGTCCTGCTGGGGAGAGATGGCCCGGAATCGGTCGGTCTTCTTCATCTTGATACGCCACCGGGCCTTGCAGGAGCCGTTGGAGGCCTTGGATTTGGTGCGGCCCCCTCCCTTGAGCACGATGCGGTCGCCCTGGTGTCCGGCACACGGAGACACCTTGGCCTTGAAGGTGACCCGGTCTCCCTCCTCCACCACCTTGTCCGAGACCCGGAGGGAAACCTTCTTAAATTAAGGGTAGGCAGGCTGAACGTAGCGGTGATGGTCACCGGGGCGGTGACGGTGTGCGAACAAGGAGAGGTCCCAGCACAACCCCCTCCCGACCAACCCGCGAAGTACCCCGAGGAAGGAGACGCGCTGAGGGCCACCACGGTGCCTTCTTCGAAGGAGGCCGTGCACGTCGGCGGGCAGCTGATCCCCGCCGGCGAGCTCACCACGCTCCCCGATCCATCTCCGGCGATGACGACGGTGAGGTCGTAGGGCACCGCCGAGGCCGGTGTTGCTGTCCAGGCCGCCAGCAAGGCGGCGGAGGACCCGATCAAGACGAATGGACGGAGAAGGCGGGCACGAACGAGGTGCGACATTCCATCCCCCTTTCGGCTGCAGCCACGCCCCTTGGGGGGCCCTTTCCTCAACGCGACCGACCGCTGGCCTCGCCGCCCGGACGGAACGCCTCGCGGTGGATTCTAGGCGGACGATCCCGAATGGCACAACCTGAAGCCAGGATTCTCGGCATCTAGTGCGCAAATCGCCTCAGGTCGGCCCCCAAGGCTACGAGATCCTTCAGACCGGTTGATGTGACCGATGCGCAGAGCTAGCATCCGCGACCCATGGCAACCGCTGAGGCCTTCCTCAAGCCCGAGGCGACCCTTGGCGAGTACCTGCTGACCTGGCTCGCGCACATGACCGGGCGGGTACGGCTCAAGACCCTGGAAGGCTACGAGGCCCTGATCCATCGCCACGCCATCCCGGTCCTCGGGGAGATCCCCCTTCGCGAGCTCCACCCGCTCCACCTGCAGCGGCTGTACGGCGCCCTCATGGCCCGGGGCACACTAGCCGCGGGGACGGTGCTCAACCTCCATCTGGTGCTGACTCAGGCCCTCGGTCAGGCGCACCGATGGGGCCTGATCCCGACCAACCCCGCCGCCGCGGCCCAGCCACCACGGCCGCGACGAGCCGAGCCCGTGGTCCCCGACGCCGCACTCGTGACGCGGCTTCTCCGGGAGGTCCAGGGGACGTGGTTCGCCGTGCCGGTGACAATGGCCATTGCCACCGGGATGCGCCGGGGTGAGGTCCTGGGCCTCCGGTGGTCCGACCTCGACGTCGGCCTCACCGTGGCCCACGTCCGCCGGAGCCTCCAAGTGGTGCGGGGAGAGCTCCTGTTCGCGGAGCCCAAGACCAGGCGGAGCCGGCGATCGGTCCCTCTCCCCTCGCTCGTCCGTCCCCTCCTCGCGGATCATCGCCGGGACCAAGAGGCTCGCCGGGAGGAGGCCGAGGTCTGGGAGGACCACGACCTCGTGCTGGACCGGGGGAACGGGAGGCCGGTGAATCCCGGCACCCTGTCCTCCGGCTGGCACCGGTTCTGCCGGCTCCGAGGGCTTCCTCCGGTCCGGTTCCACGACCTCCGCCACGGCCATGCCACCCTCATGCTCCTGCAGGGCGTCCATCCCAAGGTGGTCTCCGAGCGTCTGGGCCACGCCAACATCGGCATCACCCTCGACATCTACTCCCACGTGCTGCCGACCATGCAGGCCGAAGCGGTCCGGGCCTTCGACGCGCTGTTCCCCGGCGCTGCCCAGGGCTAGGTTCCTTAGGCGGCCTCCGCACCAGCTGGACCGCCTTCCTCTCGCCGGGCTTCGATCCCGGTGAGCTCCTCGAACCGGGCAACGGCCACGTCGGCGTACCGGGGATCGATCTCCATCCCGAAGCCTCGGCGGCCCAGGATGTGGCAGGCGATCAGGGTGCTCCCCGACCCGCAGAATGGATCCAGGACCGCCTCTCCCGGAACAGAGCTGTTGGCCAGGCACCGCCGGACCAGCTCCACCGGCTTCATGGTGGGGTGCTCCCGGGAGGCCTTTGGACGAGGCACCTCGATAACGGAATCCTCGGCGTTTCCCCCATGCCACCAGACATGAATGAAGTTTGGCGCCTCCACAGGCCCGGGAAGCAAGGAAGTCGGAGCGCGGCGACGGCCTGACCATCTGGAAGGAGGCCGCCTGCGTGCTCTCGCTGGTCTGCAGCTAATTACCTACGAGTCGCCCTCCCCGTCGGCTCCTGGCCCCTCGGAGGGCTTGAACTCGGAGAGGTGGGCGAGGGCCCGGCTCGAGATGACCTCATCGATGACCCCATAGGCCTTGGCCTGCTCGGCGGTGAGGATGAAGTCCCGGTCGGTGTCCGTCGAGATCTTCTCCAAGGGCTGGCCAGTGTGTCGGGCCAGGATCTCGTCCACCAAGCGGCGCTGGCGGAGGATCTCCCGGGCGTGGATTTCGATGTCCACGGCCTGGCCGCCCACCTCCCCGTGGGGCTGGTGCATGAGGATCCGGGCGTGGGGGAGGGCGAACCGCTTCCCCCGGGCCCCGGCGGCCAGCAGGACGGCTGCGGCAGAAGCCGCCTGGCCCATGCAGATGGTGGAGATGTCGGCTCTGACGTACTGCATGGTGTCGTAGATCCCCAGCAGGGCCGTGCTCGACCCCCCCGGAGAGTTGATGTACAGGTTGATGTCTTTCTCTGGGTCCTCGGACTCGAGGTGAAGCAGCTGGGCGGTCACCAGGTTGGCTACGGTGTCGTCGACGGGGGTTCCCAGGAACACGATCCGGTCCTTGAGGAGCCGGGAGTAAATGTCGAAGGATCGCTCGCCCCGGCTGGCCTGCTCGATGACGATGGGAACCAGCGAGTCGGACATGGCCTCGAGCCGCCCTCCTGGAGATATGCAACCTTCTAGTTGCACATGTAGTCTAACTCCCGAAGAGGCGCAACCTCCGGGTTGCGCCGCTTGCGAGGATGAAAGAGACACCAGCGGTCGAGCGGGTGATCCTTCTGCCAGCCTCTCCGGAGCGGGTGTGGTCAGCCTTGACGGAGGGGAGGGAGCTCTCCGCGTGGTTCGGCGCGGAGGTCGAGCTCGAGGCCCGCCCCGGTGGTGCGGCGACCTTCCGGTGGCCGGACGGCCGCTCGCGGGAGGCCACCGTCGAGGAGATGGACCCCTCCTCGCAGGCTCTCGTTCCGGTGGGCGCCATTCGAGCGGACCGGTGGTGGCGCCCGGGTGGTCCCGGCGACTCGGGTGGAATTCACGCTGGAGCCCGCCCGGGAGGGGACCATCGTCAGGCTCTCCGAGCGGAAGCTCGCCGGCTCGGCCATGGCCGCGCCGAGCTCCCCGGTCTCCGTTCCGGCCCCTCGGGCCCGGCGGGGGTTCCCTCAGGGTCGTCGGCGCTCAGGGTGCCCACTCCATGAACCGAGGGCGCTCCGCCGGAGACGTGTTCCAGGCCCTGGCTGACCCTACCCGGCGGGAGGTGATTCGCTGTCTCTCGGAGGAGGGCCCGGTCACCGCAACCGGACTCGCAGCGCGGCTCCCGGTGAGCCGCCAGGCGGTGGCCAAGCACCTGGATGTGCTGGAGGAAGCGGGGTTGGTGGTGTCCGAGCGCGAGGGCCGGGAGCGGCGGTTCCGTTTGTCACCTGCTCCCATGGCCGATGCAGCGAGCTGGATGGCGTCGATGGGCTCCCAGTGGGACGAGCGGCTGGAAAGGCTCAGACGCCTCCTTTCCGAGTCCTCATAGCCCTCTCTCTGGGAGGCTCCTCAGATTTCTCCGTCAGACACCTGTTTCGTCGACATTCTCCGGAGAAAATGCGCCTGACGGATCCCTCCCTGGCCCGGCTCGTCCTGGTGGAGGGACAGGACCGGCTCCTCGGGGCGTTCCATCCCAAGCTGGGCGCCTACGCCGTCCGGATCCTCCGCCACCGGGGCATCGAGGTGCGCACGTCGACCCTCGTGCAGAAGGCCACCGGTGAGCGGGTGGTCCTGTCCCATGGGGAGGAGATCCCCACCCGGACGATCGTCTGGTCGGCCGGGGTACGCGCCAGCGATCCCCTGGAGAGGGCCGACCTAGAGAGAACCCGGTCGAGCCGGCTCCGAGTCGACGACCGACTTCGCCTCCCGGGCCACCCCGAAGTGTTCGTGATCGGGGACGCGGCCTCGGTAGTCGAGGACGGGGGCGAGCTGCCGATGCTCTCGCCGCCGGCGATGCAGGCCGGGCGGTACGTGGCACGGGCGATCGTGGATCGAGTGACCGGCAGGACCGGCCTCCGAAAGCCGTTCCGGTACGTGGACAAGGGAACCATGGCCACGATCGGCCGCCGGGCCGCGGTGGCCGACTTCCATGGGCTCAAGCTCAAGGGCACGATCGGCTGGTTGGCCTGGCTGCTCGTGCACATCTACTACCTGATCGGGTTTCGGAACAGAGCGGTGGTGCTGGCCTCCTGGGGGTGGAACTATCTCCGCTTCGACCGGCCCATCCGGCTGATCCTCCGAAGCGAGGCCGACTCGGTCGCCGCAGCCCTCGACCCCGATTCCGATTCGGTGTAGGCGTCGTCTGCATCATCAGCAGATCGATCCTCGCTCCGATCGGAGTACATGGTCAACTGTCGCTACCAGGTGTGCGCCCGCCCCGCCCTTCTTCTGCCGGCCGAGAGACCCGGACTTGGCCGGCCGTGCCATTTCAGAGGATGGGGGAAGCCTCCGCAAATGACGGCGGCCACACGATCCTCTTGACTCCTTCCTGCCACTGGACCACTAGGATCTCGTGGTCCTCCTGTCGACCGTCATCCCCGAGGCCGAACCGGCCGAAGAACGTGGTGCACCGGAGCCCCCGGGCGGTCTCCAGCAGCGCCTGATCCTCCGTCGTTCCGGCCTCCCCGGCGCAGCGCAAGGCGACGAGGCCGGCCGCGTACGCTTGCGCTGCCGGGTAGTCGACGCCGCCGGGCCCGGGCCGCAGCGTCGGCACGACCTCGGCCCGGAGAGCCCGGATCGCATCCGCCTGCCTCGGTCCGACGTCGACGGAGAACCGGGCGCCCTCCTCCCACTGGGACGGGCCCAAGATCCCTGTTGAGGCTGGCCCGAGGGCCGGGCCGAAGAGGCTGATCCCGGCGGCCACCGCGGCGACCGCGGCCGCCCTGGCCCGAAGACGGCGGACGAGCTCGACATCATCCATGAAGGTCCCCGCTGCGAGGACCACATCCGCGTCGGACGCCTCGGGCACCTCCTCCGGTGCCACGGTTCCGACGAGCTTCATCCCCAGCCGGTCCGCGGCATCGTGCGCCCCCAGGGCGGCGCTTCGCCCGAACAGCCCCCGCCCGGTGGCGACGAGCACCCGTGCCCCGGGCAGGAAGTCCGCCAACGCTTCGAGCACTGGTCCGAGGTACCGACTCGCTGGCGAGGGGACCGACACGACGCCGGGGAGCCGCTCGACCTCGTCGGCGCTTCCCCCGTGGTTCCAGAGGACCCGTCCGCGTTTGGCGGCCCACCGAGCGGCCTCATCGACCAGGTCGCTCCCATAGGGCCCTACGAGGAGGTCCGCTTCCGCCACCTCCTCGAGGGCCCCGCGGACCCCGGCTCGGGTCCCGCCATCGTCCACGACGTGGAGTTCCGGGGCGAGTCGGTCCTCGCCCATCCGAATCCCGCCGAGCGTCCGGGCCCCCTGCACAACCTGCCGGAGACCCGCGGCGGCCAGCCGCCCGAGGAAGCCGTACCGACCGGTCAGCGACAGGGGAGCGCCTACCACGAGCCGCGCGTCAGGCACTCGCTCCTCAGACCTCCTCCATGCGGTCGGGGTGCTGGAGGGATGCGCCGTGCGCTGGCGTCATACCCCGAGCCTGGCTACAAGGGCGCCAAGAACGATTGGTGCAGCACTCCACCGTCGCCTGGAGGCCGCTCGGAAAGGACGGGAGTCGTTCACGGTCGACCCGTAGCCAGGGTCAGCGCCCGAACCACGTCGCGCTGAAGAACCGCCGACCAGCGGAACAGCCGCCCAAGGCGCACCAGCGCCATCCCCCGTCCCAACACGACCTCGACCACGCCCTGGACGTCGAATAGCGCCAAGGCCACCGCATCGCCCCCGGCCATCTCCCGGCTCTCCGCCACCACCCTTGGATCCTCCC
>JBOGVZ010000064.1:0-11473 GCA_050692985.1 Actinomycetota bacterium
CGGTACCAAGCGAAGGGCCCCCGGAGCGATCCGGGGGCCCTTCCCCATACCATCGCTGTCGGAGTCCTCAGGTCACGTGGATCAGGCCGCACATGCCCTGGCACTTGCCGCTCACGATGGCGGAGTGGCGCACGCACCGGTACTTGAAGGTCCCTCGCTGCTTGAACCTCCTGGCGGCCTTCTCACCCGGGTCGAGGATCTTGCTGAAGCTCCACCCGCCACCGTACGCCTTCAGGTCGTGAACCTTGTTCGTTGGGTTGGTCCACCGCACGGAGTCGTTCCTCCCAATGTACGTGTGAAGCGGCTTCCACTTATCGCCCTTGGCCTTGACCCGGCTGGTCGCGGCCGTGGCTACGCCGACCGACCCCAGCAGAACCATCCCGCCGAGCAGGGCCCCCAGGGCGCGATTCCTCACCCCCACGTCATCCCCTCCTCTTCTTCTTGGTCGCTTGATCGGCCTGGCTCTTCTGCGTCTTCCCCCGGCGCCTGATCTCGAAGGTGTTCGCGTTACGCTTCTTCGTGAACTCCTTCTCGACGTTGCCGGCACCGTCCATGGCCCGGGAGTAGGCCGTGTAGTCCTTGATCTTCGTGCCCACGCTCGGCTTCAGCTGGTTCATCCGGTAATAGAAGAGCTTCCCCACGTCGTCGTACTTCGTGGGAAGCCACGTCCGGCTCTGACAGTCCTTCTTCTGCCAGCCCTTCTTGACTTTCCATGCACACTTTCCGCTCGCGAGGTTCCGCCGGAGGGCCATCTCGGCGGCCACCACCCCCGAGCCCCCCTCGTCGGTGGCGAAGATGTGGAACTCCCGAATCTTGTAGTCCGCCTTGTTGTACTTCCACTTGTTCCGGGGATGATGGAACCGGCTGACCGGGAAGACGTTCTCCTCGTTGTCGACGATGGTGAAGGTGGTCGAGGACGGCTCGGCCACCGTGTACCCGGGCCCCGGCTGGAGCGTGATGATCACCGATTCGTCACCCTCCCCCAGCTTGTCGCCGATGATGTCGATCCGGATGAACCCCACCCGATCCGCGGGGATGGGGAGCGGGTTGGGCGAGGCCACGGTGAAGTCCTCGCCTGGCGTGGCCGGCCTGGCGGGGTCCGGCTCGACCGTGTAGCCGACCGAGCCGACCGGACCGGGACCCGCCCAGAAGATCGGGATGAGGATGCTGCCGAACTCGGTCTGCTGATATGCCACCGGGCCACCATTGAGCGAGGGCTCCAGCGTCGCTCGGTTGGTTCCGTCCAGGTCGATGAGGTGGATCGGCGCCGAGGACGGCTCGGCAAGACCGGCGGGCTGGCCGTTGGAGAGCGTGATCAGGAACGGCTCCACCGGGTCCTCCACGTCTCCATCCGGGAGGATCGTCACGGGGACGGTTTGGCTCGGGTTGTGGCCGGTTACGCAGAAGTTCGGCGAGTCGACGTCCATGCACAGCTTCTCGCTCGTCCCCGATTTCCCCTGGTAGTCCTCGCCGACCACCGCCACCCCGTCCTGGGTCTGGTAGAACGCCGTGCTTCCCGTCTGGGTGACGCAGTGTCCTGGCGTCACCCGGAGGGTCACGCTGACGGAACCCTGGTCCTCCCCCGCCGCGTAGAACGGGGAGCCGGCGGCCGGTCCCCCCGTGAAGTCCGATAGGTACGGCCGCCCGTGGTTGCTGGCACAGGCCGTGGCCTCTCCGGTGATGGGGAGCACCACCGACGCGACCACGAACCCCGCGACCACCACCGCGCGAAGTCGCCGGCGGCGGTGGGGTGCGAGCTGCTGGAAGGTGGTCGCGCCTGGCCTCACCGAGCCTCCTATCCTACCGCACTCCTCGCGAATCGGACCGGCAGCCGACCCCGTTCTCATGAACCGATTAGGCCCTCGAGGTGCGGGGGCGGTACTATCCTCGTTCCCCCGAGGGAGGGAGGAGCGCATGCGCGTATCGGGCGGGGCGAACGGGGCACGGGGAGTCGACGCCCTCGCTCGCCGCCCCTCCGAAGCCGGCCTGGGCGGCCGAAGTCCTCCCAGACGGTTCGGCTCGTACACCATTTCGGGAGACCTCTTTTCGAAAGGAGAGGGAGCGAGATGAGGAAGAGCATCCGATGGCTGGCCCTTGCGGCAGGGGTGGGGGGATTGCTCACCCTGGGCGTGCCGAGCTCGGCCGACCACGCGACGCGGTCCGACGTGAAGAACCTCGAACCCGTCGCGGACCTCACGAACACCGACACCCTGGCCAACTCAGACTTGGCCTTCTGGGGAGACATGGCCATCCAGGGGCACTGGGAGGGCTTCCAGATCCACGACATCAGCAACCCCGCCAGCCCGTCCACGATCGTGGACTACACCAACTGCGGTGACCCGGCACTCGGCCTCGGCGGAGGACAGGGCGACGTCATCGTGTGGGAGAACCTCCTGGTCCGGGGGTGGAACACGGGATCGACCGCCACCGGAATCTGCGGCACCACTCCGGCCGGCGACCCCATCCCCATCTCCCGGGTCGGCTTCGAGGGCATCCACATCTTCGACATCAGCAATCCGGCCAGCCCCCAACTGGTCGGTGAGGTGGACATCGATGACGCCGCGGCAACCCTTCCGCCGAGCGTCACCACCGGGTGCGGCTCGCACACGCTGACCGCCGTGCCGGACCCCGCCGGGAACCGGCTGATCGTCTACGTGGGCGGCTCCAGCCAGCTGTGCCCGGGCATGGACCTGGTGGAGATCCCTCTGGCAAACCCGTCCGCCGCTGAGTGGTACGGGCGCGCCGCGAACCCGTCGGGACGGGCCTGCCACGACATCACCGTGTACATGATCGACAAGAACCGGGCGGCGTGCTCGGGCAGCTGGCCGGCCAACAACATCCTGGGGAACCACGGGTTCTCCTACTGGAGCATGGACGCCGCCGACGGAGGGTCACTGGAGAACCCCGTCCTGCTCTACGAGCGGGACATCTCCAGGGTCAACAACCAGACCGTTAGCGACCCCAATGAGAACGGGGCCACCCTGGGCCACACCTCCAGCTTCTCCTGGGACGGGAACATCCTGCTGTGGAGCACGGAGCCCGGCGGCGGTGTGAACTCGAACTGTGAGGAAAGCGACGCCGATGAGAATCGCGAGATGTACTTCTTCTCGTCGGAGCTCGGCCAGCTGAAGGGGAAGTGGACCATCCCGACCCAGTCGGTGGACGAGAGCTGCGCGTCCATCCACATCATGCAGAGCATCCCCACGATGAACGGTCGGGACGTGATGACGTCGGGGACCTATATGGCCGGGACGTACCTGGTGGACTACACGGACCCGGTCAACCCCACGACGCTCGGGTGGTCGGACCCGCCCGCGGACGTGGTGCCGGCACCGAACCCAGCACTGATCCTGGGCGGGGCGTGGGCCACGTACTGGTACAACGGGTACCTGTACGAGTCGAACATCAAGAAGGGGCTGTTCATCCACCAGTCGACCTCACCTGAGGCCCAGACCCCGGTGGAGCTGGAATTCATGAACCCCCAGACGATGATGCCGCTTCCGCCCCTCCAGCCTGCGGCCAAGTGCAAGGGCAAGGACGCCACCCACGTCGGCACCGGCGGCAAGGACAACATCGTCGGCACCGGCGGGAACGATGTCATCGTCGCCCTCGGCGGCAACGACAAGATCAACGCCAAGGGCGGGAACGACGTCGTCTGCGCGGGCGCCGGGAACGACAAGGTGCGGGGCGGCGGCGGCAACGACAAGCTGTTCGGCCAAGGAGGCAACGACACGCTGAACGGCGGCGCAGGGAGGGATCGTTGCGTCGGCGGCGGCGGCAACGACAAGGCCATCAAGTGCGAGAAGGAGAAGAGCATCGAGAGGTAGATCTGGCCTTGTCAGAGACAGCGACCGGCCCCCGGGATGACCCGGGGGCCGGTCCGCGTCTCAGCTCACCACGTGGACGATGCCGCACATCCCCCGGCACTTCCCGCCCACGATGGCGGAGTGTCGGACGCACCGGAACCTGAATGTTCCCCGCTTCTTGAACCGCCTGGTCGCCTTCTGGCTCGGCTGGAGGATCTTCGAGAAGGTCCACCCCTTCCCGTACGCCTTGACGTCGTGAACCCGCTGGGTGGGGTTCACCCACCTCACCTGATCGCCGCGACCGATGTAGGTGTGGACGGGACGCCACTTCTCCCCCTTGGCCCGGACCTTCTTCGTGGCGGCCATGGTGCCGCTCATGGAGCCCAGCATCAGGGACCCACCGAGGAGGACGGCCAGGGTTCGCCTCGCTCCCTTGGTCATGTCACCTCCTCTTTCTTCGCCCGCTTGATCTCGGGGACCTGGAGCCCGCTCAGTGAGACCCTCGGGTGGCACCCGCGCACGCGGGCGGGGACGCTCCCCAGAGTGGTGCCGGCGACTGACAGCGCCAACACGAAGGTGACCTGCCGAGGATGCATCCGGCTCTCCATGCTACAGGGCTCTCGGCGAGAACGGGCGAATCCGCCAGACCGCCCCGGAGGCCGGTTCAGGGCCTCTGTCATAAACGTCGGTGATAACCGGCTTGACTAGGCGAGGCGTTCCCTGAGAAAGTAGACCGCTTCCCAGAGAGGGGAGAGGCTTCGGGATGGCGAAGGGAGGACAGATGGTGAGGCGACGTTCCACGTTCGTCTTGACGCTAGCCGTGGTATGGACGGTCACCGCGGCCAGCGTCGCCACAGCCCACCATGACGGCGAGGGGCATACCGGGAAGCGCGAGATCAGCGCAGACATGAGCAACGCCCATCTCCTCGACCCAGCGCATCACGGGCCGAACATCGGACACCTACCGTCGGACGTCGAGAACGTCAACCTGGTCAGCCGCCTGAAGCTCACGGACGTGGAGGGCGGCATCGCCGACGTCGGCTACTACAAGGGCTACGCGTATCTCAACGCGTGGTTCCCGGAGTGCACAGCCACCGGGGGAACCGGCGGCGGGGTCCACGTCGTGGACGTCCGCAACCCTGCCAACCCCGTCAAGGTGGGCTTCCTACCGTCCGAGACCAATGCGGTCCCCGGCGAAGGCATCCACATCATGACGGTGAGCACCCCGTCCTTCCAGGGTGACCTCCTCTTCCACAACAACGAGCAGTGCGACGGAACGCTCCCCGCGGACCTGGGGATGTCGATCTGGGACGTCACCAACCCCCTGGCCCCCACGAAGCTCTCGCAGTGGGGCGACGACGACCCGCCGGCCGGGAACACCACCTACCACAGCATCCACAGCGTCCAGGGCTTCACCCAGCCGGGGAAGGCCTTCGCCGTGATGGTGGACAACATCGAGTTCCCGGACGTGGACATCGTCGACGTCACCAACCCTGCGGCCCCGGTGATGGCCTCCGAGACGGACCTCTCGGACTGGCCCGACGCCCAGAGCCCACTGGCCAACGGCAGCGCGGCCTTCCTTCACGACATGCAGTTCAAGCGGATCGGTGGGACCGACTACGTGGCCCTGTCCTACTGGGACGCCGGGCAGGTCATCCTGAACGTGAACGACCCGGCCAACCCGGTGTTCGTGGGGGACTCCGACTACATCGACCCCGACCCGGAGACCGGGCACGCTCCACCCGAAGGGAACAGCCACCAATCCTACTGGAGCAGCAACAACCAGTTCCTGCTTTCCTCGGACGAGGACTTCTCCACGTTCCGGCTCGAGCCGCCGGGGTTCGAGGTCACCTCAGGACCGAACGTCGGCGGGTATGAGGGGGGGGAGTTCAGCTTCAGCGTCCCCATCTCCTCACGTCCGGGCAATCAGGTGAATGGGTCCACGGTGTTCGGTGGCCGGGGCTGCGTCGACGATGGCGACCCGGCGCCGCCAACGGCTTCGGCCATCGAGACGGCCAACCCCGGGTTCTGGGGCGCCGGCGAGGAGAAGACCATCGTGTTCTCCCGAGGCCTGTGCTTCTTCTCCGACAAGGTCCGGAACGGTGAGCTGGCCGGCTACGACGTCGTGCTCATCGGCAACAGCCACGCCGGATCCGGGGCCGGTACCAGCGCCGACGCCGCGTTTTGCGGAGGCCAGGGGAGCCCCGTGCTCGGCATCGCGTCGGGCCTGTGCATCGGACACCGGGTCATGCACCTGCTGTTCAACGACATGCCGGAGTACACCGGGGTTGACGGCCTCGACATCCCGCTCGGGGAGCTCGGAGAGGAATACCGGGCAAGCGCGGTGTTCGACGGCTGGGGCTACGTCCAGCTTCACGATGCGACCCAGCCGAACCTTCCGATCCTGGACACGTACGTGATCAGGGAGGCTTTGGACCCACGCTTCGCCCAGGGCTTCGGGGACCTCACCGTCCACGAGGTCAAGACCGACCCGCGGCTGAACGTCAACCTGGCGTACTTCTCCTACTACTCGGGGGGGTTCCGAGTGGCCGAGTTCGGCCCCGGGGGCATCACCGAAGTCGGCATGTACATCGCCGATGAGGGGAACGACTTCTGGGGCGTGTTCCCCATCGGAGACGAGCTAGCCGGGCACGGGTATCCCAACGACCAGCCGTACACGAAGCCCCTGATTCTGGCCAGTGACCGGACCTTCGGCCTGTACATCTTCCAGTACACCGGCTCAGCCGGGACGTGCCGAGGCCAGGAAGTCACGATGCTGGGCACCGAGGGCAACGACGTCCTCACGGGTACCCCGGGTCGGGACGTGATCAACGGTCTGGGCGGGAACGACAAGGTGAACGGCCTCGGTGGCAACGACCGCCTCTGCGGCGGTCCCGGGAAGGACAAGCTGAAGGGCGCGGGCGGGAAGGACTTCCTGAACGGCGGTCCCGGGAAGGACCGGTGCAACGGCGGTCCCGGTCGGGACAAGGCCAAGGCCTGCGAGAAGGAGAAGAACATCCCGTAGCCCGGATCGCCAGATCGACGGGAGGAGGAGCCCGGTGGCCCCAGCCGCCGGGCTCCTCCCCTGTCGGCGATTTGACTCCCCGCGTCCATTCCCCTACATTCCGGCCACGCCTCGGCCTCGCCAGTGGCGAACTGAGGAGGTGGTGCTGGACGGGACGGACGGCGAGGCAACCACGCGTTCGAACCAGAGAGGGAGGTTATGGTGCGAAAGCTCCTCAGGTTGCTCCTACCGGGGCTGATCGTCTTCGGGCTCGCCGTGGGGTCGTTGCCGGCGGCCGCCGACCACAACGCGGACCTGCACAGCCCGAATGTGCAACTGCTCGACACGGATCCCCAGACGGGAACCACGAACACCGACCTGGCGTTCTGGGGCAACCGCCTCTATGCCGGGGACGTCCAGGGGTTCCGAATCTTCGACATCTCCAACCCGGCCAATCCGACCATCGTGAACGACTACAACGGCTGTCCAGGATCCCAGCACGACATCTCGGTGTGGAACAACGACGCCGACCCTCAGGCCGACCTGCTGTTCCTGTCTGTGGACACCATCCGCACGAACAACACGTGCGCGTCGGCTACCGCGACCGCGGCTCAGCAGGAGGCCGGCTGGGAGGGCGTCCGCATCTTCGACATCAACGACGAGATGAACCCGATGCTCATCGCGGCCGTCCCCACCGACTGCGGGGCCCACACCCACACGATGGTGCCGACAGTGGCCAACGACTTCCTGTACCTGTACGTCTCCTCCTACCCGCTCAGCGGACAGACGAATGGGTTCGACTTCGCCGCGGGCGGGGGAACGGGGGGCGCCGACAAGCTGGCCGGCCAGCGCATCAACGGCACGGAGTGCCTGGAGCCCGAGCCCAGGCCGAACAACGAGACCGGTGACTGGGAGGCCAACAAGGTCCACAACAAGATCTCGATCATCGAGGTGGACCTGTCCGATCCCGCGGCGGCGGATGACGCCATCGTGGGACCCGACTGCGACGGGGGCGGCCCGGCCACGAGCTGCGTGGCCTATCCGGCCGTGACCGAGTGGCCGATGCCGCTGGGGACCCGGGTGACGCACCTCCAGCTCGGGAACCGCGAGATCTCCATCGTCGGCTGCCACGACATCGCGGTGTTCAAGGAGCTGAGCCTCGCCGCGGGCTCCTGCTTCGACGAGACCCAGCTGTGGGACATCACCAACCCGAAGAACCCCGACTTCCTTCGTCGGGCCAGGAACAACGAGGTCGACCTGCTGTTCCACTCGGTCACCTTCTCCTGGGACGGCACCACGCTGGCGCTCGAGGATGAGGCCGGCGGTGGTGGCGACGACCGGTGCCGCGACCCGAACGACCTCCAGGGGCGGATGTGGTTCTACAACACGTCCCTTAACCTCCTGGGTTCGTTCAAGATCCCCCGGCCGCAGCCGGTCGGCGAGACCTGCACCGCGCACAACTACAACATCGTCCCGCAGACGGATGGGCGGGAGATCCTCGTCTCGGCTTGGTACCGAGGCGGTACGTCGGTCATCGACATGACCAACCCGGCGGCCGCCACCGAGATCGGCTTCTACGACGCCCAGACCGACCCGGGCAACTCGAACGCCTGGTCGTCCTACTGGTACAACGGGTACATCTACGTGAACGACATCGGTCGCGGGCTCGACACGATCGCCGTGAACGACGCTCGGGTCGAGAATGCCGTGACCCTCCCGTACCTCAACCCGCAGACCCAGATGGACGTCATCGATCAGAACCCGCCGACCTGTGACGGTCAGGCAGCCACCATGTTCGGTACCTCGGTGGCCGACGTCCTGGCCGGCACGGCGGGCGCCGACGCGATCCCCTCGCTGGGCAGCGACGACATCGTCTCCGGCCTGGGCGGGGCGGACTCGCTGTGCGGCGGCGAGGGCAAGGACCAGCTGAACGGAAACGGGGACAACGACCGGCTCTTCGGTGAGGGCGACAACGATCGCCTCTTCGGTGGGCCCGGGCGTGACCGCCTGGTGGGCGGCCCCGGCAGGGACCGCCTGGTGGGCGGCCCCGGCAAGGACGTCTGCATCGGTGGTCCCGGCAAGGACACCGCCGTCGGCTGCGAGAAGGTCGTCAAGGTCGAGGTGGTGAGGGGCAAGAAGAAGTAGGAAGCACGCGCACCGCGGAGACGCCGCCCCCGAACGGGGGCGGCGTTTCCGTTCCGTCTCCGGGGGGCGACTCGCCGAGCCGGCAAGGCCGATTTGCGGGTGGAGATTGGGCCATCTAGACTTCTAACTGCTCACACGCCCTTCCCCCCAGGGAGCGGGCGTCACGAAGGAGGTGATGCGCCGAGCCCGAGAACCGACCCAAGGACAGTTCCGACAACTCACACGGAGGTGATTCAATGCGACGCCTGGTGCGATTGATCCTCCCGAGCGTGCTGGTGCTCGGGATGTCGACGTGGGCCTTCCCGGCCAGCGCCGACCATAACCAGGATGCCCACAAGAAGATGTTCGAGGAGTTCACCTCCCCGAACGGCAGGACCAACTCGGACTTCGCGTTCTGGGGAGAGCACGCGTTCTCCGGCTACTACAGCGGTAGCGACGCCACCCCGGACGGCGGGGTCCGGATCTTCGACATCTCCGATCCGGCGGCACCGACGCTGGTCAGGGACTTCAAGTGCGACGGCCTCCAGGCCGACCCCATCGTGTGGGACCGCGACGGCAACGGGGTCGCCGACCTGCTGATGTTGGCGGTCGACCGGACCATGGCCGCACCGGAGTGCGGCGCTCCTCGGACGGCGCACAACGACCCCAACGGCTGGGAGGGCGTCCGGGTCTTCGAGATGAGCGACGACCCTGCCGACCCGTTCACCACGATCACGCAGGTGAAGGCAGTCTACACCGACTGCGGTGCCCACACGATCACCGCGTGGCCGAAGGACGACGGGAGCGGCCTGCTCGTGTACGTCTCCTCGTATCCGCTGCGGCCGGGGCCCACGTGCGGATCCATCCCGTTCGGGGGTGTCCCGCCGTACCAGAACGTGACCAACCCGTACGACGAGGACCCGGGGAGCCCGAACAGCCCCCTCCACGGCGTGATCCAGGTGGTTGACGTTCCGTTCGCGAACCCGGCAGCGGCCAACGAGCTCGACGTGCAGCCGGAGATCAGCTACCCGGGTGACCCCGACGGCATCAATGACTGGAGCGAGCGCGGCCTCGCCGCGCCGGGGGTCCTGGAGCCCGCCGCGATCGCCTGCCACGACATCGTGGTCCACGTGGAGCACCGCCTTGCCGGCGGCGCCTGCGCGGAACAGGGCCAGGTCTGGGAGATCGACGAGGATGGGATCCCGGACACGGAGAACCCGATCATGGTCGGCGACGACGAGTTCAGCTCGGGAGGCACCGGGGACATCCCCGGAGCGATCGACTTCTTCCACTCGGTGATGTTCGACAACGACGCCACCGTCGTGAACTGGGTGGACGAGTCCTTCGGGAGCGGCTGCCCCCCGATGACTCAGTGGCAGGCCAGGCCCTGGCACCCGGCCTCGCTGGAGCAGAGCGGGAGCATGTTCTTCTCCGACCTCGCCAGCGGCGACTTCCTGAGCGAGTTCGCCGTCGGAGACGTGCGACCCTCGGCAGCGCCCGGCGAGTACTGCTCGGCGCACATGGGCATGGCGGTCATGGGCATCGAGCGGGACCTGCTGGTCAACGCCTGGTACACCGGAGGGGCCGACGTGATCGACTTCACCAAGCCGGACCGGCTGAAGGAGATCGCGTGGTACGACCCGGTGCGGAACTCCGGCACCTGGTCCGCGTACCCCTACACGGGGCCGATGTACAAGACGGGCCCCGGCATCCCCGTCTACGCCTCTGACGGGGTGACCAACAACCCCCTGGCCCAGGGGATGGTGGTGTACCGGACCATCGTTGAACGGCCCGGGAAGCCACGGTTGGTGGACCACCTCAACCCGCAGACGATGGACCACATGGGCTAGCGCCTCCGGCGCCGTAGGACGGACCGGCCCCCGGGTCACCGAGGGCCGGTTCTCGTCTCAGCCCGTGCCGTGCTCGGCCCGCATCAGGGCCCGGGCCAGCTCGACCTCGGCTTCCATGTCGTCCCGGCCCTCCAGCTCCCGGACCCGGCGCCGGGCCGCCTCGGGGTCGACCTCGGCCGGCAGGAGGGCGTGCTCGGCCAGGATGTCCACCCGGGTCTCCTCCTGGCCGGGGGTGACGTGGAGGAACCCCGCGTCCACCAGGATCTTCCCGGTCTCGCGCTCCTCCTCGAGGAGCCGGACCGGGGCGATGGCCAGCTCGATCAGCATGGGGGCGTGCCCGGCCAGGATGCCCACCTCGCCGTCCACCCCCCGGGCCACCACCATGTCGGCCTGGCCCGAGAACACCTCCCGCTCCGGCGAGACCACCGTGACCCGGAGCGTGGCCACTACTCCCCCTGCTTGGCCAGGGTCTCGCCCTGCCGGATGGCCTCCTCGATGCCGCCGACCATGTAGAAGGCCTGCTCGGGGAGGTGGTCCAGCTCGCCCTCTGCGATCATGTTGAACCCGCGGATCGTTTCGGCCACCGGAACGTACTTCCCCTCGATCCCGGTGAACTGCTCGGCCACGAAGAACGGCTGGGACAGGAACCGCTGGATCTTCCGGGCCCGGGCCACGATCAGCTTGTCCTC
>JBOGVZ010000065.1:0-4693 GCA_050692985.1 Actinomycetota bacterium
CAGTGATCCTGCGCACGTAGGCTCCTCTCGACGCTTTGCGGCTGTTCGGGAGTGAGCCTACGTGCCTTCTTCATCTGTTCCTCGGAAGCTGGGTTCTCTCGGTGCTGCCTTCCAGCCGACGCTACCGTCAGCCCCGAGCCGGGTTGACATCCTCGCCCAAACCGTGTACCTTCCTGCCCCTGTAGGTTAGGTTTACATAACATTCCACCTCAACTAGAGGTTGAATGTAAGGGCGTTTCCGCAGGTCGCGGGCCCCCCGAAGCGCCGAAGTGACCGGGAGACACGGAGGCGAGCCATGATGCAGGCGCCACAGAACTACCTGGCGGTCATCAAGGTCGTCGGGATCGGAGGCGGCGGAGTCAACGCCGTCAACCGCATGATCGAGGCCGGGCTCAAGGGCGTGGAATTCATCGCGGTGAACACCGACGCCCAGGCGCTGTTGATGTCGGAGGCGGACGTCAAGCTCGACATCGGCCGTGAGACCACCCGCGGCCTCGGCTCGGGTTCCGACCCCGAGATCGGGCGCCGAGCCTCGGAGGAGCACCGGGCCGAGATCGAAGAGATCCTCAAGGGGGCGGACATGGTCTTCGTGACCGCTGGCGAGGGTGGCGGCACCGGGACCGGGGGCGCGCCGGTCGTGGCCTCGATCTCCCGGGACCTCGGGGCGCTCACGATCGGCGTGGTGACCCGTCCGTTCTCGTTCGAGGGCCGTCACCGGGCGGCCCAGGCCGAGGCCGGGATCAACGAGCTGAAGGCGGCCGTGGACACGCTGATCATCGTGCCGAACGACCGCCTGCTCCAGATCTCGGACGATCACACGTCGATGCTCGATGCGTTCCGCATGGCCGACCAGGTCCTGTTCCAGGGGGTCGAGGGCATCACGAACCTGATCATGACCCCCGGCCTGATCAACCTGGACTTCGCCGACGTTCGCACCGTGCTGACCGGGGCGGGCTCCGCCCTCATGGGCATGGGCAGCGGGTCGGGGGAGGACCGGGCCGAGGAGGCCGCCAGGACCGCCATCTCTTCTCCGTTGCTGGAGTCCTCGATCGAGGGCGCCAAGGGCCTGCTGCTGTCGATCGCCGGCGGCTCGGACCTCACCCTCCACGAGGCGAACCGGGCCGCCGAAACGATCACCCGGGCGGCGCACCCGGAGGCGAACATCATCTTCGGCGCGGTGATCGACGACGCCCTGGGCGAAGAGGCCCGGGTGACGGTGATCGCTGCGGGGTTCGACAAGCTGGCCGCCCCGGCGCGGCCGGCGCTGACGTTCCGCGAGCCGCGGCTCGGCGTCCGGGAGGAGGAAGACGAGGAGGACATCCCGGTTCCCTCCCTGCTCCAGGAGCCCGGCGAGGAAGAGGACTTGTTCCAGCCGGCGTCCACGCCCTCGTTCCACGAGAGCGACGAGGACCTGGACATCCCCGATTTCCTGAAGGGGTAGGCCCGGCGCCGGCTGAGCTGGAAAGCGTGGGGGCGGGGAAGGACCGCCCGAGGCGCCCTTCCCCCGCCTTGACGGTGAGGTCTCCCCGCCCCCGCCACTCCGTGATGGAACGACGATCGATGGGGAAGGACCGGTACGTGCTGGCTTCACCGGCACTCGAGCGGCGGGGAGTCCTGGTCGCGTTCACGGAGCGGACCGGTGGCACCAGCCTCCCGCCCCACCGGTCGCTGAACCTCGGCTTCCACACGGGCGACGACCCTTCGCGGGTGAGGCAGAACCGGGAGCTGGTGGCCGCCGATCTGGGGACCGGCCCCTTCGCCACGGCCCGGCAGGTCCACGGGGCCCGCTCCGCGGGGGTGGGCCGGGCTCATGCCGGGGCCGGATTCTCCGATCCCGGAACCGCCATCGCCGGAGCGGACGTGCTGGTGGTGACCCGCCGGGGCATCCCGGTGGCCGTCCTGGTCGCGGACTGCGTCCCACTCCTGCTGGCCGGCTCCCGGGGAACCGTGGTCGCCGTCCATGCGGGATGGCGGGGCCTGGCCGCCGGGGTCCTGGACCGGGCCCTGGCGGCGGCCGGAGATGGGCTCACCGCGGCGATCGGACCGGCCGTCGGACCCTGCCACTACGAGGTGGGGGAGGAGGTGGTGGCCGCGGTGGACGCCGGGACCGGCGGCCGGGCCCGTGCCTCCCGGCGAGGGCGGCCCTCCCTGGACCTTCCCGGGACCGTGGCCGCGGTCCTTCGGGACGCGGGCGTCCGGCGGGTCGACCGGGCCGGCGTGTGCACGGCCTGCGAGGAAGGGCGATTCTTCTCGCACCGCCGGGACGGGCGGACCGGGCGCCAGGCCATGGTGGCGATGCGGCTGTGACTCCAGCGCCGTGGAGAAACTCATGTTCGCTTCTGTAACCATCTGTCAACTCCAGTGCTAGAATCCGCGGAACTCGAGAGGGCCGTGGACGAGGTCCGGGGCAGGATCGCCAGGGCGTGCGGGCGCGTGGGGAGGGCCCCACGGGAGGTCCGGCTGATCGGCGTCACCAAGGAGGCCGGCGCCGGGCGGGTAAGTATGGCGTTCTCGGCGGGGCTCACCGACTTCGGGGAGAACTACGTGCAGGAGCTGGAGGCCAAGCGGGCGGTGGCACCCGATGCGACGTGGCATTTCATCGGGAGGATCCAGCGGAACAAGGCCAGGCGGATCCTGGCGGCGGCCGATGTGGTCCACACCCTGGAGCCGGGGCGTGCGGCGGACCGGCTGGCCTCGCTGGCCGGGGAGCGGCGGGTGCCGCTCGAGTGTCTGGTCGAGGTGGACTTCACCGGGGGGCGGGTGGGAGTGGCCCCGCACGATGCGGAGGACTTCGCGATCCGGATGGCGCGGACGGGCGGTGTGCGGATCACCGGGCTGATGACGGTGCCGCCGCTCGAAGAGCCCCCGGGCCCGTTCTTCGCCCGGCTCCGGGAGATCCGGGACCGGGTGCGGGCCTCCCTTCCGGACGTCGTCGAGCTGTCGATGGGAATGTCGGCCGATTACGAGGAAGCCGTGGAGGAAGGCGCTACGATGGTGCGCGTGGGGGCGGCGATCTTCGGCCCCAGGCAGTAAGGAGGACCGATGGCAGGGGTATGGCGGAAGACCATGAAGTACCTGGGCCTGGTCGAAGAGGACGACTTCGAGGTGGGGGAGCCTCCCGCCGAGGAAGGTCCCGACACGACCCGGCACGGTGCGGTGGGCAGGGGGGAGCCCACGCCGGTGCGCCGGCTGCACCGTTCGCCGATGGGGCCGAGGGCCTCCGACGAGCCGGAGGCCATCGTCCGCACGATCCCGCAGGGCCGCCCCTCCTCGGGGATGATCCACCGCGCCGAGCCCAAGCGGTTCAACGAAGCGCGGGAGCTCGGGGAGCGGTTCAAGGCCGGGATCCCGGTGATCATGAACCTCCAGGGGACCGAGGACACCACCGCCCGCCGGCTGGTGGACTTCGCCTCGGGGCTGGTGTTCGCCCAGGACGGCAAGATCGAGCCGGTGGCGAACAGGGTGTACCTGCTGACCCCGCCTGACGTGGAGGTATCGGCGGAGGAACGGGAGCGGATCCGCGAGGGCGGGTTCTACAACCAGTTCTAGCCGGGGGACACCCGCGCCGCAGGGTCGGCTGGCCGCGAAGAAGGAGCGAGCATGGTCCTGCAGATCATCTGCATCGTGCTGGCGATCTACTGGTTCGTGCTGTTCGCTCGCATCCTGATGTCGTGGTTCCCGTCGCCGCGGTCGGGGGTCGGGCGAACGCTGTACGAGATCGTCTTCGATCTCACGGAGCCCGTGCTCCGGCTGGTCCGGGGGCTCCTGCCTGCGGTTAGGATGGGCGCCATGGGTCTGGAACTGTCGCCGATCCTCGTGTTCATCGCGCTCGGCGTGCTGCAGCGCACCCTGTGCGGCGGCCGGGGCTTCGGCTTTTAGGAGGGATACGTCGTGGCACGGAGGAAGAGGAAGCGGAAGGGCGAGCCTGAAGGGTTCGGCGGGGATGACGCCGGCCCCCCCGGGGACACGAAGCTGACACCCGTCGACGTCCAGCAGAAGGTGTTCCGCCTGGCGTTCCGGGGCTACCGGGAGGGGGACGTCGACGAGTTCCTCGACCAGGTGACCGAGACCCTGGCGTTGCTCCACGAGGAGAACAAGCGGCTGCGGGAGTCCCTGGACTCGGGAACGGGCGGGGCTCCGGGATCGGTGTCGGCGGCCGAGCGGCAGGCGGCCGAGATCGTCCGCCAGGCCCGGGAGCACGCCGCCCGGCTCGTCGAGGACGCCGAGCGAAAGGTTCCCCCGGGGGAGGGCCGGCCGGCCGTGCCGGTTTCCGGCTCCTTCCTGGTCCGGGAACGGGCGTTCCTCCAGCGGCTGGCCTCGCTGGTCCAGAGCCACGCCCGGTCGCTGAAGGACGAGGCCCGGCGCGCCCGGGAGGCCTCATCGTCCGCGGAGCCGGTCCCCGCCGAGGCGGAGGGCGGCAGGCCTCAGGGCCGGGAGGTGGGGGAGGACACCGGACCCGAGGTCGTAGCGCCGGCCGCGGATGACGTGACGGCCATGCCCGCCGAAGCCCCTCCCTCAGGTGAGGGGCCGAGGGCCGACCGGCCTGAAGAGGAGCGGGAGGACCAACCCCCGAACAGGGAGCCCAGCGCCTCCCTCGGTGGCCAGCCCCCCGGTGCTCCCGCGGCCCCCACCGCCGCGCCCTCCGTGGCCGAGGCGGCCCCGCCGCCCGCTGCCGAGCCGGCCTCTCCCGGTC
>JBOGVZ010000066.1:0-75450 GCA_050692985.1 Actinomycetota bacterium
ATGCACGATCCACTGGCCGGCCTCGATATCCCGTCGGCCGGCTGCTATCTGATGGACGGAGAGGACGCGCTGGCGTTCGTCCGCGCGCGTCACGTGGAAGGTGACCTGATCCCCGACTTCTCGCGTATCCATCGTCAGCAGCAGTTCATGCGGGCGATGATGAGCCGGGTGATGTCGCTCGGGTCGCTCCTCGACGAGCAGGTCATCCGGGAGGCGGTCTCCGCCGTGACCACCGACGACACCCTGAGCGCCACGGAGCTCATCGAGCTGGGGCGGAAGCTCCGGGCCCTGGCCGAGGAGGACCCCACCGGGGCCGAGAGCCTCGATCTGCGTGTGATCCCGGGGACCACCGCCACGATCGGCGACGTCTCCTACGTCCTGGCCGAGCAGCCCGAGACCCGGGAGCTGTTCGAGGCCATCCGGAAGGGCAAGCCGCTCGGCCGGCTGGGCCAGGAGCTGGCGCTCACCGATCCGACCCCGGCGATCATCAGGGTCCGGGTGTTCCCGGTCGCCGGCGCCGATCCGGGGGACGCGACGGCGATCGTCCGACGCGGCGGGTTCGTCGTGCTTCCGGCGGAGCCGGCCACGGGTTCCCTTCGAGAGAGCGAGATCGTCTACAAGGCCGGCTCTCGCAGCCGCGCCCGCGTGGTCAGCGGGTTCTTCCCCGGGCTGCCGGTGCGCGAGGTACCCTCCGACCTGCTCGACGACGCGGAGGTTGGCGTGGTGGTCGCCGATGATTTCAGCACCCGACTGACGGAGCCGGAGGAGGAATGAAGGCCCTCGTCCTCTCCGGCGGCGCCGGCACGCGGTTGCGCCCCATCACGCACACCAGCGCGAAGCAGCTGATCCCGGTGGCCAACAAGCCGATCCTGTTCTACGGGCTGGAGGCCCTGCGGGACGCCGGCCTGCGGGACGTGGGCATCGTGGTGGGGGACACCGCGGAGGAGATCCGGGCGGCCGTGGGGGACGGCTCGGCGTGGGACCTCGACGTGACCTACATCCCCCAGGCCGAGCCGCTGGGGCTGGCGCACGCGGTCATCGTCTCCCGCGAGTACCTGGCCGACGACGACTTCGTGATGTACCTGGGCGACAACCTCCTGCTGGAGGGGCTGGGGCCGTTCGTCCGGGAGTTCGGGCGCCACCGCCCGAACGCCCAGATCTTCCTGGCGGCAGTCCCCCAGCCGGAGCGGTTCGGGGTCGCGGTGCTGGAAGGGGACCGGGTGGTGCGGCTGGTGGAGAAGCCCAGGGAGCCGATCTCGGACCTGGCGCTGGTCGGGGTGTACCTGTTCGACGCCACCGTCCACGAGGCCGTGGCCTCGGTGGAGCCCTCGTGGCGCGGGGAGCTGGAGATCACCGACTCGATCCAGGCCCTCATCGACGCCGGGCGCACGGTACGGGCGGAGATGGTGAGCGGGTGGTGGAAGGACACCGGCCACCTCGAGGACCTCCTGGAGGCGAACCGCATGCTGCTGTCGACCCTGGAGGCCCGGGTGGACGGGGAGGTGGACGCCCGGTCGCGGCTGGTCGGCCCGGTGGTGGTGGAGGCCGGGGGCAAGGTGTCGCGCTCGGTGATCCGCGGGCCGGCCGTCATCGGACGGGACACCATCGT
This sequence comes from Actinomycetota bacterium, assembly GCA_050692985.1. Lineage (GTDB taxonomy): Bacteria > Actinomycetota > UBA4738 > UBA4738 > CALAEC01 > JBOGVZ01. Next base: position 1,610 of record JBOGVZ010000066.1, read on the forward strand.
GGAGGACTCGCTGGTCGGCCCCCACGCCTCGATCTACTACGGGTGCCGCATCGCCCGAAGCGAGATCGAGGACTCGATCATCATGGAGCGCTGCCGCATCGAGGACGTGGCCGGCCTGGCCCAGTCGCTCCTGGGCAAGGACGTCGAGGTGCGCCGCGGCAGGGCCCGCCCGGCCATGCACCGCCTGATGCTCGGCGACCAGTCCCAGGTCGAGCTCTTCTGACCGGCGAACCGAGGCAGGAATCACCGGAGGGGCGTCGAAGTCCGAAGCACGGCTCGAATCGCCGGTCGCCCGCTTCCGGAGGAGGTCCGCAATGAGGCGCTCCCGCCCCGTCACCGTCGCTTCGGTTCCCGTCCTGCTGGCCACGGCCCTGGCGTTCTCCTCGATGCCCGCTGGTGCCCAGCAGGAGCCGTCGTGCAGGCCGCGCCTCAGGCCGATGACCTTCGCCGAGCAGACGTACATCAGCACCGAGCACGCCGGGGGGGAGCCGACGGTGGAGACGCACCCGGACGGCACCCTGATCTACACGGCCCACGGGGGGACCACCCTGCTGTTTGCGCCCGCGGCGGCCGATCCGGACTCCGCCGCGTACGTCCGGAACTACACCGGGCAGGCCTACGTGTGGTGGAGCGACGACCGGGGGCAGACGTGGAACTTCGTCCCGCGGTTCGCACCGCCCGACAACCTGCCCCTGACCGGGTTCTCGGACCCGGAGGTGGCCATCGACACCGCCGGGAACGTGTACTTCTCCGAGATCAACCTGGTGAACATCGCCATGTCGAAGTCCACCGACAGCAGCCGTTCCTACGAGCTCCAGAACTTCTTCGCCCAGACCATCACCGACCGGCAGTGGACCGAGGCCGACGAGGAGGACGTGGTCTACATCGTGGGCAACGCGTTCGCCGGGGGGACGTTCCCCAGCGACCCCGTGGGGAACCTGGGCCACAACCTGTACAAGAGCAAGGACGGCGGCCAGACGTTCACCCCGGCGGTGCCCGATCCCGGCGGGCTGGGCGACCTCCAGGTGGACAAGCGCAACGGCACCCTGTACGAGCCGAACCTCGCCGGGGGGACCCTGTCGGTGGCCGCGTTCCGGAGCATCCGGGACGACGACTTCACCCGCGAGCTGAACATCGTGGCCACGGGGGTGGACCAGGACGACACCTCCCATTGGCCGTCGATCGACGTCGACGAGCGTGGGAACGTGTACATCACGTGGGCCGAGGACGGCGGCGGGGCCCGTCCGGGAGGGATCTGGTACTCGTACTCACGGGACGAGGGCCGGACGTGGGCTTCCCCCGTGCTGGTCGACGGGGATGAGGACGGGACCGACATCTGGCCCTGGCTGGCGGTCGGGAGCCCCGGCCGGGTGGCCGTCGCCTGGCTGGAGGCGGACCAGAAGCTCCCCAACAACAACTCCGAGCAGGCCGGGGACGCGGCCTGGCGGGTCATGGCCGCTCAGACCTTCACCGGCCTGGGGTGCCCCAGGTCCGACCGACCCGGGTTCCGCACGGTGGTGGCGACGCCCGACCCCGTCCACCGGGGGACCATCTGCAACCAGGGCACCGTGTGCCAGGCCCAGCTGATCGACCGGCGGATGGCGGACTACTTCACGATCGAGATCGACGAGGCCGGCCGGATGTTCGCCGGCTACTCGGACACCCGGCAGGGAGGGATCGTGGCCCTCCCGGGGTTCGTGCGCCAGACGGGCGGACCTCGGTTCATCGCCCCGGGGGGCAACCGGTAGGGCGGCCGGGCCCGCCCGCGGGTCCACCGTGCAGCGGGCCGCCCCCTACACTGACGGCCATGACGGAGGTCCCGTGCGGGTAGCGATCGACGCCCGGCCGGCGGTGTCGCCGGGCAAGACGGGCGTCGGGTACTACACGTGGAACCTGATCCACCACCTGCCTCGGGTCGACCCGCAGACCACCTTCCTGGCCTGGTACCTGTACTTCCGGCGACTCCAGGGCCGGCCGCTGTTCTTCCGGGACGTCGACGCCCCGAACTTCCGCGAGCGGTGGACGCCGTTCCCGTCGCGGTGGTTCTACCGGACCACGCTGGAGCACGACTGGCCCCGGGTGGAGTGGTTCGTGCGGTTCGACGTGTTCCTGGCCACGAACTTCATCCCCCCGCCCACCCGCGCCGACCGCCTGGTGGTGATGGTCCACGACCTGGCCTACAAGCTCCACCCCGAGACCGCCCCGCACCAGACCCGGCTGTGGCTGCGGAGGATCGACGAGACGCTGCGCCGGGCCCGGGGGGTGGTGGTGCCGTCGGAGTCGACGAAGCGCGACCTGGTGGACCTGTATCCGGTGGACCCCGACGCGGTCACGGTGACGCCGCTGGGCGTGGACCCCTCCACCCACCGCCCCGCGGAGCAGGCGGCCATCGACGAGGCGTGCCGGCGCTTCGGCCTGGAGCGCCCGTACCTCCTGTACGTGGGGGGGATCGAGCCGCGGAAGAACATCCCGGCCATCGTGGAGGCGTTCGCCCGGGTCCACGACGCGGCGAACGCGCTGGTAATCGTGGGGGCGTCGGTGGACTGGAACCCGGAGGGATGGAACCTGCTGCGGCCCGCCCTGGAGGCCCTGCCCCAGGAGGTGCGGCGGAAGGTGGTGCTCACCGGGTACGTCGACGAGGGGGCCAAGGCGGCCCTGCTGGGCGGGGCCACCGCGCTGGTGTACCCCTCGCTGTACGAGGGGTTCGGGCTCCCGGTGCTGGAGGCCCTGGCCTGCGGGACCCCGGTGGTCACCTCGAACGTCTCGTCGCTGCCGGAGGTGGCCGGGGAGGCCGCGGTGTACGTGGACCCCGGGGACGTGGACTCGATCGCGGGCGGCCTAGCTCGCGTCATCGGGGACGCCGAGCTGCGCCTCCGGCTTCGGGACGCGGGCCTGGCCCAGGCCTCCCGGTTCACGTGGGAGGAGACCGCCCGCCGCACCGCCCGGGCCCTGCGCCGAGCCGGGGCCGGATGAGCGTTTCCCCTGCTAGACTGCCCGGAACGCCGGAGACCCGGCGGGGAGACCTCCATGGCGGATGAGATCGATGGCGTCTGGGTGAAGGACCTCACGGTGATCCCCGACGAGCGGGGACGCCTCCAGGAGATCCTTCGCGCCGACGACGACGGCTTCAGGAAGTTCGGACAGGTCTATATCTCGACCACGTACCCCGGCGTGGTCAAGGCCTGGCACCTGCACAAGGTGCAGGAGGACAACTTCTGCTGCGTGCGGGGCATGGTGAAGCTCGTGCTGTACGACTCCCGGGAGGACTCGCCCACGAAGGGGACGCTGACCGAGTACTTCATCGGCGAGCACGACCCCAGGCTGGTGCGGGTGCCGGCCGGCGTGTACCACGGGTGGAAGTGCGTCTCCCAGGAGGAGTCGATCGTGGTGAACGTTCCCACCGAGCCCTACAATCGCGAGGCCCCGGACGAATACCGGGCTCCCTGGGACACGCCCGACATCCCCTACAGCTGGGACATCGCCTTCAAGTGAGCACCTTGGTGACCGGGGGGGCCGGCTTCATCGGCTCCCACTTCGTGGACCTCCTGCTGGGCATCCGGCCGGACGAGCCCGTCACGGTCCTGGACTCCCTGACCTATGCGGGGCACCGCGACAACGTGGCCCCCCACCGGGAGGACCCCCGGTTCACGTTCGTCCGCGGCGACGTGGCCGATGCGGGCGCCGTCGACCCCCTGGTGAAGGCCGCCGACGTCGTGGTGAACTTCGCCGCCGAGTCGTTCGTGGACCGCAGCATCGCCGACGCCCGCCCGTTCGCCGTGACGAACGTGGTGGGGACCCAGACGCTCCTCGACGCCTGCCTCCGCCACGGCGTCCCCATGGTCCAGGTCTCCACGGACGAGGTGTACGGGTCGATCCGCGACGGCGCGTTCACCGAGGACAGTCCCCTGGCGCCGAACAACCCGTACGCGGCCACCAAGGCCGGGGCCGACCTGCTGTGCCGGTCGTTCCACCGCACCCACGGCCTGGACGTGAGGATCATGCGCGGCGCCAACGCTTACGGGCCCCGGCAGCATCCCGAGAAGGCCATCCCCACGTTCACGGCGGCGGCCCTGCGCGGGGAGCCGCTCCCGGTGTACGGCGACGGCTCGAACCGCCGTGAGTGGCTGCATGCGGAGGACTTCGCCCGGGCCGTGCTCACGGTGCTCGAGCGGGGCGAGCCGGGGGAGGTGTACAACGCCGGCGGCGGCCACGAGGTGGCCAACCTCGAGCTGGCCCGGGCGATCTGCCGGCTGGCCGGCGCCCCGGAGTCGCTGGTGACCTTCGTGGAGGACCGTCCCGGCCACGACTTCCGGTACTCGATGGTGTGGGAACGCCTGGCCTCCGTGGGGTGGAAGCCCGAGGTCGCCTTCGAGGACGGCCTGTCCCGGACGGTGAGCTGGTTCCGGGAGCATCCCGAGCGCCGGGCCGCGGCCGCCGCCACGGGGGGACCACGGTGAGGGTCGTGGTCACCGGCGCGAGGGGAGGCCTGGGGCGAGCGCTGCTGGCCCGGACCCCGCCGGACCACGACGCCGTCCCCCTGTCGCACCACGAGCTCCCGGTCGAGGACGCCCAGGCCGTCCCGGAGCGCATCGGTGCGGCTCGGCCGGACGTCGTCCTGCACCTGGCCGCGAAGACCTCGGTGGACGGCTGTGAGGCGGATCCGGCAGGGGCGGCCGTGGTCAACGCCCTGGGCACCGCGAACGTGGCGGTGGCCGCCCAGCGGGCCGGAGCCCTGCTGGTGGCGATGTCCACCGACTACGTGTTCGACGGCGAGAAGGGCGAGCCGTACGACGAGCGCGACGAGCCCAACCCCCTGTCGGCGTACGGTCGGAGCAAGCTGGCGGGGGAGCGTGCGGCCCGGGCCATCGCGTCCGACCACCTCGTGGTCCGGACCTCGTGGGTGTTCGGGGCCGAGGACGAGTTCGTGCGCCGGTCCGTGGCCTGGCTGGCTGCCGGTGAGGAGGTGGGTGGGATCGTGGACCAGGTGGGCACCCCGACGTACGTGGCCCACCTCGCGGAGCGGCTGTGGGGCCTGGTGGGCTCCGCGGTCCGGGGGACCGTCCATCTGGCCGGCCCGGAGGCCACCACGTGGTACGACCTCCTGGTGCGGGCCAAGGAGCTGGGTGACCTTCCGGGGGAGGTCGTCGAGCAGAAGGCCGCCGACCTGGACCGGGCCGCCCCGCGCCCGGCCAACTCGGCCCTGGCCAGCGTGGTGCTGCCGGAGGCGGGGATCCCGGCTCTGCCACCGCTCTACGAGGCCCTACGGGAGGTGATCGACGCTGTCCGCTGAGGTCCTGGTCCGGACCAGCGAGCCCCCCCGCCTTCGGGTCCTGTCCCGCCTGCGGGAGCTGTGGCGTTCCCGAGAGGTCCTGGCGAACCTGTCCCGCAAGGAGTTGAGGGTTCGCTACAAGTCGTCCGTGCTGGGGGTCCTGTGGTCGATGCTGAACCCGGTCCTGTACATGGTGATCTTCTCGCTGGTGTTCGTGGTGTTCCTCCGGGGCGGCGTCGACTACTACCCGATCCTCCTCCTGTCCGGGCTCCTGCCGTGGACGCTGTTCTCCACCGGCCTCCAGGGGGCCACCACCTCGGTGACGGGCAACGCCCAGCTCGTGCCCAAGGTCGCCTTCACCCGAGAGGTGCTCCCACTGGCGGCCGTCGGCGCCCAGAGCATCAACTTCCTGTTCCAGTTCGCCGTGCTCCTGGTGTTCCTGGTCGTCATCTTCGGGTTCTCGTTCGTGAGCCCTGCGCTCCTCCTGGTACCGGCGGCGCTCGTCGTGCTGCTGCTGTTCGTGGCCGCCGTGGGCTTCGCCACGTCCGCGCTGAACGTCCGGTACCGGGACACCGGCCACCTGGTGGAGCTGGCGCTCCTGGCATGGTTCTGGAGCACCCCGATCGTGTACCCGGCCCGGGAGGTGGCCAGGAGCATGGGCCAGACCGGGTTCACGCTGTATCTCCTCAACCCCCTGACGAACGTGGTCCTGGCCTTCCAGCGAGCGCTGTACGGGGCGGCGGTACCCACCGACGCCGGGGAGAAGGTCCTGCCCACCATGGATCCGTCCTGGTACTGGACCCGCCTCGGGCTCGTGGCTGCCGCGTCGGTGGTGCTGCTGTACCTGGCGTGGCGCCTGTTCTTCCGGATGTCCGGCGACTTCGCGGAGGAGCTGTAGCCATGGCCCAGGCCGCCATCCAGGTCGAGGGGGTGTCGAAGCGCTTCCGCCTGTACCACGAGCGTCCCTCGAGCGTGAAGGAGCGGCTGCTGCGGTTCCGGCGCTCGCGGGCCGAGGACTTCTGGGCCCTTCGCGACCTCGCGTTCGAGGTGGAGGAAGGGCAGACCGTGGGGCTGTTGGGCCCCAACGGCTCGGGGAAGACCACGCTGCTCAAGATCATCGGCGGCATCCTCCGGCCGACCACCGGGCAGGTCCTGACCCGCGGCCGCATCGCCGCCCTCCTGGAGCTGGGGGCGGGGTTCCACCCCGAGCTCACCGGCCGGGAGAACGTGTACCTCAACGCCTCGATCCTGGGGCTGTCCCGCAAGGAGACCGACCGGCACTTCGAGGAGATCGTGGCCTTCGCCGAGCTCGACGATTTCATCGACAACCAGGTGAAGTACTACTCGTCGGGGATGTTCGTCCGGCTGGGGTTCGCGGTCGCGGTGCACGTGGACCCCAGGATCCTCCTGGTGGACGAGGTCCTGGCCGTCGGTGACGAGGCCTTCCAGCGCAAGTGCATCGCCCGGGTCCGGGAGTTCCAGCGGGAGGGCCGGACGATCGTGTTCGTCACCCACGCCCCCCAGCTCGTCCACCAGATCTGCGACCGGGCGGTGATGCTGGAGCGGGGCCGGATCAAGGTGGCCGGCGAGGTGGCCGAGGTCATCAAGCAGTTCCGGCTGACGATGCTCCAGCGGCACACCGCGTTCGCCAGGGAGCACGTGACCGGCGACATCACCATCGAGGACGTCGACCTGCTCGACAGCAAGGGCCAGCCGGTCTCCGTCGTCTCGCCGGGGGAGCCGCTGACGGTCCGGGTATCGCTGCGGGCCCACCGTCCGGCCGACGATCCCCACGTGTCGATCGCCGTGTTCGACAACAACGAGGAGTTCATCTACGGGACCAGCACCCGGCGCATGGGCGTGGAGCTGGGGCGGTTCGAGGGGAAGCGCCGGGTCAGCTTCGAGCTCAAGCAGCTGCCCATGGTCGAGGGCCAGTACCTGGTCACCATCGGGGTCCACAACCGGGACAAGTCCGTGGCCCACGACTGGCACGACATGCGGTACGCCTTCGACGTGGTGCGGTACCTGGAGGAGGGGTTGTACATCCCCACCGAGGTGAAGGTGGATCCGGCATGAGCCGGGTCCTGCTGGTGGCACCGTACCCGCCCCGGACGTGCGGCATCGGGGCGTACGCGGCGGCACAGGCCGAGCGGCTCCGGTCCGAGGGCCACGAGGTCACGGTGCTGTCACCTCCCGACGGCCACGGCGACGTGCGCGTCGGGTTCTTCGGCGGGCGCCCGTTCCGAGCTGCGGCCCGGCTGGGCAAGGATGCCGACCGGATCGTGGTCCACTTCCAGCCGGCCCTGTACTTCAAGCGGCGGGCGCCCCTGTCGAAGATCGGCGCGTCGCTCGGGCTGGAGCGGCTGTGCCGAACCCGTCCCCAGACCGAGATCCTGGTCCACGAGGCCGACCCGCCCAGGTGGTGGCGTCCCGACGAGTTCCTGCTCCGGCGAGCGTTCCGGCGCGCACCCCTGCTCCTGTTCCACACCGATGCCGAGCGCGTCCGGTTCGAACGGACCTATCGGGTCCGTCGCCCGGTCCGGCTGGTGCCCCACATCGAAGGGGTCAGGGTCCACGGCCGGATGACGCGAACCGAGGCTCGCCGCCGGCTGGGCATCCCCGAAGGGGAACGGGTCCTGGTCTCGGCGGGCTTCCTGCACCCCGCCAAGGGCCACGAGCGGGCCATCGAGGCCGTGCGCCGCGCGGGCGCGGGACGGCTGTACATCGTGGGCTCGGCCAGGGACGACAGCCCCCGGAACGAGGAGTACGCCAGGCGCATCCGCGGCATGGCCGCCGCCGCCCCCGGCGTGGAGCTCGTCGAGGGCTTCGCCTCGGACGAGGACTTCGACACGTGGATCGCCGCGGCGGACGCCGTGGTGCTCCCGTACCGGCGCTCGTGGTCCTCCGGGGCGCTGGCCCGGGCCCACGCCGTGGGGACTCCCGCGGTGGTGACCGGCGTGGGAGGGCTGGCCGAGCAGGCCGGGCCCCGGGACATCGTGGTGGGGAACGACGACGAGCTGGCCGCCGCGGTCGCCGCCGTCCTGACCGGCCGGACGGCGGAGGTCCGCCCGTGACCCACCGAGCTCGATCGCCGCATGAGCACACCAGCCCGCTCGACGCCGACTACGCACCGCCGGCCCCGCCCGGCGAGAAGAGGAGGACCCGATTGATCGTCGCCTTGATCCTCGCATCCGTGACCCTGGCCGCCGTGGCCCAGCTCACGCTGAAGTTCGGGATGAACCAGGTGGCGGTGGAGCACCCCGCCGAAGCGCGGTCCCTGGTGGCCACGCTGCTCCAGGGGTTCCGGCAGCCGGCGGTGTGGGGCGGGCTGGCCCTATTCGGGCTGTCGGCGCTGTTCTGGCTGCTGGTCCTGTCCCGGGCCTCGCTGTCGTTCGCGTATCCGTTCGCCGCCCTGACCTACGTCCTGATCCTGGTGTTCGACCGAGTGGTGCTGAACGAGCCGGTGGTGGCCCTGCGGTGGGGGGGCGTGGCCCTGATCATCACCGGCCTGGTGCTCGTGTCCCGGACGAGCTCGTGAGCCGACCCCTCCCCTGACCGATGTCGCGCGCGGCCGTCCCGGACCTCGCCGTCGTCGTCGTCAACTACAACGCAGGGGAGTACCTGTCCCGGTGCCTGGAGTCGGTCTACGGCGCCGCGGGGGAGGCCTCCGTGGAGGTCGTGGTGGTGGACAACGCATCCCGCGATGGGAGCGCCACGGCCGCGGCCCGGCGGTTCCCGGACATCCGGGTGATCGGCAACGAGGACAACCGGGGGCTGTCGGCGGCCCTCAACCAGGGCATCCGGGGGACCCGGGCGCCCTTCGTCCTCCTGCTGAACCCCGACGCGGAGGTCGTCGGCGGCACCCTGGAGGGGCTGCTGAAGGTGGCCCGCGACCATCCCCGGGCCGGCGCCGTCGGCCCCCTGATCCGCAACCCCGACGGGACCGTCTACCCGTCCGGGCGCCGGTTCCCGTCGGTGGGGCAGGCCGTGGGGCACGCGCTGCTGGGCCCGTTCCGCCCCGGCAACCGGTTCTCCCGGGCGTACCGGATGGACGACTGGGACCGCACGTCGGAGCGACAGGTGGACTGGGTGTCCCTGGCGTGCATGCTCGTGCCTCGGGCGGCCTTCGAGCAGGTGGGCCTGTTCGACGAGGACTTCTTCCTGTACGCGGAGGAGCTCGACTTCTGCACGCGCCTGGGGGCGGCCGGGTGGACGGTCCTGTTCACCCCGGAGCTCGAGGTGGTGCACGAGGGCGGCGTGTCCACCGGCCGCTCCTGGCGGATGACCATGGAGCACTCGCGCGGCATCTACCGGTACTTCGCCAAGCACCGGGCCACGGGGTGGCGCAAGGTCCTCCTTCCGCCGGCCTGGGTGGTGCTTCGGCTGCGAGCCGTGCTGGCCACGCTGCGGGGACGGCAGTGAAGGCCGTGGTCCTCGTGGGAGGCGAGGGGACCCGGTTGCGTCCGCTCACCGAGACGATCCCCAAGCCACTGCTGCCGTTCATGAACCGGCCGTTCCTGGCGCACGTGCTCGACCAGCTGGCGACGCACGGCGTGGACGAGGTGATCCTGTCGTCGTTCCACCTGGAGGAGGAGTTCCGCTCGTTCCTCGACGAGCACCCGGCCCCCCCCGCGATCACGTGGATCACCGAAGCCCGGCCCCTGGGGACGTGCGGCGCGATCGCCGGGGCCCGCCACCTCCTGGACGACACGTTCCTCGTCCTCAACGGCGACGTCGTCACGGACCTCGACCTCTCGGCGCTGGTGGCCGTCCACCGGGATCGGGCGGCGGTGGCCACGGTCGCCCTCCACCGCGTCGAGGACGCCCGGCCGTACGGGCTCGTCGAAACCACGCCCGAGGGCCGCGTGCTGGCGTTCCGGGAGAAGCCGGCCGACCCGGTGCCCGGAGAGGTCAACGCGGGGACCTACGTCCTGGAGCCTCGGGTCCTGGACGGCGTCCCCGGTGGCGTGGCCGTGTCGATCGAGCGGGAGACCTACCCCGCGCTGATCGCCGCCGGCGAGCCCGTCTTCGCCCTGGGGTCGGACGCCTACTGGCGTGACCTGGGGACGCCGGAGGATTACCTCCAGGCGCACGTGGACGCCCTCGACGGGCTGGTGGCCGGGCGGGAGTACCCGAGGCCGCTGCTCGGGGAAGGCGGGCACGTCGATCCCTCGGCCGTGGTGGGCGAGCATGCGGTGCTGGGCCCGGGCGTGAGGGTCGCCGCCCGAGCGGTCGTCGAGCGCTCCGTGCTCCACCGGGGGGCGATCGTGGGACGGGGGGCCGCCGTCCTGGACAGCGTCCTGGGCCCGGGGGTGGTGGTGGGGGATGGGGCCGAGGTCACGGGGTCGGTCCTGGCCGAGGAGGCGGGGGTCGGGCCCGGCGCCCGGATCGCGGAGGCCCGCCTGGGCCCGGGCCGGCGCGCCCCGGGTGGGGGGGTCCGGGGGGGTAGCTCGCCCCGAGGAGCGGAGGCAGGGGGCCGGACGGCGAGCGAACCCCCCAGTGGGAGGGATTGACAGGTTCGCTTCACTTCGCCGGGGCGCTGGTGTAGGGTTGGGAACCCCCCCTGTGGCAAGGCCAACCGACATGAGACGAGCGGCAGCCCTCTTCATCTCGATCGCCCTGGCCCTCCCGGCGGCGCTCACCGACGCCCCGCCGGCCGTGGCGGCCGAGGACTTCACCTTCCACGGCTCGGGGTACGGCCACGGCCTGGGCATGGGCCAGTACGGGATGCTGGGGCTGGCCCGGGCCGGGTGGCTCCCAGCGAAGATCCTGCGCCACTACTACACCGGGACGAAGGTAAAGAAGAAGCCCCCACCGGAGAAGCGCATCCGGGTGGGTCTGGTGCAGGACGACACGGAGGTCAAGCTCCGGTCGGTCGACGGGCCCTACGTCTTCCAGCTCCAGAACGGCAAGGTCATCGAGACCGTGCCCGATGGCAAGAACCGCTGGGTCCGGGTGAAGGACGGCAAGTACAAGATCGAGAAGCCGAGCGGCGCCCTCGTCGGCGGCAAGCTGTGGGGCGGGAAGAAGACCGACCTGTACGCGATCCCCCAGGACTCCAGGATCTGGGTGGCCGACTGGGGCCACCATGTGATGCGCGGTAAGGTCGCCTTCAACATCATCGACGACAACCACCTGGACGTGGTGGCGGACGTCCCCGTCCAGCAGTACGTGTTCGGGGTCAGCGAGGTCCCCAACACGTGGCACAAGATGGCCCTGCGGACGCAGGCCATCGCCTCACGCACGTTCGCCTACTGGCGGCTGCTGGGGCCGCGGACCGGCTGCTCGTGCGACATCCTGTCCACCACCGCGGACCAGTTCTACACGGGCGCCGACAAGGAGACGGCGTTCAAGGGGAACCGCTGGGTGAGCGCGGCGCGCAAGACGAAGAAGAAGGTCGTCCTGCACAAGGGGACGCCGATCTACTCCGTGTATGGCTCCTCGAGCGGGGGCCACACCGAGGCCATCCAGAACGTGTGGCCGGCGGCGGCGGCGTCACCGTACCTCAAGGGGGTGTGCGACCCGAAGGACGACGTCCCGGAGAACCCCAACACCACGTGGAAGGCGACGTTCACGGCCTCCGCGGTCACCGACGCGCTCAAGCCGTACACGGGCGGCATCGGGACCGTGGAGAGCTTCAAGAAGTACGACCGAGGGGTCTCGGGGCGCGTGACGACCGTGAAGGTGGTCGGCTCCTCGGGCAGCAAGGTGGTCGGCGGCTGGAACATCCGCACGGCCCTGGGCCTGAAGGACACTCGCTTCTACGTGAACAAGAACCTGAACATCACCGGGCAGATCCGGCAGAAGTACGACGCGATCGACTGCAAGCCGGGGAAGTCGATGAGCAAGAAGGTCGAGGTGGACGGGGGACGGTACCAGCGCTTCAAGAAGGGCCGGATCTACGTGAACGACGGCCCCGGCAAGGTGGTGTGGGTGCGAGGGAAGGTCCTGGACACCTACCTCGGGGAAGGCGGCCACAACTCGGGCCTGGGCCTTCCGAAGAAGTACCTCAAGATCGACGGCGGCACGAAGGGCGTGTTCGACGGCGGGAAGATCGTGTGCACCGGGGGGTGCACCGTCACCTACGACTAGGGGCCTGCCCTCAGCCCCCAGCGGGCTCGGGGGCGTTGCTGGACCCGCGGTACTGCTGGATGAAGCCCTCGGCCACCGTGGCCACCTGGTCGACCTGGCCGGCCTCGACCTCCGGGCACGGCAGCAGCTTGTTCCACGCGGTGAACGTCACGCTGGCGCCGTCGGGTAGCGCCCGCGGGCCCTCCGCCGGGTACTGGACCAGCAACACCTTGCTCTCACGCTCGGTGATCTCGGTCAGCCGGTCGACCGCCTCCTGGGGAAGGGCACCGTCCCCGTCGGCCCGGTAGGACATGATCACGTAGGCGTGCTCGAGGTTGTGGACCAGGCTCGTCTCGAGCACCGGGTCCACCGGGTCGGGGAGGACGGGGGGACCCTGGTACGCGGCCGGGTTGTGCGGTCCCGACGTGGCCGGCGTGGAGTTGTACTCGGGGGGGACCTGCCCCGCCTGGAGGTGCTCCCGCCCCTGGACGCCCGGCTCCTCGATGGCGCCGTCTCCCTCCTCCCCGCATCCCAGGGCGGCGGCCGCCCGGGCCGCCGCCTGGTCCTCCAGGAGGAGCGGCCGGGTGTTCACGTACCAGATCGCCACGGCGACGCCGCCGATCATCCCCAGCACCAGCCCCCACCGCACCGCCCTCCGCAGGCGGCGGGCCCGGCGGGCACGCTTGATCCGCCGCTCCCGCTCGCGGCGGGCCTGCTCCTTCCGGGCCTGCCGGTTGCTGGTCGGTGCGGGGGCCTCGCGGCGTCGCGTGCGCCGGCCCTCGGGCCGCTCGGCCTCCGGCGCCCGCGTCTCCTCCCGCTCGGTCTCGAGCCGGGCCACGACCTCCTCCCGTGACCGGGCGCCCTGGGTGGGGCGGGCCTGGGGCCGGGACGGTCGCTTCCCCTTCTTGCGCTTCTTCTTCGCCACGTGGTTCCTCGTTGGGTGGGCAGTAACTATATGAGGCCCGCTGTCACCTCGTCCGCAGGTGCTCGCCCGGGTCCAGCGGCGGGCGCGGCGGCGGCCCCCCGGTCGGGAGCGGCCCGGCGGCTACCGCCCCCATCGGGAGCCACTGCTCGTCGAGCCCCAGCGCCGCCCGAGACTCGTCCTGGCAGAACAGCGTGGACGACACCCAGCACGAGGCGTGGCCCTGCGCGTGGAGGGCCAGCATGAAGTTTTGCACGCCGGCCCCGGTGGCCAGCACGAACATGTCTCGCTCCGCCCGGCGCCGCCGCTCGTCGGGGTAGCGGTCCGCCGCGGCCAGCGACACGCTGGGGACGGCCAGCACCGGAGCCGCACCGAGCAGGGCGTCGGACCGGGCCACCCGCCGCTCGATCCCTTCTCGGTCGACGCCGTCCGCGCCCAGGTCCCGGGCCCATGCCTCGGCCATCGCCCCCAGCAGGCCTGCGCGGGCGGACCGCGACTCGACGATCGTCCATCGCCACGGCCGGGTACGGTGGCGCGAGCCGTGGGGGACCGGGGCGGTCAGGGCGGCCCGCACCGCCTCCACCAGGACGTGTCGGGGGACCGTCCCCGCTCCGAACTCGCGGACCGAGCGGCGGCCCGAGATGGCATCGAGCGGCGCGTATCGGAACAGGTCCTCTTCCGGCGGACGCACCAGCTCCGCCGCCGGGCCCGGCGGAGCCTCGGTGCGGACCCCCCGGACCACGGCCGCGGGGATGCCCTCGGCCTTGCCCATGACCAGGCCGGCCGCCGCGCACACCTCGTCGGCCAGGGCCACGATCGTGGCGTCCAGGAGCCGGCCCGAGCGGTCGGGCGTTCCCCGGAGGTCGACGAGCGCCGGGAGGCCGGCGCAACCGACGGCCACGTTCACCAGCCCCCGTCGCCACGGACGCCCGAACGTGTCGGAGACGACCACCCCCACCTCGGCCCCCGCTCGTTCGCTCAGGCCCGACCGGATGCGCTCGGCGGACGCATCGGGGTCCTCGGGGAGCAGCGTCAGGAAGCCGGGTGCGACGTTGGACGCGTCCACGCCCGCGTTCGCGCACACGAATCCGTGCCGGGTCTCGGCGATGACCAGGTCTCCACGGCGAGCGACCACCCGGCGGCCCTCTCGAGCCACCCATGCTTGCCTGCCCGCACCCTCGGGGACCACCCGCCCCTCGGCCTTCGAGACCACCTTCTGGGTGACGACGACCACGTCGCCGCCCCGGAGCCCGCCGGGGAGGTGGGCCGCGATCACCTCGGCCAGGTCGGTGCCCGCCTCGACCTCTGGGATCCCGGTGACCGGGAGAACCTCGAGGCTCATCCGGTCACGAGCTCGATCGCCGCCCGGGCCAGGCGCTCGGCCGCGTCGTCGTCGGTCATGATGGTGTCGACGGCCGCCCCGCGGATCCCGAGCTCCTCCTCGATGCGGGGGACCAGGGCCCGGTCCCGCTCGTCGGCGATCCACCCATCCAGCAGGCCGCGATAGGCGCGCGACGCGCCCAGGGCGGAGACCTCCAGCCCGGCGGCCGGCATGAGCCGGTCGGCCATGCCCCGGAGGGGGGCCCCGGCCACGATGGGACTGATGCCGACCACGGGCCTGCCCGCCGCGGCGTCGGCGATCCCCGGGACGGCCAGGATCGGTCCGATGCTGGCCACGGGGTTCGACGGGCAGATCACCACCGCGTCCGCGGCGCCGATCGCCTCCAGCACGCCGGGCGAGGGACGGGCCCGCTCGGCGCCGGCGTACCGGATCGCCTTGACCTCGTCGCGGGCCCCTCGGCCCACCCAGTACTCCTGGAAGTGAAGGTCGAGCACCCGTCCGGCCTGGTCGACCGCATCGATGCGCGTCGTCACCGGGTCGTCCGACATCGGCAGCAGCGGTGGATCCACCCCGAACGCCCGACACGACGCCGCCGTGGCCTCCGACAGCGTCCGCCCGGAGGACAGCAGCCCGGTTCGCATGAGGTGCGTGGCCAGGTCCAGGTCACCGAGCCCGAACCACGCCTGGCCACCGAGCCGGCGGAGCTCCTCGAGCGTCCGGAACGACTCGGCCCCGCGGCCCCACCCGCGGTCGCGATCGGCCACGCCGGCCAGCCAGTACATCACCGAATCCAGGTCGGGCGAGACGTGGAGGCCGTGGAGGACCAGGTCGTCGCCGGTGTTGACGACGACCGACACGTCGGATGGCGGCACGGTGCGCACCAGCCCGCGCAAGAACTTTCCCGCTCCGACACCGCCCGCCAGCGCAACGACGTTCACGTCCGAAGCGTATTCGCTATTGCTCATCGAGGAGGCGGCCACTAGGGTCGAGCGTGTGAACGCGAACGATCACGCCATCCGTCGCGCGGTGAAGCGAGCCGCCGGTGGCAAGACGGTCTCCGTGGAGGAGGCCACGGCACTGCTCGGAGCCCGGGGCGCCGCCCTGGCCGAGCTCTGCGCGGTGGCCTCGTCGCTGCGGGAGCTGGGACACGGCCGGACCATCTCCTACTCGCGGAAGGTGTTCGTTCCCCTGACGATGCTGTGTCGCGACGTGTGCCACTACTGCACCTTCGCCAAGCCGCCCCGGGACCTCCGTGAGCCGTTCCTCTCGCCGGAGGAGGTCGTGGCCATCGGCGACGCCGGGCGACGGGCGGGTTGCAAGGAGGCCCTGTTCACGCTGGGGGACCGGCCGGAGGATCGCTACCCGGTGGCCCGCCGGTGGCTCGTCGAGCGGGGCTACCACTCCACGCTCGACTACCTGCGGGCGGTCTCGATCAAGGTGGTCGAGGAGACCGGCCTGCTGCCGCACCTGAACCCCGGGGTGATGACGTGGGAGGACATGGCCCGGCTGAAGCACGTGTCGGCGTCGATGGGGCTCATGCTCGAGCAGGCCACGGACCGGCTCACCGAGAAGGGGATGGCCCACCACGGCTCGCCCGACAAGGTCCCCGCCGTTCGGCTGCGGACGATCGAGGATGCCGGGCGGCTGTCGATCCCGTTCACCACCGGGATCCTGGTGGGGATCGGGGAGACGCTCCGGGAGCGGGCGGAGTCGCTGTTCGCCATCCGCGAGGTTCAGGGCCGGTACCACCACGTGCAGGAGGTCATCGTCCAGAACTTCCGGGCCAAGCCGGGGACGGCCATGGCCGGCGCACCGGAGCCCGAAGACGACGAGTTCCTGGCGGCGGTGGCCACGGCCCGGGTGGTCCTGGGTCCGAGGGTCAACCTCCAGGCTCCGCCGAACCTGTCGGATCCGCACTACCCGCGGCTGCTGGACGGCGGCATCAACGACTGGGGCGGGGTCTCCCCGGTCACCCCCGACCACGTGAACCCGGAGGCTCCGTGGCCACGGCTCGAGGATCTCCGCCGGCGCACCGAGGAGAAGGGGTTCCGCCTCCGCGAGCGGCTGTGCGTCTATCCGGGGTTCGCCACTCGCCCCGACCCGTGGATCGCCGGGAAGATGCAGCGCCCGGTGGCGGCCCTCATCGGCGAGGGCGGCTTCGCCCGTGAGGGCCACACGCCCGAACCGGTGCCGTGGCAGGACCCGGACGTGCAATGGAAGCCGCGGACCACCGCGCTGACGTTCGCCAAGGTGAACGGCCACGGCCTCCGGCCCGATGGCGATGCGGTCTACGGGGACTGGGACGCGCTCGACGTCGAGGCGACGCGGACGTGGTCCACCAGGCGCCGCGACCCGGCCCGCATCAGCGCGGAGGTCAGGACGGCCCTGGCCAGGGCCGCCTCTCGCCGGCCCATCACCGACGAGCAGGCGCTGGCCCTGTTCGAGGCCGAGGGCCCGGACCTGGAGGCGTTGTGCCGGGTGGCCGACGACCTGCGGCGGGAGGCCGCGGGCGACGAGGTGACCTACGTGGTCAACCGCAACATCAACTTCACCAACGTGTGCTACACGGGGTGCCGGTTCTGCGCGTTCGCCCAGCGGGAGGTGGACCCGGCTTCCTACACGCTGACCCTCCAGGAGGTCGCGGACCGAGCGGAGGAAGCCCGGTCCTACGGGGCCACCGAGGTGTGCATGCAGGGCGGGCTTCACCCCAGCCTTCCCGGCGATTTCTACTTCCGGTTGCTGGACGCGGTGAAGGCACGGGTCCCCGAGATGCACATCCACGCGTTCAGCCCCATGGAGGTTCTCAACGGATCCACCCGGCTGGGGATCTCGTTCCGGGAGTTCCTCCAGGAGTGTCGCCGGCTGGGACTGGGCTCGATCCCCGGCACCGCGGCGGAGATCCTCGACGACGACGTCCGGTGGGTGCTCACCAAGGGAAAGTTGCCCGCCGACACCTGGGAGGAGATCGTGTCCACCGCCCACGGCCTGGGGATCCCGTCCTCGTCCACGATCATGTACGGCCACGTGGACGCTCCGCCGCACTGGGTGGCCCACCTGCGGCGGCTGGCCGCTATCCAGGACCGGACCGGCGGCTTCACCGAGTTCGTGCCGCTCCCGTTCGTGCACCAGAACTCGCCGATCTACCTGGCCGGCAAGGCCCGCCCCGGGTCGACCCACGAGGAGGACCGGCGGATGCATGCCGTGGCCCGGATCCTCCTCGAGGGGGCCATCCCCAACGTGCAGGTGTCGTGGGTGAAGCTCGGGCTCGATGCCAGCAAGGTGATGCTCGCCGGCGGAGCCAACGACCTCGGCGGCACGCTGATGGAGGAGACGATCTCCCGGATGGCCGGAGCGGAGTGGGGGATCCGCAAGGAACCGGAGGAGCTCGAGGGCGCGATCCGCGACATCGGGCGCACCCCGGTCCAGCGAACGACGACGTACGACCGCGTGCATCGGGTGTCGTGATGCGCAAATACCCGATCACCTCGCCGACGGCGCTTCAAATGCTCCGGCAAAAAGTTCATGATTGGGACTGGACAAGTGCACCGCCCTTCGTTCAGAATCACACCGATGTAATTCGCTTGGAGGGCGGATGCACCACGACACGCCGTGGCAGGAGTTGGCGAGATGCCGGGATTTCGACCCGGAGATCTTCTTCCCCGAGAAAGGTGGGTCCTCGCGCGAGGCCAAGCGAATCTGCGCCGACTGCGAGGTCCGGATCCAATGCCTGAACTACGCCCTGCGTCGAGATGAACGCTACGGGGTGTGGGGAGGCATGAGTGAGCGGGAACGGCGACGCCTGAAGCGGATGGCGTCCTGACGGCGCGAAAGGAGGTGACCATGGCAGCCACGCGCAAGAGAACGACGAGAAAGAAGTCGACCGCGAAGAGGTCGCCGGCGAAGAAGAGGACGACAGCCGCGAGGAAGAAGAGCGGCGCCAAGAAGCGCACGACGGCCAAGCGGACGACGGCGAAGCGCACCACCGCGAAGCGGAAGCCCGCCAAGCGGACGACCGCGAAGCGGAAGCCCGCCAAGCGGACGACCCGCAAGCGCACCACCGCGGCTCGCAAGGGTGGCGGGGGTCGGAAGAAGTCGACCGCGAAGCGGACCACCGCGAGGCGGAGGTAGCCGGCCTCGGCTGCCGTCAGAGGGGGGGCACTCGCCCCCCCTCCTCGCTTCTGTACGTTGAGGACCCTCGGGTTTCGTGGAATGCTAGGCGGCCGTCGTGCGCACTGAGACCCCCAGCGTCCTGGCGATCCTGGTCGTCAAGGACGGAGCTCCCTGGCTGACGCGAGCGCTCGCATCGCTCGCGCGCCAGACCCATCCGCGGCTGGGCGTGCTGGCCGTCGACAACGGGTCCACCGATGGATCCGGCGATGTCCTGGAGGCCACCCTGGGGCCTCGACGGGTGATCCGCGTGGATGAGGACCTCGGCTTTCCGGCTGCGGTGGCCCGGGCCACGGCGGTGCCGGCGGCCGGGGAGGCCGACTACCTGCTGCTGCTGCACGACGACGCCGCGCTGGCCCCGGATGCCGTCGCCAGGCTCGTGGACACCGCCCAGCGGGTCGACCAGGCCGGTGTGGTGGGACCGAAGGTCCTGGACTGGGACCGCCCCGAGGTGCTGCTCGACATCGGCTCGACCACGGACCGGTTCGGCTATCCGTACTCGCCCCTGGAGGAGGGGGAGATCGATCAGGGGCAGTACGACGCGCTGCGAGAGGTGCTGTTCGTATCGTCCGCGGCCATGCTGGTCTCCCGGGAGGCCTGGCGCCGGGCCGGTCTGCCGGACGAGCGCCTCCGCTCGGGACAGTCCGACCTCGACTTCTGCTGGCGGGTGCGGTTGGCGGGCCTGCGCGTGCTGGTGAACCCGGAGGCCGTGGCCCTGCACCGGCTGGCCGGCGAGCGGCTGGAGCGGACCGCCGACGGCGTTCGGTCGGACCGGTACCTGGCCGAGCGTGGCGGTCTGCTCAGCCTGCTCAAGAACTACCGGGTCGTCACGTTGCTGTGGGTGCTTCCGCTCTACGCGGTCCAGGCGGCGGCCAGGGGCCTGCTGTACGTGGTCACCCGCCACTTCGACCGGGTGTTCCAGGTGCTCCAGGCGTGGGGCTGGAACATCGTCCATCTCCCGGGCACGGTCCGTCGCCGCATCCGCACCCAGCGGGCCCGCCGGATCCCCGACCGGGAGATCGGCCGGTTCATGGCCCCGGCAGGGGCCCGGCTCCAGCGCTGGGTGCTCCAGGCCTCGTCGCTCCTGACGACCCACCACGAGCGGCCGATGGAGGACGAGGAGGAACCGGAAGCCCCGCCGCTTCGCCAGCGAGCGGCACGGCTGGCCACGTCCCACCCCGTCGCCGTCGGGGCGGTCCTGGCCATCCTGCTGACGGTGGTGGGGTTCCGCGACGTGCTGTTCGTCCCCCGCGTGGAGGGAGGGTTGCTCCCCGTGTTTCCCGATGGGCCGGGGGCGTTCTTCCGGGAGTTCGCCTCCGGGTGGCGGTCGACGGGGTTCGGCGGGGCCGGCGGCGCCAGCCCCGCCCTGGTGCCGCTGGGGATCGCCGGAGCCCTCACCCTGGCCGACCCGCATCTGCTGGCCCGCCTGCTGGTGGCGCTGACGCCGGCCGTGGCCGGGGTGGCCTGCTACCGGTCGGTCCGCCGGCTCACCGAGCACCGTGGTGCGGCGGTGGTGGCCGCCGCCGCGTACGCGCTGTCGGCGCTGACGCTGTGGGCGGCCTCGGAAGGGAGCATCCCGGTGATGGCGCTGCTGGTGACGCTTCCGTGGCTGTCGCTGCGCCTCGGCGCGGCGTTCGACGACCCCGCTCCCGCCCACCCGTTCCGGTGGGTGGTGGCCACCGGCGCCGTCCTGGCCGCTGCGGCGTCATTCTTCCCGGCCACGTGGCTGTCCCTGGCCGTGGTGGCGGCGCCGATGCTCCTGGCGCCGTCCCGGAACGGGAACCCGGTGCGGGGCGTGACGCTGGGAGTGGCCTCCGGGGCGGTCGCCGCCGTCCTGGTGTTCCCGTTCGCCATCGAGCTGGCCCGGGCCGGCGGAGGGACGGAGGTGGGCGCCCTGGGGTTGGCCCGCTTCGCCGACCTGCTCCGGCTCTCGCCGGGCCGTGCTCCGGGGTCGTGGCTCCCGGGGTCGTTCCTGCCGGTGGCTGCGGTGCTGGCGTTCCCGTTCGCCGCCGGGAGGCACAAGCGATGGGGCGGCCGGTCCCTCCTGGCGGCTTCGGCCTCCCTTCCCCTGGCCTGGCTCGCCGCGGCCGGGTACCTCCCGGCACCGTTCTCGAACCCCATCGCCTATCTGGCCGCGGCGGCGTTCTCGATGAGCGTGGTGGTGGGCCTGGCCATCCCCTGGATCCTTCCGGGGCTGCGGCGGGCCGCGTTCGGGTTCCGGCAGCTCGCCGTGGCCACGCTGGCGGCCGTGTTGTTCGTGGGGATCGCCGCCCAGGCCGTGGCGGTCGTGGGGGCCGGGTGGGCCGTGCGGCCGGCCGGGGTCCCCCCGGCCTGGCCCGTGGTGGCCACGTCCGATCCCGGCCAGCCGTTCCGCGTGCTGTGGGTGGGCCGGCCCGACAGCTCCCCGTTCCCCGCCCCCGGCGGCCAGCCGCAGGGCACGGTGGAAGCGGGGCCCGCATCGGTGAGCTACGCGATCACGGGGAGGGGGGGCCGGCCGGTGCTGGCGCTCGGCCTCCCGGCGCGCGGGCCGGGTGACGAGGCGGTCCGGCGCGCGGTCGGCGCGATGCTGTCGGGGCAGGTCCGTCACGGCGGGGCCCTGCTGGCGCCCGCGGCGATCCGCTACGTGGTGGCCCCGGAGCGCGGGCTCCCCCCGGCGGCGGCATCTCGGCTCGACGACCAGCTCGACCTCGACCTCGTCCAGGCCGCCGGCGGGCTGCGGATCTACCGCAACGCTCGCGCGCTCCCGGTGGCCGGATGGTACGTTGGCGAACGTGCCGCCACCGCCGCCCGGTCCTCCCGGCTCCTGTCCGCGGTGACGGTGGAGCCGGCTCGGGCAAACGCGCTCGAGGGCGGGCTCTCCGGATGGGGCGGGACGGTGGGCCAGGACGGGTCGCTGGTCTCGGTGGCCGACCAGTTCGATGATCGCTGGCGACTGGAGGGACCGTCCGGCGACGTGGAGCCCTTCCCGGCCTTCGGGTGGGCGGTGGGGTTCGAATCGGCTCCGGGGGAGGTGACCGTACGGTTCGGCGGCCAGCTCCGTCGGACGCTGGAGGTGGCCGCCCTGGCGGCGCTGTGGGTCCTGGCGCTGGTGGTCACCAGGCGGCGGAGCCGGGAGCGGGCGCCGTTCCGAGCGGGGGTGGCCGGCGCCGAGGTGGCGGCGCCGGTGATGCCCGCGGGGGGCCGCCGGGAAGTGGGGGCCCGGTGAGCACCAGGGCCCGCGACGGCGTGCGGGGACGGTTCGTGGTGGCCGCGGTGCTGGCCGCCGCGGTGCTGGCCGGAGGGGTCTTCCTCGAGCAGGCCCTGGGCCGCCGACCCCTGGACCAGGGTCCCCCCCCACCTGCCGGCACCGGAGCATGGTTCTGCCCCCACGGCGGCGGGGTCGGGTGGCGGGTGTGGGTGGTGGCGGCGAACCCGTCCGACCGAGAGGTGGCCCTGCGGGTGACGACGTTCGGAGGCAAGGGCGCCACCGCGACCCGGGAGCGGCTGGCCGCGGGGGCCGTGGCGTACGTGTCCGTGCCGGCCGAGGACAAGACGTCCGCGAGCGTCATGGAGTTCTTCGGGCCGCCGGTGGCGGCGGGGATGGTGGCGGTTCGTCCGGACGGGGGAGGCCTGGGCGCCGAGCCCTGTGCTCCCCGAGCCGGGACGCGGTGGCTGGTGCCCGAGGGCACCTCGGTGCGAGGCCAGTCCTCGAAGCTCGTGGTGGTCAACCCGTTCGCCGAGGCGGCCGTCATCGACGTCACCCTGCTGACCAGGGATGGGCCGATCCGGCCGGGACGGGTGTCCGGCGTGGTGATCAAGCCGCGGCGGACGGTGGCCTTCAACCTCAATGACCTGGCGCTGGGCGAGGAACCCGTGACCACGGAGGTCCACGCCTCCCTCGGCAAGGTCGCCGTGGGCGGGCTCGACGTCGTTGGCGATGGCGGGCTTCGCTCGGTGCTGGCGGTGCCCGAGCCGGCCCGGACGTGGGTCCTTCCGGGGGCGGCGGACGACGGGACCAGCGAGGTCACCGTCACGGCCACCGGGGGCGGCAGGGTCCCGTTCCACGTGCGCGCCCAAGGCCCCGAGTCCCAGGTCGTGGTGCTGGAGGAGGGTACGGTGGCCGGTGAGTCGGCCCGCACGTCTGAGGTGGAGGCCGAGGACGCCGGGCTGGTCGTGGAGGCCGAGGGCCCGGAGCCGTTCGTGGCCGGGCGCCGCCTGTCCTCGGGGGTGCCACCGCCGGAGCCGCCGCCCCAGCGGGAGCCGGGGAAGGGGAAGAAGGGGAAGCAGCGCCGGCCGGAGCCCCCGCCACCCCCCGAGTCCACCGACTCCGCCGCCACCTCGGGGGTCCCGTCCGGGGGGGCCGCCTGGCTGGCCCCGCCGGCACTGGCGCCCGGAGGAGGGCGGGCGATCCTGATCCTGGAGAACGCCGGGACCACGGAGGTCCGGGCCGAGGTCGCGCTCCTGGGCCGGGATGGGCCCCCGCAGGAGCTCGAGTCCGTCGTGGTGCCCGCAGGCCTCACCGTGACCGTGGACCTGGCCGGGGTGGTGGGACAGGAGCCCGTGGCCGCGTTCGTCCGTGGTTCCCGGGCCTCCCTGGTCGTGGCCCAGGCCGGGCTGGGCCCGGAGGGCTACGCCGTGGCCGTGGGGAGCCGCATGGAACCGTCGGCGGTCCTGGGGAGTCTAGGTATATGATTTAGGGCTTGCGATGAGACGACGACGGAGACACGCTCGCACGTTCGGAGGCCGGGTGCTGGGAAGTGCCCGGGTGACCGTCTCCGTCCTGTTGGGCCTGTTCCTCCTGGCCGGGGGGTCGGCCTACGCCGCCTACCGCTACGACGCCGCCACGGCGGACCGCCTGCTGCCCGGCACCACGGTGGCCGGGGTCGACGTGGGAGAGATGACCCGGGCGCAGGCCATCGACGCGGTCCGGGAGGCCTCGGAGGGCCGCCTCAACCGGCAGATCGAGGTCACCGTCGGCGACGAGACCTGGCACGTCACCCACGGAGAGCTGGGGACGAAGCCCAGGGTCAAGGCCGCCGTAGACGCCGCCCTGGGCGTGGGACAGGAGCTGTCGTGGCCCTCCCGGGTGTGGAGCCGGGTGGTGGACTCCGAGATCGGGCGGTCGTTCGACGTGGAGTATCGGCATAACGAGGCCAGGGTGACGGAGTTCGTCGAGACGGTGGCCGGGGCCGTCGAGGTCTCGCCCTCGGACGCGGCCGTGGACTTCGTGGACGGCGAGCTGGTGCTCCACAAGCCCGAGAAGGGCCAGGAGCTGCGGGTCCGGGAGGCGGAGGCTTCGCTGATGCGGGTGCTGGCCGCGCCCGCCGCGGACGTGCGGTTCGGCCTCCGCGAGCTGAAGCCGGAGGTCACCACCAAGGACCTCGGGTACACGATCGTGGTCCGGCTCTCGACCCTGAAGCTGTACCTGTACGAGGGCCTCGACCTGGTCAGGACCTACCCGGTGGCCGCCGGGCAGCCCGCCTATCCCACGCCCACCGGCGACTGGACCGTGATCAACAAGGCCGAGAACCCCACCTGGGTGAACCCGGCCCCGGACGGATGGGGGGCCAGCATGCCGGCGGTGATCCCGGGTGGGCCGAGCAACCCGCTGGGCACGCGGGCCCTGTACCTGGATGCGCCAGGCATCCGCATCCACGGGACCAGCGCCTCCAGCTCGATCGGCACGTTCGCCTCGCACGGATGCATCCGTATGAACATGACCGACGTCGAGGCCCTGTACGAGATCGTCCCGATCGGCACCACGGTCCACGTCGTCCAGTAGGCCGGCCCCACCCCCCACGAAAGAGTGACAAGAACGGCACCTCCGCTTGCGCGTGGCCGGGTGGCGGGTGTAGCCTGGTTGAGTACTCCGAAGAGGCACGAAGGGGCGACCCGGAAGGCCGCTTCGGAGTACGCTTTTGTGCACGGGAAGGGGCCCCACGGCGCCGCTTCCAGCGTTCCCGGGTCGGTCCGGCCCTGTCCCGCCGCCACCGCGGCGGGCCCCGGAACGTGGCATGTCTTAGGTAGCTCCTTCGTTACCCAAGAGAGCCCGCGCTCCCCTGGTTGTCGTTGCGAATCACATCGGTGTGATCTATGCTCCCGGCATGCGCCGGTGCACCAAGCTCGGTTGCGACCAGCCCGCCGCGGCGACCGCAGGCCTGCGCTACGCGGAGCGGATCCTGTGGCTGGCGGAGCTGGCCCCCGAGCGCGATCCCAACTTCCTGGAGCTCTGCGGCGGCCACGCCGACCGCCTCACCGCACCGGTGGGATGGACCCGGCTCGACGAGCGGCTCGGCGCCCGGCCCGCCGGGGCCGGGGACGGGGCCACCCCGGCGGACGTGGCCCTCCTCGACGCCGCGGTTGCCGGCCGCCTGGTCTGACCGCTGGGTTCCACCCGCCGCTCCGGGGAAGGGTCCGGGCGCTCTCTTGGGTACACTCGTACCCAAGAGGATGGCCCTGGACCGCGAGCTGATCCGGCACGTCAGAGGCCTGGACGAGTACGACCTGCGCCGGCTGATGATCTTCGCCCGAGGGCTGCTGGTGTCCCGCCAGGGCCGCGACTTCGCCGACGAGCCACCGGCCCGCCGGGGGAAGGTCACGTTCCGGAGCGCGTGCGCTGTGGCCGGGCCTCGTGCACCCGGTGCCCCCACGGGCCGTACTGGTACGCCTACTGGCGGGAAGGAGGGCGCCTCCGCTCCCGCTACATCGGCAAGGACCTGCCTTCGGTTCCCGGATCGGCCGCGTCACCTCCGGGGGACGGGCGAGCGCCCGGATAGTCCCGGATGACTAGCCCGCTCCGCCCGATCGGGCCACGGCAAAGATGCCTCCGCCGAGCTATGGAGCGCGGGCCCCGGGTCGCCGACGATGTCCACATGAATACCCGGGCAAGAGAGGCGACCCGGTGCCCCGCCTGCGGCGGCTCCCTGATGACCATCTCGCTGCGGATGGCCGAAGGCGAGGCCATCTACCGGATCTGCCCGCCGTGCGAGGCGAACTGGTGGGAGCGCGACGGGACCCGCGTCGCCCGCGACGAGGTCCTGAGCCAGCCGACCGAACGCTGACGGTCCCTCCGGCGTCCGCCCGGGCCGGGCCCGGCCGGGCGCGCCGGCCCGTCCCCGGCCCCGTGTGGGAGCGGCGCGGACCACCGGGATAGAATCGCCGGGTGACCTCGCCCTCCGCCATCTTCAAGGCGTACGACGTTCGGGGGATCTATCCCCATGAGCTCGATGAGGACGTGAGCCGGCGGATCGGCGCCGCGTTCTCCCGGTTCACCGGAGCTCCAGCCATCGTGGTGGGGCGCGACTGCCGGTCGTCGTCACCGGCGCTGGCCTCGGCCTTCGCCGAGGGGGTCCTGGCCCGGGGCACCGACGTGGTCGACATCGGGCTGGCCACCACCGACATGCTGTACTTCGCCTCGGGACGGCTGGACCTGCCGGGGGCCATGTTCACGGCCAGCCACAACCCGCCGCAGTGGAACGGCCTGAAGCTGTGCCGCCAGGGGGCCGCCCCGGTGGGGGAGGACTCGGGGCTGCTGGAGGTCCGCGACCTGGCCGAGCGGGCGGACGTGGCCCCGTCCGCGGCGGTGGGCCGCCTCCGGTCCGGCGACATGGTCGAGGAGTACATCGATCACGTGCTGTCGTTCATCGACGCGGACCGGCTGGCTCCGCTGACCGTGGTGGCCGATGCCGCGAACGGGATGGCCGGGCTGGTCCTGCCGGGGATCTTCGACAGGCTCCCGGCCAAGCTCGTGGGCCTGTACCTGGAGCTGGACGGGACGTTCCCCAACCACCCGGCGGACCCCATGCAGCCGGAGAACCAGGCCGACCTACGCCGGGCGGTCACCGAGCACGGCGCCGACGTGGGGCTGGCCTTCGACGGCGACGCCGACCGGGCCTTCGTGGTGGACGAGCACGCTCAGGGCGTGCCCCCCTCCCTGATCGTGGCCCTGGTGGCCGAGTCGATGCTCAGGAAGGAGCCGGGGGCCAAGGTCATCCACAACCTGATCACCTCGTGGGTGGTCCCCGAGGTGGTCCGCGAGCACGGCGGCCGGCCGATCCGGACCCGCGTCGGCCATTCCCTGATCAAGAAGGTGATGGCGGAGACGGGGGCGATCTTCGGTGGGGAGCATTCGGGACATTACTACTTCCGCGATCACTACCGGGCCGACTCGGGGCTGATCGCCGCCCTGCTGGTGCTGGAGCGGCTCTCGGAGGCGGAGGTGCCGCTGTCGGAGCTGCTGGAGCCGTACCGCCGGTACCACGCATCCGGCGAGATCAACTCGGAGGTCGAGGACCAGGAGGCCACCATCGGGCGGGTGGCGGCCGCGTTCGCCGACGGCCGTCAGGACCGCCTCGACGGGCTGACCGTGGAGTACGGCGACTGGTGGTTCAACGTCCGGCCCTCGAACACCGAGCCCCTGCTCCGGCTGAACGTCGAGGCCCGGTCCGACGCGCTGCTCGAGGAGAAGACCGCCGAGGTCCTGTCCGTGATCCGGGGAGGGTAGATGGCTGTCGACAGGGAGTTGCTGGAGATCCTGGCCTGCCCCAACTGCCGGGGCGCCGTGGAGTACCGGGAGGACGAGAACGTCATCGAGTGCGTGGGGGAGTGCCGGTACCGGTACCCGGTCCGCGACGACATCCCGGTGATGCTGATCGAGGAAGCCACCAAGCCGGAGTGACGGTCGCGATCGACGACGAGCGTCTCCTCCGCGCCGGCGACCCTTCGGGGATGCTCGACGCGTTCGCCTCCATCGGGACGGCGCTGGAGCGGTCCTACGGCTCGGCCCGCGACGGTACGGTTCCCCCCGTCCGCGATGCCCGGTCGGTGACGTTCTGCGCCATGGGCGGGTCCGCGGCGGCAGGGGACCTGGTGGCCGCGGCGTTCGCTCACCGGGTGGGCGTGCCGATGCTGACCCACCGGGGCCACGACGTTCCGCTCTCGTACGGGCCGAACGATGTGGTGGTGTGCGTGTCGTACTCCGGCGATACCGAGGAGACCGTGTCGGCCCACGACTCGGCCGTTGCCCGAGGGTGCCCGGTGGTGGCGGTGTGCGGCGGCGGCCTCCTGGCGGAGCGAGCGGACGCCTCGGGGACTCCCGTGGTGCCCATCCCGGTGGACGCTCCCGTACCCCGCGCCGGCCTGGGGACCCTGGTCGGCGGGGTGGTGGGGACGCTGGTTGCCGCCGAGCTCCTGGCGTCCCCGGACGAAGACGTGGCCTCCGCCGGCGCCACGCTGGCCTCGCTGGCCGATGAGCTGTCCCCGGGCGTACCGGCGGATCGGAACGAGGCCAAGGCCGTGGCCGCCTGGGTGGGCGACCGGGTCCCGGTGGTGTGGGGGTCGGAGGGCGTCAGCGCCCCCGCGGCCCTGCGGTGGAAGGCGGCGTTCAACGAGAACGCCGAGGTCCCCGCGTTCCGTGGCGTCCTCCCCGAGCTCAGCCACCACGAGATCGTGGGGTGGACCCGGGGGCATGGATCGCCCTTCTGCCTGCTCGTCCTGCGAGAGCCGGGCGAGCATGCCACCGTGCCCCGCAGGCTGGAGGCGACGCTGGCCGAGGTGGAGGGCTCGGGGCTCAGGTGGCGCGAGGTGTGGGCCCGGGGCGAGGAGCCGCTGGCCCGGGGCCTCTCGCTGGCGCTCGTCGGCGACCTGGCCGCCACGTACCACGCCCTGTCCCGGGGCGTCGACCCCGCGGCCATGGACGCCCTGGTCCGGGTGAAGGAACGGCTGGGCCGGGGGACGTGATGGCCGCGCTGCCCGGGCCCGGTGATACCTACGCGGAGGAGGGCGCCGCCCTGGTCCGGGGCTCCACCGAGGTTCGTCCCCGGGCGGCCGTCGTCCTGGGTTCGGGGCTCTCCGAGGCGGTGGCCGGCATGGACGTCGACGTGGAGTTCCCCTATCCATCCCTGGCGGGGTTCCCGGCGCCGACCGTGCCCGGGCACGTGGGCCGCCTCCGGATCGGCACCCTGGCCGGGGTGCCCGTGGCCGCGTTCATGGGTCGGGTCCACTTCTACGAAGGTCATCCGATGAGCGTGGGGACGCTGCCGGCCCGGCTGGCCGCGGCCCTGGGGGCGGAGGCCCTGGTGATCACGGCGTCCGTGGGGGCGGTGGACCCGGCGCTGGAGCCGGGGATGATGGTAGTGGCCTCCGATCACCTCAACCTGATGGGGGAGAACGCCCTCCGAGGGTGGCGCGACGCGGAAGGGCGCCCGGCCTTCGCCGACCTCAGCCGGGTGTACGATCCCGGCCTGTCCCGGATCGCGGTCCAGGCCGCCGAGGAGGCCGAGGTCGGCGTGGCCCGGGGGGTGTACGCGGCCATGCCCGGCCCGGCGTTCGAGACGCCGGCGGAGATCGAGTTCCTCCGCACGGCGGGGGCCACGGTCGTGGGGATGTCGGTGGTCCCCGAGGCCACCGCGGGAGCGGCGCTCGGACTGCGGAACGTGGGACTGTTCTGCGTGACGAACAAGACCGGCGCCGGCGTGGACCACCTGGAGGTGCTCGAGGTGGCCCAGCGGTTCGCCCCCGGCCTGGGGCGGATCGTGGAGCGGGTGCTCGGCGCCCTGTGAGAGGAGAGCGATGGACTGCGACGTGAAGGACCTCGGGCTCGTGGACAAGGGCCGGGACCGCATCGAGTGGGCGGCAGGGGAGATGCGGGTGCTGGCCCTGATCAGGGAGCGCTTCGAGAAGGAGCGTCCCCTCCAGGGGCTGCGGATCGGAGCCTGCCTGCACGTGACCACGGAGACCGCCAACCTGCTGACGACGCTTCAGGCCGGAGGGGCCCAGGTGGCCGTGTGCGCCTCCAACCCGCTGTCGACCCAGGACGACGTGGCCGCGGCGCTGTGCGAGCAGGACGGCATCAACGCCTACGCGATCCGCGGTGAGGACGACGAGACCTACTATCGCCACATCCGCTCGGTGCTCGACCACCACCCCCACATCACGCTGGACGACGGCGCCGACCTGGTGTCGACCCTCCACCGGGAGCGGCCCGAGCAGCTCCCGGAGCTGATCGGGGGGACCGAGGAGACGACCACGGGGGTCATCCGCCTGCGCGCCATGGCCGAGAAGGGCGTGCTCGGGTACCCGATCGTGGCCGTCAACGACGCCAAGACCAAGCACCTGTTCGACAACCGGTTCGGGACGGGCCAGTCGACGATCGACGGCATCATCCGGGCCACGAACCTGCTGTTGGCCGGCCGGGTCGTCGTGGTGTGCGGCTACGGCCAGTGCGGCCGCGGGATCGCCTCGCGGGCCCGGGGTCTCGGTGCCCAGGTCGTGGTGACCGAGGTGTCCCCGCTCGCGGCCCTGGAGGCGGCCATGGAGGGGTACCGGGTGATGCCGATCCGCGACGCCGCGCGGGTGGGCGACGTGTTCGTCACGGTCACCGGGGACACCTCGGTGATCCGCCGGGAGCACCTGGAGGCGATGAAGGACGGGGCGGTGCTGGCCAACTCCGGGCATTTCGACGTGGAGATCGACAAGGGGGCCCTGGAGGAGCTGTCGGTCGCCCGCCGGCGCCTCCGGGACTCCGTCGACGAGTACCGCATGCCGGACGGGCGGCGCCTCCACCTCCTGGCGGAAGGGCGGCTGGTGAACCTGGCGGCGGCCGAAGGCCACCCGGCCGCGGTGATGGACATGTCGTTCGCCAACCAGGCCCTGTCGGTGGAGTGGATCGCCGGGCGGAGGGGGACGCTGGAGGCGGCCGTCTACCCCGTGCCGGAGGAGATCGACGCCGACGTGGCCCGGCTGAAGCTGCAGACGATGGGCGTCGAGATCGACGCGCTCACGCCCGAGCAGGAGGCCTACCTGCGGTCGTGGGAGCTGGGGACCTGAGCGGGGCGACGGAGGCCGGGTCCGCTCCGGTCTCCGTCGGCGTCGTGTTCGAGCGGTTCCCGGCCTCGATCCGCGGCGCGGTCGTGGTCCGGGGCACCGACCCCGACCCGCACCAGGTGGAGCTGGTGGGGGCCTGGGTGGCCGAGGCCCATGCGTGGTCCCGGCCCGTCCACGGCGTGGCCATCGACCCGGTGACGGTCGACATGGCCCCCCGCTCGGAGGTGCTGATCCCGTTCGACGTCCCGCTGGCGGGGATGGGCCCCGGCTGGTACGTGGCGGCGGCCGAGGTCGAGGTGGACGGGAAGGGCCGCGTCCGGGGGCCGGAGGACGGGAAGCGGTTCCTGGTGCCCTGGCCGGGCGACCAGGTCCGCAAGGGCCTCGTGCCGGCCGACCTCACGATCCGGGTCCCCGGGAGCGACGGGGCGGTGGTGGAGCGCCTCGAGTGCAAGGGCGATCGAGCGATCGTGCGGTGGCGACACGCCGCCGGTGAGGAGGCCGAGTTCGGCGACCTGCGGGTGGCGGCGGGGAGCAGGCGGCTCCCGGAGCTCGAGGCCTCACACGACGCGGCCACGGGCGCCCGGGTCACGGTGGTGTATCCGATCCTCAAGGCCCACCGCCGACTCACGTTCGAGCTGGACCGCCGCCGGCGGCCCGACAAGCCGCCCCAGCGCGGCAAGTGGTCCGCCACCCTCGACCTCGACTGACGACCACGGCGAGCCCGCGCCCCCGTCTCGATGTCGGTGGGGGGTCGTAACGTCGGGCCGGGATGGGGAAGCTGCTCGACCTGGTGCTGCCGCCCCGCTGCGCCTCGTGCGGACGCGACGGCTGGCCGCTGTGTCCCGCCTGCACGGCCGAGGTGGCGGTCATCACACCCCCCTTGTGCCGGCGGTGCGGCCGGCCGGTCGAGGAGCCGCTCTCCGCGTGCGCGGACTGTCCGCCGCGCTCGATCGATGCGGCCCGGGCCCCGTTCCTGTACGAGGGGCCGGTGGCCCGGGCCATCCGCGGCATGAAGTTCTCCGGGTGGCACGCCCTGCGCCGGCACCTGGCCGGCGCCATGGCCGAGGTCTTCGACCTGGAAGCCGACGTCGTCACGTGGGTCCCGCTGTCCCGCCGCCGGCGGGGCCGGAGGGGGTTCGACCAGTCGGAGGTCCTGGCCCGGGGGGTGGCCCCGCTCCTGGGCCTCCCGGCGATCCGCCTGCTGCGGCGCACCCGCGACACTCCCGCGCAGGCCCGGCGTTCGGGGCGGGATCGCCGGTCGTCGTTGCGGGGCGCGTTCGTGGCCGCCGGACCCTCGCCTCCCCGCGTGCTCCTCGTGGATGACGTCCTGACCACCGGCGCCACCGCCTCGGCGTGCGCCGCCGTCCTGCGGCGGGCCGGGGCCCGAAGGGTGATGGTGCTGGTGGGGGCTCGGTCGATCGGCGGTCCGGTCCCCGCGCGGTGCCGGCCCGGTGACCGCGCAGGCGGCCACGGTCTGGATGGAGGGCCGGTGGGCGGCTAGGATGGATGTGGGCTCGCGCCTGGGTCTGTGGTTGCCCGGAGGAATGTCCTCCGGAAGTCGATGCCAGTCGCAGGCGAAACGACCCACGTAAGGCGACCGTTGGTTGCTGAGCATGGTGCGGCTTAGACGTAAGTCCTGCCGCGGCGGGGCCGGGCTACCCCGGCCCCGACCGAGAGAAGGTGCTAAGCCGTCCTTGGGACGGCGAACCCCTCAGCAGGCGAGTGTGGGGGCAAAGACCAGGTCAGCCAGGCGCGAGCCCATCTCCGCCGGCCCGTCGCCGCCCGGCGGCCCCGTGGGGCCCCGGCTCTCGGGTCCCCTCCCGGCCATCCGACGGAAGGAGCCTGCATGGACCTCGTGGTGAAGGGCAGGGGAGACCGCGTGTCCGGCCAGACCCGAGGGCGGGTCGAACGCAAGCTGGGACGGCTCTCCAGGCTCGACAGGCGCATCGCCCGGGTGGAGGTCGAGGTGATCCGCCAGCCCAGCCGACGCGTGGACGGTGGCCACCGCGTGGAGGCCTCCTGCCGCTCCTCCCGGCGGACGTTCCGGGCCTCGGCCACCGGCGCGGACGTCGACTCGGCCCTGGACCGGGTGGTCGAGCGCCTGGAGCGCCAGATCGCGCGGGAGCAAGACCGGAGGCGAAGCAGGATGCTGGATGGCGCGAACCGGATAAAATCGCGCCGACATGAACCCTCCTGACGCCACCGCCCCCTCGGGCCCCCGGCGAGGGGGGCCCTGACCGTGGCCACCAAGAAGGATCGTCCCGCCTCGGACACCCTGCGCGTGCTGATCGCCGACGACCATGCCCTGTTCCGGCGCGGCCTGGAGATGGTGCTGGAGAAGGAGCCGGACATCGAGGTCGTCGGCGAGGCCATCGATGGGGACCACGCGGTGGAGAAGGCCCAGGAGCTCATGCCCGACGTGGTCCTCATGGACGTCCGGATGCCCAAGAACAGCGGGATCGAGGCCACCCAGCGGATCAAGGAGCTCCTCCCGCACGTGAAGATCATGATGCTGACGATCAGCGACGAGGAGGCCGATCTCTACGAGTCGATCAAGGCCGGCGCTTCCGGGTACCTGCTGAAGGAGATCTCCACCGAAGAGGTGGCGGAAGCGATCCGATCGATCGTGGCCGGGCACTCCCGCATCTCCCCGGCCATGGCCTCCAAGCTGCTCACCGAGTTCGCGGCCATGACGAAGCGCACGGACGAGCGCCAGGAGCTCCCCCCGCCGCGCCTGACCGACCGGGAGCTCGAGGTGCTGAAGCTGGTGGCCCAGGGTCTGAACAACCGCGACATCGCCAAGCAGCTCTTCATCTCCGAGAACACCGTGAAGAACCACATCCGCAACATCTTGGAGAAGCTCCAGCTCCACTCCCGGATGGAGGCCGTGATCTACGCGGTCAGGCAGAACATCCTGGAGATCAAGTAGGCGTCGGCACGCCGCGCGAGCGGGTAGGGGGGGATGGGGTGGGGGGCGTCGGAGCGACCGTATCGGAGGAGCTCCGCCCGGCGCTGGTGCGCCGCACCACCGTGCCGCCGACCAGGTGGCCGGGCTGGCGGCGGCCGCGGGGGCTTTCGGCGGGGCGTTCCTGCTGGGGGCCACCAGCTTCGGGGTGGTGGCGGTGGCGGCCATGGCGGTGCTGGCGATCCCGCTCGCAGTGCTGACGGTGGGCCGGGTCGCGGCCTGGGGGAAACCCGCAAGGCGCCCGTATAATCGAGGCCCGGACCACCTCCAGGAGACGACCCCTTTGGTGTTGGAGAAGATCGGCGAGATCGGCGCCGGCCGCAAGCGCAAGCGCCTCCAGGAGTACGTCGACCTGACGAACACGTTCGAGGCCGAGGTCGAGGAGCTCTCGGACGCGGAGCTTCGGGCCAAGACCGACGAGTTCAAGCGGCGGCTGACGGACGGCGAGGCGCTGGAGGATCTCCTCCCCGAGGCCTACGCCTGCGTGCGCGAGGCCGCCCGGCGAACCCTGGGCCAGCGCCACTTCGACGTCCAGGTGATGGGCGCCGTCGTCCTGCACCAGGGCAGCATCGCCGAGATGAAGACCGGTGAGGGCAAGACCCTGGTGTCCACGATGCCGGCCTACCTGAACGCCCTCACCGGCCGGGGCGTCCACGTGGTCACCGTGAACGACTACCTGGCCAAGCGCGACTCCGAGTGGATGGGGCCGATCTTCCGCGGCCTGGGGCTGTCCGTGGGCCTGATCCAGGCCCAGATGAGCCCCGAGCAGCGCCGGCCCGCCTACGGCGCCGACATCACCTACGGGACGAACAACGAGTTCGGATTCGACTACCTGCGCGACAACATGGCCATGAACCTCGAGGCCATGGTCCAGCGCGGCCATCACTACGCGATCGTGGACGAGGTCGACTCGATCCTGATCGACGAGGCCCGGACCCCCCTGATCATCAGCGGACCGGTGCAGGACTCGGCGAAGTGGTATCAGACGTTCGCCCGGCTGGCCCCTCGCCTGCGCCGCGACGCCGATTACGAGGTCGACGAGCAGAAGCGCACCGTGGCCGTGACCGAGGAGGGCGTCCGCAAGGTCGAGGAGTACCTGGGCGTCGACAACATGTACGAGCATGTCCACACGCCGCTGGTCCACCACCTCCAGAACGCCCTGCGGGCCAAGGAGCTGTACAAGCGGGACGTCGAGTACATCGTCACCGACGGCGAGGTGCTGATCGTGGACGAGTTCACCGGCCGGGTGCTGCACGGCCGGCGGTACTCCGAGGGCCTCCACCAGGCCATCGAGGCCAAGGAGGGCGTCCGGATCAAGGAGGAGAACCAGACGCTGGCCACGATCACGATCCAGAACTACTTCAGGATGTACGACAAGCTCGGGGGCATGACCGGGACGGCCAAGACCCAGGCCCGGGAGTTCGAGGAGGTGTACAAGCTCGGCGTCGTGGAGATCCCCACGAACCAGACCATGATCCGCCTCGACCAGCAGGACCTGATCTACAAGACCGAGGACGCCAAGTGGCGGTCGGTGGTCGAGGACGTGGTCGAGCGACACGAGAAGGGGCAGCCGGTCCTGCTGGGGACGGTGTCGATCGAGAAGTCCGAGCGCCTGGCGGGGTACCTGAACCGCCGGGGGGTTCCCCACCACGTGCTGAACGCCAAGCACCACGAGAAGGAAGCCATGATCATCGCCCAGGCCGGCCGCAAGGGCGCGGTCACGGTGGCCACCAATATGGCCGGCCGAGGCGTGGACATCATGCTCGGCGGCAACCCCGAGTACCTGGCTCGCCAGGAGATGGCCGCAGGCGGCTGGGACAACGACCGGTACTTGCTGTTCGAGATGGACGCGGAGGAGCGGGCCCAGTACGAGCGCGAGTTCGAGCCGAACCTCGAGCGGTTCAAGAAGCAGACCGACGCGGAGCACGACGAGGTGGCCGAGGCCGGCGGGCTGTACGTGCTGGGCACGGAGCGCCACGAGTCCCGCCGCATCGACAACCAGCTCCGCGGGCGGTCGGGGCGACAGGGCGACCCCGGGGAATCCAGGTTCTTCCTGTCGCTGGAGGACGACCTGATGCGCCTGTTCGCCTCGGACCGCATCGCCTCGATCATGAACCGGTTCAAGTGGCCGGAGGACGAGCCGATCCAGGCCCGCCTGGTCACCAGGGCCATCGAGAACGCCCAGCGCCAGGTGGAGGCGGTCAACTTCGAGCGCCGCAAGAACGTCCTCAAGTACGACGAGGTGATGAACACCCAGCGCAAGATCATCTATGCCGAGCGGCGCCGCATCCTGGAGGGCGAGAACCTCCGGGACCAGGCCGTGGACATGGTGGCGCAGGTCATCGCCGGGACCGTGGCCCAGTACGTCAGCGCCGAGGTGTTCCCCGAGGAGTGGGACCTGGACGGGATGATCACCGCGCTGCGAGCGACCTACCCCAGCCGGCTGAAGAAGGCGGACCTGGAGGGCCTGGAGGCCGACGAGGTCGCCGAGAAGGTGCTCCAGGAGGCCCTCAGCTCCTACGAGGAGCGGGAGGCCGAGCTGGGGGAGCCGGTGATGCGGGATCTGGAGCGGATGGTGATGATGTCGGTCACCGACAACAAGTGGCGCGAGCACCTCTACGAGATGGACTACCTGGAGGAGGGCATCCACCTCCGGGCCTACGGGCAGCGAGACCCCCTGGTCGAGTACCAGCGCGAGGCCCACGTGATGTTCGAGGCCATGAAGGACTCGATCGTCGAGGAGTTCGTCCGGTACATCTACCGCGTCGAGCTGGTCCGCCAGGACGAGCCGGCCCGCCCGCGGCCCCAGCGCGTCCAGGCCGTCCACGGCAGCAAGGAGGACGCCCAGACCGCCGCCTCCCAGGCCATCTCCGGCAAGGTCCCCCGCAACGCCCCCTGTCCGTGCGGCTCCGGCCGCAAGTACAAGAAGTGCCACGGCGCCAACACGGCCTAGGCGATGACCGAGCACAGCCCTCGGGTGAAGGACCTGGCCGATCGCCTGGCGAGCGCGAAGGAGTACCTTTGACGTCCCCGGCAAGCGGGCCCAGCTCGAGGAGCTCGAGCGCCGGCTGTCCCAGCCCGGGGTGTGGGACGACCCCTCGCGCGGGCAGGACCTGACCACCCGCCTGGCCCGCCTCCGCCAGGAGCTCACTCGCTACGACGACCTGGCCGAGCGCCTGGAAGAGGCCGAGGTCCTCGATCAGCTCCTCGACGAGAGCCCCGACGGCGAGGTGGAACGGGAGCTCACCCGGAGCCTCGATCGCCTCGAGGCCGACATGGGAAAGCTGGAGCTGGCCTCGCTGCTGTCCGGGCCGTACGACCAGTACGACGCCGTGGCCAGCCTCCACGCCGGGGCCGGAGGCACGGAGTCGCAGGACTGGGCGGAGATGCTGCTTCGGATGTACCTCAGGTGGGCCGAGCGGGAGGGACTGGACGTCGAGCTCGACGAGGTGACCCCGGGCGAGGAGGCCGGGATCAAGAGCGCCACGTTCATGGTCCGGGGGACGAACGCGTACGGCCTCCTGTCCGCGGAGCGGGGGGTCCACCGCCTGGTGCGGATCTCCCCGTATGACGCCTCCAGCCGGCGGCACACCTCGTTCGCCAGCCTCGACGTGATCCCGCTGCTGCCGGAGGACGAGGAGGTCGAGCTCGACCCCAAGGACCTCCGGATCGAGACCTATCGGTCCAGCGGGGCGGGGGGCCAGCACGTGAACGTCACCGATTCCGCGGTGCGGATCACCCACGTCCCTACCGGGATCACCGCGGCCTGCCAGAACGAGCGCTCGCAGATGCAGAACCGGGCCGTGGCCATGCGGATCCTCAAGGCTCGCCTGGCGGCGCTGGCCCGCCGTCAGCGAGAGGAGAAGATCGAGAACCTGCGGGGGGAGCGGCGGGACATCGAGTTCGGGTCGCAGATCCGCTCCTACGTCCTGCACCCGTACCGGATGGTCAAGGACCACCGGACCGACGTGGAGATCGGCAACGTGGACCGCGTTCTGGACGGGGACCTCGACGCGCTCATCGAGGCCGCGCTCCGGCACCGGGCCACCGGCGACGGCGCCTCGGGCTAGGAGGGCGGCGGGCGGCCGGCCTCGTCGCCGATCGGTGCGAGCGTCCGGCGCCGCCGCCGTTCCACCCGCGCGGCCGCCAGCGCCGCGGCCACCAGGACCAGGAGGGCCCCCCCGGAGCCAGCCAGGCCGGCCACGATCGTGGGATCACGGTACCGGAGCCGGACCACGTGGCGGCCGGCGGGAACGGCCACGGCCTGGAGTGTCGAGTCCGCCACCAGGACCGGGGTGGACCTGCCGTCCACCGTGGCCCGCCAGTGCCGGTCGAAGGAGGTCCGCACCAGCAGGACGGCGGGGGCCGGAGCGTCCACGACCACCTCGGCGTCCTCCGCTCCCAGGGCCCGGTACGCCGCCGTCCCCCCCGCGGCCCCGCCGGGGCTGACCCCGGGATCCTCCTGGAGCACCAGGTCGCTCGACGGATCGAAGGTGTCCGAGGCGACCAGGGCCAGGGCCGCATCGCCGTCCGGCACGGCGGTCCATGCTCCGAACAGCGAGGCCCTCGGCCGGGCCGGCCCTCGCTGGAGGACCCACGGGCCCTCCCGGACCGCGGGGTGGAAACCCTCGACCGAGACCGACGGGGGGCCCACGACCCACTCGACCTGGAGCAGGTCCAGGACCACCTCGTCCGGATCCGGGAACACGGTCACGTTGTACTTGGGAGGTGCGGGGGTCGTCCGCCGGCTGAACGACCAGAACCTCAGCGGCTGGACGGGGTTGTAGCCCTGGGCGTCCTCGAGCCCGAACAGCATGGCCCGCTGGTTGTCCATCAGCCCCTCCTGTCCGGGTGTCCACGGTCCCACGTACCCCTTGGACCGGGCCTCCCGGTCGGGCTGGAGGGTCAGGTACCGCCCGCCGCCCCCGGTGCGGAGGGAGCGGGCGATGGGGCCTTCCGCCAGGTACCGGGCCGGCTCGACGTCGGGCTCCTCCAGGTTCTCGAACGGCGTGACCCAGGCGACCTCCGAGGGGCTCGGCGCAGTGGAGACCTGCCCGCCGACGGCCTGGCCCACCAGGGCCCCCAGGGACAGCTCCACGGCCAGCACCGCCGGGACCACGGCCGCCATCGCCGCCCGCCGGGCCGACGCCGCCAGGGCGACGGCTCCCACCGCCCCCGCCCCCCAGGCCAGGGCCAGGTACCGGGGAGACACGCCCACCACCACTGGGAGCACCAGCCACACGGCGGCGCCCGGGGCCAGCATCCACCATCGCCGCCCGGCCGGTGCCGCCCGCCAGGCGTCGATCCCGATGGCCGACAGCACCGGGATCACCAGCAGCAGCCCGTACCGGAGTCGGGACGGAGCGTGCAGGTAGACGTCGCCATAGGGGATGGCCCGGGCCACCGGGGCCAGGGCCCGGGCCACCCCAGGCAGCGACAGGAGGTAACACCCGCCACCGAAGGCGGCCATGGCCCCGGCCAGCGGCCGGTGACGGCGGCTCCACAGCGCCACCAGCGAGATCACCAGGGGAACGGCCCCCAGGTAGGCCCCCGGGGAGGTGGCGAACGTCAGCGGCCAGGCGAACCCTCCCGGTGCCCGGGGAAGCACGGCCGGGGGAGCGTGGTCGGACAGCCGGATGGTCAGCTCGCGGAGGCCGTCGTACCCCAGGCCCAGCGTGGACGTGGCCACGTAGCCGAGCCTGGGGAGCAGGTAGGCCAGGTTGACCGGCACCAGCGCCGCCACGAAGACCACCCCCAGGACCACGGCCTGTGCGCCGCTCCGTCTCCCGGCACGGACGTCAGCCGTGGCGCGGGCCGTCCCGTACAGCAGCACCGCGGCGGTCCCCAGCGCCAGCCCGTGGCTGAGGTGGGCCGCGGCGAGCTGCCCCCAGGCCACCGCCGCCAGGGCCACCCATCCGAGCCGTGACGACCAGGTCGGGGCCCGGAGGGCCCGCGACGCCAGGGCCAGCAGCACCGCCGACCACGCCAGCGCCCCGGCCACGGGGAGCGAGACCGCAACGCGGGAGCCGGCGATGGCCATGGCCATCGCCAGCCCCCCCACCGTGGCCGCCACCCTGGACAGCTCCTCGGAGCGGAGGAACGCGTACATGGCCAGCCCGGCCAGGACCGGCTGGAGCACCAGGAACGCCGGGAGGGCCGCGGCACACGGAAGGGCCGAGTACAGGGCCATG
This sequence comes from Actinomycetota bacterium, assembly GCA_050692985.1. Lineage (GTDB taxonomy): Bacteria > Actinomycetota > UBA4738 > UBA4738 > CALAEC01 > JBOGVZ01. Next base: position 41,339 of record JBOGVZ010000066.1, read on the forward strand.
GTCGGCAGGTACATCCAGCCGGACTGCGGGTCCGCCGCCATGGGGACGCCGGCCAGCACGTGCGGGTTCCACGCGGGGATGTCGCCGGCGGCCAGGCTGCGGCCCAGGAGGCAGTGGTTCGGCAGCCAGAACCCCAGGACGTCGTTCTGCTGCGAGGGGGCCATCCCGCCGAACGCGAAGTCGTGGAGGACCAGGAGGACGGCCAGGACGATCAGGGCCGGCCCGGCCGCGGCCCGGGCCACCGCCGGGCCCCGGGCCCGGACGCTCACGCGGCCGTGGTGGCCGGTGCCCGTGATCCGCGAGTGGCCGGCACCCGGGCCTTGAAGATCATCTCGGAGCGCCCCACGTAGCGGCACTCGAGCACCTCGAGCCCCAGCTCCTCCCGGAGCTGCCGCTCCAGCCCGTCGTGGGTGTACCGGTTGATGTGCTCCTTGGCGTACCCACCCGGGAACACCCGCCCGTAGGTCCACTCCAGCACCCGCCACAGGCGCCGCCCGTAGTCGGGCGTCCCCAGGACCAACAGGCCACCGGGGCGGACCACCCGGGCCAGCTCCTCCAGCCGCACCTGCTCCCGAGGCACGTGCTCGATGACCTCGGAGCAGATGACGGCGTCGAACGAGGCGTCGGGGAAGGGCAGATGGTTCATGTCCGCCTGGGCCAGGTGCCGCCCCGGCCCTCGGAGCCACCGCAGCTTCCGGGAGGCCACGTCCACCCCCACGCCCTGGGCCAGCATCTGCACGATGCGGCTGGAGCCGCATCCGATGTCCAGCACCCGCCCGGCCTCGGCCACGAAGTCGCTGACGATCCGGAACCGCCGCCGCTGCCAGTACCGCTGGAGCGGGATCCACGAGTCGAACGCGCGGTCGTCGTAGTCGGCCGCCCGGACCGAGTTGCGGAGGGCGAACAGCCGGCCCAGGCTCCGCAGGTAGCCGAACCCCAACCGGACCATGCGGGTCCTGGTCCACGGCCCCGCTCCCCGGTACCAGATCGGTACCTCGGCGATCTTCCACCCCTGGCAGAGCGCCTTGACCGCCATCTCCGGCAGCACGTCGAGTCCCCCGGAGGTGGGGAGCCCGATGTCCTCCAGGACCCGGCGGTGGTACAGGCGGAACCCGCTCGAGAGGTCCCGGTACGGCAGCGAGAGCATCGTTCGGTAGACGAAGTTGAGGAGCCGGCTGGCCACCCGCCGCACGAGCTGAAGCTCGGCGTGGGCCCCGGGGACGTACCTCGATCCCAGGAGCACCTCACCCCGGTGGCGGTGGTGCCACATGGTCCGGATGTAGCCCGGCCGGTGGGAGAAGTCGGCGTCCAGCGTCACCACGTACCGCCCCCTGGCCCGGCGCAGGCCCTCTCGCAGGATCTCCCCGTACCCGCCTTCCGAGGAGGCCACGAACGAGGCCCCCAGCGCGGTGCTCAGCTCCCGCAGGTGGGTGCCCTCGGGGCCGCCGGCCACCACGACCTCCCGGTCGAGCTCCAGCGAGTCCACCGCCGCCGCCAGCGAGGGGATGAGCCGGGGGAGGTTGTGCTCCCCGGCCCACACGGGGATCACGATCGAGAGCGTCGGGCTCGCCACGCTTGTTGGAGTATCCGTCTCCGCGCTCCCGTAAACCAAGCCCGCTCACCCCCCGCGAGCACCTCGCCACCCGTTGGTAGACTGGCCCGGATGCCGGGATCCCCCTCCCTCGCCGAAGGAGACCCCATGGACACCGCCCAGACCCCCACCGGCACCGACCGCCGGGAGCTGATCCACCGCCTGGAGGACATCGCCCGGGAACTGCGGATCATGGACATCGAGATGCTCACTGAGGCCGGGTCGGGCCACCCCGGGGGGACGCTGTCCGCGGCCGATTTGGTGGCCGCCCTGTACTTCTCGAAGATGCGCCTCCGGCCCCAGGAGCCGGACTGGCCAGACCGGGACCGGTTCGTGCTCTCCAAGGGCCACTGCATCCCGATCGTCTACGCGGCCCTGGCGAAGCTGGGGTTCTTCGAGGCGGACCAGCTGAAGACGCTCCGCAAGCTGGGGTCGCCGCTCCAGGGCCACCCCGACCGCACCCGGCTGCCCGGGATCGAGGCCTCCACCGGCTCGCTGGGCCAGGGGCTGTCGATCGCCGTGGGCATGGCCCTGGCCGGCAAGCTCGATGGGGCCTCCCGGCGGGTGTACTGCATGATGGGCGACGGCGAGATCCAGGCCGGCCACATCTGGGAGGCGGCCATGTTCGCCCCCCGGCACGGGCTCGACAACCTGTGCGCGATCGTCGATGCCAACCAGGTCCAGCAGACCCGCAAGGTGGTGGAGATCCTCGACGAGGAGCCCCTGGTGGCCAAGTGGCGGGCGTTCAACTGGCACGTCCGCGAGATCAACGGGCACGACATGGGGGAGATCGTCGACGCCCTCGACGAGGCGGAGCTGGTCACGGGACGGCCCACGCTGATCGTGGCCCGCACGGTGAAGGGGAAGGGCGTGTCGTTCATGGAGCTCGATCCCGGCTGGCACGGCAAGGCCCCCGACGCCGAGACCGCCGAGGGAGCGCTGGCCGAGCTCCGGGCGGAGGGCTGATGGCGACCGCCACGCGGGACGCGTTCGGGGAGGCGCTGCTGCGCATCGGCGCCGACGAGCGCATCGTGGTCCTGACCGGCGACCTGCGCGACTCCACCCGCACGGAGGACTTCGGCGAGACGTACCCGGACCGGTTCTTCGACGTGGGCATCGCCGAGCACAACCTGTTGGGGGTGGCCGCGGGGCTGGCCCTGTCCGGGAAGATCCCCTGGGCCGCCTCGTTCTCGTGCTTCGTCACCGGGCGGTTCGAGGTCGTCCGGGTGACCGTGGCCTACCAGGAGGCCAACGTGCGGATCGTGGGGACCCACGCCGGCATCGGGGTCGGGGAGGACGGGTACTCCCAGATGGCCCTGGAGGACATGGCCGGGATCAGGGCCCTGCCCAACGTGGCCATCGTGAACCCGTGCGACGCGGTGGAGACCGAGCGGGCTGTCGAGTACCTGGTGGACCATGTGGGCCCGGCGTTCCTGCGGCTGACCCGGCAGAAGGTCGACGACGTGAACGGGGAGGGGTACCGCTTCGAGTTCGGCAGGGCCGTGCAGCTCCGGGACGGTTCGGACGTGGCCATCGTGGCCACCGGGGCCGCGGTGCAGGAGGCCCTGAAGGCCGCGGACGCCCTGGCGGGCGACGGGGTGAGCGCCCGGGTGCTCAACGTCCACACGATCAAGCCGCTCGACGAGGATGCCGTGCTGGCGGCGGCCTCGGACTGCCGGGCCGTGGTCACCGTGGAGGACCACAGCGCCTGGGGGGGCCTGGGAAGCGCCGTGGCGGAGCTCCTGGCAACCCGGACCGACGGAGCTTCGGCGCCGCTGCGGATCATCGGGACCCGGACGTTCGGCGAGTCCGGAACCTCCGAGGAGCTGTACGAGAAGTTCGGGCTCAGTGGGGCCCGCGTGGCCGCCACCACCCGAGCCTTCGTAGAGGAGCTCGCCTAGGCTTCCCCGGAGGCCCGGGGCTTGGCCCCCACCGCCGGGGTCACCGCGGTCAGATCCGATCGCAGCTGCGCCATCTCCCGCCAGAGTTCGCGGATGTCCGCCCTGATCTGCTGCATGCGTGGCGTACCACGCCGGATCGTTCGGCCTTCAGCGCCTCCGGAACAGTGGCAAGCAGAACTCGTTCGTGCAGTGGGCCACGCTGAGCCCGTCGAGGACACCGCCCCCCTCTTCCTGGAGGCCGCCTCGGAAGGCGATGATCGGGAGTCCGTCCGCCCCGAGGGTCACCGAGGGGGTTTCCCAGTTCGTCTCGGAGACGAGCGCGTAGGTGGCCGACGAGCACAGCACGTCGGTGCAGTGCGCCAGTCCCTGGGAGGTCGGGCCCGCCCGGAACTGCCCCACGAAGATGGGGAGGCCGTCCACCCCCACGGTCAGCGATTGCGGGATCGGGATCTGGGCGGATCCGGGAGGACAGCACTCCTCGTCGGGGACGGCACCGGCGGTGGTGAACGTGGCAGACAGGCAAGCCACGTCGTCGCAGTGCGCGAAGGGACCGAACCGCCCGATCAGCGGCAGTCCGTCGGAGCCGATCACGATCGAGGTCACCGCGGCGAAGTCCTGGACGGGTGGGCCGAGGTCGGTGATGGCCGGGCCGTCGCAGAAGGACGGATCGTCGCCGTCGGCGGGGGCGCAGTAAGCCGCTCGGAGCTGGGCGTTCCCCGCCGGGCCGGCCAGGTAGGCGATGATCGGGATCCCGTCAGCCCCGGTAGCGACGGTGGTGCCCCGCCCCGCGTCCCCGTTCGCATCCACCGTCACGATGGTCTCGTTGCCGCCCGCGCACGCCGGGTCGTCGCACAGCGCGGCCTTGAGGTCCCCGTTGGTGGCGTCGTAGTAGGAGATCACGGGGCCCGCGGGGACGGGAGTCGCACCGGGCGGTGCGTCTGGAGCCGTCCGGATCTCGGGTGCGATGGTCACGGAGGGCGATCGGCCCACGTTCCCGGCCGTGTCGACCCTGGCGTGCGTGGCCGAGGTGCAGGCCACATCGTTGCAATGGATCGCCATGAGGTCGGCCGTGCTGCCCTTGTAGTAGGGGATCAGCGGAAGGCCATCCGCGCCGATGGCCACGCTCAGCGGGGGGTTCTGTTCGGCGGCCGGTCCGGTCTGCGTCTCTACCGGTCCCTCGACGTCCTTGGCCAGCGTGGTGATGGTGGCCGACGTGCAGGCCGCGTCGTTGCAGTGGGCGGCCTTCAGGTCTCGACGGGGCCGGTCCGTCGGGCCCGCGAGGTAGACGATCAGCGGGAGCCCATCGGTCCCGATGGTGATCACGCTGCCCACCCCGGCGCCCACGCTGGTGTCCAGGGTGGCGATCGTGTTGTCGGCCGGCGCGCCCCGGTTCGGAATGCTCGCCAGCACGACGGTCCCGACCAATGCCACGCCGAGGGCCACGCCGAGGATCGTAGACAGACGCTTCGAGCGGTTTGCGGACATCCCCTTTCCCATGGGTGATGCCCCCTTCCGGCCGTAGAGCATTGTCTTCCTCCGAACGGCCCGGGTCAACCCGACGAGTTGACTCACTAGAACTCTCCTCGGAATCCCATCGTTGCCTCACGTGAACAAGTCCCCGCAGGCCTGAGGCCGCTGGCGGGGGTGGCCCGGGGGGTGCGGTGGGACCTCCGATGGCCGACGGAGAGGGGTGACCAGGCACGTGGCCAGAGCTACGATAGGGCCGGCAAGGGGAGAAGGGGCGATGCTCGACGAGCTCTGTGCCCTGGGCCACCCTCCCTGTCGTTCGAGGACGCGGTCGCCATCGCCAACCAGGTGGCCTAGCCTGGGAAGCGCCTCGCCGAACGGATGTTTCCCTTCGCCCCCGGGGTCTGGTAGCATGCGCGGCGTTCGTTGCCCGCTTCTTTCTCCAGAGTGCTCATGATCAAGACCGAACACGTCACCAAGATCTACAAGGACTCCGTCGTCGCCCTCGAGGACGTCTCGATCGAGGTCGAGAAGGGGGAGTTCGTGTTCGTGGTGGGCCCGTCCGGCTCGGGCAAGTCCACGTTCATCCGGCTACTCCTGAAGGAGGAAGAGCCCAGCCGCGGCAACATCTTCGTCGCCGGCAAGAACATCGCCAACCTCTCGCCGTGGAAGGTGCCGTACCTGCGCCGGAACATCGGGACCGTGTTCCAGGACTTCAAGCTGCTGCCCGACAAGACCGTGTTCGAGAACGTGGCGTTCGCCCTGGAGGTGATCGGCAAGGGCCGGCACGTGGTGGACCGGCGGGTGCCGGAGATCCTGGAGCTGGTGGGGCTGGGCGACAAGCTCAACAACTATCCCGAGGAGCTGTCCGGGGGCGAGCAGCAGCGGGTGTCGATCGCCCGGGCGTTCGTCAACCGGCCCCTGATCCTGCTGGCCGACGAGCCCACCGGCAACCTCGACCCCTCCACGTCCGTGGACATCATGAAGCTGCTGGACCGGATCAACCGCACCGGGACCACGGTCATCATGGCCACCCACGACAACGCCATCGTGGACGCCATGAGGCGGCGGGTCGTGGAGCTGGAGAAGGGGCAGGTCATCAGGGACCAGGCACGAGGGGTGTACGGCTATGGGGCGTAGGTTCGGCTACTTCTTCCGGGAGACCGGGGCGGCCCTCCGGCGCAACGCGCTGGTCACGTTCGCGGCCATCTCTACGGTGTTCATCTCGCTGTTCCTCCTGGGGGGCTCGCTCCTGGTGGAGCGGCAGGTCCGGCTGATGACCGGGGAGTGGGCCTCCAAGGTCGAGGTCTCGGTGTTCCTCCGCGACGACGCCTCGGAGGCGGAGATCCAGGCCCTGGGCGAGAAGGTCAACGCCATCCCCGAGGTCGAGCGGTCGTTCTTCGAGACCAGGGAAGAGGCCTGGGAGAACTTCCAGGAGCTGTTCCGCGACTCTCCGGCCCTGATCCAGAACGTGGACCCCGAGGCCCTGCCGCAGTCGTACCGCATCAAGCTGACCGACCCTGCCAAGTTCGAGGTGATCCGGGCCCGGCTGGCCGGCGAACCGGCCATCAACGAGGTCCGTGACGAGCAGGCCGTGCTCAAGAAGCTCCTGGCGGTCACCGGGGTCCTCCGGACCGGGGTGCTGGCGGTGGCGGTGATCATGCTGCTGTCGGCGGCCGGGCTGATCGGGAACACGGTGCGGATGGCCGTGTTCGCCCGCCGGAAGGAGATCGCCATCATGAAGCTGGTGGGGGCCACGAACTGGTTCATCCGGGTCCCGTTCCTGATCGAGGGGATGGTCGAGGGTCTCATCGGAGGGGTGGTGGCCGTCCTGGCCATCTTCTCGATGAAGTTCCTGTTCATCGACCCCCTGCGGGGCCAGGTGGGGTTCGTCCACGCATGGATCGACACGCCCGAGATCCTGTTCACCGTGCCCATCCTCCTGGGGGCCGGCGTGCTGATCGCCGCCGTGGCCAGCCTGCTGGCCATGCGCCGGTTCCTCGAGGTCTGAGCCGCCCGAGCCCCACGGTCGTTGAACGCCGCGGCCGGGGCGTCTACCATGGCCTTCCCCCGCGGACCCGTCCCCCCACGGACCTGAGAGGCAGCCACGTGCCCAGGGTGAGACGAGCCACCATCGCCATCATCGTCCTGGCCCTCGTGGCCCCGGCCGCGGCGCCGGTGGCCGCGCACGACCCCCAGAACCGCCTCGAGGAGATCCAGGCCGAGATCGAGCAGAAGAAGAAGCGGATCGCCGCCGCGGATCGGGAGCAGGCGGGCCTCCTCGAGGAGCTGGAAGCGGCCGACGAGAAGCACGACGTCCTCACGGTCCAGGTCCACAGCCTCACCGCCAGGCTCGAGGCGGCCCGGGCCCGGCTGGCGACTGTCCAGGCCAGCCTGGATGCCGCCCGGCTGAGCCTGGTCGAGTGGACCCGCAAGCTCGACCGGAGCCGGCGGGACCTCCGCGACCAGCAGTCCACGTTCGACCAGCGGGTGGCCACCACGTACAAGCTCGGGCCCGGCGCGTACCTGGACGTGCTGCTCGGCTCGGATGACTTCCGGGCGCTGGTGGACCGGTCGGCCTACCTCGAGCGCGTGTTGACGGTGGACTCGGACATGGTGCAGGGGCTGGAGACGGCCAAGGCCCTGGTGTCCGACCGGCAGGCCACCGTCGAGGAGCTGGAGCGGCAGCTCAGCCGGAAGTGGGACAAGGTCAACGCCGAGGTCGAGCGGATCTCGGAGCTCCGAGCCCGGGAGCAGGCCCTCCAGCGGCAGGTCGAGCAGGAGATCGCCACCCGCGAGGGGCTCGTCGACGACATCGAGCAGACCAAGGCCGAGTACGAGGCGGCGGTGGCGGAGCTCCAGGCGGAGTCCGACCGCATCCGCAGCGTCCTCCAGTCCGGCGGGTCCTCGGGCTCGGGCAAGGCCCCCGGCGGCCAGCTGTTCTGGCCCACCAGCGGGTCGATCGGCTCGGGGTTCGGGTGGCGGACCCACCCCATCTTCGGGACCCAGCGCTTCCACGCCGGGGTCGACATCGGTGGGGCGTGCGGGCAGCCCATCTGGGCGGCCGAGAAGGGGACCGTGGTCTCGGCCGGCTACAACGGCGGCTACGGCAACGCCACCGTGATCGACCACGGGGGCGGGCTGGCCACCCTGTACGCGCACCAGTCGAGCTTCGCGGTCTCGTCCGGGCAGAGCGTCAAGCGGGGCCAGACCATCGGCTCCGTGGGCACCACCGGGTGGTCCACGGGCTGCCACCTCCATTTCGAGGTCCGGGTCAACGGGACCCCGGTGGACCCCGTCCCGTACCTCACCTGAGCGATACCCTGGACGCGTGAGCCGTTTCCGCGTCGTCGTCGCGTCCGTGGCCATCGCCGCCGTCCTGGCGGCGGGCTCGTTCGCCGCGGGCACCCGCCTGAGTGCGGGGGATGCCCCCAGCGGGTTCGAGCGCGTCGTCGAGGCCGCGGAACGGCTTCGGCGCGACTCGGCCCGCCCGGTCTCGGACGAGGAGCTCGTCCGTGCCGCCATCGAGGGGATGCTGGGGGCGCTGAACGACCCGTACGCGGCGCTGCTGGACCCGGATCAGGCCCGCGAGGTCGACGACCTGCTGACGGGCTCGTTCGTGGGCATCGGGGTGTGGCTGGAGTCCTCGGCCCAGGGGCTGCGGGTGACGAGCATCGTCGAGGGCTCCCCGGCGGAGGCCGCCGGTCTGAAGGCGGGAGACATCATCGCCGAGGCGGACGGCCATCCGATGGGTGGGGTCGGGGTGGACGAGGCGGCCCGGGTCCTTCGCGGTCCGGAGGGGACCACGGTCACGCTGGTGGTGGTCTCGGGGAAGGAGGAGCGGGAGGTCGAGGTCACGCGGGCCCGGGTGTCCCTGGCCGACGTGGACGCCCGCATGGTGCGTGGCCGGGTGGCCTACGCGCATCCGCTCCAGTTCGGACGGGGGATGGCCGGCAGGCTGCGGGCCGAGCTGGCCCAGCTGCTCGAGGCCGGCGCCGGTGCGATCGTCCTCGACCTGCGGGGGAACCGGGGCGGCCTGGCCGACGAGGCCATCCGAGTGGCCAGCCTGTTCCTCGACCACGGTCCCGTGGCCCTGATCCGGGAGCCCGACGAGGCGGAGCGGCGGATCGAGACGAGCGGGACGCCCCTGGCCACCGACGTGCCCATGGCGCTCCTGGTGGACGGGGCCACGGCCAGCGCGTCCGAGCTCGTCGTGGGGGCCCTGGCCGACCACGACCGGGCGAGCGTGGTGGGCAGCCCGACCTTCGGGAAGGGCTCGGTGCTCACGGTCGGCCACCTGGCGGGATCGGAGGAGTCCATCCAGTTCACCACGGCCTACTTCCTCACCCCGGACGGCCACCGCATCGAGGGCCGGGGGATCCGGCCCGACGTCGAGGTCCTCCCCGGTGGCTCGGAGGATGCCGCGCTGGAGCGGGCGGTGAGGATCGTCCTTCGGGGTGACTAGGGGGTGGCCGCGGGGGAGCGCGCCGTGGCCACGAACCGCCGGGCCCGCCACGACTACCACATCGAGGAGAGCTTCGAGGCGGGCATCGTGCTGACGGGCTCGGAGGTGAAGTCGCTCCGAGGTGGGCGGGCCTCGATCGCCGAGGCCTTCGCCCGGGTGACGGATGGCGAGGTGTGGCTGGAGAACATGCACATCCCCCCGTACCTCCAGGGCCAGACCCGCGACTACGATCCTCGTCGCCCCCGGAAGCTCCTGCTCCACCGCAGGGAGATCGAGCGGCTCATCGGCAAGACCCGGGAACGGGGGCTCACGCTGGTGCCGCTCCGCCTGTACTTCACCCGCGGCCTGGCCAAGGTGCAGCTCGGGTTGGGGCGGGGGAAGCGCGAGTTCGAGAAGCGCCAGGCCAAACTGGAGCAGGTCCACCGGCGCGAGGCCGAGCGCTCCTTCGCCCACCGCCAGCGCGGCGGCTGAGCCGGGCGCTCGGTACGCTTCGCCCCATGGCCCAGGCGTTCTACCTCGCGGACGGCGGTGGTTTCGTCCCCACCGAGCTGACCCGGGGCCCGTGGAGCGCCGACGCGCAGCACGCCGGCCCGCCGGCCGCCCTCCTGGGGCGGGCCATCGAGGGGCTGGAGCCGGTGGGGGAGATGGCCGTGGCCCGGTTCACCATCGAGGTTTTCCGGCCGGTACCCCTGCGACCGCTCCGGGTCGAGTCCCGGGTGGTCCGGCCGGGGCGCCGGGTGCAGTTCGCGAAGGCGGTCCTGGTGGACGACCAGGGCGATATCGCCCGTGCGTCGGCCTGGCGGATCCGCCCGGCCGGGAAGGTGCTGGCGGAGGTCGACTTGGAGCCCCCGCCGTTCCCCCGGCCCGATGACACGCCCCCCACGCCGCCGTGGAACCCACCGTGGGAGCCGAACTACTTCACCGCCATGGAAATGGCGGACGGCCGCCGGCTCCTGGCTGGATCCGGGCCCCGCGGCCGTGTGGATGCGCCAGCGACACCCCGTCGTCGCGGAGGAGCCGATCTCGCCGCTCGACCGGGTGCTGACCGTGGCGGACTCGGGCAACGGCATCAGCTGGGTGGTCGACCCGTCGACCCACCTGTTCGTCAATACGGATCTCACCGTGCACCTGGCCCGTCTGCCGGTCGGGGAATGGGTCTGCCTCGACGCCCGGACCCGGGTAGGCCCGTCGGGGATCGGTGTGGCCGAGAGCGTCCTGTGGGACGACCGGGGGCGCTTCGGCAGGGCCGCCCAGAGCCTCCTGGTGGCGCCGAGGTCGTAGGTGTGGAACCGGACGGCAGCCCGCCTGCGGTTCCGTATACTGGAGACGAACTGAATAGGGGCTGACTTGGCTTCGACTCGGGTGGTTGCCACCCGGGGGAAGCGGGCCGAGGTCCCCGGAGTCCTCGTTAAAGAGCCGGGATCAACACAAGCGCCGACGATTACGCGCTCGCTGCCTAGTCACTAGGTAGCCGTCCGCCGAGGTTCGCCTGTGGCCTCGGGTCGGGCGTCACTAGCAGGCTCACCAGGCCCGGTGCGCCTCGGGCCCCGCCTGGGACATCGAACCGAGGCTGGTCCGGCGGTCCTCCGCCTGTGGGAAGCCGCCGGACGAGATCTGCCACAGGCTGCGCCCGGAGAAGACCCGGATGGTCACCCGAGGACGCGGGTTCGATCCCCGCCAGCTCCACTTCACGCCAGCGGGCCGGCAGGCGATCCATACCTGCCGGCCCGTTCCGTTCCTCTCAGGTCTCGCAGCGTTCGACCGATTCTCCGCCGGAGCAGGTGTCGTGACCGGCTCCACCGTCGAGGTCGTCCACGCCCTTCCCTCCCCGGAGGATGTCGTTTCCCTTGTTGCCGTCCAGCTCGTCGTTCCCGCGTCCCCCGGCGACCCGGTCCTTCCCGGCGTCGCCGCTGAGGTCGTCGGCGCCGGGGCCGCCGCAGATGCGGTCCTTCCCGCCGTGGCCGTCGACCTCGTCGTTGCCGCCCTTGGCCACGATGACATCGGCCCCGGGGGACCCATCGATCTCGTCACTCCCCGCGGTGCCCACGATGGTCGCTGGCTTCCCGAAGCACGTTGGTCCTCCCGCGCCGGCGGGTGTGCCCACCAGCGCCAGGCCGATCACGGCCGCCAGGGCGAGGACCGGGATCGCGGGGCCGCGGCTCATACGGATGCTCCTGGACATGATCCCTCCTTGGTCTTTCGGTCAGCCTCCCTCGTCGACGTGAGCGAGGCCTGAACCGAGGCTGAGGGTTCCCTCAGCTTCCCGCGCGTGCCGGCGATGCGGACCGTGATCGTCGTCCGACGCCCGCGTGGCGGAGCGGTGAACCACACATGATCCGGTGGGCAGCGTCCGCCGTCGCCTTGGCTCCGAAAATGTCAGAGGCAGGTCCTAGAGTTCCACGCATGGAAGTCGCGGCCCGCGCCCGTTCGGAAGACCTCACCGAGACCATGGATGGCGGGTTCTCCGCGATGGCGGCCGCCTCGGCCGAGGTCCTGCGGGCCGTCGCCGAGTACGACGCCCGGAAGCTGTGGCGCCGGGACGGGGCCACCTCGATGACCCCGTGGCTGGCCGGGAGGTACGGCCTGGGGTGGGGCACGGCCCGGGAATGGGTCCGGGTGGCCCGGGCCCTGACCGGCCTGCCGAGGCTCGCCCGGGCCTATGCCCGGGGCCGGCTGTCGTGGGACCAGCTCCGGCCCCTGACCCGGTTCGTCACCCCGGAGAGCGAGGAGCTGTGGGCCCGCAGGGCCCCGGGGCTCCGTCCGGCCACCCTGTGGCGGGAGGCCGCCCGCCACCGGCGGGCCGCCGCCGGGGAGGCCCAGGAGGCCCACCGCCTGAGGTACCTGGAGCTGTGGTGGGACCCCGAGCGCCCCGTGGTGTACCTCCAGGGACAGGTGGGCCTCGAGCAGGGGGCGGTGTTGGAGGCGGCCCTCCACCGGCGGTCGGAGCGCGTGGCCGTGGCCGGCCATCCCGCCGACCCCGCCGGGGCCCGGCTGGCCGACGCCCTGGTGGAGCTGGCCACCGAGCCCAAGGCCGGTGCCGCCCCGGCGCCCACCGTGGTGGTCCACGCCGACGCCCGGGCCCTGACGGGGAGGGAGGCGCCGGAGGGCCCGTGGCTGGCCGAGACCGAGTCCGGCCGCCGCCTGCCCCCCGAGGCCATCCGCCGGCTGGCCTGCGACGGCCGCATCGAGTGGGTGCTGGAAGACGGCGGCCGCCCGGTGGGGATGGGGCGGCGGGGCCGGGCCGTGCCCGGGGCGCTGCTGCGGGTGCTGCGGCACCGCGACGGGGCCGCCTGCCGGTTCCCCGGGTGCGAGCGCAAGCGGTGGCTCAACGCCCACCACCTGGTCCACTGGGCCGACGGGGCCCCCACGAGCCTCGACAACCTGGTGCTGCTGTGTGGGGCCCACCACCGCCTGATCCACGAGGGAGGGTGGAGGATCAGCGGCCATCCGGCCAGGAACCTGCGGTTCCACGATCCCGGCGGGAGGGCCGTGCCGACCCGCTGGATGCCGCACGCCGCTCCCCGGCCGGTCAGAGCCAGGCTACTGCGGTAGCGAAGATCGGGCACGCCGCCCAGACGCTTGGGCTACCGTACGCACGTGGCCCGGATCGTCATCCTTGGCGGAGGCTTCGGCGGCGTCTCCGCCGCTCACCACCTGCGCCTGTTCGCCCCGGAGCACGAGGTGGTGCTGGCCGCCCGGGACCCCACCTTCATGATGGGGTTCCGCAAGAACGCCGAGCTGGTCGGGGGCGAGCCCATGGAGGGAGGCCGGCGTCCCCTGTCCGCCCTCGAGGACCGGGGCGTGCGGGTCGTCCAGGGGACCGTCACTCAGGTGGACGCCGAAGCGCATGCCGCCCACGTGGACGGCCGCACGGTGGAGGGCGACGCCCTGGTGGTGGCCCTAGGCGCGGAGGTCGTTCCGGACGCCGTCCCGGGCCTCGCCGAGCACGGGCGCAACGCCTACGACCCCGCCGAGGTCCCGGCCTCGGCCGGAGACCTGGCCGCCCTGGAGGAGGGTCGGGTGGTCATCGGCATCTTCGGGGCCCCGTACACGTGCCCGCCGGCCCCGTACGAGCTGGCCCTGCTGGCCTCGGAGGCCGCGGAGGCCCGCGGGGCCCGGGTGGACTTCACCGTGTTCACCCCCCAGCCCATGTCCCTGCCGGTCCTCGGCACCGCCGGGTGCGAGGTGGTCGAGTCACGTCTGGGGGTCCGAGACATCAAGTTCCTGGCGAACACGAAGGCCGAGCGGGTGGAGCCCGGCCGCGTGGTCACCGGCAACGGGGACATCCCGTTCGACCTGCTGCTGGCGGTGCCCCCACACCGCTGCCCCGGCGTGCTCGTCGAGGCCGGGCTGGCCGAGCCCGGAGGATGGGTGAAGGTCGACCCCCGAACCGTGGAGACGGCCGCCGAGGGCGTCCACGCCGTGGGGGACTGCACCCAGATCGCTCTGGCCACCGGACAGCCCATGCCCAAGGCCGGCGTGCTGGCCGAGGGGGAGGGCCGGGTGGTGGCCGAGCGGATCGCGGCCCGGCTGGCCGGCATCGAGCCGGAGGGGACGTGGGGCGGCGAGGGTGCCTGCTACCTGGAGGTCGGTGGCGGCCAGGCCATGATGGTCCGGGGCCGCTTCCTGGCCGAGCCGGCCCCGGAGGTAGAGCTCACGGAGGCCTCTCCCCGGTACCTCGAGGACAAGGCCCGGTACGAGGCCGAGCGCCTCGACGAGTGGTTCGGCCCCGCCGGTTGAGCGCCAGAGCGGTGCTGGTCACCGGTGCGTCGAGGGGGATCGGGCGCGCGGTGGCCGAGGCGTTCGCCGCGAACGGCGACCGGGTGGCCGTCCACTACGTCTCCGACGAGAAGGCCGGTCTCGATGCGCTGGCGTCCCTGGCCGGGGAGGGCCACGTCCTGGTGCGCGCTGACCTGGCGGACCCGGAGGCGGTGCGGGCCATGGTGGACGAGGTTGCCGGCGACCTGGGCGTCATCGACGTCCTGGTCAACAACGCCGCCGTCTACCTCGAGCACCGCATCGCCGAGGCCTCGTACGAGGAGTGGCAGGCGGCGTTCCGCCGCACGGTCGAGGTCAACCTGATCGGCACGGCCAACGTCACCTACTGCGCGGTGCGGCACATGCTCGGCCGAACGGGCGGGCGGATCATCAACGTCTCCTCGCGCGGAGCCTTCCGGGGGGAGCCCACCCATCCCGCCTACGGGGCCAGCAAGGCCGGGCTGAACGCCTTGGGGCAATCGCTGGCCCAGGCCCTGGGGCCCCGCGGCATCTCCGTGGCCACGGTGGCGCCGGGCTTCGTGGAGACGGACATGGCCGGCCCCTCTCTCGAGGGGGCCGAGGGCGACGCCGTCCGCGGCCAGAGCCCCCTGGGACGGGTGGCCCGGCCGGACGAGGTCGCCGCCGCGGTCCTCTACCTGGTCTCGCCCGAGGCCGAGTTCGCCACCGGGGCCATCCTCGACCTCAACGGCGCCTCGTACCTGCGCACCTGACCGCGGATCTCTAGGGCAGCCCGGGGGCCGGGGCCGGGTAGGGGACGACCTGGCCGTTGGCCAGATTCGCGGAGACCTGGGTGGCCCGGGTCCCGCCCATGATCCCGATGCCGCTGCGCATCAGGGGATCGATCCAGATGTGGGTGATGATCCCGGCCGCTTCCATGTTGGCCCCCACGGTGTCGCCAAGCACCGTGTTCGCCCCGGAGCCCGAGTCGCCGGGAGCGATGACGCCCTCGAACATGAACCACGAGGATCGCCAGGCGATGGCCGTCCCGGCCCGAGGGGTCCCCCCGGCTCCCACCCCGGCCCCGTGCCCGTAGTGCACGATGGCCTGGGCCAGGAGGGGATCGGGGGTCACCAACACCTGCGGGATCAGGCTGTTGCCCTGGAAGCTCACCGCCGCCAGGTCGCCCGTCTTCGTGTACATGCCTCGAGGCCCGCCCCAGAAGCACATCGTGGGGCTCACCAGCCCCTGGTACTCGGACTTGATGTCGATCAGGGCCCAGTCCTTCCCCAGGCCCCCGCTCTGTGACTTGGCGAACGTCCCGAAGTCGAGCAGGACGGCCCCCGCCACGCCACCCCGGTTGCCCAGCGCGGCGATCACCGTGGCGGTCTGGCCGGTCTTGCCGCAGTGGCCCGCCGTGCTGATGTCGTAGTTCCCGGGCGCCCCGTACACGTGGGCCATCGAGCACCACCCGATGCCCCCACCCGACAGCAGCAGCAGCCACGCGCCCGGCCGGATCCCCAGGCAGCCGGTTCCGGCATACGTGGCCCGGTGGGCCCTCCCTGCGAGCCGCCACCGCCACCGCCACCGCCGCCACCGCCGTGGCCCGGCCGGTGGTCCATGGCGGCCCGGAGGGCCGGCAGCGGCACGTCGAAGAAGCGGCCATCCTCGGTCACCAGCGTGGGACGCGGGTACCGGCGTGACAGGAGGACCTCCGTGGACGGCAGCCCCATCCGCGCCAGCTGGGCGTCCGTGGGCTGGAAGCGGATCGGGGCCCACGTCCCCTTCGGGTGGCTGGCCAGGACCTCCGCGCGCCACTGCTCCGTCACCTCGCACAGGGCGTCCTCGGAGACGGTGAACTCGCGGAAGCTCCAGGGAGACCCGGCGCTCCCCGCCGGCGCGGCGGTGGCCACCAGGGGAACGGACAGGGACAGGACCACGAGGAGTCGAGGGATCGTGCGCATCGGGCTCTCCCTTCCCGGCCGCGGGCAACCTCGAACGGCCGAAGACCGGACCAAGCGGATGAGAGGTACCCAGCCGAACCAGGCTCAAACCGCCCGGCGGCCTACGCCAGGTTCAGCTCCATGCCCTCGTAGGCCAGGATCGGCTCGGCCCCGGAGCCCTTCCACAGCGATCGGGCATGCCTCAGGATCTCCTCGAGCTGGTCGTCGGAGTGCGTGGGGTCGTGGTGGAACATCACCAGCTGCCGGACCTCGGAGATCTCGGCGAACGTCACCACATGGACGGTGCTGGAGTGGCCCCACCCGATCCGCTGCCGGTACTCCTCCTCCGTGTACTGGGCGTCGTGGAGGAGGACGTCGGCCCCCTGGGCCACCGCGTGGCCGGAGATCCACTCGGGCTCCACGCCCCGCAGGTCCACGCCCAGGGCCGGCTCGTGGTCGGGGACGAACGACAGCACGTGGCCGTCCTCCTCGATCCGGTAGCCCACCGTGGGGCCCCGGTGAGAGACGGGATCGGCGCTGACCCGGGCCGTGCCGACCTTCCAGTCGTCGTCGGGGACGTCGTGGAACTCCGGGTGCGAGGGGATGTCCGAGAGGTGCACGGGGAACAGCGGTGGCGAGAGGTACTGGGCGATCCTCCGCTCCAGGCTCCGCAGCGGGGACGGCGGCCCCCAGATGTGGAGGTCCACGTCCGGGCTCCACAGCGGGCCGAAGAACCCCAGGCCTTCCAGGTGGTCGAGGTGCAGGTGGGTCAGGAACACGTGGATGGTCCGGGGCAGCTCCCCCATGAGGGTGTTGCCCAGCGGCCGGATGCCGGTCCCGGCGTCGAGGATGATGAGGCTGCCGTCGTCCATGCGGAGCTCGACGCAGGAGGTGTTGCCGCCGTAGCGGACGGTCTCGGGGCCCGGGGATGCGAGCGACCCCCGGCACCCCCACACCCGGGCCAGCACGGGGCTACTCCTTCTCTTCCCAGAAGATGGCCACCGCTCCGACGAACTCGTCCGACCGGGCGAACAGCGGGAAGGCCGTGACCCCGATGCGGCGCTTCACGCCGTCGAGCCCCACGATCCGCATGAAGCGGTGCGCCGGCTTGCGCTCGGCCAACGCCACGGACAGCGGCATGTCCTCCGAGGCGAAGGGCTCTCCGGTGTCGGGGTCCTCGGGCGAGAACATGGCCCCGCTCCACTCCTCGGCGCTCAGCTCCCCGGCCTCCGCGTACGTCTGCCCCAGGATCTCCTCGGCCGGCTCGTTGTAGTACACCAGCGTCCCGCCCGGGTCCACCAGGAACATCGGGGTGGCCACCGAGGAGGCCAGGCCCCGGGCCAGGATGTGAACGAGGTTGTGCTCCTCGGACATGGCCCTCAGGAGGAGGACCCCTCGTCACCGCCCTTGACGACCGACTCGATGACGTCGCGAGGGATCTGGGCGGCCGAGGAAAGGCCCCGCTTCACCGCCTCCGCGGCGTCCTTGGAGATCTCTCCCGCGGAGGTGAGGGCCTGCTCCGCGGCGCTGCGGGCCACCTCGCCCACGTCCTTGCCGACACGGCCGGCGGCCTCGATGGCCCCCTCGACCGCGCCAACGGCCGTCCCTGTGATGTCACCGCCCACCTCTGCCGCCGTTTGGATGGCCGTCCGCACGGCGTGCCGTGTCCCCTCGAGGACGTCGCCCCCCACCTCGGCCACGGCCTGCACGGCGCCGGAGACCACGCCCTTGGCTCCCTGGGCCAGCTCGACCCCGGCCTCCTGCGTTCCCCGGACCGCACCGCGGACCGTGTCGGTGACCACGCCGACGGCTGCCCCCGCTATCTCGCCGGTGCTCCGCAGGGCCCCGGTGACCAGGTCCGTGGCCGTCGCCCGGACGCTGTCAACGATGTCCCCGGCTCCCCGGACCACGCCGACCACGGCGTTCTTCGCCTTGTCGACCAGCCCCTCTGCCATCTGCCTCACCTCCGTACGGTCGCTTGACGGTCACTATAGGGCTCCGGGGTTGCCCCGTCACCCCTCCGGGGGTGGGCGCTATGCTCGGTCCATGCGCGATGAGGTTCGGCTCACGAGGTACAGCCACGGGGCCGGCTGAGCCTGCAAGCTCAGTCCGCAGGACCTGGCCCAGGTGCTGGGCCAGCTGGGCTCCACCGAATATCCGCCGGAGGTCCTGGTCTCCCAGGAGACCCGGGACGACGCGGCCGTGTACCGGCTGCCGGGCGGCGGCGTGCTCGTTCAGACGGTGGACTTCTTCACGCCGATCGTGGACGACCCCTACGACTGGGGCCGGATCGCCGCGGCCAACGCCTTCAGCGACGTGTACGCGATGGGGGCCCGTCCGGCCCTGGCCCTGAACCTGGTGGCCTGGCCGATCCAGGAGCTCCCGGCCGAGCTGCTGGCCCGGGTCCTCGAGGGGGGCGCCAAGGTGGCGTCCGAGGCCGGGGCGGCCATCGTGGGCGGGCACAGCATCCACGACCCCGAGCCCAAGTACGGCATGGCCGTGACCGGCTTCGCCCAGGAGGATCACCTGCTGCGCAACTCCACGGCCCCGGCGGGGGCCCGGCTGTTCCTGACCAAGCCGCTGGGGCTGGGCATCATCACCACGGGGATCAAGCGGGGGAGCGCGTCGCCGGAACAGGCCGCCCGGGCGGTCGAGGTGATGACCGCGCTCAACGCCCCGGCGGCCGAGGCCGCGGTGGAGGCCGGAGCCGAGGGGGCCACCGACGTCACCGGCTTCGGCCTGCTCGGCCACCTGCACGCCATGCTGGAGGCCTCCGGCGTCTCGGCGGAGGTCGACGCCGGCGTCGTGCCGGTGCTCCCGGGCACGCTGGACCTGGCCGAGGACGATGTGATCCCCGGGGGGACGCGCTCGAACCTGACGTTCGTCGATCCCCACGTGGAGTGGGGCGATCTCTCCGGGCCCGAGCGGCTGGTCCTGGCGGACGCGCAGACCTCGGGAGGCCTGATGGTGGCCGCCTCCTCCGATCGGGGGGACCGGCTGGCCGAGGCCTTCCGGGGCCGGGGGGTGGGCGCGGCCGAGATCGGCCTCACCGTCCCGGGCCCGCCGGGCCGCATCCTCGTGCGAGGCCGGGTTCGGGACGGGTAACCGCATCCCGCTGGTAGGATTTCAGCGGGGAGATGATCGAGCTGCCCATGCCGTTGTTCGAAGAGATCGTGGCCCTCGCCGTGGCCGAGCTGCCGAACGAGGCCTGCGGCGTGGTGGCGGGGGCCGACGGCCGGGCCGCCCGCGTGTACCCCATGCGAAACGCCGAGGCCAGCCCGGTCGTGTACCGGTTCGACGAGCGAGAGCAGCTCGAGGTGTTCACGAAGGTCGAGGCCAGGGGCTGGGAGCTGCTCGGCTTCTTCCACTCCCACACCCATACCCAGGCGTACCCCTCTCAGACGGACCGGGACCGGGCGCACTGGCGGGACCCCACCACGGGGAGGGAGACCCCCATGTACCCCGACACGGGCTACCTGATCCTCTCCCTCCAGGACCGGGAGCAGCCGGTGATCCGGGCGTTCCGGTTCGAGGACGGGGAGCCGGTGGAGCAGGAGGTTCGGATCACGTGACCTTCACCGAGGAGCAGGTCCTCCGGTACGCCCGCCACATCATCCTTCCCGGCATCGGCGGGGACGGCCAGCGGCGGCTCATGGACGCTCGGATGCTGGTGATCGGGGCCGGAGGCCTGGGGTCGCCGGCGGCCATGTACCTGGCCGCGGCCGGGGTGGGAACGATCGGCCTGGTGGACTTCGACAAGGTCGAGCTGTCGAACCTCCAGCGCCAGCTCCTCCACGATACGGGCGACGTCGGCCGGCCCAAGGTGCAGTCGGGCCGGGACCGGATCCGTGACCTCAACCCCAACGTGGATGTGGTCGTGCACGAGACCCTGCTCTCGTCCGAGAACGCCTTCGACGTCCTGGGCGGCTACGACGTGGTCGTGGACGGCACCGACAACTTCCCGGTCCGCTACCTGGTCAACGACGCCGCCCAGATGCTGGGCAAGCCGCTCGTGTACGGCTCGATCTACCAGTGGGAGGGACAGGCCACGGTGTTCCTGCCCGGCCGGGACTCGCCGTGCTACCGGTGCCTGTTCCCCGAGCCCCCGCCCCCGGGGACCGTGCCGTCCTGCGCGGAAGGAGGGGTGTTCGGGGTGCTGCCCGGCATCATCGGCTCGATCCAGGCCGTGGAAGCCATCAAGCTGGTCCTGGGCAACGGTGAGCCGCTGGTGGGCCGCCTCCTGCTGTTCGACGCCCTGGGCATGGAGTTCACCACCGTGAAGCTCCGGTGGGACCCCGACTGCCCGGTGTGCGGCAAGCACCCCACCATCACCGAGCTCATCGACTACGAGGCCTTCTGCGGGCTGAGCCCGGGACAGGCACCCCCGGAGGCGGAGCGCACCCCCGCCTCCAGGGAGGGCTGAACGGTGGCGGTGCGGGTCAAGATCCCCACGATCTTCCGCCAGCACACCGGTGGCCAGGCGGTCGTGGAGGGCCGGGGCTCGACCCTTCGCGACGTGATCGACGACCTGGCGTCCCGGTACCCGGGCCTGGCCCGCGGCCTGGTCACGGAGGAAGGCGACCTGCACCGGTTCGTCAACGTGTACGTGAACGACGAGGACGTCCGGTACCTGGGGGCCCTGGAGACCGGCCTCTCGGAGGAGGACGTGGTGTCGATCCTCCCCGCGGTGGCCGGCGGCTGAAGCAGACCGAGCGGCCGGACGGCGTCGTCTCCGGCTGGGATAATCCGACGGACATGCGAGCGGGCCACATCCTCGATGCGATCGGGAACACCCCCCTGGTGGGGATCCAGCGGCTGTCGCCCACCCCGTCCGTGCGGCTGTGGGCCAAGCTCGAGGGCCAGAACCCGACCGGCTCGCTGAAGGACCGCATCGCCAAGGCCATGATCGAGGACGCCGAGGCCACCGGGGTGCTGACCCCGGAGAAGGTGATCCTCGAGCCGACCTCGGGGAACACCGGCATCGCCCTGGCCCTCGTGGCCCGCCGAAAGGGCTACCGCCTCATGGTGGTCATGCCCGAGAACGCCGGGGAGGAGCGGGTGCGGCTGCTGGAGCTCTACGGCGCGGAGATCGTGTTCAGTCCCGCGGACGGGGGGACCAACGGCTCGATCGAGGTGGCCCGGCGGATGGCGCGGGACCCGCGCTACTTCATGCCGTTCCAGTACGGGAATCCCGCCAACCCCCGGGCCCACTACGAGGGGACCGGGGAGGAGATCGTCCGCGACCTGCCCGAGGTCACCCACTTCGTGGCCGGCCTGGGCACCGGCGGCACGCTGATGGGTGTGGGGCAGCGCCTGCGGGAGCACCGGCCCGAGGCGAAGATCATCGCCGCCGAGCCGGAGCTGGGGGAGATGGTGTACGGGCTCCGCTCGCTCGACGAGGGCTTCGTGCCCCCGATCTTCGACGAGCGGGTCCTGGACCGGAAGTTCCTGGTGTCCTCGGTGGACGCGCTGCGGGCCACCCGGGAGCTGGCGGAGCGGGAGGGGATCTTCGCGGGGATCTCCTCGGGGGCCGTGCTCCACGTGGCCCGCAGGATCGCCGATGAGGTCTCCGAAGGGGATATCGTGTGCCTCCTGGCCGACGGGGGATGGAAGTACCTGTCCACCGAGGCGTGGACGGCCGACCCGGACCGGGCGGCCAAGATCGTGGAGGAGACCTTGTGGTGGTGAGTGGGGACCCCCGGGCGGTCGGGGTGTTCGACTCCGGCGTGGGCGGGCTGACCGTGGTGCGACAGGTCCTCGACCTGCTGCCCAGGGAGGCCGTCGTGTACTTCGGCGACACCGCCCGTTCCCCGTACGGGCCCAGGGCCCTGGACGAGATCCGGGGGTTCGCTCGGGAGATCGCCGCCTACCTCCTGGACCGCGACGTGAAGATGCTGGTGGTGGCGTGCAACTCCGTGGAGGTGGCGGCCATCGAGGACCTCACGGCCCGGGCCGGGGTCCCCGTGGTGGGGGTCATCGACCCCGGGGTCCGGGCGGCCCTGCGGGCCACCCGCACCGGCCGGGTGGGGGTCATCGGGACGGAGGCCACGGTGCGCAGCGGAGCCTACGACCGAGCCGTGTCCGGGTCGGCGGTGCGGCTGCTCTCCCAGGCGTGCCCGGCCTTCGTGCCGTTCGTCGAGCGCGGGGACACCACGAGCGACGAGCTGGTGGGGATCGCCGAGGGGTACCTGGAACCCCTCCGGCGGGTCGGGGTGGACACCCTGATCCTGGGCTGCACCCACTACCCCCTCCTGTCGGGCCTGCTGCGGGAGATCATGGGCCCCGAGGTCGTGCTGATCTCCTCGGCTGAGGAGACGGCCAAGGACGTGTACGGGACGCTCCGGCGGCACGGGCTGCTCGCGCCCGGGGATGCCGCACCGGTCCACGAGTTCCTGTGCTCCGGCGATCCGGGGTCGTTCCGGGAGCTGGGCGCCCGCTTCCTGGGCCCCGAGGTCGGGGAGGTCAGGGCCACCAGCGTGCAGCCGGCGCCGCTCCCCGGAGGCGCCCCGTGGAGCTGATCGTCCTGGGCGCCCACGGCACCTGGCCCGCCGCGGGCGGGGCCACCAGCGGCCACCTGGTCCGCCACGACGGCCACGGCGTCCTCCTCGACCTGGGCAGCGGGACCGTGGCCAACCTCCAGCGGCACGGCGGGCTGTTCGACGTGGACGCGGTGGTCATCTCCCACTCGCACCCGGACCACGTGACCGACCTGTACACCTACTACATGGCCCGTCGCTTCTCGCCGCAGTGCCCCCCGCCCATCCCCCTGTACCTGGCGCCCAAGGTGCTCGACCGCGTGGAGCCGCTCCTCTCCGACGACAGCGGGGACATGAAGCTGGCCCATGCCTTCGACATCCACGTGCTGGACCCGGGCGCCGGCGTGGAGGTGGGGCCGCTCTCGATCCGAACCGAGGAGATGGCCCACAGCGTGCCGACGATCGGCGTCCGCGTGGAGGCGGGTGGCGCCGCCCTGGCCTACACGGCGGATACCGGCCCGACGGGGGCGGCGACCCGGATGGCCCGGGACGTGGACCTGCTGGTGGCCGAGGCCACCTGGCAGGAGGACGGGGACGACGATCGGCCCCCGATCCATCTCACGGGCAAGGAGGCCGGCGAGCTGGCCCGCGACGCGGGGGCGGGCCGCCTGGTCCTGACCCACATCCGTCCCTACCTGGACCGGGACCTCACCAGGGAGGAGGCCGCCGGAGCCTTCGACGGCGAGATCCTCCTGGCCGAGGAAGGGCTGCGGCTCGAGGTCGGCGGACGGTGAGGCCGGACGGGCGGGACCCGGCGGAGCTGCGACCGATCCGCTACGAGATCGGGTACCTCGACTGGGCCGAGGGCTCGGTGCTGTTCGAGATGGGCCGTACCCGGATCCTGTGCGCGGCGTCCTACGAGGCCAGGGTGCCGCCGTTCCTCCAGGGCTCCGGCAAGGGCTGGGTGACGGCGGAGTACTCGATGCTGCCCCGCTCCACGGAGGTCCGCACTCCCCGGGAGTCTGTTCGCGGCAGGCCGTCGGGGCGAACCCAGGAGATCCAGCGCCTGATCGGCAGGTCCCTCCGTGCGGTGACCCGCATGGAGGCGCTCAAGGACAGCACGCTGTGGATCGATTGCGACGTCCTCCAGGCCGACGGCGGCACCCGGACCGCGGCCATCACCGGCGGGTACATCGCCCTGGCCCTGGCGGTGCGGACGCTCAAGGAGCGGGGTGTGGTGGACGGGGATGTGCTGGCGGACTCGGTGGCGGCGGTGAGCGCGGGGATGGTCGAGGGGGACCGGGTCCTGGACCTGTCCTACGAGGAGGACGTCCGGGCCGACGTGGACTTCAACGTGGTGATGACGGGCTCGGGCAGCCTGGTGGAGGTCCAGGGCACCGCGGAGGGGGAGCCCTTCTCCCGCGAGGACCTCGACTCGATGGTGTCGCTGGCCGCCCGGGGCATCGAGCGGCTCACCCAGGTCCAGCGGGAGGCCGCCGGGACATGAGGCCGCCGGGCTCGTGAGCTTCCCCGAGCGGCTGGTGGTGGCCACGCGGAACCCGGGCAAGGTGCGGGAGATCCTGGCGATCTGCCGCGACTGGCCGGTGGGCTGGCTCACCCACGAGGATGCGACCTGGCCCGACGTCCCGGAGACGGGTGCCACCTACGTCGACAACGCCCTGCTGAAGGCCTTGGCGGTGGCCGGGGCCGCCGGCGAGGCCGCCCTGGCCGAGGACTCCGGGATCGAGGTGGATGCCCTGGGAGGACGGCCGGGGCCCCGATCGGCCCGGTTCGCCGGGGAAGGGGCCTCCGACCGGGAGAACCTCGAGGCGCTCCTGCGGGCGCTGGAGGGCGTGCCCCCCGAGCGGCGCACCGCCCGGTACCGGGCGGTGGCCGTGGTGGCCTGGCCGGACGGCCGCGAGGTGATGGCCGAGGGCACCTGCGAGGGGCGCCTGCGCACCGAGCCGGCCGGGACCGGAGGCTTCGGGTACGACCCCATCTTCCAGCCGGCGGGCCACGAGCGGACCATGGCCCAGCTTGACCCCGAGGAGAAGGATGCCCTCAGCCACCGGGGCGGGGCCCTGAGGGCCCTCCGGGCCCGCCTGGCGGGGGACTGAGTTGCGCGTTCTAAAGAGAGCCGTCATTATCGATAGTGATGGTTTCGGCCCCCCCGGGGGCGGGAAGGAAGCTCGAGCGAAAGGAGGACGGCCATGTGTCTGACCTGCGGGTGCGGCGAGCTCAACGCGGACCACGGTGACAGCCGGCACATCACCTACGACCAGCTGAAGGAGGCCGCCGAGGCCGCGGAGATCTCCGTGGACGAGGCCGCGAACAACTTTCAGGAGACCCTCAAGAAGGTCTAACCTCCCCCCATGAGGACCGATCGGAGGCCCCGGCGGCGCTGGGGCCTCCTCGACTGAGGAGGGGGCATGGCGATCCGCCTCAAGTACCGTTCTCCCACCGGCGAGACACGGCGGTGGACCCTGAAGGAGATCGTCCAGGGCTACCCGCTGGGCCATCCCAGCCACCCCCTGTTCGTCCACTTCCCCATCGCGTTCTACTCGGCGATCCTGGCGTTCGACATCATGAGCAGGATCGGCCGGCCAGAGGGCGCGAACCAGGGTCTGGTGCTGGCGGGCTCGTACCTCTACCTGGGGGCGTTCGCCGGCACGCTGGCGCTGGTCCTCACGGGGCTGACCGACTGGACCACCATGGTCCGTGGATCGAGCAAGAGGCGCCTGGCCACGAACCACATGCTGTTCCAGCTGACCGCCGCGGTGTTCTTCGTGGTCACGTTCTTCCTGCGCTGGCCGAACCGGACCCAGCCCCAGGCGGAGGTCCTGTGGATCGTCCTGGAGGCCATCGGCTACGCGATCCTGATGGTGGGCCAGTACCTGGGCGGCATGCTGGTCTACGAGAAGGCCATGCGGGTCAGCACCGGGGGGAAGCTGGAGGACCTCAAGCAGCCGGCGGGTCCTACGGGGTGAGGGGCACGTCGACCAGGATCAGCTCGGTGATCTCGACCGCACCGAGATCCAGGCCCGCCTCGTCGGCGATCTTGGCGGCGTCGCCGGTGGCCAGCTTGTCCCCGGGAACCTCCACCGAGCCCTCGATCACGTAGAGGTAACCGCCACGGCCCGGCCCGAAGGCATGCGACACGGAGGCGCCCCCGGTGAGGCGGGCCACGTGGACCGACGTGTCCCGGCGGA
This sequence comes from Actinomycetota bacterium, assembly GCA_050692985.1. GTDB lineage: Bacteria > Actinomycetota > UBA4738 > UBA4738 > CALAEC01 > JBOGVZ01. Next base: position 67,107 of record JBOGVZ010000066.1, read on the forward strand.
CCAGGACGCCCGGCCCGCCCGGTGGGGACACCACCTCCAGGAGCCGGTCGGTGCGCTCCTCGGTGGAGTACACGCGCTGCTCCACCGACGGCTCCAGCCCCTCCCGGTCGGGGAGGATCCACATCTGGATGAACCGCATCGGCTCCTCCTCCGAGGCGTTCTGCTCGGAGTGCCAGGCCCCGCTGCCGAGCGTCATGCGCTGGACCGAGCCGGCGGGAAGGATCCCGCCCGTCCCGAGGTTGTCCTCATGGCGGAAGGTCCCTTCGACGACGTAGGTGATCCCCTCGATGTCCCGGTGGGGGTGCATCGGCCACACGGCCCCCGGGACCAGCCGGTCGTCGTTGAAGACGCGCAGGGGCCCCCATCCGTCGTTCTCCGGGTCCCGGTACCTGTCGAAGGAGAAATGCCACCGGGCCGTGAACCAGCCGCCCTCGGCTCGGTAGATGTCCTGGTCTCGGCGAACCTGGATCACGCGGCCATGATAGAACCCGGAAGGGGTAGGTACGAGGAGAGATGCGACAGATAGCCCAAGCGTTCCATCCGACCGACGTCGATGACCTCCGCCTGTACCTGGAGGCGGCGGGGGCCGAGCCCCTCCTCACCAAGGAGGAGGAGGTCGATCTGGCGATGGCCATCGAGCGGGGGAAGGAGGCCGAGCAGAAGCTGGCCTCCGGCCGGATCCGCTCCGAGGCCACCAAGAGGCGCCTCCAGGAGGAGATCCGCCGGGCCAACCGGGCCCGCCGGCGGTTCATCCTGGCCAACCTGCGGCTGGTGGTCTCGATCGCCAAGAAGTACCAGGGGCAGGGCCTGCCGCTGCTGGACCTGATCCAGGAGGGCAACATCGGCCTGATGCGGGGGGTCGAGCTGTTCGACTGGCGCCGGGGCTTCAAGTTCTCCACCTACGCCACGTGGTGGATCCGCCAGGCCATCACCAGGGCCATCGCGGACCGGGGTCGCCAGATCCGGATCCCCGTCCACGTCCACGAGCGCATCCGCAAGGTGCGCCAGACGCGGGAGCGGCTGGCCCAGCGCACTGGGCGGGAGCCCACACCCGAGGAGGTGGCCGAGGCGGCCGGCCTCCCGGTGGAGGCCCTGGACCAGCTGGACGCCGCGGCCCGGCAGGAGCCCCGGTCCCTCCAGGAGCCGGTGGGGGAGGAGACCGAGCTCGGGGACCTGATCGCCGAGGTCGAGGAGGAGAGCCCGATCGACGCCGTGGAGGAGAGCCTCCTCCGCGAGGAGATCGGGGCGGCCGTGGAGACCACCCTGGATCCGCTCGAGCGCGAGGTCGTGGCGCTCCGGTACGGCCTGGGCAACGGCCGGCCGCTGAGCCTCCGTGAGGTCGCCGAGCACGTCGGCGTCTCCGCCGAGACGGTTCGGAAGGTGGAGCGCACCGCCCTGGGCAAGCTCCGCGAGTCGGAGCTGCTCGAGGAGGTGTGGTGAGGCCCTCGGACCCCCCCTGACCGGGTGCCGGTCGTGGTCACCGGCGCGAACGGCCTGGTCGGCCGGACCCTGATCCCCCTCCTGGCACGGGCCGGTGGGGAGGTCCGAGCGGTGATCCGAGACCGCGCCGCCGCCGAGCCCCTCCGCCTGGCCGGGGCCAAGGTGGCCGTGTGCCGCCTGTCCGACACGGAGACGCTGGGCACGGCCATGGCCGGGGCCCACACGGTGTGCCATCTGGCCGGCGGCCTGGACCTGCCGGACGAGGGCACGTACATGGAATCGAACCTCGCCACCACCGCTTCGGCGCTGGAAGCGGCTGCGGAGGCGGGCGTCACCAGGTTCCTGCTCCTCTCCTACCCCGGTGCCTCTCCCGGCGCGTCGAACGCCTACCTCCGGGCCAAGGGTGAGGCCGAGGAAGCCGTTCGCCGCTCGGCGCTCCAGCATGTGATCCTTCGGAGCACACACGTCTACGGGCCGGGGAGCCGGTGGCTGTCGGGCCTGATGGAGGCGGCGCGCCGTCCGGTGGCCGCCACCGTGGTGGGGCCCGGGACCCAGCGGCTGTCCCCCGTGTTCGTCCGGGACGTGGCCCGCGCCCTGGCGGCCGCGGACGACCGGGCCACCGAGGTGGCCGGCACCTTCGCCCTCCAGGGGCCCGACGTGGTCACCGCGGACGAGCTGACCGACCTCCTGGCCGGGAGGCGCCGGCGAAAGGTCCACCTCTCCCCGGCGGTGGCCCGCGCCGCCGCGCGCCTCACGGTCGGGCCGATGAGCGCCACGCTGCTGGAGGTGCTGGCGGCCGACAGCCTGGCCGACGCCCCGGATGCCGCGGCAGAGTTCGGCCTGACCCTGACGCCGCTGCGAGAGGGCCTGGCCGCCTCCTGATCGACTGGCGGCGCCGGACGGCCTCGTCGCATACTCCGGGTGCCCGTCGCCCGTGGGAGGGACCGATGTTCTCCAAGATCCTGGTCGGCACCGACGGCTCCGACACTGCGTCGGTGGCCGTGGATCACGCAGCGTGGCTGGCCGAGCGCGTCGGCGCCGAGCTCCTCATCGTCAGCGCCTATCGCCCCGTCGGCGGGGACGTGGACACGCCCCTGGGCCGGACGAGCGACCACACCGAGGACGACCGGGCTCGGGCGATCCTGGAACACGAGCAGAAGCGGCACGGCGACCGGGTCGCGGTTCGCACCATCCTCCAGGAGGGGAACCCGGCCGACGCCATCCTCGACGTGGCGGAGGAGGAGGGCGTGGATCTGATCATCGTCGGCAACAAGGGCATGACCGGCGGCAAGCGGTTCCTCATCGGGAGCGTCCCCAACAACGTGTCCCATCACGCGCCCTGCCACGTGTTGATCGTGCACACCGCCTGGGCGGAGAGGGCCCGGGCCGAGGAGCTGGCCCGCGTGCCCGGGTACGAGCGGATCCTGATCGGCACCGACGGCTCCCCGACGGCCGGGGGCGCCGTGGAGGTGGGTACCGAGCTGGCCGGGGCGGTGGGGGCCGAGGTCCTCCTCCTGTTCGTGGGTGACGCGGCGCGGGGCGGGGAGGTGCTCGAGCAGGCGGCCGCGGACATCGGGGACCGGGTCCCGGTGAGCTCGAACACCGCCGAGGGGGATCCGGCGGACAGGATCATCGACGTGGCGGTCCGGGAGAGCTGCGACCTCATCGTGGTGGGCAACAAGGGCATGACCGGGACCCGCCGGTTCCTGCTGGGCAGCGTCCCCAACAACGTCTCCCACCACGCTCCCGGGAACGTGCTGATCGCCAAGACCACCTGAGGTTCGGCCGTCCGGCTCGGCGGGTACGTGCTGTTCACGGGACCGAACCCAAGGAGGGAATCCGAGCCCCCGCCGCGGCGGGGGCTCATCCGTGTGCGAGAGGGGGGATTCGAACCCCCACGCCCTCTCGGGCACCGGCTCCTAAGGCCGGCGCGTCTGCCGTTCCGCCACTCTCGCCGACGATCCGACTATACCGACGGGAGGTCCGTCACCGGGACCGGGCCCCCCAGCTCTTCCGCGGTGATCTCCTCGAGCCGACGCTTGCGCGTCTCCAGTCCCCACAGGACGAGGGCCATCGCCGCCAACAGCATGGGGACGCCCCCGAGCAGCGCCGTCACGGAGATCGACGGAGGAGCGACCGCGGCCACGACCAGGGCGATGATGATGACCCCGCCGAACTTGCTGACCCCCGCGGCCAGGCCGGCGCCGCGTGAGCGTATCCGGGTCGGATAGATCTCTGAGCTGTACGAAGAGAGGACGGCCACGACGGAGCTGATCCCCCAGATCGGGACGATCAGGAGCACCTGCAGCAGCGGGCGGTTCGACACCACGTTGTCACCGGCGACCGCGAAGCCGAACATCGCCGCTGCGGTCAGGCTGGCCAGGGCGATGATCGTCTTCCTGCTGCTCCAGAACTCGTAGGCGCAAGCCACCACGAAGTTCCAGGGGGAAGCCGATGAGCGCGGAGTCGCGAAGGATGCGGTCCGCGGTGACCTGGGACAGCCCCATGGCCTGGAGGTTCGAGGGGATCCACCGCCGGAATCCGAGCGACACGAAACCGACGCCCAGGCCCAGGGGGACGACGACCGCGGTCGGACCGAGGAAGGGCTGCCGCAGGAGCTGCCCGAACCGGCTCCTGACGGAGTCCTCCACGGCGAGCTCCGATTCCTCGACCTCCTCCACCGCGGCGCCGTATCGTTCCATCACCGCCCGAGCCTCCTGCCCACGCCCGCGGGTCAGGAGGAACCTGGGGGACTCCGGGATCCATCGGTTCAGCACGATGAGGATGATCCCGGTGGGGAACCCGATCAGCCACAGGAACCGCCACGTGAACGTGGGGACGAACTCCGCCGCCAGCCAGCTGGTGATGATGTAGGCGCCCGCCACGTCCCCGCCGATCAGCACCATGATCCAGCCGCGGTGCCGGGCGGGGATCGTCTCGGCCATCAGGGTGAAGGTGATGGGAAGCATCCCTCCGGCCCCAAGACCCATGATGAAGCACATCACGAAGTTCCAGATGTAGCTGGGCATGGCCCCGCAGATGGCCGTGGCGATGAAGATCACCCCGGCCAGCAGGATCGACGAGCGCCGTCCGATCCGGTCCCCCAGGAACCCCCACAGGAACGAGCCGATCACGGTGCCGGTGATGCCCGACAGCGGGAGGAGGGCCACGGGGATCGACCCCCCGGGGTTGTTCGGGGACTTCAGGCCGTATTCCTCGGCCATCCCGGGGACGACGAACGCCAGGGACGTGGGTTTCATGACGTCGATCGTCACCGCGGCGGCCATCACCAGCAGCAGAGCCACGTGGGTCCACCTGATGGGGGCGTCGTCCAGCGCCTTCACCCGGAACCTGGCGATGTGAGCCCGGCTCATGTCCGACAGGCGGGGGAACAGGCCGAACGCCGTGGCGGACAATCCCGCCAGGATGAGGACCATGCCGGCGAGCATCGGCCGGTCCATCGGCACGCCGGCGAGGCGGTAGCCCATGTCTCTGGCGCCCAGGTACATCGGCAGGTGGAGGCCCACGCCGACGGTCACCGCGGCGATCCCGAACCAGAACGCCACCGGACGGGTGAACGTGATGCCTTCCCGTGCCCTGGTCACCGAAGCCCGTGGAGCCATGTGCCCCTCCCGTATCGACTCGGCGTGACTCCTGGGAGCCGGCCACGCGGGAGCGTACGGTATCCGGGCCCCGGTTGCTCGGCGGGGGTTTGACCCGGTCACGTCGAGAGACTAGGTTTCCGTATGCACCAGCGGGCTCGGGGAGCGAGGTGCCCAGCGGCCCGCCGAACGGGAAGGGGGTTCCATGACCCGACGAGCGAGCCTGCTCTGGGTCATCGCTGTCAGCACCGTGCTCCTGTCGGTGCCGCCGGCCAGCGCGTCCACCACCTGGAACATCGGCGACGTGTTCGTGGGGGTGGCCAATGGGTCGTACAACGTGTACACGAACGACGGGACGTTCAAGGAAACGATCAGCGACGGCTCGGAGGGGGGGTTCACCACGGGGTGCTCGTTCAACCCCGACCTGAGCCAGCTGTACACGACCAGCTTCTCGGCGGGCACGATGCCCGTCTACCAGAACGCCTCACCCCACCCCATCGTGGACACCATCACCCCACCGAGAGGCACCCCGGAGTCGGTGGTGTTCGCCGCGAACGGGCACTTCTTCGTCGGCGGGCCCTTCAACCCGCAGATCGACGAGTACGACGCGGCGCACACCCTCGTCGACTCCGACACGGTGACCGTGGCCGACGGGACCGGAGGACCGGACTGGATCGACCTCTCCGCTGACCAGGCCACGATGTTCTACGCCACCGAGGGCCGGATCATCGGTCGCTTCAACGTGGCCACGGACACGGATCTCTCGGACTTCGCCACGCTCCCGGGGACCGGCCAAGCGTTCGCCCTCCGTCTCCTCCCGCCGGGCGACGGGAGCGGGGGCCTGCTGGTGGCCGACCGGGTCGAGATCAAGCGGCTGGATGGGTTCGGGACCGTCGTCCAGACCTACGACGTCGCCGGCGAAGACAACTGGTTCGCCCTGAATCTCGACCCCAACGGGACGTCCTTCTGGTCGGGGGACTTCGGCACCAACAACTTCTACCGGTTCAACATCGCCACCGGCGCCCTGGAGCTGGGCCCCGTCGCCAGCGGGGGAGCGTTGTTCGGGATCTGCGTCAAGGGGGAGCCCACCGGTGCCCTTCCGCCTCCAGGCGCGGACTGCCCCGGTCTGCAGACGAAGGGCAACCTGTTCATCGGCACCCCCGGGCCCGATGACATGAAGGGGACCCTCCAGGTCGACACCATGTGCGGGCTGGGCGGGAACGACTCAATCTTCGCCGGCCACGGCAACGACCAGCTTGCCGGCAACAAGGGCAATGACACCCTGCTCGGTAGCCGGGGTGGCGACCTCATCAAGGGCGGTCCGGGCAAGGACCTCCTGGTGGGGGGCCGGGGCAACGACACCCTCAACGGGGGGCCCGGCTTCGACGTCTGCAAGGGCGGACCCGGGAAGGACACGTTCAAGAACTGCGAGGTCATCAAGGACAAGAAGTAGCCCTCGCGGTCTCAGAGAGAGCCCTCGCCCCCCCGGGCGGGGGCTCTTCTCTCTGATAGGGCCCGGCTCAGGGTTTCTCGCAGGATGCCTTCACGCCGGTGCCCGGTCCCTGGAAGCAGGTGTCGATGCCGGGCCCCCCGATCAGGTCGTCGTTCCCACCCTGGCCCTTGAGCACGTCCGCGCCGCTCCCTCCGGCCAGGTGGTCGTCTCCGGCGCCGCCCAGGAGCGTGTCCTTGCCCGGGCCCCCCCGGAGGCGGTCGTCTCCACCCAGCCCGTAGATGATGTCGTCCCCGCGGGCTCCCACCAGCCGCGTGTTGGCCGCGGCCGAGCCGGTGATCACGTCATCGAAGTGGGAGCCGACCGCTCGCTCGATCCCGCGAAGGTCGTCCTTGCCCTGGCCGGAGGTGGTGCCTTTGGAGAGGTCGATCTTCACCGGGCCGTCGGCCGAGCGAAGCGTGACCAGGTCGTTCCCTCCAGGACCGCCCCGGACCACGTCCTTCCCGGGCCCGGGGACGATGAAGTCCTTGGCCTTTCCCCCCAGCAGGCGATCGGGACCGCCCAGTCCCATGAGGACGTCGTCCCCGCCGAGGCCGGCCAGGCGGTTGGGCCCGGCGTCGCCGGTGAGGCGATCGTTGTGGGCCGATCCGGTCACGTTCTCCACGGCCACCAGGGAATCGCCGCCCCAGCCCGAAGCCGACCCATCGCGCAGGTCGGCCTTCACGGGCTTGGGCGCGCCGACGAACGAGGCCCGATCGGTGCCGTCCCCGCCGTCCATGAGGTCGGCGCCGGCCTCCCCGGACAGGACGTCGTTGTCCGGCCCACCGAAGAGCTGGTCGTCGCCGCCACCTCCGCCGAGCACGTCGTGTCCCTCGCCGCCGAAGAGCTGGTCGTCCCGGGGGCCGCCCCGGAGCACGTCGTCTCCCTCCTCGCCCCTGAGCTCGTCCTCGCCACCCCCCCCGGACAGCACGTCGTCGTCGGGTCCCCCGAGGAGCAGGTCGGCGCCCAGCCCCCCGCGCACCTCGTCGTCCCCTGGTCCCCCGAGCAGGACGTCGTCCCCGTCCCCGCCCCGGACCACGTCCTTGCCCGCCTGGCCGTGGAGCTCCAGGCTGGGGGTCGCCACCCCACGCTCGACCAAGAGACGGTCCGGACCGCCGCCGCCGTGGACCACGAAGGACGGGACCCCGGTCGTGGTCAGGTCCTGGTCCCCGTCGTCGTTGAGATCGAACCCGCCGGGGAAGATCGCGATCACCTCCCCGCTGGAGGCACCCTGCACACCCACCAGGTCGCCCGGATCGGACTCGAACGTGACCCTGATCTCGACCTCGGGGATGCCGCTCTCGGGGGTGGGTCCCGGCTCGAACGGTCCGCCGGACAGATCGACGGTGAGCTGCTCATCGCTCCCGGCCACCCCGAAGACACGGATCAGGTCGGTCTCCGCCGTGGTGGCCGTCTCGCAGGGCACGCCGTCCACCAGGATCTCACCGCCGCCGCCGACGGAGATCGTGGACGCCTCGGCGGCGAGCGAGAGCAGCACCCGCTGGTTGTCCGGATTGAAGGTGCAGGTTGCGGCGGCCGCCGGCCCGGCCGACGCAAGGACCCAGGCCCCCGCGACCGCCACAGCGGTGCCCCACAGGATCTTCCTCATCTCACCCTTTCCCCATCCTGGAGGATCTGTCGATACTCTCATGTCAGGCATCGCATGTGAACCGGAACCTCCGGACGCGGTAGCGTCGGCTGGAAGGCAGCACCGAGAGAACCCAGCTTCCGAGGAACAGATGAAGAAGGCACGTAGGCTCACTCCCGAACAGCCGCAAAGCGTCGAGAGGAGCCTACGTGCGCAGGATCACTG
>JBOGVZ010000067.1:0-35899 GCA_050692985.1 Actinomycetota bacterium
CCGGCGGTGGCTCCGGCGGCGGCGGCGGCTCCGGCGGTCCGGGTGGCGGCTCCGGCGGCGGTGGCGGCGGGTCCACCACCGGCTCCGGCGGGGGCGGCGGCGGCACCCCCGAGGACATCCCCACGCCGGACGGCACCACCACTCCCTGACCGCAGACGACCTGGGGCGGGTGGTGCTCCCGCGCGGGCTGGCACCACCCGTTCCTGACCAGCCACGATCCTCGTCCGGCCGTTCCAGGCAGGTCAGGGCCCGGTCGGATCGAGCGTACGGGTCCGGGATCGGCCGGGCTACCGAGGATCCGCGGGGGGACCCAGCCGCGAGCCCCGTCGCAGCCGCAGGGCATCCCCGAGGCCCCCGAGGAACGCCGGGATCAGCACGCGGAACAGCTTCCGCCGGTCCAGGGCTCCGATGAGGAGGGCCGCGACCACCGGCACCCACAGGATCCCCTGCCCCGTCGACCACAGGTGCCCCAGGAACGCGCCGTAGCCCACGGCCTGCACGACCATGCCCAGCGCCGCCTGGCGCAGGAGCACGTATCCCCCGCCGAAGATCAGGAGGATGCCCCCCGCCAGCCAGGGCGGAACGGTTCCTTCCGCCCACAGCCCCGCCAGGAGCGCCGCGCCCACCAGGGTGTCCGCGGGCATGTCCCACTCACCCAGGCGTGTCCTCCGGCCGGAAGCTCGAGCCACCCGACCGTCGAGGGCGTCGGAGAACCAGGCCGCGCTGAGCGCCACGGCCGCCCCGCCGGGCTGCCCCCGGGCCGCCAGCGTGCCGATCACCAGCGCCAGCACGCCGCGGCCCAGGGTGAGACCGTCGGCGGCCATCGCGGCCGCCCGGCTGCCGGCCATGGCCGAGCTCAGGCCCTCAACCCCGGCCCGGCCGCATCAGGCGCCACGCTGCGGGCAGCAGGCCGGCGGCCAGCAGCAGCTTGAGGAGGTCCCCGATCACGAACGGGTACAGGCCGAGCTCCAGGGCGTCGCAGCCCGCGCCCGTGGACAGGTCGCAGGCCGAGGCGGAGTGGAGGGGGACGCCGAGCGAAGCCATCAGCCAGGGGATGCCCACCAGGTAGATCACCACGCTGCCCAGCAGCATCACGCTGATCGAGGAACGAAGCCGGCGATCCCACCCCCTGTTGGCCAGCCACCCCATCAGGACCCCGGCCAGCAGGAACCCCCACAGGTACCCGCCGCTGGCCTTGGCCAGGGTCAGGGTCTCCAGACCCCCCTGGCCCTCGGCGGCGAACGGCAGGTCCGCGGCGATCTGTGCGAGGTAGAGGGCCAGCGCCAGTCCGCCCCGCACCCATCCGAACGCCGTCCCCACCAGCAGGACCCCGAGGGTCTGCCCGGTGATGGGGACCGGGGTGAACGGAAGCCTGATGGCCACCTGGGCCAGCCCCGCGACCAGCAGGCTCCCCGACACCACCACCGCGGCGTCGAACGCCAGCCGTCCCGCCCGCCGCTCCGGGCGGGGGAGGGCCTGAGCCAGCGCGGTCACGAGCGCCCCCGCATATCCGGGAAGTTGTAGAGGACCGGGGCCACCCGGCGCAAGCCGAGCCGCCCGGGCGGCGCTACCATCCGAACGTGGCGCTCACCGACCTCCTGGCGGAACGGACCGGGCTGGGCCCGGCCGAGGCCGACCACCTGGCTCGGCTGGTGGCCGAGTGGCAGCTCCTGGCGGACCTGTCGTTCTCCGACCTGCTGCTGATGTGCCGGGTCCGCTCCGGCGGCGACCTGGTGGTGGTGGCCCAGATGCGTCCCTACACGGCCCAGACTGTGTACCAGGACGACCAGGTCGGCCGGGTGATGGGGCGCGACGAGGCCCACTTCACGTGGCGGGCCCTCGAGGAGGGCCGGATCGTCCGGGAGGGGGACCCGGTGTGGCGCGAGGGGATCCCGATCCGGGTCGAGGCGATCCCCGTGCGGGCCGGAGAGCGAGTGGTGGCGGCCATCAGCCAGCAGGCCAACCTGGCCACCGCTCGAACGCCCAGCCGCCTGGAGCTGACCTACCTGCGAACCGCCGGCGACCTGGCCCGGATGATCGCCGAAGGGACGTTCCCCTTCCGCGCCGAGGAGCCCGACCCCGAGAGCCTGCCCCGGGTCGGCGACGGGCTGCTCCGGCTGGACGCCGGCGGGCGGGTCGAGTTCGCCAGCCCCAACGCGGTCTCCGCCTACCGCCGGCTGGGCGTCATGGAGAACCTGGTGGACCGGACGTTCGCCGAGCTCGACCTCGACGCCCACCCGGTGCTGACCGCGATGGTGGTCCGCCGGCCCACCGAGAGCGAGGTCGAGCGCCAGGGCGCGGTGGTGCTGCGCCGGACCATCCCCCTGGTGGTGGCCGGCCGGTTGACCGGTGCCGTGGTGCTGCTCCGGGACGTCACCGAGCTCCGCCGCCGGGACCGCATGCTCCTGCTGAAGGACGCCACGATCCGCGAGATCCACCATCGGGTGAAGAACAACCTCCAGACGGTGGCCAGCCTGCTTCGGATCCAGGCCCGCCGGTTGGACACGCCGGACATCCGCCACGCCCTCGAGGAGAGCGAGCGGAGGATCCAGGCCATCGCCCTGGTCCACGAGACGCTGTCGCTGGAGCGGGGTGACGTCGTGGACTTCGATCAGGTGGCCGAGGAGCTGGTGGGGATGGTCCGGGAGGGGCTGGCCGGGCCGGGGGTGGAGCTGTCGGTCCGCGGCTCGTGCGGCCCGGTGGTGGCCGACGTGGCCACGCCCCTGGCGGTGGTGATCACCGAGCTGCTCCAGAACTCGGTCGAGCACGCGTTCGACGGGGGCGGGGGCAGCATCGGGGTCATCCTCGGTCGGGCGGACGAGCGCCTGGTGGTCGAGGTCCGCGATGACGGGCGCGGTCTGCCACCGGGGTTCGGAGCGGCCCAGGAGGGGCTGGGCCTTCAGATCGTCCGCACGCTGGTGGAGTCGGATCTGGGGGGCGAGCTGTCGCTGGGGGGGACGGGGGGGACCACGGTTCGGGTCACGGTGCCCGTCGGGGTGCTGGGGTCCGCCTAGCGGGTCCAGGTACCGGTCAGAAGGGCCGAAGCACCAGCGCCAGCCCTGCGGCGAGCACGATCACCACCACCACGGTCGCCACCACCCACCGGCGGGTGATCGTGTAGATCTCGGGGGAGTGCCCGATCGGTTCGTGGTAGGGCTCGAGCTCGAGGCGGGGCACCTAGCCGACCACGGCCACGCGGCCGGCCTCGCGGCGCCGGGTCCTGCGGAGGGCGCGGCGATCCTCCTCGGACATGCCGCCCCACACCCCCGCGTCCTGCCCGGTGGCCAGCGCCCACTCGAGGCACTCCACGCGGACGGGACATTCCTTACAGATCGCTTTCGCTGCCTCGATCTGTGCGGCGGCGGGACCTGTGGTCCCGATCGGGAAGAAGAGCTCCGGGTCCTCGTCCTTGCACCTGGCTCGGTGAACCCACTCCATCCGATCACCTCTCGCCGGGGGTCGTACCCTCGTGAATCTCTTCACAAAGGACCGGATCTCTGGACGCCTGTCCGAGGCGCGAGGGCGCAAGTATAGTGAGGCCCGCCGTCAGGTGACAATAGCTGGGAGCGAATTCCACGGAGGTTGTTTGGTCGTGGCCCACCGCGGGGCCTCGGCCGAGGAGCCGGAGAACACCCTGGCAGCGTTCGACGCCGCCGCCCGGGAAGGCGCCGATGCCGTCGAGCTGGACGTTCGCCTCACGGCCGACGGGGTGCCGGTGGTCCTCCACGACGCGGACGTGCGCGGCACCACCGACGGCCAGGGGCTCGTCCACACCCTCACGGTTGCCGAGGTCAAGCGGCTCGACGCCTCCGGGGGCCGCGGCCCCCGCCTGGAGATCCCCACGCTGGCCGAGTCCCTGGACGCCATCGGCCGGTACGACGGGGTGGGCGCGGACCTGGAGATCAAGAACCTTCCCGGCGAGCCGGCCTACGACTCGCCGCGGGAGGCCGTCCTCGAGGCCACCCTGGAGGTGCTCGGTTCCTCCGGCTTCGGTGGCCCGGTGCTGGTGTCCTCGTTCAACTGGATCACGATCGAGCGGTCCAAGGAGGTGGCCCCGGACATCTCCACGGGGTTCCTGACGATGGCCCCCATCGACCCCCACGCGGCCCTCGTCTACGCCCGCCAGGCCGGGCACGACTTCGTGCTCCCCCAGTCCCCGGCGCTGCTGGCCGCGGGGGAGGCGTTCGTGGAGCAGGCCCGGGCCGAGGGTGTGCGGGTGGGGACGTGGACCGTGGACGAGGAGTCCGACCTGGAGACGCTGTTCGGGTGGCGGGTGGATGCGGTCGCCTCGAACGTTCCCGCGCTGGCCGCCCGGGTGCGGGACCGGGTGGCCGGGCCCCGGGAGGCCGCTCAGTAGGGCAGCGTCAGCGCGTCCGGGACCGACTCGAGCAGGATGCGCTCGCGGTCGCCCAGGAACTCCCCGTCCATCTGCACCGGAAGCGGCCGATCGGCCGAGATCTCGATGCTCGGCTGGTCGTGGAGGTACAGGACGTGGCGGCTCCGGGTGTGGCGGGCGGAGCCGAACATCTGCTCCACCAGGCGGAGCACGTGCCCGGTGGTGAACCGGTCGGTGGCGAACAGGTCCAGGCCCAGCTCGAGCCGGGCTTCCGGGCAGATCCGCATCGGCCGGTTGCCCAGGTAGGTGAACGGCGACGTCTTCTGGGAGATGGCCACGAACAGGCCCTCACGAGAGTGCTCCAGCTCCGGTCCCCACCGGACCCGCAGGTGCGGCGCGCTGCGGTCCACGCCGCCGAAGAACAGCCGCAGCCCGGACCACACGTAGTACCCCTGGCCCACCGCTCGCTTGCGGCCCTGACGCCGTTCGACCTCGCGGACGATGGCGCCGTCGAACCCCATCCCGCACGTGAACGCGAAGTACCGGTCGTCGGCACGTCCCAGCGGCACCTTGCGGGGAGGGCTCCGCAGGCCGGAGAGCAGGTGCGCGGTCGCGTCGATGGGGTCTCGGGGGATGCCCAGGGAGCGGGCCAGCACGTTCGTGCCGCCGCCGGGGATGATCCCCAGCGGCACGTCGGACCCGGCCAGGCCGTTGGCCACCTCGTTGACGGTGCCGTCCCCTCCGTGGACCACCACCAGGTCCACGCCCTCGTGCGCGGCGCCCTTGGCCAGGTGGGTGGCGTGGCCCTGGCGCTTGGTCAGCATCAGGTCGACCTTCTCCGATGCCGACGCCAGCGCGCTCTCGATCACCGAGACCTTGAGGGGGGTGACGGTGGCGGCGTTCGTGTTGACGATCAGCAGCGCCCGCATCCGGCCATTGTAGGGTCGCCCGGGGGCCGGCTTACACGATCGCGGGGGCCCCCGTCCGGCCGCCTCCCATACACTCTCCGCGTGATCGGTCGGCGTCAGAAGCGGAGCGACCCGGTGGCACAACGCTTCGACCATGCGCTCGAGCCCGTGGAGCGGGGGAAGGCGGCGCTGGTGCGGGCGGTGCCATCGCCCCGAGGTCAGCCCGGTCCGCTGGCGGAGGCCCTGCTGGCGTTCGAGGGAGCCATGGAAGAGGCCCGGGCCCGGATGGATGGCTGGCGCGGTCCCCGGACCGAGGAGGCCTGGCAGGCGTGCCTGGGGGCGCTGGACGAGTCGGCCCGCCGGGCCGGGCGTCTCCGGCTGGAGGCGCCGACCCTGGACTACGAGTCGCTGGTGGCGGTGCTGGGCGATCTCATCGCCCCCCTCGAGGCCTTCGAGGACGCGGCGCGCGCGGTGTCCCGCCGCTGAGGCCTCAGCCGAGCAGGCGGCGCTGTCCGGAGTCGTCGGCCTCAACGTCGTAGACGGGGAGGTCTCCCTCGATCCGGGCCGCCGGGTGGAGGCGGTGGTCGTCCTGGCGGCCGCCTTCCATGACGTGGCGCACCGGCGTCCCCGCGGCCACCAGGGCGTCCGCCAACATGCGCCGGTGGCACCGCCACCACAGCGACTCCGCGCACATCACCGCGGTCGGGGTATCCGCGGACGTCTCGATCAGCCACCGCCGCGCCTCGCGGAACTCACCGGTCTCCATGTGGTCGGCGTAGCCCCGGAACCCGGGCGAGCGGAGCGCGACGTGGCGGGAGTCCGGGCGGGCCCTGCGCCACCCTCCCAGCTCCTTCCCGCGCCACACGTACTCGACCCCGCGCTCCTCCAGGGAGGCGGCCAGGGCGTCCCGGCCGAACTGCGGGTGCTTGCGGGAGCCGGGCGCGGTGCGCACGTCCACCAGCCGCCGGATCCCCGCTCCCTGGAGCAGCGCCAGGAACTCCTCGATCGACCGGGCCCCGTGCCCGATGGTGAAGATCGTGGCGCTCACGTCGTCAGGTCGAGGGCCACCGGCAGTGCGGTGGCCGCCCACCGGCTCAGCGGCTTCCCCTCCCGCCAGTCCTGGTACTTCGCGGCCAGCAGCCGGCGAGCCAGGGCGTCCTCGGCGGGGTCGGTGACCGGCCGGGCCGTGGCGTCCCACTCCCGTTCGCCGACCCGGACGGTGGCCGAGGACTCCGCCCGGAGGTTGCGCACCCAGTCGGAGCGGTCCCCGCCCCCGGACAGGAGGTACAGCGTCGCCCCGTTCGCCTCGAACCAGATCTCGATCGTGTGGGGTCGGCCCGTGCGCCGGCCCCTCGAGGTCACGTAGCAGAAGTCCACGCGGGACAGGTCGGGGAGCGCGTTCGCCGTCACCTGCCCATGATGGCACGGCCCCGCGGAGCGACTTGGACGCTCCGGCAGCCCTGTCCCTGCTACCCTCGAGCCCGAACGAGCGACTCGAGGAGGAGTCCGTGGCAACCATCAACCTGGTCACCGAGATCCCCGGTCCGAAGTCCCGAGCCGTCGCCGAGCGCAAGGCCCGCGTGGTGGCGGATCCCCTCGACCTGCACACCGAGACCATGATCGACCGTGCCGAGGGCGCCGCCTTCACCGACATCGACGGCAACACCATGCTGGACTTCTCCGGCGGCCTGGGGTGTCACATCGTGGGGTACTCGCACCCCAAGGTCGTGGAGGCAGTCCAGCGTGACGCCGCCAGGTTCTCGCACACGGACTTCTCGGTGATCCCGTACGAGTCGTACGTCGAGCTGGCCGAAGGGCTGGTCAAGGTCGTTGGCGGCGGTGACCGGAAGGTGTTCCTGGCGAACTCCGGGGCGGAGGCCGTGGAGAACGCGGTGAAGATCGCCCGGGCGGCCACCGGAAGGCCGGCGATCCTGTGCTTCGAGGGCGCCTTCCACGGCCGGACGCTCCTGGCCATGAGCCTGACCAGCCGACACACCCCGTACAAGGCCGGCTTCGGTCCCTTCGCCCCGGAGATCTACCGGCTCCCGTACCCCTACCCGTACCGCAGCGCCCACCCGGAGGAGGGCGGGAAGCTGGCGCTCGAGGCCATCGAGCGAGCCTTCACCACGGTCGTCGATCCGCGGAACGTGGCCGCGGCCATCGTCGAACCGGTCCTGGGCGAGGGAGGGTTCGTGGTCCCCACCCCGGACTTCCTCCCCGGCCTGGCCGAGATCCTCCACCGCCACGGCATCCTGCTCATCGCCGACGAGATCCAGACCGGCTACGGCCGAACGGGAAGGTTCCTGGCCTCGGAGCACTCCGGCATCGAGCCGGACCTGGTCACGCTGGGCAAGTCGATCGCCTCCGGCTATCCCCTCACCGCGGTGGTGGGGCGGTCGGAGATCATGGACGCCCCCGGCCCCTCGGCCATCGGCGGCACGTACGTGGGGAATCCCGTGGCGTGCTCCGCGGCCATCGCGGTGCTCCAGGTGATCGAGGAAGAGGGCCTGGTCGAGCGGGCCGAGAAGATCGGGGCCACGATCCGGAGCCGGTGGGAGGATCTGGCCGGAGACATGCCGGAGATCGGCGAGGTGCGCGGGCTCGGTGCCATGGTCGGTGTGGAGTTCGTCAAGGACCGGGACACGAAGGAGCCGTACCACGAGCTGGTGTCCAGGGTCACCACCGACACGACCGCGGCCGGGCTGATCTCCGTGTCGTGCGGGATCTACAAGAACGTGCTGCGGCACCTCATGCCGCTGGTCATCACGGACGAGCAGCTCGACGAGGGCCTGGACGTCATGACCGAGGCGGCCCTGGCCGCCCGCGGGGAGACGGGCGAGCCTCCCGACGTCGAGGGGGCGTAGCAACACGGGACACCGCCGCTACGGCAGCGGCGCGGTCACCGTGAGGTTGAACTTCTTGCTCCGGGCCACCTTGCCCTTGGCGTTCTGGGCTTCGATGAAGACCTTGTAGTCGCCCGCGGGCACCGGCAGGCCGGCGGCGTTCGTGCCCTTCCAGGTCTTGTCTATCTTCGAGCCGGTCCCGGTGAAGGTGCGCACCACCACGTCGGCGTCATCCTTGACCTGGATGCTCCAGTCCAGCGTTCCCGAGAGCTTGGCGGTCCAGCGGACCTCGTCCTGCCCGGCCACCAGCTCCTTCGGCTTCTCCTTGGGGTTCCAGATCTTCGGACGGCCGATGTTCTTGGCCGCCTTGCGGATCGCCGGAAGCTTGGCGTACAGCTTGTCCCCGGGGCAGGAGGTGTACCCCGTGTCCCGGTGCCCCGAGATGACCTTCAGCTTCACCTTCTCCCCGGCCTTGTGCGGGGTGTTGGAGCCCCCGCCGGACACCATCGTGGTCCACCCGGTGGGCTTGAGGTGGGCCACGTCGAGGCGCCAGGCCAGCAGCTGCTTGTAGGCCTTGAGCATCTTCCACGGAACCTTCTTCGTGGTGAAGTCCCCCATGGCGGCGATCCCGGTGCTGCCGGTGTTGAAGCCCATGGCATGGCCGCCGATGACCGGCTTGGACATCCCCCCGTACCGGCCCTCGTAGGTCCGGCCGTACTTGTCGATCAGGAAGTTGTAGGCGATGTCGCAGAACCCCCGGCTGTTCACGTGATAGCTGTAGATCCCCCGGATCACGTCGTCTGCCTCGGCCTTCGTGTAGGCGTTGCTGCCCGCGGTGTGGTGGACGTGGGCCATCTTGAGCTTCTTCGCGTAGCTGGGCTCACCGCTGCAGTTCTTGGTCCGCAGGCTCTCGTCCGCCCCCCACTGCTTGCGGGTGATGATGGCGGGCTTGGTGGTCAGGGCCGAGGCCGGCTCAGCGGAGACGACCATGCCCCACATCCGGGCCATGGCGTTCCCGATGAGCGCCAGGGGAGAGGGGTCCTCGGCCGTCCCGGAGCTGTTCAGGAAGGCGATCCGCAGGTCGGAGAGTCGCTCCCCGGCCGGCAGGCGGACCCGCAGGCGCAGGCAGTCGGCCTCCCCGGTCCACAGCGGCATGGTCCCGGAGATCCCCGCGTCGTCCCGGGACCCAGGGTCCGGGCCCTCGTCGGGATCGGCCCGCAGGACCTTCGTGCTGTCCAGGCCGCCTCGGGGACCCCAGGCCAGCCGCACCGGGACCACGGCATCCCCGCTCTGTCGCCAGGTGACTCCCACCATGGTGAACCGGATCGAGGCGCATCGGACCACGGCCCGGGTCCAGGTGGGCTGCTCCGCTCGCACCCCCCCGCGGGGGAGCAGGGACGCCCGGGCCTGGGCCGGCAGGAGCCCGGCCACGTCGAGCCTCGCGGTGCGGAGCACCGTGGGCGGTGGCCCGCCGGCCACCACCGGCGGCAGTGTGCCCAGGGCCAGCCCGCCCATCACCAGGACGACGAGGACCCGGGCAAGGGTTCGACGAGGGGAAGGCATGAGACCCACGATTCTGACGGATCGGACAGGGCTCGTAAAGACTTCTTGACGGAACTGCCGAAAGGCGCCCCGAGGCGACGGTACAATCCGGCCGAGCGATGCAGCCACGGCCCTCCCCGCAGGAGCCCCGCCGGGATCCGCGGCCCCCCGGTGTCGACTCCTCCACCCCCCGGATGCGTACGGCCTCGCCCGGACCGACGGACGTCGAGGCCACCCTCAGACGCGTGCTCCAGGGCTTCGCCGCCGAGCTCCAGGAGGTGCTGACCGGCATCCACGAGCGCGTGGCCCAGGCGGCGTCCAGCCTCCAGCGCCAGGCGGAGGGCTCCGGCGAGCTCCCGGCGCGCATCGCCGAGGGAATGGCCACGATCGGTGAGGCCGTCGGTGAGGCCGCCGCGGCCCAGGCCATGGTGAACGAGCGGCTGGAGAAGATGGCCGCCGGCGACGGCGCCCTGCGTGACGAGCTCCTGGCCCTGCGGGAGGACGTCCGCTCCCAGGTCGCCACCCTGCGCGGGGAGGTCAAGGGGATGCTCGACGGCATGGCCGCCACGATCCTCGACGGGGCCGGCGATCGCCGGGAGGCCGAGGCGGCCATGGCGGGCCGCCTGGCCGAGGAGATCCGCGAGGCCCGCCGCTCGGTCCGCGAGGACCTCGAGCGGGCCGTGGGCGAGGCGATGGATGGGGTGCGGCGGGACGTGGACGACCTCCGGGCCAGGATCGAGGCATGGGGAACCCCCCGCAGCGCCCCCAAGCTCGCCAGGGACCTCGGGGCCCTGGAGGACCGTGTCGACGAGCTCACCTCGTCCGTCCGCGACCAGGTGGTGGAGGCCGTGTCGGAGCGGATGGAGCACCTGCTCGAGCTCCGCTTCGAGGCCCTGGTCCAGGTGATCGAGTCCCGGGTTCGCCACCTGGTCACGACCCAGCCCGAGAACGGGCGCCGGGCCGGCCTGTTCCGCCGGTCGGCCGTCTGAGCGCCGCAGGCCAGCGGGTGGAGGCGAACCTCCCCGTGCGTCTACCATTGATCGGCGCACCCGTCCGAGGAGGAACGTCCATGCCCAAGCGCGTAACCAGGCCCCGGCGCTCGTGCCTGTCGGTGCCGGGATCCAGCCCCAAGATGCTGGCCAAGGGGCCCACCCTGCCGGCGGACGAGGTGTTCATGGACCTCGAGGACTCCGTGGCGCCCCTGGCCAAGGAGGAGGCCCGGGGGAACGTGGTCCAGGCCGTGAAGGAGGGGGACTGGACCGGGAAGACCGTGGTGGTCCGGGTGAACGGCGTCTACACGAAGTGGTGCGCCGGCGACATCCAGGAAGTGGTCGGCACCGCCGGCCAGTACCTGGACTGCATCATGATCCCCAAGGTCGAGCACGCTTCCGACGTCACCTTCGTGGACAACCTGCTCCGGATGATCGAGGACACCACCGGGCTGGACAAGCGGATCGGGCTCGAGGTCCAGATCGAGACCGCCACCGGGCTGGCGAACATCGACGAGATCGCCGCGGCGTCGGAGCGCACCGAGACCCTGATCTTCGGCCCGGCGGACATGAGCGCCTCGTTGGGGCTGCCCACGGTGACGGCGGGCCTGCCGATGCCCGGGTATCCCGGCGACCACTGGCACCACGTGCTGATGACCATCCTCATCGCGGCCAGGCACGCCGGGGTCCAGGCCATCGACGGGCCGTACCTGCTGATCAAGGACCTCGACGGCTTCCGGGACATGGCTATGCGGTCCCGGGCCCTGGGATACGACGGGAAGTGGGCGCTCCACCCGGGGCAGGTCGACGTGCTGAACGAGGTGTTCACCCCCACCCAGGAGGAGTACGACAAGGCCGAGGCCATGCTGGACGCGTACAAGCACGCCACCGAGGTCGAGCGCGTCGGGGCGGTGATGTTCGGCAACGAGATGATCGACGAGGCCAGCCGGAAGATGGCCGAGCAGCTGGCCGCCCGGGGCCACGCCGCGGGCCTGTCGCCGCAGCGGTCCCTCCAGGACTTCCGGGCCCAATGGGAGCAGGCATGAGTGGAAGAGGCTTCGTGGAGCTCACCGAGGACCAGGACGCCATCGTCAAGGCCGTTCGGGAGTTCGTGGAGCGCGAGGTCTATCCCGTGGCCGAGGAGATGGAGCACCGCGACGAGTTCCCCGAGAAGATCGTCGAGCAGATGAAGGACATGGGGCTGTTCGGCCTCACCATCCCCGAGGAGTACGGCGGCGCCGGCATGGACCTCATGAGCTACGCCCTGGTGGTGGCCGAGCTGTCGCGCGGCTGGATGAGCCTGTCCGGGGTGATCAACACCCACTTCATGGGGGCGTACCTGCTGCGCAAGCACGGGACCGACGAGCAGAAGCAGCGGTGGCTGCCGAAGATGGCCACCGGCGAGGTCAGGGCGGCGCTGTCGATGTCCGAGCCCGGCGCCGGCTCCGACGCCCAGGCCATCACCTGCAAGGCCGTTCGCGACGGCGACGACTACGTGGTCACCGGGACGAAGATGTGGGTCACGAACGGGTTGCGGGCCGGGCTGGTGGTGCTGTTGTGCAAGACCGACCCGACCACGGACCCGCCCCACAAGGGCATCAGCCTGTTGTACGTGGAGAAGGAGCCGGGGGCCCGGCAGTTCGAGGGGATCACCGTTCCCCCGAACATCGAGAAGATGGGCTACCACGGCGTGGAGACCACCGAGCTGGTGTTCGACAAGCACCGCGTCTCGGCTGCGAACCTGCTGGGCGGGCAGGAGGGCAAGGGCTTCCAGCAGGTCCTGGACGGCATGGAGGTCGGCCGGGTCAACGTGTCGGCCCGGGCCGTGGGCCTGGCCACCCGGGCCTTCGAGGAGGCCATCCGGTACGCCCAGGAGCGCGAGACGTTCGGCAAGCCCATCGCCCAGCACCAGATGATCCAGGAGATGATCGCCGACATGGGGACCAAGCTCGAGGCCGCCCGGTTGATGATGCTCCACGCGGCGCAGAAGAAGTCCGCCGGCGAGCGGTCGGACCTGGAGGCGGGGATGGCCAAGTACTTCTGCACTGAGGCGTGCCACGAGATCGTCACCGAGGCCCTGCGGGTCCACGGCGGGTACGGCTACTCGGCGGAGTACCCCATCGAGCGGCTCTACCGTGACGCGCCGTTCCTGCTGATCGGCGAGGGCACAAGCGAGATCCAGAAGATCGTCATCGCCCGCCAGCTCCTGGACCGCTACAAGACGGGTTGACCGTTACGGACGAGTTCCTGCTATGGAACGAGTTCGAGGGCGTCGACGTGGCGGGGTCGCATCACGGAGAAGTGACGGTGATCGAGCGTCGCCAGCTTCGGTTCGCCGAGTCGTTCGCAGATAGTGAGGATCGCGGTGTCGACGAAGCCTGGTCCCAGATCAGCGTAGCGGTCCAGCAGCGCCTCCACCCGTGCGTAGTCCGCAGGCAGAAGGTCCTCGACGACGAACGCCCCTGCCCGGATGTCGCGAACGAACGCCACCATCGCTCCGGCACCCAGGGCCTCCGTGACCCAGTAGTCCACCTCCGGTAAGACCGGGGACGGAAGCACCAGTCGTTCTTGAGCGTCTCCGATCAGCGAACGGCACCGCTCGTGGTGGCGGTCCCGGCGGTCGAGCGAAGCGATAACGACGCCCGTGTCGAGGATCAGCGCCACGACCGGGGTGGTGTCCGGCCGACGCCGGCCTTCTCGGAGAGATCTGTCCTTCCCGAGTCGAAGGTTCCCAGGCTCTTCGGCTTGGGGCGGTACTCTCGGGACTTCTCCTCCAGGGCCTCTCGGACGACCGCCGCGAACGACACGCCGCGCTCCCGAGCAAGGCCCCGGAGCCTGTTCAGGGTCACCTCGTCGGCCATGATCGTTGTGCGACGCATGACATCATTATACATAGCCCTATGGCTCCCACGGGATGGCGCTTCGATCACGCCGCACGCTAGCATCGGCCTGCGACATGGAGCGGAGGATGGGTGAGGCCAGGCCGTTCGGGAGGTACTTCGAGGACTTCGAGGTCGGTGACGTCTACAGGCACTGGCCTGGGAAGACCATCACCGAGGCCGATGACCACCTGTTCTGCGCGATCACCTGGAACCACCACCCACTCCACACCAACGCCCACTTCGCGGAGGAAGCCACCCAGTTCAAGCGCAACGTGGTGGTGGGGAACCTGGTGTACTCGCTGGCCCTGGGGATGAGCGTCCCCGACGTGTCGGGGAAGGCCATCGCCAACCTGGAGGTGGAGTCGCTCCAGCACCGGGCGCCGATGTTCCACGGCGACACGCTGTACGCCCAGACCACGGTGCTGGACAAGAAGGAGTCCTCGTCGAAGCCGGACCGCGGCGTGGTCACGGTGGAGACCCGGGGCTACAACCAGGACGGCGCCGAGGTCCTGTACTTCCGGCGCAGGGTGCTGGTCCCCAAGCGGGGTTCGCTCGAGGAGCAGCCGGGCCGCCCCGAGCCCAGGTCGGACTGACCCCCATGGGGGACGCGGGTGCCCTGGCCCGCATCACCGAGGAGGTCGTCCGGTGCACGAAGTGCCCCCGGCTGGTGGCGTGGCGGCGGCAGGTGGCCGAGTCGCCACCGAAGCGCTACGCGGGGTGCGAGTACTGGGCCCGGCCGCTGCCCGGGTTCGGTGACCCCGACGCCCGCCTGTTGATCGTGGGGCTGGCCCCGGCCGCCCACGGCGGGAACCGAACGGGCCGGATCTTCACGGGGGACCGCTCGGGGGACTGGCTGTACCGGGCCCTGTATCGGGCCGGCTACGCCAACCGGCCGGCCTCCGAGCGCCGCGACGACGGCCTGCGGCTCACCGGTGCCTATGTGGCCGCCGCGGTCCGGTGCGCTCCCCCGGCCAACCGCCCCACCCCGGGCGAGCGGGACAACTGCCTCCCGTACCTGGTGCGTGAGCTGGACGCGCTGGGTCGGACCAGGGTGGTGGTGGCCCTGGGATCGTTCGCCTGGGACGCCGCCCTGCGGACGGCCGGGCGCTGGGCCACACGGTGAAGCCCAAGCCGAAGTTCGGCCACGGCGCCGAGGCCGAGGTGGGCCCCTACGGGCTGCTCGGGTCGTTCCACCCCAGCCAGCAGAACACCTTCACCGGAAAGCTCACCGAGCCCATGTTCGACGCGATCTTCGCCCGAGCGAGGGAGCTGGCGTCATGACCGGCTACGACGACCCCGGCTGGGGCCCCGCGCTGCGGAGGACGCCCTTGCTCGTGCTGATCCCGTTCCTCCACCTCCGGGCGGCGAAGCTGGGGGCCAAGCGGGGCCTCGACGGGCTCACCGTGCTCCGGATGTTGTTCCTGTACTTCGTCAGCGCCCTGCTCCTGTTCCTGGTCGTGCTCGCGTTCATCGCCGAGCCGTTCGGCGGGGACGTGCCTCCATGGATGCTCCTGGCCTTCGGTGCGGTGCTCCTGCTGAGCGTCGGCGGAGCGCTGTGGGCCAGGGCCCGCCCGCTGGATGCCTCCGGCCAGGAGGCCCTCGCCGCCTCCTATCGCACGACGTTCTTCGTGGGGCTCGCGTTCGGCGAGTCGGCGGCGCTGTACGGATTCGTCGCCGTGTTCCTGGTGGGAGGCCTCCTGCCCTACCTGGCCGGGTTGGCCGTGAGCGTGATCGGGTTCGCCATCATCGCGCCCACCAGGTCGAACATCGAGCGGCGTCAGGCGGAGATCGCCGCTGGGGGGTCGAGCCTCTCGCTCGCGGCGGCCCTGATGCGGCAGCCGACGGCGAGCGGCCCCTCCGGTCGGTAACGGGACCCGGGCGTATCCTGGGTTCCGTGCGAGGACACTACTTCAGCTTCGAGCCGGACCCCGAGGCGGGGCGGGCCAAGCCCGGGACGTTCCGCCGGGTGGTCAGGTCGTTCCACCGGTATCGGCGGCGGGTGCTGCTGATCGGGCTGATCATCCTGATCACCTCGGCCCTGGGCGTGGTCAACCCGATCATGATCAAGGTCGTCTTCGACTCGGCCCTGTTCTGCGGTGAGGAGTGCCCCAACGTCCCCCTGCTGTGGACGCTGGTGGGGGTCATGGTGGCGGTGCCGATCGTCGGCGGGCTGTTCGGGATCTGGCAGACCTACCTGTCGAACCTGGTCGGCCAGCGGGTCATGCAGGACTTCCGCAACTCGCTGTACTCCCACCTCCAGCACATGCCCCTGCGGTTCTTCACCAAGACCAGGACCGGAGAGATCCAGTCGCGGATCTCCAACGACGTCGGCGGGGTGCAGTCCGTGATCACCGACACCGGGTCCAGCATCCTGTCGAACGTGGTGATCCTTCTCTCCACGCTGGTGGCGATGCTTGTCCTCTCCTGGCAGCTCACGGTGCTGTCGCTGTTCATGACGCCGGTGTTCGTGTGGCTGACCAGCCGGGTGGGCCGGGCCCGGCGGCAGGTCTCCACGCTAACCCAGAAGAGCATGGCCGACATGAGCGCGATCACGGAGGAGACCCTGTCGGTGTCGGGGATCCTGCTGTCGAAGGCCTTCGGACGCCAGCGCCACGAGATCGACCGGTTCCAGCGGGAGAACGAGCGCCTGGCAGGCCTCCAGATCCGCCAGCAGATGATCGGGCGGTCGTTCTTCGCCACGATCCAGATCTTCTTCTCGATCGCCCCGGCCCTGGTGTACCTGGTGGCCGGGATGGTGAACAGCGGCGGGGTGACCATCGGGGCCGGCACGATCGTGGCGTTCACCACGCTTCAGAGCCGGCTGTTCTTCCCCGTCGGCCAGATGCTCCAGGTCAGCGTGGAGGTCCAGAGCGCCATGGCCCTGTTCGACCGCATCTTCGAGTACCTGGACATGCCCCGGGAGATCGAGGACGCGCCCGATGCCCGGGAGGTCCGCCCCGAGGACGTGCAGGGGCGGGTGCGGTTCCGGAACGTGTGGTTCCGCTACGAGCCCGGCGAGGAGCCGGCCGCGCCCGTGTCGCCGCCGGGCGACGGGGAGGTCCGCCGGCGGGAGTGGGCCCTGGAGGACGTGGACCTGGAGGTCGAGCCCGGCCAGCTCGCCGCACTGGTGGGACCGAGCGGCGCCGGCAAGACCACCATGACCTACCTGGCGCCGCGGTTCTACGACGTCAACCGGGGCTCGGTGGAGATCGACGGCATCCCCGTGGAGCGGATCAAGCTCGAGTCCCTGGGCAACATCGTGGGGATGGTCACCCAGGAGACGTACCTGTTCAACACCACGATCCGGGAGAACCTGCGGTACGGGAACCCCCAGGCCACCGACGAGCAGCTCCAGGCCGCGGCCCGGGCCGCGTTCATCCACGAGCTCATCGAGGAGCTGCCCGACGGCTTCGACACGGTGGTGGGGGAGCGCGGGTACCGGATGTCCGGCGGGGAGAAGCAGCGCCTGGCCATCGCCCGGGTGGTGCTGAAGGACCCCCGCATCCTCATCCTGGACGAGGCCACCTCGTCGCTGGACACCACCTCCGAGCGGCTGGTCCAGGAGGCCCTGCGGCCGCTGATGCGGGGCCGCACCACGATCGCCATCGCCCACCGGCTGTCCACGATCCTGGCCGCCGACGTGATCTTCGTCCTTGACCGGGGCCGCGTGGTGGAGCGGGGGACCCACGCCGAGCTCCTCCAGAACGGCGGCCTGTACGCCCGGCTGTACGAGCAGCAGTTCCGCAGCGGGACCGTGGAGGCCGAGTGCGAGGACGGAACCGTGCTGGCCTCGGGGCTGGTCGTGCCGCACGAGCGGGCCCCCGCCGAGCGGTAAGGCTCAGTCGAGCGGCAGCTCGTAGGACAGCAGCCGGAACCCGTCGTCGAAGACCCGGTCGCCCGCCCTGCGGAACCCCATGGCTTCGTACAGGCGGTGGGCGGCGGTCATCGACTGGGTGGTGTCCAGGGTGACGAGCGCCTTGCCGTGCCGGCGGGCCTCGGCGATGGAGGCCTCCATGAGGGCCGTGGCCACGCCTCGCCGCCTGGCGGCGGGCCGGACGCCTAGCATGCGGACGTGGGCCTCCTCCGGCCGCAGCGGTGGGCGCTCGTGGCCGCCGGGGATGCGGCCATCGAGCTCCAGGGTCACCGTCCCCAGGACCTCGCCGTCCTCCTCGGCCACCAGCACGGCGGCGTGCCGGGCCCGGCTGCCCACGTCGGCCAGGCGGTCGAGGTACTCCGCCCACGCCTGGTGGCCGTCGGGGGCCAGCTCGCGGTACGCGTCGGCGGTGGCCCGGCCGGCGGCCTGGTGCTCGTCGTCGCGCAGCGGTCGCACCCGGATGGCCACGGTTCCAGGGTATCGCCGTCCCGGTAGGGTGAAGTCCGTGGCCGAGCTGATCGTCACCGATGACCTCCCGGAGGCGGTGGTCCGGCTGTTCCTCGAGACGGCCCCGCGGGTGGTGGCCCTGGCCGGCGGCTCGACCCCGCGGGCGTCGTACGAGCGGCTGGCGAAGCTCGACTATCCGTGGGAGGACGTGGACGTGATCCCCACCGACGAGCGATGCGTGCTGCCAGCCCACCCGGACTCGAACTTCCGGATGCTCGACGAAGCCCTGCTGTCGAAGGTCCCGGCCCGGGTCCTGTGGCTGGCCGGGGAGTCCTGCGATGCCGATGCCCACGACGCCGAGGTCCGGGAGCTCCTCGAGCGCCTCCCCCTGGACCTGGCCATCCTGGGCCTCGGCGCCGACGGGCACACCGCCTCGCTGTTCCCCGGCGATCCTGCCCTCGAGGAGCGAGAGCGAGCGGTGGTTCGCGTCGACCGCGGCGACCACCCCCGCCTGACGCTCACGCTTGCGGTCCTCTCCTCGGCCCGCGTGGCCGCCTTC
Organism: Actinomycetota bacterium; assembly: GCA_050692985.1. Taxonomy (GTDB): domain Bacteria; phylum Actinomycetota; class UBA4738; order UBA4738; family CALAEC01; genus JBOGVZ01. Next base: position 18,381 of record JBOGVZ010000067.1, read on the forward strand.
GTGGCGACGGGAGAGTCGAAGCGCCGCGCCGTGGAGCAGCTTCTGAGCGGAGAGGACATCCCCGCCGCCCGGATCCAGGCTCCCCGGGTGATGGTCGTGGCGGACCGCGAAGCCGCACCGCAGCCCTGAGGCTCAGGTGGCGGCGACGCCGATGAGGCGGCCGATGACGTAGGTCACCAGGGCCGCCGAGCCTCCGATCAGCACCATGCGGCCCCCGGAGAGCAGGGCCGGTCGCTGCGTCAGCCTGGTGAGGAACGATCCCACGGCGAACAGGGCCGTCAGCGACAGGCCCACCGAGACCCAAGCGGCCATGGCGCCGGTGGCGAACAGGAACGGCACCAGCGGCACGAACGCCCCGCCCGCGAACGTGATGAACGAGGAGCCGGCCGCTCCCCACGGCGACCCCAGCTCGTCCGGGTCCAACCCCAGCTCCTCGCGGGCGTGCACGTCGAGGGCCTGCTCGGGGTCGGCCATGATCGCCTCGGCGGACTGCCGGGCGGCCACGGCCGGGATCCCCCGGCGCTGAAGGAGCCGGGCCAGCTCGTCGGTCTCGCCCTCGGGATCGGTGCCGATCTCGTGGGCCTCGATGTGGATGAGCCGCTCGAACAGCTCGCGCTGCACCCGCATCGAGATGTACTCTCCGGCGGCCATGGAGAACGCCCCGGCCAGCAATCCGGCCACCCCGGCCAGCAGGATGAAGCGGGCGTTCCCTCCGGACCCCGCCACGCCCCCGGCCACGCCCATAATCAGCGAGAGGTTCGACACCAGCCCGTCGTTCAATCCGAAGATGGCCGCCCGGATGGCCCCGCTCTTGCTGCCCACGATGCCGGCCACCTCTCCCTCGTCCGGGAGGGGACCAGGGTGGGGCAGGAGGTGCTCCGGGATGCGGCCGGGGCCGGCCTGGCTCACTGCTCTCCCTTCCCCCGCTGGTCCCGGAGGAACTGCTCCAGCTCGGCGGCCAGTGCGTCGCCGCTGGGGATGTCGGCCAGGCCGGGGCGCTCGTCGGCGCCGGCCTCCAGGCGCTCGACGTAGCCGCGGAGCTCCTCGTTCTCACCGATGGTGGCCGTCACCTGCTCCTGCCACGCGGCGGAGGCCCGGGCCAGCGTGTCCATCTCCACGGCCACGTCCGTGAACGCCATCACCTTCTCCACCAGGGCCAGGGCGGCCTTGGGGTTGGGCCCTCCGGGGAGGTAGTGGGGGACCGCCGCCCACAGCGACACGGCGGGGATCCCGGCCCGGACCACGGCGTCGTGCAGGACACCCACGATCCCGGTCGGGCCCTCGTATCCCGAGGCGGAGATCCCCAGGGCCTCGGCCTGCTCGGGGTCCGTGGCCGAGCCCGCCACCGGCGTCGGCCGGGAGTGGGGCACGTCGGCCAGGAAGGCCCCCATGGTGATGACGGATTCGGCCCCCAGCTCCCGGGCGGCACCCACCAGGGCGCCCACGAACGTCCGCCACCGCATGTTCGGCTCGGTGCCCAGGAACAGCACGACGTCTCGCTCCGGCCGGGCGGCGTGGTAGAACTCGCCCTCCGGCCAGTCGATCCGCCGGGTGATGCCGCCCTCCAGCCGGACCAGGGGGCGAGTGACCTGGAAGTCCACGAAGTCCTCGGGGTCGAGCGTCCCGAAGCGCTCGGCCACCCAGCGGTCTCGCAGGTACGTCGCCGCGGACGTGGCGGCTTCCCCTCCGTCGTTCCACCCCCGGAAGGCGAACACCATCACGGGGCGGCGGAGCTCAGGCCTGGGCTCGAGGCGAACGTGATCCATCACACACAGTCTCCCTCCGGGGGGCCGCCCGTGTCATCCCCGGGGTCCGGCGGGTAGCTCGCCCGAAGGACGAGAACCCGGTGGGCTTCAGGCCAGCTCGCGGGAAGCGATCCGGGCCCGCAGGTCTTCGTTGGAGCGCTCGAGGCCCTGGGAGCGGCCGACCGGGTGCGGCTCGGGCTCGAGCGAGCGCAGGGAAGGAGGCAGGGCGGCCAGGTCCTCGGAGAACCGCCGGCGGGCCGACTCCAGATCGTGGTCGCCGATGCGGCGCCCGTCGCGCATCACCTGCTCGAGCAGCGGATCGGCGCCCTGGGGACCCCCTTCGTCGCGGAGCGAGATGAGGTCACCGGCCATCCCCGGGAGCCGCCACACCTGCTTGGCGTTCGGCCAGGTGGCCTTGCCCTCTGAGAGCTTGGCCACCGCCCGGCCGTCGTAGGACACGAGCTTGTACACGCTGTCGAGGTACGGCGCATCGGCGGAGACGCCGATCTTCGTGCCCACCCCGTAGGCATCGATCGGGGCGCCCGCGGCCGTGAGCGAGGCGATCACCTGCTCGTCCAGGCCGCCGCTGGCCAGGATCCGCACGCCCCGCAGGCCCGCCGCGTCCAGGGCCCGGCGGGCGTCCCGGGCCAGGGCGGCCAGGTCGCCGCTGTCGAGGCGGATCCCCGCCAGGTGGTGGCCCCGGGACTCCAGGTCCCGGGCCACCTCGATGGCCTTCTCCACGCCCCGGCGGGTGTCGTACGTGTCCACCAGGAGGACCACCCGGTCCGGGTAGTCATCGGCGAACGCCCGGAAGGCTTCCGCTTCCGAGGGGAAGGCCTCCACGTACGAATGGGCCATGGTGCCGCTGGCCCGCAGGCCCAGCCGCCGGGCCGCTTCCACGTTGCTGGTCGAGGTGAACCCCACGATGGCGGTGGCCCGGGCCACCGCCAGGCCGGCCTCCATCCCGTGCACCCGGCGCAGCGAGAAGTCCACCAGGTCCGCGTCGGGGGCGGCGATCCGGCACCGGGCCGCCTTCGAGGCGATGGCGGTCTGGTAGGTGATCTGGTTGAGGACGTAGCTCTCCACGAGCTGCGCCTCCGGAAGTGGGGCGGTGACCTCCAGGATGGGCTCGATGGGGAAGGCCACCCGTCCCTCGGGGATCGCCCACGCCTCACCGGTGAATCGCAGCGCGGCGAAGGCCTCCAGTGTGTCGTCGGGGTACCCGTGCTCCCGGGCCAGGTACTCGAGGTCCTCGCCGGTGAACCGGAGCCCTTCCAGGAACTCCAGGCACCGCTCCAGGCCGCAGGACACCAGGAACCCCCATCCCTCGGGCAGGCCGCGAACGAACAGGCTGAACGTGGCCGGCGCGGTCATCCCTCGCCGCAGGTAGCTGGCGGCCATGTTCAGCTCGTAGAGATCGGTGAGGAGGGCGCTCCCCATCGCAGGGGAGCATACGCCGCCCCCGGCGACCGCCGGGCTACCGGTCGAACGCGCCCACGTTCCGGACGAGCAGCACGATGACCGCCAGCCCGCCTCCGATCGCCACCAGGGCCATGGCCGTGCCGAAGGCATCGACGGTCCCGCTGGACACGCCCATGATCAGGACCAGGAGCCACACCGTGGCCGAGAACCACGAGGCGGCGAGGCCCAGGGTCCGCCCCCGGCCGCGTCGCGCCAGGGTCCACCCACCGGCCACGAGCTGGAGGACGCCAGAGCCAGGAGGACCGCGAGGATCCCGGCGAACACGCCCAGGAGCACGCCGCCCCCCTCGAAGCCGGCGACCGCTTCGCTCACCGCTCCGACCTGGGACAGGCCAAACAGGGAGTACAGCGCCCCCAGGCCGCCGATCACGAACAGGAGGACGGCGGCCCCGGTGACGCCCGGCGGCCGGACCCCGGGCGGGTAGACGCCCGGATGGGGCGGTGGCGGTGGCGGCGCCGGCGGTAGGTCAGCGGGGGGTGGCGGCTGGGCCACCGGAGGTCGCCGCTACCGGGAGACGGCCCGGCCGGTCCGGGCCAGCCCGACGATGACGAAGACGTTCGCCGCCAGGAACACGAGCCCCGTGATCAGCGCGCTCACGCTCAGCCCACCGGTGCCGAACTGGCCGGTCTCGAAGTCGAACTGCGTCTCCGCCGAGAAGGAGCTGATGACCCCGAGGACGGCGAACAGCGCGCCGATGGAGGCCAGCACGATGCCGGCGATCCGCCATCCCGAAGAGAGGCCCATCGCCTTGATCCCGGCGATCACGTCGAGCACCCCAAATGCCAGCACCAGGAGGCCGACCACGATCACCGCGCCACCCAGGGATCCTCCGAGCAGGTCCACGGCCGCGCCGCCGCCGATCATCACGATGATGCCGAAGATCGCGTAGATCACCCCAAGGACGATCAGCACGATCCCCGCGGCGGTCAGCATGCCGGGACGGGACGCCGGTGCTCCGGGTGGCGGCGGCGGCGGGGCTGCCGGGGGCTGGGCCGGGGGCTGGGCCATCTCCACTCCTTCCGGTCGGTGGTCGCCTCGCAATGTACCCGGAGGATGGCTCCCCTTCAACCACGCCGCTCGAAGCGTGCGGATACGTACGATGGAGCCATGGAACGGGAGCAGCGGGTGCCGGGGGAGAAGACCAGGCGGCCCCGGGACGAGCTGGGACAGCTCCTGCCGTGGGGCGAGGAGAACCGCCTGCGCCTCGAGGACTTCGACTCGCTGCCGCTGGAGGAGAACCATCGCCTGGGGATCGAGCACTTCAACGCCGGGCGGTTCTTCCCCTCCCACGAGGCCTGGGAGACGGCGTGGAAGCAGGCCAAGGGCACCGACGACGAGGAGTTCTTCAAGGGGCTGTCGCAGCTCGGCGCCGGCTACGTCCACTACCGGCGGGGCAACCCCCACGGGGCCCATACCCTGCTCAGGCGGGCGATCTCCCGGATCGGCCGCTTCGGGACCGGTCATCGCGACCTCGACCTGGAGGCCCTCGTCGAGGAGGCCGAGGCTCACGCCCGCGCCTTCGAGGCCGCGGATCGCTCGGGCGGGCGGCTCCCGGAGGTGGCTCCCCCCACCCTGTAGGGGCACCTCGGTCGCTCCGCTACGATGGGTCGGATGGCCGAGCGGCTGATGCTGAAGATCGCCGGAGAGATCGGGACCAAGTCGGCCAGGACCCGACGGAGGTTCCTCCGCATCCTCTCCGGGAACGTCCGGGCCGCCCTCCGCCGTGCGGGCGTCGCCGGCGCGGTCCAGCCGCGGTGGAGCCGCCTTCTGGCCGACGTCGACCGGGCCGCCCCGGCCACGGACGTCCTGTCGGGCGTCTTCGGCCTGCACTCGGTGTCCCGGGTGGTGACCGTGCCGTTCACCGGGCTGGAGGACCTGGTGGCGCGGACGAGCGAGCTGTTCCGCGAACGGGTGGCCGGCCGGACGTTCGCGGTCCGGGCCAAGCGCTCCGGCCACCATGCGTTCGTGTCGACGGACGTGGCCGTGGCCCTGGGAGACGCGCTGAGGCCGGCGTCGGCCGGTGTGGACCTCGACCACCCCCAGGTCGAGGTGGCCATGGAGATCGTGGACCTGGAGGCGCACGTCGTCCTGGAGGCGGTGCCGGGTCCGGGAGGGCTGCCACTGGGCTCGGGCGGGCGGGCCGTGGCCCTGTTCTCCGGCGGCTTCGACTCGCCGGTGGCCTCGTGGATGGCCATGCGGCGGGGGACGGCGCTCGACCTGGTGGTGTGCGACCTCGGCGCTCGGGAACCCGTCGAGGCGGCTCTGGCGGTGGCCCGCGAGCTCGCCGGGCGGTGGGCCCCCGGGATCGAGCCGAAGGCGCACGTGGTCGATCTCACCACGCTGGTGGCGGCGCTCCGGGCCCGGGTGGAGCCCCGGATCCGCCAGGTGCTGCTGAAGCGAGCCATGTACCGGGCCGGGACCCTGGTGGCCGGAGCCGTGGGGGCGGAGGCCCTGGTCACCGGAGAGTCGCTCGGCCAGGCGTCCACGCAGACCCTGCGGAACCTGGCGGTGGCGGAAGGGGCCGCCGGCGTGCCCGTGCTCCGTCCCCTGGTGGGGATGGACAAGGAGGAGATCATCGCCCGGTCCCGGGTGATCGGGACCCACGCGGCCTCGGAGCGCGTCCGGGAGGTGTGCGCCATCGCCTCCGGACGCGTGGAGACGGCTGCCCGGCTCGGCGATGTGCTGACCGCCGAGGGGCAGATCGAGGACTCGTTCATCCGTGCCGCCGCCCTTGGGAGGGAGGTCGTCGACCTGGCCACCTGGGGCCCCGGGCCCCTTCCGGACTACGTGGTGGATGAGGTCCCCGAGGCTGCCGTGGTCGTGGACGTGGGCGAGGCCGACGAGCTCCACGTGGAGGGGGCCCTCCGCCTGCCGTTCAGCCACATGCCCGAGTGGGCCCCGGGGCTCGACCCCTCGCACGCGTACCTGTTCGTCTGCCCGGGTGGCGTCCGCTCCGAGCTGGTGGCCGCCGAGCTCCGCGGCCGGGGGATCCGGGCGTACAGCCTCGCCGGCGGGACCGAGCGGCTGGCCGCTCCCGCGGCGTGAGCGTCGTCGGCCCCGGCCGCCGCGGCGTCGTCGTGGCCACGGCGGTTCCCACGCAGGCCCGGCGCGACCGCGAGTGGCTGGAGGATGCCGGCATCCCCGCCGCCACCCCCGACGACCTTGGCCTACACCTGAAGGCGTTCGTCCTCGCTCGGGGGGAGGAGCGGGACGAGCCGGCAGGGCCGGTGGCGGGGTGGAGCCGGGCCCTGCGCCGCCCGGCGGTGGCCTCGCTCGGCGACCGGGGTGTGTACGCGGCCACCCCCACCTCGCGGAAGTCGCTCGCACGTGAGGAGGCGATCGACGTGCTGCGTGAGGGGATCGACCAGCCCTTCCCCCGCCGGATCGCGGTGTTCGGCGGCGCATGGATCGACGAGGAGGAGCCAGAGCACGAGGAGGCCCGCCGGCTCGGCCGCGGCCTGGCCGAGGCAGACGTGGACGTGGTCACCGGCGGGTACCAGGGGATCATGGCCGCGGTCTCCCGGGGCGCCTCTGAGGGTGAGCGTTCTCCCGTGGTCGGCGTGACCATCGCTCCGTGGTCCGAACGGGTCGCGGTGAACGAGTGGCTGACCCACGAGCTCGAGGCCCGGGACCTCATGGCCAGGCTCCCGGTGATCTGCGACGCCGACGCATGGGTGGCGTTCCCCGGGGGCGTGGGCACGCTGTCCGAGGTGGCCCTGTGCTGGAACCTGGTGCAGACGGAGTCCGTCGAGCCCAGGCCCCTGGTGATCGTGGGGGAGCGATGGGACCGGGCCCTGCGGCGGTTCCGGGAGCTGCTCATCGCCGAGGACGTGCACTTCGACCTGGTCCGCCCGGCGGCCTCCGCCGAGGAGGCCCTCCGCCTCCTGTCCCGCTGATCCACTGGCTGGCCCCGAAGGAGGAGATTCTTGCGGTTGGCCCCGGGCCCGGCTACCCCTGGCCGGTCACCGTGGCGCTGGGCTGGCCGTTGAACTCGCCGAAAACGTCGACGATGCCACCGCGGTCGACGAACGCGGCGTCGCCCGGAGCCAGCGACACCGGCGCGTACCACCTCTCCGTGCCCGGGTCGTAGACGGCCGCGACTGCCTCCCGGGCGCCTCCGGCGCGGATCACGGTGACCACCGCGGTGGCCACCGCGCCGGTGTCCGCCCACGGCCGGAACGAGCAGTGGAAGCAGAACACCTCGTCGTCGTGCGGTCCGGGGCCGTACTCCTTGACGTCGTCCTCGTCGCTCCCGCCGCCGTCGTGCCGGGGTTGGATGAACGGGAACGGGCTGTCGTAGGTGTTCGGATAGTCGATGGGGTTGCTCTTCGTGTAGTCGAAGAGCTCGTCGGTGTTCGAGTACGAGGGGAGGAACTTCCGGCCGTCTGGGCCGAGGTACTCGGGGCCCACGGTGAACGACACCGCGTCGCCTGGCTCCACGGCGACGTCGGGTACGGTGATCCCGTCCCACGGCGAAACGCGGAACGGCTGCGAGGTCAGCCGGTAGGGCGCCACCCGATTCACGGGCTCGTGGCTGGGGCACGTGGGGTCCCCGGGCGCGGGGGTCGAGCCTCGGTGGCACCCTTCGACCACGAAGCGGTACAGGCCCGCCAGGGTCTGGGAGCGGCGGCTCCCCAGGACATCCGGCAGGACGATGTCCGAGTCGAAGGCCTCGAAGGTGGCCACCCACGGCCATTCGTAGGCTCCGACCCGCCAGTCGACGAGCTGGGCCGGGCGCGGATAGGTAACCCGGACCTGGACCTCCCCGAAACCGTCCGCGTGGGGGAGCCACCTGGCGCAGCTGCCCGCGGTCTCCCTCGCGCAGCGCTCCACGGCGACCATGGGGGTATCGACATAGTTGGAGCCGCCCACCCACCGGACCTGTGCCGTCTCGAACCGGGTGATGTTCCGCGGCTGCTCGACGATGCCCGGCGAGCCGCCGTCGGCCGGGAGCTGCTGCTCGTACAGGGGCAGGAGGGTGCCCACGGACTGGCCCAGGACCCGGGCCCGCAGGCCCTGGTGCTCGTAGTCCCACGCGTACGCCAGGTCCTTGGGGCCCAGGGCAACCTCGGGGCCGCCGTTCAGCTCGGCGGCCATCCGGGAAAGCCGCGTGGCCAGGAAGTCCTGGGAGTGAGGCCCGAGCCCGGTGAGCGACTTGCGGTAGTGGTCGCCGCGCTGGAACTCCCGGTACGACGCGATGTACCCCCAGTAGTCGTTGGTCATCCCCACGGTGACCACCAGGTCGTAGGCGAACTCGGTCAGCTCCTCGTGGGTGAAGTTGCCCCAGATGTCGTCGGGGTCGGCCGGGTCCGACTCCGCCCGGAGCGAGCTCGCCGGCTCGTCCCAGCTCCGGGCATCGTTATAGATCTGGGCCTTCATCCGCCGGAACGCCAGGTCCGGGATCGTCACCCGTTGGGCCGGGTTGCCGGGGTTGCGGCAGGCCCACGTGCCGTCCTCGTTCGGCAGGCACCAGTCGTTGAGGGTCAGGGGGCCGTGGCCGGGGAGGTCCTTCCCGTCGTAGATCACGCCGGGCTGCCAGCCGGGGTCGTTGTAGTTCGCGGTCCAATCCCAGCCGTACCACAGGTTGCCGGAGGCCGTGTCGAGGCGGCTCTTGATGTTCCTCGACTGGTCGGCCCACTGCTCGCAGGGGCACACGGTGATGCCTACGTTCCCCAGGCGGATGGCCTGGAGATGGACCTGCAGGGTCTCCTGGAGACCGGTGTAGGAGGGGGCACCGACGTTGTCGGGCACGGGCACCCCCGCCTCCCGAAGGGCGTCGTAGGTCACGCCGGGATCGAACGGGAACTGGTCGAGCGCGCTCTCCACGGGGGTCAGCACGTATTCGCAGTCGGGGAGCCCGGCGATGGGGATGCCGGGGTTGCCGTCGAACGCTCGCTCGGCCCGGCAGCTCGACACCGTGGGAGAGGTGCGGGCGCCGGGAGGGGCGAACCGCAGGTCCTTGAACCCCACGGGTGGACTGGTGGAGAACGGGACCACCCGGTGGTGCCGAGGGATGCTCGCCCCCGCCGAGGCCCGGGCCACGTCCGTCCAGGCCACCCGCACGGTGTTGGCCACCGTCCGGGCGGCCCGCTCCACCTGGGCGTACTCCTTGTGGGAGAACTCCTGGCGCAGGTGGGAGGGGTGGGCGTTGAGGTTGTCGGTGGCCTCCGCCGTCCCCGTGTCCGCCTGGGAGAACAGCGTGATGCCCCCCAGCTCCCGGTCCACGATCCGGTACGTCACGTTCACGTACTCGCTGGCCAGCAGGTCGTTGCCGTCGAGGTTCTCCGGGTGCATGCCCCACACCACCCAGTTCGCCAGTGGCTTCGGGGCGGCGGGATCGGAGACGTCGTCGAACCGGAGCACGGCCAGGTCCCGGTCGGTGTCGGTCCGGGGGTAGCCCGCCGGGGCGCCCTCGTTGTTCCCGTTCACGCCGAGGGAGTTCACCGGGCCGTACGAGTGCTTCTTGAGCCACGACGCGCCCGGCGGCTTCCCGTCCACGGTGAACGGGATGGCCGCCGCTCCCATGCGGGCGGGGCGGAGGTTCGCCGAGGCCTCGATCACCGCCTGGGCCATCTTCTGGGCGATGTGCTCGAAGTAGCGGATGTCGAACACATCCTGGAACAGCCACACGCCCCACGACGGCGTCGAGTAGTAGGGGGAGGAGTGGCTGTGGGACACCGACACGGCCAGGTTCTCCGGGGAGATGCCGGTGGCCGCCTCCGGGTGGGCCCGGTCGTGGTCGGCCACGATGTGGGCCACCCGCCGATTCACCAGGTCCTGGGGGATGTACAGGTCGTTCGAGACGATGGCGAACCGCTGACGTCCTCCCGGCTCGGTGGCGCTGGGGCCGTCGACGACCAGCGCCCGCACCCACTCCCTGCCCTGGATGCCGTAGGAGGGGTTACGCCTGGTCTGGTGGGTGAACGGATCCGCGTGATCGTGATGCACCGAGGTCCCCAGGCAGGCCTCCTCCGGGAAGCCGATGTCTTCGAGCACGCAGTCCTGTCCCGCGTACTGGCCCGCGGACCCGCCCACGTGCCAGGTGGAGTCCACCCGGGCGGCGCCCGCCAGGAGGCCCTCCAGGTCCCCCTCCCCGACGGTGGCCGCGGGCACGGCCGGGATACCCCAGGCCAGCACGGCCACGAGCACGGATAGACCCCATCGCCTCATCCCCACCCCTGTCTTCTCTCGGGCGCGCCGAAGACTTCGACGCGCGCGCTCGCGGCTCCTGCCACCCCCCGTTCGCGGAGCGCGACGGTATCCTGCCCGGACGAAGGCCGCCCGGTCCCACGTATACCTAGGGCAGGCCGTTCACCGGGGACGGCACCCCACACACGGAGGAGACGAGACGAGCAGGACCAAGCTGCGCGGCGGCCCGGGCGTGCTGTGGCGGAAGGCGCCCCTGGTCCTGCTCCGGTTCCCCGGCCTGCTGGCCGCGCTCGCGGCGGGTGCGCTGCTGCTGTCGTTCGCGGCCGCGTCCTCGTCGCTGTGGAGGTCCGCCACGCAGAACGACCTGGTCCGGGCGGCGGTGGGCAACCCGATCGTGACCCGCTACGGCGCCGGGGTTTCCTTCCAGACGAGCACGCTTCCCCTGTCCCTTGAGGGGCCGGACGGGCGCCCGATGTACGAGGTGCAGGAGGAGGCGTTCGAGGGCCGGACGGCCCGCAGTCCCCTGCTGGGCCCGGTCCTCTCGGGCGTCCTGGGCCCCACGGTCGTCATCGCGCCGGCCGGGGAGCCGTCCCGCGGCCGGGAGGTGCGTCCGCTGGCGCGGACGGAGGGCTTCGAGCACGTGGAGCTGCTGAGGGGGGGCCCGGGGAGCGGCCTGTGGATCTCCGACATGACGGCCCGGGGCCTCCGAGTCGGGCCGGGAGACGCGGTCACGCTGCGGCTCCAGCAAGGCCCGTCGGTGGAGGTCACCGTCGATGGCATCTACAGGGCGCTCCACACCCAGCCGAGCACCGGGTACTGGCGGGCGCTGCACGGCCACATCTACCGCCGATGCCTCCTGTGCGCCATCCCCCCTCCGTTCGTGCTCGGTGACCGGGACCTGGTCCTCAGCCTCCTGGGTGGGCTCGAGGCCCCCACGGCGGCCTTCACGTTCGACGCACCGGCATCGAGGGTAGGCATGACGTTCGACGAGGCCCGCGACCTGGAGAGGTTCGCGGACGACTTCTTGCGAGACGTCAGCAGGCGCCGGACCGACCTGCACGGGGTGTTCCGGTGCTGCGGCCCACGGTTCGAGCCCTATCCCACCGACGCACGGTTCGTGTCGCTGGCGCCCCAGGTGGTCTCCGAGGTGGAGCGCCGGCTGGCCCCGGTGGAGGTCCCCGTCCGGATCCTGGCCGGCGTGGGGCTGCTGGTCGCCGTCGGGGTGGTGGCCGCGGCGGGGCGGTTCACGATGGCCGCGCGGAGGACCGAGGCGGCGCTCCTGTCGGCCCGGGGCACGCCCCCGGCCACCATCGCCATCAAGGCGGTGCTGGAAGCCCTCCTTCCGGCAGCGGTGGGAGGGGCGGCCGGGCTGGGGGCCGCCATCCTGGTCCTGGTGACCCTGGGCCCGGAAAGGGCGGTGGTCGGGGTCGAGGTCGGCCGGGCGGCCCTCCTGGCCTGGCTGGCCGCCGTGGTGCTGGTGGGCGTGGTCTCGGGCATCGACTTCCTGGCCCGAGGCCCCCGGCATCGGCGGGGGCTGGGCGGGCTCCGGTACCTGGGAGAGGCCGCGGTGGTGCTGCTGGCCGGGTGGTCCGCGTGGTTCCTGCTGCGGGGCGGGCCCCTCATCCCCGGCGATCCGACCCGGTCCGAGCCGGCCAGCCCGTTCCTGCCGCTGTTCCCCATCGCCTTCATCGGGGCGTTCGGGGCCCTGGGGGCTCGCCTTGTCCGGGGGGCGTTCGGGCGGCTCCGCACCCGCAGCGGGAGGATGCCTCCCGCCACCTTCCTGGCCGTGCACCGGCTGGCCGCGGCGCCGGGGCTGGTCATCGTGCTGATGGCGATCGGGGCCCTCAGCCTGGGGGTCTTCTTGAACGGAGGGAGCATGGTCCGCTCCCTCCAGGCCACGGTGGAGGCGAAGGCGGGAGTCATCGTGGGGAGCGAGGCCACGGTCCGGGTCCCGTACGGATTCGTCCCGACCCAGCCCCTCGGGTTCCCGACGACCCCGGTGACGCGGTGGCGGGACGCCGGCGCCCTCCTCCCCGGGGGCATCTCCTTCGACCTCCTGGTGGTCGACCCCGCCACGTTCACGGGCGCCGCCGCGTGGGAGGGGACGTTCGCCGACACGCCGGTCGAGCGACTGGTCGGGAGGCTCCACCCGGCGGAGGACGGGGCCCCCATCCCGGTGATCGTCTCCGGGCTGGCCGGCGATGTCGGCGCGGAGCCGGCCCTGGAGATCGCCAGCCGACGGCTTCCGATCCGGGTGGTGGGACGGGCCACCACGTTCCCCTCGCAGCTGGCCACCGCCCCGCTGGTGGTGATGGATGCCCGGGCGATCCCCGATCGCTTCGGGCTCACCAATCCCCTGGACCGCGCGCCGGCGCTCACCGAGCTGTGGATGCGAGCTCCGCCGTCCGTGGCTCGCACCGCCCTCGCCCCATTCGGGATCCCACCCGAGGACGTCCTGACCACCGAGGAGGTGGAGCGAACGCCGACGATGGCCGCAGTGATCAGCACCTTCGCGGTGCTGAATGGGCTGGCCGTGACGGTTGGCCTGCTGGCGGTCGTGGTCCTGCTCATGTACCTGCAGGCCCGTCAGCGCGGGCAGGTGGTCTCGTACGCCCTGTCGCTGCGCATGGGGCTCTCGGACGCCAGCCACCGCCGGGCGGTGCTCCAGGAGGTTGGGGCCATGATGGGCTCCGCACTGCTCCTGGGCGTGGGCCTGTCGGCGGCCGCCTCCGCGACCTTGATCGGCCGGCTCGATCCGGTGACGGCCGTCCCCCCGTCCCCCATCCTGGTGTTCCCGGTGGCGATCGTTCCCGTCGCCGTGGTGGGACTGGCCGTGGTCTCATGGCTGGCCGGCCGACTCACGAACCGGCGGGCCCGGCGTACCGACCTCGCGGGGGTGATGCGCGGTGGCGCCTGAGCCGTGGGTGGCCCGGTGCGACGGCGTGGTGAAGGTCTACCGCGGGGACGGCGTGGCGGTGGAGGCCCTCCGGGGTGTGAGCGCGACGTTCCCCCCGGCGGCCCTGACCGCGGTGGTGGGGCCGTCCGGGAGCGGCAAGTCCTCGCTCCTCAGGCTCCTGGCGGGGATGGAGCGCGCCACCTCCGGGACTATCCGGGTGGGCCCGCTCGAGCTCGATGGGGCCAGCGGCCGCAGGCTGCGCCGGCTTCGCCGGCACACGATCGGGTACGTCTTCCAGAGCCCCTCCGACAACTTCGTCTCTTACCTGACCGTCGACGAGCACCTCCGCATGGCCGCCGGGCGGAGGTCCGAGGGGCCCGGGCCGGGGCCGGTCCTCGAGGAGCTGGGGATCGGGGCCAGGGCCGGGCACGTGGCGGCCAGCTTGTCGGGCGGGCAGCAGCAGCTCGCGGCCTTCGCCCAGGCGGTGGTGGGCGGCGCCACCGTGGTCGTCGCGGACGAGCCCACCGCCGAGCTTGACGGTGCGTCCGCGCGCCTGGTGCTGGAGCGGATGCGCCTGCTCATCGAGGACGGGGTGGCCTTCATCGTGGCCACCCACGACCGAGCGGTCGAGCGGGTGGCCGACCGGGTGATCTACCTCGACGAGGGGAGGGTCCGGGATCGTCCGGCTCGCCCGGCGCCATCCTTCCTCGCGTCTGCCCTTCCGGGGACCCTCTCGGCGGGGCCGGAGGGCCGCATCCTGGTCCACGTTCGCGGGGCCAACAAGTCCTACCGCCGGGGTCCGGAGACGGTCCACGCGGTGCAGGGGGCGACCCTGGGCCTCCCGGCCGGAACCATGGTCGGGCTGATCGGGCGCTCCGGCTCGGGCAAGACGACCCTCCTCAACCTGATCGCCGGATGGGAGCGGCCCGACGAGGGGACGATCGACCGGACCACGATCGCCGGAGAGGGAGTGGTGCCGGGGGACGGCCTGTCGAACGGGGTCCCGAGGTGGGGGCGGATGGCGATCCTCCCCCAGCGCCTGGGCCTGATGGACGAGCTGAGCGTCCGGGGCAACGTGGAGTACCCGGCCCGGCTGGCCGGCGTCGCCGAGGAGGCCGCCCCCAGGGTCGGTGACCTCCTGGAGGCCCTGGGCCTCACCGACCTGGCGGACCGGTACCCGCGTGAGACCTCGGTGGGGGAGCAGCAGCGCGCCGCGCTGGCCAGGGCGCTCGTCCTGCGGCCCAGCGTCCTGCTGCTGGACGAGCCGACGGGCCACCAGGACCATCGATCGGCCCGATTGGTGCTGGACCTGCTGCGGGAGGCCGCGGCGGAGGGGACCTGCTGCCTGGTCGCCACCCACGACGAGGAGGCCGCCCGCAACTTCGACCTGGTGGTTCGCATCGAGGACGGCATCCTCCACCACGGCTAGGAAGCCCACCATTGTCAACCGGGGGTCGGTCTGGTCCAATACGCGGGCCCAGCGAATGGAGGGATGGGTGGAAGGGGGTACCACACCGGCGCAGGCGTGCGTCGTCGCCCGCGAACCGGAGCTCGCCGTCCTCCAGGACTTCGTCGCCGGCGACGGCTCCGTCGAGGCACTCGCGCTGACGGGCGGTCCCGGCATGGGGAAGACCACCCTGTGGGAGGCGGGGATCGCCCGCGCCCGGGAAGCGGGTGCGCGCGTGCTCATGGCGCGGCCCAGCGATGCGGAGGCCCGCCTCTCGTTCGCGGCGCTGACCGACCTGTTCGACGGGCTGGGAACCGAAGAGCTGGCCGGGTACCGGGTCCCCAGCTTCGGGCACTCGAGGTGGCCCTCCTGCGGGCGGGACCGGCCGGCACTCCCCCCGGGTCGCCCGCCATCGGGAGGGGCCTCCTGAACGCCTTCCGGGCGCTCGCCGCCGGGGGGCCGGTGGTCGTGGCGATCGACGACGTCCAGTGGCTCGATCCGCCGTCGGCCGAGGTGCTGGCCTTCGCCGCCCGCCGGCTCGAAGACGATCCGGTCCGCTTCCTGATCACCATGCGGGCCCGCGGCTCGGCTCTCCTCGATCGGGCCCTGGATCGAGGGGGCTGGAGATCCTGGACGTCGGGCCGGTCAGCCTGGGGGCCACCCGCCGCGTCCTCTTCGACCGCTCGGGCTGAGCCTGCCGCGGCGGGTCGTGCGCCGGATCTTCGAGGCCTCCCTGGGCAACCCGTTGTTCGCCCTGGAGCTGGGACGGATGTTGGCCAAGGCGGAGACCCCGGAGATAGGCGCTCTGAACTGGCCGAGGAGATATCGGAGAGTCAGCCGAGCGTCCCGGACCCAGCCGAGCTCGCGGAGCTCGTCGGGGATATCGAGCGGGCCCTGCGGGATGGAGCGCTGCCGGAGCGCAAGGCCGTGATGCAGGCGGTGGTGGCCGAGATCAGGGTCCGAGATCGTGGACAGATCCAGCCGGTCTTCCGCGTACCGATTTTTGGACCACCGTATGGCTTGGTGCCCCCGGCAGTGGTGCACCCAACTGTACAGAAGTCGAAAAAATGTCCGCAGGTAGAAGGGCTGCCGGTCGCTCTCAGTAGGCGCCACGCCAAGATTCGACGAGACGGTTACCGCCGGTGAACAGCAGGCGCGTTCTGGTCGATGATCTCCCACAGGCGGTCGACGTGGCGCTGATCGGTCCGCGTCTGGCCGACTGAGACTCTAATGAAAGCGAGGTCGTCGATCCTCGACGGCGTCACGTAGACGTCGTCGGCGGCGTTGACCGCGGCGGCCAGGGTGTCGGTGGACGAGTTTCCGTCAATGTGCTGGAAACAGACCAGGGCGAAGGGGATCGGGGCCACAACCTCGAATCGGTCGTCCTTCTCGAGGCGCTCTGCGAGACCGCGGGCCATCTGGACGCTGTGCCGGACGTGGCGGCGGATCCCCTCGGCCCCGTAGGAACGGAGGACGAACCAGAGCTTCAGGGCCCGGAAGCGGCGCCCCAAGGCAACGTGCCAGTCCCGGTAGTCGATCACCTCCCCCGACTCGCTGGCCCGATTGCGCAGGTACGGGGGGAAGATGCCGAGCGCCTCGATGAGCGGGGACCGGTCGGCGACAAAGAAGGCCGAGCAGTCCAGGTTCGTCAGCATCCACTTGTGGGGGTTGAACGTGTAGCTGTCGACCAGCTCCAGCCCGTCCTGAAAGTGGCGGAACTCAGGGCAGATCATCGCCGTGCCCGCGTAGGCAGCGTCGACGTGGTGCCACATCCTGTGCTCCCGGGCGATTTCCCCGACCGCCCGCACCGGGTCAACGGCGCCCGTTCCGGTCGTCCCTACCGTGCTGACGACGGCGGCGGGAGTCAGTCCCGCGGCCAGGTCCTCGGCGACGGCCGCCCGAAGCGCATCGGGTGACATGACGTAGGCGTCGTCCACATCCACGGGCCGGAAGTGCTCGTAGCCGGCGACGCGAGCACCCTTCTCGACCGAGGAGTGAGCCTGGGCCGAGGCGTAGGCGACGAGCGAGGCGACCGGTGCCCGCTGGGCCGCCCGGTGCCGGGCCACCACCAGCGCTGTGTGGGTCGAGTCCGAGGCGCTCATCTGGATGACGCCGCCGCCGGGGCCGGTCGTTCTCCACGCCGACGGCAGGTCGAGGAGTCCGACCAGCCAGTCCATCACCACCGACTCCAATTCGGTGCATGCTGGGCTCGTCGACCAGAGCATGCCCTGAACGTTGAGGCCCGCCGAGGCCAACTCCCCGAGGATCGCAGGCGGAGAGGCGTTGCCCGGGAAGTAGGCGAACCACCCGGGGGATTGCCAGTGGGTGATCCCCGGAAGGATGATCTCGTCGAGATCGCGGAGGATGGCATCGAATGGCTCCGGTTGTTCAGGAGCTTCCACGGGTAACTTCGCTCGGATCTCGCCCGGACGGACCCGGGACTGGACCGGGTACGACTCCACCTTCTCCATGTAGTCGGCCACCCAGTCGATGAGCGTGTGGCCGTGCCGCCGAAACTCTTCGGCCGACATGTGATCGCTCGCCATCTCGGTGTCAGGATAGGAGAAAGTGCTCGGGCGGCGCAGGCGAGCTGAGCTGGCCCGGTCTCTCGCTCAGGGGTCGAAAAAATCGGCGCAGGTGAGCGGGTAGGCGACTCAATTTTGTGCCCCCGGCAGTGTCTGGTTTCACGACATAGTTGACACCTGTCTCGCGACATCGTTGACACCTTCGTGGGAGGTGGGACATGTCGCTGGGACGGCTGGTGGTGGCCGCGGTCAGGGTGGAGGGACGGTCCAAGAGC
>JBOGVZ010000068.1:0-11868 GCA_050692985.1 Actinomycetota bacterium
ACAGTGATCCTGCGCACGTAGGCTCCTCTCGACGCTTTGCGGCTGTTCGGGAGTGAGCCTACGTGCCTTCTTCATCTGTTCCTCGGAAGCTGGGTTCTCTCGGTGCTGCCTTCCAGCCGACGCTACCTGGCCCATCGGGGCTATTGACGCCGTCCCGCCGAACGCGTTTAGTGGTCCGGTCGCTTCGACGGGCCTCAAGGCCCACCGGGGCAGCGCCGATCCAAGGATGGGGCGATGAAGGGAGCACGGGGATGAGACGAACGTTCTTGCTGGCGCCGCTGCTTGCGGCGTTCGTGGTGGCCGCGGCCGCACCGGCCACCGCGGACCACTCGTGGGCCAACTACCACTGGGCCCGGAAGGCCAACCAATTCACGTTGAAGCTGGGCGACAACGTGGACAGCAAGTGGGACGCCTACCTGACCACCACGTCGTCGGACTGGTCACAGTCGAGCGTGCTCGACACCACGATCGTCGCCGGCGGCACCACCGCGCGCCGCTGCCGGCCGACGTCGGGCCGGGTCGAGGTGTGCAACGCCAGGTACGGGAACACCGGGTGGCTCGGCGTTGCCACGATCTGGCTGTCCGGGAGCCACATCACGCAGGGGACCGCCAAGGTCAACGACACCTACTTCAACACCTCCACGTACAACACGCCGGCGTGGCGGAACCTGGTGATGTGCCAGGAGGTGGCCCACACGTTCGGGCTCGACCACCAGGACGAGAACTTCAACAACCCGAAACCTGGGGTCGTGCATGGACTACACGAACGACCCCGACGGTCCGCCGAGCAACGAGCACCCTAACGCCCACGACTTCGAGCAGCTGGAGAAGATCTACGGCCACACCGACTCGACCACGACGGTGGGACGGACGGTCGACTCGAACCGGTCCGTGCGGATCCACCGGACGGGGCCCAACACGGCCGTGGTGACGTTCATCCTCTGGATCCGGTAGCGACCCGGCACGCGGAGGGGAAGGGCGCCGCCCCTACCTCCGCGAGTCGCCGGTTCGGCGGCCGAGGCGATGTACGTCAGCGTGCTGGGAGCGGCCGACTCCGCGCTGAGCACGGAGGGCCGGCGGTGGTGGAGGCCGGTTCGACACGGGTCAGTCGATCAGCTCGATCTCGGCCCCCATCAGCTCGTACACGGGGAGCGCGCGGCGGTCCCTAGTGAGGAGGGTCACGCGCGCTTCGAGGGCGGTAGCGGCGATGACCGCGTCGTAGACGGCTCCTCCACCGATGTCCACCGACGCCAAGCGATCGAGAACGTCGTGGTGGCCGCGGGCTGAGAGCGTCAGCACCGGGGCCGCGAACTGCTCCGCGAGGAACCCCTGCACGAGCCCCGGTTCCGCACGGTGCGGGGGAGGCAGCCGGGTGAGAACCGAGAAGGTTTCCAGGGCAGCGTGTGCGGGGAGACGAGGCTCGCGTTCCATGGCCAGGCGCGCGCCCCGGTGACCTTCATGCCAGCTGGCGAACGCCGCCACCGCGACGCTCGTGTCGATAGCGATCACCTTCGAGTCCGCTCCAGGGTGTCGCGGACGATCTGGTCCGTCAGCGGCGGGAGCTTCTCCCGTGGCACGGCGGCGATGCCTCCACGATGACGCCTGAGCTTCATGGGCGCCCGGGCTGGCTCGATCTCGATCAACCCGTCTTGCTCGGTGATCTCGACCTCCTGCCCACCCTCGAGGCCAACCCGCTCCCGGATGGCCTTGGGGATCACCACGCGGCCCGCTGAATCGATGGTAGTGCGCATGGTACGAAAATACCACGACATCAGACCTGTCCGCCTTGTTGCGCTACTCGATCGTGGCGAATCTCGCAGCCTAGCGGTCGATGTCGCCGACCACGAAGAACACCGAGCCCAGGATGGCGATGAGGTCCGGCACCAGCTGGCCGCGGAGCATCCACGGCAGGACCGACACGTTCGAGAACGACGCGGTCCGCATCTTCAGCCGATAGGGGAACTTCTTCCCGTCGCCCACCAGGTAGTACCCCATCAGCCCCAGGGGGTTCTCGGTGCGGACGTAGATCTCGCCCTCGGGGATGTTCTTCTGGACCTTGGGGGCGATGAACGGGCCGGGGGGCAGGTTGTCCATGCACTGCTCCACGATGTCGCACGACTGCCACATCCGCTGGACCAGCACCCACAGGCGGTCGTAGCAGTCGCCGTTGCGCCCCACCGGCACCTCGAACTCCACGTCGCCGTACTTCTCGTAGGGCTCGTCCTTGCGGGAGTCCATCGGCACCCCGGAGGCGTGGAGGACCGGACCGGAGACCCCGTAGGCCACGGCCACGTCGGGCGGCAGGATCCCGATGCCCTTGGTGCGGGCGGCGATGATCTCGTTGCCCATGATCAGGCTCTCGAAGTCCCGGAGCTTCCTGCGCACCCACTTCAGGACCTCGGCGGAGTGCTTGAGGAAGCCGCGGGGGAGGTCGTCCTTCAGCCCCCCCACCCGGGCGTAGGAGTGGTGCATGCGGGCCCCGGTGGCCGACTCGGTGAGGTCCTGGATCATCTCCCGCTCGCGGAACGCGTAGAACATCGGGGTCATGGCCCCCAGCTCCAGGGGGTAGGAGCCGGTGAACATCAGGTGGTTCAGGATCCGGTTCCACTCGGCCATCATGGTGCGGATCCACTGGGCCCGCTCCGGGACCTCGAGCTCCATGAGCCGCTCGACGGCGATGACCCACCCGAGCTCGTTGTTGAACGCCGACAGCCAGTCGTGGCGGTTCATCAGGACCATGGTCTGGAGGTGGTCGCGGGCCTCGGCCAGCTTCTCCGCCGCCCGGTGCATGTAGCCGATCACCGGCTCGGCGTGGCGGATCTTCTCCCCGTCGAGCTGGAGGACCAGCCGGAGCACCCCGTGGGTGGAGGGGTGCTGCGGGCCGATGTTGAGGACCATCTCCTCCGTGGAGAGGTCCTGCTCCTCGGTGGTGATGATGTCCACACCGCCGCCCCGGAGGAGCCATTGCTCCCCCATCTGGGAGTAGGCGGGCTCCTTCCGGCGCTGCTCCGTGTCGGTCATCCGGGCCCCAGCCTACCGCAAGCTCGACGGACCCGAATCAGGGGGCGGGCCGGTGCAGGAGCTGCCGGCGAAGGGCCCGGAGGCACCGCTGGAGGAGGTCGTACGCCTCCGACGGGAGCGCGGCGTCCCCCTCCTGGAGCTGTCTGGGCAACCCGGTCCGATGTTCGGCGGACCCGTCGCCCGGATGGGGGTCGGCCCCCTCAGCCGGGCGAGCAGACCTGGCAGCGGGGAGGCTGGAAGCCCAGCTCCCCCCGGGACCAGTCGTCCAGCCGCCACTTCTCCCCGGAGCACAGCTTGAGGTAGTCGGCGGTCCAGCTCTCGCCCCTGGCCGGCTCGCCGGTGATGGTCCGGCACTCCGCCCGGTGAAGCACGGTGTCGCCCTCGCCGCCGCCCCGCGGGAAGTTGAGGACGAACCCGCCGGGGTTCGAGATCACCCACCGCAGGTAGCCCTCGTCGTCACGGTGGAACAGCTCCACCTCCGTCCCCGCGGAGCCGGGCATCGGGTCTCGTTGGGCCATGCCCCTACCCGTACCCGTGGAAGGAGGCGGCCAACCCCCGCGGCGGAGCCGGGGCTACGGGAGCTGGGAGGTGATCCAGCTCTCCAGCTCGGGGCCGCTCTCGTAGCTGGTGATCAGGGCGTAGCGCGGCTCCGAGTACTTGTCCGCGTCGTGCCACACCACGTGGTGGAGCCGCTCGGAGTCCACGACGAACTGCGCCCCCCGGGGCAGCGGGATGCGGTGCTCGGTGGAGGGGTCGTCGGGGTCCTCGCGGACGATCATGTAGCTCTCGGGGTTGTCCGTGAGCTGGAGCCAGGTCCGGACCACCCAGCCGGTCCCCTCGGGGGTGATGCGGTTGTTGTCGTCGGGGTGGAGGTTTCGCAGCGCGTCCTCCTCCGTGCCCGGCTCGAGCTTGATGATGCGCACCCGGCCGAAGTTGGCCCCCGCGCTCTCCACCCACTTCTTGACCGTGGGCGACTGCTCGATGTTCGACGTCCACACCCCGTCCTTGTCGGGCTTGCCGTGCTCCCAGAACCCTCGGGGGTCGTGCTCGCCGTTGGCCGAGGCCAGGATGGCGAAGTTCGTGTCGCCGCCGGACTTCCAGTCCACGTACTCGAGCGACTCCCACTCCGACGGGTCGGGCATCGGGCCCTCGTAGGGCTTCAGCTCCACGTAGCCGGTCTGCTCCACGACGGGCAGCGTGATGAACTTCGAGCGATCCGTTCCTGCCTTGGGTGCGTCCATGCCGAAGAAGCCTCCTGGGTCGGTTGAAGGCCGCATCATAGCCCACCGCGCGGCCGCCGACCGGGGAACCGGGCGAAACCTCGAACCATCCGATAAGGCGCTCCCCGCCCGGACCGCTCCCCCATAGAATGCGACTCGACACGCCGAGGAGGGCGCGGTGGACTTCCGGATCCCCGAGGAGTACCAGGAGCTGCTGGCCTCGTTCCGGTCGTTCCTGGACCGGGAGGTCCGCCCCGTCGAGCAGCGCTACGCCCCCCGCCTCCAGGAGGACGAGTTCGACGAGGAGATGCGCCGGGCCGGCCTGGCCCTGCGGCGCCGCTCCGCCGAGCTCGGCTTCTACGCCGCGCACATGCCCGAGGAGGTCGGGGGCTGGGGCGTGTCCAACCTCGCCTACACCCTCCTGGTCGAGGAGGGTGCGAAGACCGGCCTGCGGTTCGCCTCGTTCGTCCTGGGCCCCCCCAACCCCGAGGCCCCCACGCCGATCCTCATGGACCTCCCCGAGCACCTCCGGGACAAGTACGTCCCGCCGCTGGTGCGCGCGGAGAAAACGATGTGCTTCGCCCTGACCGAGCCGGAGGCCGGCTCCGACGCGCAGTCGATCCGCACGACCGCGGTCCTGGATGCCGACGCCTGGGTCCTGAACGGCCGCAAGCACTTCATCACGAACGGAGCCCACGCCGACTTCGCGGTGGTGTTCGCGGTCACGGACAGGGAGAAGCGCGCCGCCGGGGGGATCACCGCGTTCCTGGTGGAGCGGGACTCCCCCGGGTATGTCGTCGGCAAGCGGCAGAAGACGCTGGCCGGAGACACCAACCAGGCCGAGCTCGTCTTCGAGGACTGCCGGGTCCCCAGGGAGAACGTGGTGGGCGAGGTGGGGTTCGGGTTCGGGACCGCCATGAAGTTCCTGAACTCGGGGCGGGCGTTCATCGGGGCGCTGTGCGTGGGGATCGCCGACCACCTGATCCGCATCAGCGTGGAGCAGGCCAAGCACCGTGAGACGTTCGGCAAGCCCATCGCCAGGTACCAGGCGATCCAGTGGATGCTGGCGGACTCCGCCCTGGAGGTCCATGCGGCCCGCCTGATGACCTACCACCTGGCGTGGATGGTGGACCAGGGCGAGCAGCCCATCCGTGAGTCCTCCATGGTCAAGCTGGGCAACACCGAGATGGTCGGCCGAGTCGCGGACCGGGCCGTGCAGATCTGAGGGGCGATGGGCGTGCTGACCGAGGGCCCGGTGGAGCGCATCTACCGCTACGTGCGGATGCTCCGCATCGTGGAGGGGACCTCGGAGGTCCAGCGCCTCATCATCGCCCGCAGCCTCGGCCTGTAGCCGGGCGTCCCGAGTCGCCCGAAGCCCGGACGCCGGACCAACGGGGCGCCGTCAACTTGCCCACTCGGTATCGGCCAAACGGCGTATTCCATTGCGGCGCAGGCGGACCTACCATCAGCCGTGAGGCACGGGCGCCACAGGGTCCGTGCGACCCCGCCGGAGACGGCGGGGATGCTCGTGTCCCCACCGAGTGGCTCCGCCCGCATCCGCTCGCTGCTGGCGCCGCATCACGGACAGGGAGCACCGCAGAGATGGAACTCGGAGCCGGGGGGCGGGACGTGAGGGACACGAACACCCTGCTGGAAGGCCTGATCGAGGCCTCTCCCCCGGCGATCGTGGCCCTCGACCGGGATGGCCGGGTGACGGTGTGGAACCCGGCCGCGGAACGGATCTTCGGCTGGCCGGCGGACGAGGTGATGGGAAGGCCGCTTCCCATCGTCCCCCACGACCGCGCCGAGGAGGGGGATGCCCTCCTCGCGGCGGGGCTGGAGGGCAAGGTCTTCCACGGCCTGGAGACGCGCCGCGTCCGCAGGGACGGGACGACGATCGACGTGTCCGCGTCGCGTGCGCCGATCCGCGACGCCGAGGGACGGATCGTCGGGATCATCGCCGTGTACAGCGACCTCACCGAGCGGAAGAGGGTCGAGGCGGCCCTGCGCCACAGCGAGCGGCGCTACCGGGAGCTGTTCGAGAACGCCCTGGACCTGGCGTTCACCACGGACATGGCCGGCGACATCACGGCCGTGAACCGGGCCACGGAGCGGGCCACCGGCTACACCCGGGAGGAGCTGTTCCGGATGAGCATCGTGGACCTGGCCGCCCCCGAGCATCGAGACGCGGTCCGGGCCGTGATCAGCCTGGCCCACCAGGTCGGCGACCCGGAGATGGCCCGCACGCTTCCGTGGCGATACGAGCTGGACGTCCTGGCCAAGGACGGCGGGCGCGTCTCGGTCGAGGTCGGGATCCGGCTCATCTTCGACGAGTCCGGCCGCCCGGTCGGGGTCCAGGGGATCGGCCGCGACCTGACCCAGCGGCGCCGGGCCGAGGCGGCCCTGCGGGAGAGCGAGGAACGGCACCGGGAGCTGGTCGAGAACGCGGGGGACATCGTGTTCACCCACGACCCCGCCGGGAACTTCATCTCGGTGAACCGGGCGGTGAAACGGGTGCTGGGGTATGCCCCGGACGAGCTGATGGGGACGAGCATCGTCAACCTGGTGGCTCCCGGAGACCGCGATCGGAGCCGAGAGACGATCCTGGGGGCCGGCGAGGAGCACGGATCGACGCCGTTCGAGCTCGAGGTCGTGGCCAAGGACGGCACGCCCGTGGTGTTGGAGGTGAGCAGCCGGGTGGTGCTGAAGGACGGCAAGCCGGTGGCCGTGGAGGGCATCGCCCGGGACATCAGCGAGTGGAAGCGGGCGGCCGCGGTGGTCCAGCAGAGCGAGCGATACTTCCGGTCGCTGATCGAGAACGCCCTCGACGTCATCGCGGTGCTCGACTCGGACCTGCGGTTCCTGTTCGCCAGCCCCTCCACGGAGCGCGTCCTGGGCTACCGGCCGGAGCAGCTCGTGGGCCGGAGCGTCATGGACCTGCTCCACGAAGACGACGTCCAGACCGTGGCGGACCTCATCGACCGCGGGCGGCGCACTCCCGGATTCACCCCCACGGTCACGATCCGGATCCGGCACGCCGACGGCGGGTGGCGGGTCATCGAGGGCATCGGCGAGAACCTGCTCAACGACCCGGCCGTGGAGGGCATCGTCGTCAACGCCAGGGACGTGACGGACCGGACCATGGCGGAGCAGGGCCTCCATCGCAGCCTGGGCGTGCTGCGGCGAAGCGACCAGGAGCGCCGCCGCCTGCTGGGCCACCTGGTCAGCGCGCAGGAAGACGAGCGGTCCCGGATCGCCGCCGAGATCCACGACGACTCCCTCCAGGTCATGACCGCGGTGGGGATGCGGGTGGAGACGCTGGCCAGGGGGCTCGAGGATCCGGCGGCCAGGGAGGAGATGATGCGCCTCCAGGAGACCGTGGCCCTCTCCGTGCAGCGCTTGCGAAAGCTGCTGTTCGACGTGCGGCCTCCGGCCCTGGACCGCGAGGGCCTCACGGCCGCGTTGCGGCTGGCCCTCAACCAGCTCCGCATGGACACCAGCATCGAGTGGGAGGTCCGAAGCACGCTGGCAGCCGAGCCGCCCGGGTCGCTGCGGACGATCCTGTACCGCATCGCTCTCGAGGCCATCAACAACATCCGCAAGCACGCCCGGGCCTCGAGGGTGGACCTGGAGCTGGAGGAACGGGACGGCGGGGTGCGCATGGCGATCCGGGACGACGGGGCGGGGTTCCTGGCCGAACGCCTGGAGGAGGATGTTCCCGGTTCTCTCGGGATGATGACGATGCGGGAGCGCGCCCAGCTCGCCGGTGGGCAGATCCACATCGATACCGCCCCCGGCAAGGGAACGGCGATCGTGGCGTGGATCCCGCTGACGCCGGGGGGCACCTCCGTTGCGAGCTGAGCATCGGCCCGCCCCCATCCGGGTCCTGGTCATCGAGGACGAGCCCTCGCTCCGCGAGGCGCTCGGGGACGCCCTGGGGGCCGAGCCCGGGGTGGAGCTGGCGGGGACGGCCCCCGACGGCGTCGAGGGCGCTCGCCTGGCGGAGGGGCTGCGCCCCGACGTGGCCCTGGTCGACGTGAAGATGCCCGGCGGCGGTGGAGCCGAGGCCACCAAGGAGATCCGGCGGCGCAGCCCCGCGACCCAGGTCGTGGCGCTGTCCGCGTACGAGGACCGGGCCAGCGTCCTCCAGATGCTGCGCGCGGGCGCGGTGGGGTACCTGGTGAAGGGCGTCTCGGTCGCCGAGATCGTCCAGGCGATCCGGCGGGCCGTGCGCGGGTACGGCAGCCTCTCCGCCGAGGTCACCGGGGGCGTGGTGCACGAGCTGGCCGGCCACCTCGAGCGCGTGGGGGAGGAGACCGACCGCCTCAAGGAGCGGCGGCGGCGGGTCGAGCGGGTCCTGTCGGGAGAGGGGTTGGACATCGTGTTCCAGCCGATCGCCGACCTGTCCAGCCGCCGGGTGGTCGGGCTGGAGGCGCTGGCCCGCTTCCCCGCACCGCCATCCCGGCCGGACCTGTGGTTCGAAGAGGCGGAGACCGTGGGGCTGCGAACGGACCTCGAGGTGGCGGCGCTCCTGGCCGCGACGGGCCGGCTCCGGTCCCTCCCGGCCGACGCGTACCTCTCGGTGAACCTGTCGCCGGAGACCGCCATGTCGTTGGCGGGCCGGGAAGCCCTGGCGTCGGTGCCGCCCGACCGGCTGGTCCTGGAGATCACCGAGCACGCCCGGGTGGACGACTACAAGGCGCTGGGGGCTGCACTCCGGCCGCTGCGGAGCCGGGGGGCCCGGCTGGCCGTGGACGATGCCGGGGCGGGGTTCGCCAGCCTCAGCCACATCCTCCGGCTGGCCCCCGACATCATCAAGCTCGACATCACCCTCACCAGGGACATCGACAGTGACAACGCCCGGCGGGCCCTCGCCTCGGGCCTCATCGCGTTCGCCATCGACATCGGCGCGTCGATCTTGGCGGAAGGCATCGAGACCGCCGAGGAGCTCCAGACGCTGCGCACGCTCGGGGTGACGCTGGGACAGGGCTACTTCCTGGGCCGGCCCGTTCCCCTGCCGGAGACCGGCCTGACCGAGGCCACGCTCTGACCGCAGCTCGGCCGCCGCGATAGGCTCCCGTCATGCCGGATGCCCGGCGGCGCCTGCCGTCCGTCGACGGGTTGCTGCGGTCCGCGCCGGGCCGGCGAGCCTCCTCCCGGTTCGGCCGGGAGGTGGTCCGACAGGCGCTGAGGAGCGTGCTGGATCGGGCCCGCTCCGAGGCCGCCGGGGGCCGGTCCCCTGCCGAGGACGAGGTGCTGATGGCCAGGGCGGTCAACCTGGCCGCCAGGATGACCTTCGGCCTCGCGCCGGTGATCAACGCCACCGGCGTCATCCTCCACACGAACCTGGGACGGGCGCCGCTCCCCGAGGTCGCCGCCCGGGCCGCCGCCCGGGCCGCCCGGGGCCACACCGACCTCGAGGTCGACCGGGAGACCGGGCGGAGGGGCCGGCGCACGTCGCGTGCCGAGTTCCTGCTGATGGCCCTGACGGGCGCCCAGGACGCCCTGGTCGTCAACAACAACGCGGCCGCCCTGTTGCTGGCCCTGGCGGGGCTGGCCCGCCGCAAGGAGGTCGTGGTCTCCCGCGGGGAGCTGATCGAGATCGGCGGCGAGTTCCGCCTCCCGGAGATCATGAGCGCCTCCGGGGCCAAGCTCGTGGAGGTGGGGACCACGAACCGCACCCGGATCACCGACTACCGGCGGGCGGTGTCGGAGCGCACCGGGCTCATCCTCAAGGTCCACCCCAGCAACTACCGGGTGGTGGGCTTCACCGACACGGCCGGGCTCGGTCCCCTCTCGGAGCTGGCCCGGGCCCGGGGGGTGCCGCTCCTGTACGACATCGGCAGCGGCCTCCTGGATCGCTCCCGGGGGACGCCGGAGGAGGAGCCCTCGGCGGTGGAGGCCCTCCGGGGCGGGGCCGACCTGGTGTGCTTCTCCGGCGACAAGCTCCTGGGCGGTCCCCAGGCCGGCGTGGTGCTGGGGCGAGGCGACCTCGTCGACCGCCTTCGCCGCCACCCGGTGGCCCGGGCGGTGCGGGTGGACAAGATGACGGTTGCCGCCCTGGAGGCGGTGCTGGGCCTGTACGCGAAGGGCCGGCGGGACGAGGTGCCGGTGTGGAGGTCCCTGTCCGCGTCCTCGGCCTCGGTGCGGGCCCGGGCCACCGTCGTGGCGGCCCGCCTGCCCGGAGCCGCCACGGTCCGGGGCGAGTCGGCCGCCGGGGGGGGATCGCTCCCCGGCTACGGGATCCCCACCCACCTGGTCCGCCTCGAGCTTCCCGACCCGGAGCGGACCGCGGCCAGGCTCCGCATCGGCAACCCCTCGGTGTTCTGCCGGGTGGACGAGGGGGCGTTGCTGTTCGACCTCCGGGCCGTGGATCCCGCGGACGACGAGCGCCTCCTCCGCGCCGTCAACTACGCCCTGTCCCAGGAGGACTGAGTGGCCGAGGCCGCCCCCCGGCCCGCGGCGCAGCCGCTCCAGGTGGTGGCCACCGCCGGCCACGTCGACCACGGCAAGTCCTCGCTCATCGTCCGGCTGACCGGCATCGACCCGGACCGGTGGGAAGAGGAGAAGCGCCGGGGCCTGACGATCGACCTCGGCTTCGCGTGGGGGACGCTCCCGTCGGGCCGGGAGATCGGGTTCGTGGACGTTCCCGGCCACGAGCGGTTCGTCCGCAACATGCTGGCCGGGGTGGGGCCGGTTCGGCTGGTGCTGTTCGTGGTGGCCGCCGACGAGGGGTGGAAGCCGCAGTCCGAGGAGCACCTGGCGATCGTGGACGTCCTGGGGGCAGAGGGAGGGGTGGTCGCCCTGACGAAGGGCGACCTGGTCACGGGCGACACCCTGGCCGGGCGGGAGGCCGAGGTCCGGGACCGCCTGGCGGGGACCGTGCTGGAGGGCTCACCCCTGGTGGCGTGCTCGGCGGTCACCGGCCACGGGCTGGACGCGCTCCGGGCCGCCCTGGACGACATGGTGGCCGCGGCGCCGGCGCCCGAGGACCGGGGCCGTCCGCGGATCGCCATCGACCGCTCGTTCACGATCCGCGGGGCCGGGACCGTGGTGACCGGCACCCTCACCGGGGGCACGCTGGCCGTGGGCGAGGAGGCTCGGGTCTACCCGGAGGGTCACCCGGTGCGGATCCGCTCGCTCCAGACCCACCGCCGGGCCGTGGACGTGGCCAGGCCGGTGTCCCGGGTGGCCGCGAACCTGGCCGGGGTCCCCACGGACGCCGCCTCCCGGGGCGACGTCCTGGCCCGGACCGGCCAGTGGCGTCCGGCCGCAGTGGTGGAGGCGCGGGTCCGTCCGGTCCGGGGGCTGGCCCACCCGCTCACGGCCCGGGGCGCCTACAAGCTCTACGTGGGATCGGCCGAGCGCGACGCCCGCATGCGGCTGTACGGGGCACGGGAGCTGTCGCCGGGGGACTCGGGGTTCGCCCGCATCCGGCTGTCCCGTCCGGTGGTGGTGGAGACCGGCGACCGGTTCGTGCTCCGCGAGGCCGGCCGGCGGGAGACGGTGGCCGGCGGGGTCATCCTGGACGCCGACCCCCCGGCCAGGCCCGGCCCCGACCCCGTCGCCCGGCTGGCCGGCCGCGAGGGCGCCGGCCGGGAGGAGCTGGCCGCGCTGGTGGTGGCCG
>JBOGVZ010000069.1:0-2868 GCA_050692985.1 Actinomycetota bacterium
GGCGGCTCTCCATACCGTCTCCCACATCGTCGGCCATGACCTCGGAGGGACTCCGGAGCTGGACATCCCTCTCCTCGCCGCGCTGTCAGCCCTTCTCCTGGCTGGAGGAGCGGTCCGCTGGAAGCAGCACCGAAACCGGCCCCACCAGGGGACACACCGGGAAGCCAACACCTGAGCTAGTGACCCTCCCGGCCCCCGTCGGGGAGCATCGCAGGTGTGATTCCCGTCCTGGCCTCATCCGCATGGCCATCCGACAGGTCGGATATGCCGCCATCCAGGTGATCCCCCTCAGAGATTCCAACTGCCGACCCGGGGACAGGGAACCGCCCCCTGAAGGAGCTACGTCGTCACCTTCGGGTTCGCAAGCCCAACCCGAAGCCGTACCTGCCGGCCGCGGAGCGGATCGCCCTGCCCCCGGAGCGGCGCCTGATCGATGCCGGCGGCTATCCCGTCCCCGGCCTCGGCTTCAGCCACCCAGGCTGCTTGACCACCTTAGGCCGGATCGCCCTCCGATGGGTTCGCTAGGCAGGGCTCACCGCTCCTTCCAGTACTCCTCGTAGTGGATGTTGCCTTTGACCCCCCGGCGGTCGAGGGTGAAGCCCCGCTTCACCAGCACCTCGATCGCTCCCTCCGGCTTGGGGTAGATGGGCTCGTCCCCCTCCCACCTGGGTAGGCCGATCATGGCCGGATTGCCGCACAGGAAGACGTGGGTGCGGTCGGGATCGAGGGGCGTGGCCAGCTCCTCTTCCAGCTTCCCCGAGCGGATGAGGTCTTGGACGTACATCTTGTCGACCAGGTTCTCCGGCTCCCGGGTGGTGAAGCCGATGTAGGTGTACCGGGGGTGACGCTCCTCCAGCCTGCGGTGGACCTCGAGATAAGCGAGGTCGCGGCGGTAGCGGGAGCAGCAGACCGACGCGATTCTCCCTCGATGGCCCCCGCGTAGCAGCTCGAGGGTCATTAGGTTGTGAGGGGCCTCCCCGGTCCCGGTGGCCATGAAGATGACGTCCTCCTCGGGATCGACCTGATCCAGGGTGTAACGGCCGGCGAACTTGGAGCCCATGTAGATGGGGTCGCCGGGATGTTTGAGGAAGAGGCGTGGGGTGAGGGCGGGCAGGTTGAGGGGGTCCTCCCCCTGCACCAGGACGACGTAGAACTCGAGCAGATCCCGGGGGAACTCGAGGAGGTCGCCGTCGGCGTCCAGGATGGAGCTGCTCACCGAGTACGACCGTCGGGCCAGCTTCTCCACCTGGCCGGTCTTGAGCTCCTCCAAGAGGTCGTCGATACGCGGCTCCCAGTACCCGAGAGCCAAGGTGGTGTACTGGCCCGCCTTGAAGGGGGGGAGGGGCTGGTCGGCTCGCACCCTGACGATCCAGAGGTCGGGGTGGACCGCATGGATCTCCTCGATGGTGGCGTTGTAGTCCCGCCGGCGGAGCTCCTCCACTCCCTCCGAGGGAACCAGTGGGCCCTGGGGGGGAGCCACCCCCAGGGCCGGTTCGGGCTCGGACGGAGGATGGAGTGTCTGGGGATAGAAGACGAAGAGGCCCCGGATCGCCTCGGCAGCCCCGTCCACGGCTTCCACATCCCAGGGCTCCCTCCGCCCGAGCACGACCTCGTTGGAGAGCACGAAAACGTGCTCGATGGCCCGGTCGAGCTGGAAGAGCCGCCGGGCCAGAACGGCGGGAACGGTGGAGCGAGCCGCCGCCTCTTCGAGGGACCGGTAGAGCTCGTGGTCCTGGCCGGTCAGGCACCGGTCGGTCGTGAAGATGGCCACCTGCTGGAGCGAGAGCGCCTGGACCTGGAGGGGTTGGCCCATGTGCTCCTTCCCGCGCCCCGGGACCGGTCAGAGACCGAGACTACAGGTCGAGGCAGCAGCCGGGGAGCCCGTCTCGGGTGTGTCGAGTATCTTCAATGCCAGGATCTCGGGAGGCGAGATGGCCTGGATCTACGAGTGGGGCTTCTTCGTGAAGCCGGGCATGCGGGGCGCGTTCCTCGAGTGGCTGGCGGCCAACGAGGCGAAGCTCTACGGCCCGGCATCAAGCGGCTACGAGTACCTCGGAACCTTCGTCCCCGTGTGGAACTCGGAGCGACGAGCGGAGGACTTCCGCCAGCTCTGGCGGCACGGGAGCCGAGAGGCACGTGACCCGCGCGCCGTGGCGAAGGAGGAGACGGGTGCCTTCGCCGGACTCATAACCCAGATGCTCACCTTCGTGGACGACGGGCGGATCCAAGAGGAGAGCTTGGCTCTACAGCGGTCGGCCACCGAGGCCCCGGTGCGGAGCCCCGTCGTCCCCTGAGAGGGCGGCCAGAGCCATCCTCGTCAGCCTGGGTCTGCCATCATGACCGCCACCCAGTCCGGGCGGGTCTATCCCACGGAATCGCGAGGAACCGAGTTGGCCAGGACGAACCTGCCGGAGCGGCCCGAAGTGGGGCTCATAGGGTTAGCCCACGAGGCGTAGGTGGGGGTGAAACAGAGCTGCACCTGGTTGGCCTCGCACCACTCCGTGACCTTGGGGCCCTCGTGGGCCGAGAGGTTGTCGCAGACGAGGTAGATGGGCTCTCCGTCGGGATGCTGGGCTCGAATCGACGCCAGGGCGGCCAGGAAGTTGTGCCGGGACTCGGATACCGCCTTCGGAGGTCAGATGCCTTCTGGCCTCGGACTTCGGGGGCCGCGGGGTTGGACGGGCCAAGTGGGGCTTACTCAGACAAAGAACGCCAGGACCCCCAGGAGGACCCCGATCACCAGGAGGGCGACGGCCCCGGCCCAGTCGAGCAGGTCGGGACCCGGGCGGTATTCGATGAGATTCGGGCTGACCCACGGCCCCCGCCGCCGAAGGCTTCTGATCCTCCGGATCCCCGCCCCGAGCGCGA
>JBOGVZ010000070.1:0-62144 GCA_050692985.1 Actinomycetota bacterium
GGTGTACGGTGACCAGTCTTAAGGTCACACAGATCCGAAGCGTCATCCACCGGCCGAAGGACCAGAAGGACACCGTCCGCCGGCTCGGCCTGCATCGGGTGAACGACACGGTGGTCAAGGAGGACCGGCCCGAGATCCGGGGCATGATCGCCAAGGTCCGCCACCTCATCAGGGTTGAGGAGGTGGCCGAATGAAGCTCCATCACCTCCGTCCGGCGGTCGGTGCTACCCAGCCCAAGACCCGGGTGGGCCGGGGACGGGCGGGCAGAAGGGGCAAGACTGCCGGCCGGGGCACGAAGGGCTGGGGCGCACGCCACAACCCCAAGCTGGGATTCGAGGGCGGTCAGATGCCGCTCCAGCGCCGGGTGCCCAAGCTGAAGGGCTTCACCAACCGCAACCGGGTGGAGTACTCGGTGGTGAACGTGGAGAAGCTGGCCCAGGTGTTCCCGGGCGGCGAGGTGGACCCTGTGGCCATGCTGGAGCACGGGCTGGTCCACAAGGGGCTGCCGGTCAAGGTCCTGGCCCGGGGCGACATCGACCGGGCCCTGAACGTGCGGGCCCACGCGTTCTCCGAGGCCGCCAGGGCGAAGATCGAAGGAGCCGGAGGCAAGGCCGAGGTCATCACGTGACCGGGTAGAATCGAGTTCTCGTGCTGCGAGCCTTCGTCAACGCGTTCAAGATCCCGGATCTCCGCAAGAAGATCCTGTTCACGCTGTTCATCATCGCCATCTATCGGTTCGGCTCGCACGTGCCGGTGCCGGTGGTGGACATCGAGATCCTCCAGCGGCAGCTGGAACAGCAGGGAGCGCAGGGGTTCCTGAGCTTCATCGACTTCTTCTCCGGCGGCGCGCTCACGCGGATGGCCGTGTTCGGGCTGGGGATCATGCCCTACATCACGAGCTCGATCATCATGCAGCTCCTCGTGGTGGTGATCCCCAAGCTCGAGCGGTGGCAGAAGGAGGGCGAGACGGGGATCAAGAAGATCAACCAGGCGACCCGATACGTCACCGTGGTGCTGGCGCTCCTCCAGTCCACCGGCCTGGTGTTCCTGTTCCACTCCCGCTCCGACCAACTGGGTGGGGTCGACATCTTCCCGCCCGGGACGTTCACGCCGCCCAACATCGCGCTGATCGTCCTGGTCATGACGGCCGGCACCGCCATGATCATGTGGATGGGCGAGCTCATCACCCAGCGGGGGATCGGGAACGGGATGTCGGTCCTCATCTTCACCAGCGTCATCTCCCGGCTGCCGCAGGAGGGGCGTGCCATCTACGCCCAGAGCGGCCCGGGCGTCTTCACGGCGATCCTCCTGATCGGCTTCGCGATCATCGTGGCCGTCGTGTACGTCGAGCAGGGCCAGCGACGGATCCCCGTGCAGTACGCGAAGCGGGTGGTGGGGCGGCGGATGACCAGCGGCGGGAGCACCTATATCCCGCTGAAGGTGAACCAGGCCGGCGTCATCCCCATCATCTTCGCCTCGTCGGTTCTATACTTCCCCACGCTGATCGGCAGCGTGTACCAGGCCAGCTGGTTCCAGAACTTCCTGAACAACTACGTGACGAACCCGCGGAGTTTCGTGTACATGGCGATCTACGGCCTTCTCGTGGTGTTCTTCGCCTACTTCTACACGGCCATCGCCTTCAACCCCGTCGACACGGCCGACAACCTGCGGAAGTACGGCGGGTTCATCCCAGGCATCCGGCCCGGCCAGCCCACGGCCACCTATCTGAACGACGTGCTGGTTCGCATCACGCTGCCGGGCTCGTTGTTCCTGGCCTCCATCGCGCTCCTGCCGTCGATCGTGCTGGCCTTCTGGGTGATCCAGCAGTTCCCCTTCGGCGGGACGTCGCTGCTGATCACCGTGGGCGTCGCCCTCGAGACCATGAAGCAGCTGGAATCCCAGCTGCTCATGCGCCACTACGAGGGGTTCCTGAAGTAGCCATGAGGATCGTCCTCCTCGGTCCTCCGGGGGCCGGAAAGGGCACGCAGGCGAGGAGGCTGTCGGAGCGATACGGGCTCGCCATCATCGGGACCGGGGACATCTTCCGGGACCACGTGGCCCGCGGAACCCCGCTCGGCCAATCCGCCAAACAGTACATGGACCGGGGCGAGTACGTCCCCAACGAGATCGCCGTCGAGATGGTGCTGGACCGGCTGGACCAGGCCGACTGCCGGGAGGGGTTCATCCTGGACGGCTTCCCCCGCACCGTCCCCCAGGCCCAGGCCCTGGAGAGCGCCCTAGCCGGGGCGGGGCGACCGCTGTCGTGCGTCCTGAACTTCAAGATCAGCGACGAGATGGCGGTGAAGCGGTTGACCAGCCGTATCGTGTGTCCGAACTGCAGGCGGGTGTACAACCTGGAGTTCAAGCGCCCCCGAGTGGAGGGGATCTGCGACGTCTGCGGCCACCAGCTCCAGCTCCGGTCCGACGACGACGAGGCCACGATCCGCCGCCGGCTGGAGGTGTACCGGAGGGAGACCCAGCCGCTGGTGCTGTACTTCTGGGAGCGCGGCCTGCTCCGGGACATCGATGCCGACGCGCCCGAGGAGGTCGTGGCGGACCGAACCATCGAGGCCATCTCCGACCTGCTGGACCTGGAAGCATGATCATCTACAAGTCGCCCCAGGAAGTGGACAAGATCCGAACGGCCGGACGGATCGTGGCCGGCACCATCGATCGAGTGCTTGCCGCCGTCCGGCCTGGCATCTCGACGGCCGATCTTGACCGAGTGGCCGAGGAGGAGATCCACCTTCGGGCGGCGACCCCCTCCTTCAAGGGTTATAAGGGCTTCCCGGCATCCATCTGCGCGTCGCTGAACGATGAGGTCGTTCACGGCATCCCGTCTCCGAAGCGGATGCTGAAGGTCGGGGACATCTTGTCCCTGGACTTCGGGGCCATCTGGGAGGGCTACCACGCGGACTCGGCGGTCACGGTGTTCGTGGGCGAGCCGCCTTCGGCGGAGGCCGAGAAGCTGGTCCGGGTGACCGAGGAGGCCTTGGAGGCCGCCATCTCCCAGGTCCGCCCGGGCGGGCGCCTTTCGGATATTTCCCACGCGGTCGAGCAGGTGGTGGAGGGCGCGGGGTTCTCGGTAGTTCGCGAGTACGTGGGCCACGGGATCGGCCGGAGCCTCCACGAGGACCCCCAGATCCCGAACTACGGGACGCCAGGGAGGGGACCCGAGCTCCGCCCCGGGCTGGTGCTGGCTGTGGAGCCCATGGTCACCCTGGGGGACTGGCCCACCCGGGTGCTGGCCGACGACTGGACGGTCGTGACCGCCGATGGGTCACTGGCTGCCCACTTCGAGCACACCATCGCGGTCACGGACGATGGCCACGAGGTTCTGACCATTCGGCGGTAGCGCGGGCGGCCCGGGTGGAGGTACTGTCCGCCCAGGTGGAGGAGCTGCTCGAGATCGACGGGGAGGCATCCATGGGCACCGAGAAGCCGGACCTGACGCCTTCGGCGGGCGTGGCCCGCGTTCGAAACCCCACGTTCGCCACGGTGTGGCGCGGATACGACCCGAACCAGGTCCTGGAGTACTTGGGCCGTGTGGCCGATCACGTCCAGGATCTGGAGAACCAGGTGGACAAGCTCGAATCGGAGGTCCGGGAGGCACGCCGGCAGGACATGGCCGGGGGCCCCGCAGGGCAGGACCCCTACGAGACCGTGTCCGGTCGAGTGGCGGATCTGGTGCGAACCTTCGATCAGGAGGTCGAGAAGCGCCGTGGGGAGACTGAAGTGGAGGCCGACCGCATCCTGGCCGAGGCGAGGGCCGAAGCGGACCGCATCCGTCTCGATGCGCAGGGCAAGGCGGAAGAGATGCAGGCACAGTCCGAACGGGCGCTGGGTGACGCTCGGGAGCAGTCCGATCGACTCTTGTCGGGCCTGGCGTCGCGCCAGAGAGCCTTGCTGGACGAGCTCCGGGGCATGCGCGACCGCCTGCTCGATACGGCGAGGGATCTGGACGCCGTCATCGAGGAAGGACCGGTCGGAGACCAGATGGTGATCGTGGGGGATGAGGGCGACGGCGTTGGCAAGGGCGAATCGCCGGACGGAGCCTCGATCAGGTCGCCGAAGGGACAGCCGGAGTCCGGCGATTAACCCGGGACGTCACGATCACGAACCGCGGCCTGCGCGGCGATGCGTCGTGATCCCGGGCCATTCCGAGCACCACCCACTCGGTCAGGGTGGTCTCCACTCTCATATCGCCTGACATCTCTGGGCATCCATACCTTCGGCTGAAAGCCGGAGTTCGGCGCTGACCATCCGGCGTCAACCAACGACGCGCCGACGGGGGATCTGGAACTGACGGAGTTGGTGTACACATCGGGTCCTCCGACCGAAGGGGGAACCGGTGACTGAGCAGGAGCTCACCCGGGGGGCGGCACGTCGTCCGGCGATCGTCCGCCACGCCCAGGAGGGGACGGGCAACGTCTCGATCGGTGAAAGCGGGAGGTCCCGGCTCGCGCCGGGACCTCCCCTTTGCCCCTCTCCCTATCCCGCCAGGGAGTCTGGGCCTTCTCAGACGTCCACCGACCCTACGGGTCGATGACGATCGTGCAGACGACCGTTTGGGGCTCCAGATCGCTGAGCGTCAACGAGACGTCGTCGCCCGGACCGGCCGTGTCGAGGACGCAGTCGATCGTGGACGACGTGCCTCCGGCGACCTGCGAGTCGACGGAGACGGTGACGTCGGTCAGCGGCGTGTTGCTGAAGCTGACCCCATCGCCGCCGGGGCACGTCGCCTCGGTGGTCACCGTGACCGTCTTCGCCGTCGCGCCGTCGGCCTTGTATCCGATCGGGACGGTCTCCGTGACGGTGTAGTCGCCCACGAAGCTGCTGAGCACGAGCCCGTCGACGCAGGCCACGCCGTTGCTGCCGGTGACAACCTGAACGCCGGCTTGCGGAAGCTCGCCACCGGTGATCGTGAAGGTCACGCCCGGATGCGGCTGGTCGCCGGACCCGGCGGCCGCGTGCTTGCGTGTCTTCGTGATCTCGATCGCGCCCTTCTGCCGGTCGTCGACGAAGGTGCACGTGACGGTCTCACCGGCACTCAGTCCGATGCTTGCCGGATCGCTCCCGTCGTCGCAGGTCGCCGACGTGAGGTTCCAGCCGGCAGGCACCGTCTCTGCCACGTCGTACGGGCCGGGAACCAGATTCCCGAACGTCCGGGAGTCACTGCTGGCCTGGCCCGGTCCAGTGGTGGTGAGCGTGAACGGGGATGGCGTCAGCGTGTTCGAGGTGAAGTCGAACGAGCCGTTCCCGCTGGTGGTCACCTTCTCCACGATGATCGTGCCTCTGGTCCGGTTCGTGTACGTGCAGTCCAGCACGTCGGTGGCGGCGTCGATGTCGAAGGTCACGGTACCGGCCGCCAAGTCGATGACCGGTGTCACGCCGGAGCTAGCACTGCAGTCGATGTTCGTCAGATCCCATCCCGCCGGGATGACGTCCTCGTCCACGGTGTAGCCCGTGCCGAACAGCACGTTGTTGTATGACTTGCTGCCGTCATCCATCAACGTGAACGTGTCCGCGCTCGCGGGATCCGTCGGGAACGCCTTCGTGTACCCGAACGATGTGACGTTGGGGTCCTCATCGGGGTCGGTCTGCTTGCGGATGATCACCGAGCCACAGTTGCTGATGTTTGTGCTCGCCGGGGCGATGAAGTCCTTCAGCGCCGAGGTGAAGGAGTCCGAGGACCGGCTCTTGAGGTAAGCGCTGCCGAACGACGTGCACGTTCCGGCACCGCCGCCAAGGGCGTTGAAGTCGAGCTGCGCCTCGCCGAAGGTGCGAGCAGAGACGTTGCCCAACCCGTCCGAGTCCGCCGCCGGAATGGCCGAGGTGTTGATCGACCCGGCGGCATCGCCGGCCGCGGTCAGGTTCGTCTTCGTACTCCAGCAGGGCACCGTGTTCGACGCTTCACACTGTGACGCGGAGCCCGACGTGACCCACCGGGACAGGAACAGGACCGGGTTCGTTCCGCCCTGGGAAAGGTCGTACTGGATCAGCAAGTCACCAGCGGTCCGGACCGGCGTCACGCCGTTTCCGGAGATGGTGCTCGACTGGTTGAACTCGAAGTCCATGTTCGTCGTGCCCACAGGTTCCTGCACGCGGTGCCAGAACAGGTTCAGGAACCTGTCGGTCCCGCTCGTCTCGAGGTAGACGCCGAAGTTGAGCAGGTCGCTCTTGTTCGGTGGGATGCTGCCGTCCACCACGGTCGGAACGGCGGTGTCTTCCTTGGTGCCTTGACCGAAGGAATCGTCAGAGGCGCCCGTCGGCTGGTCCGCCTTGCGGGTCTCGCTGACGCTGGCCCAGTCGATCGACGGCGATGGGTCGTCGACCTTGAGGTTGGCGTCCGTGTCGATCTCGAAGTTGCTTCCCGGGAGGCTCACCTCGGGATGACTGGCCGCCGCCTGAATGACCGACGATCCCAGCAGAACCGCGACACCAATCGCGATCAGCCCCGGGCGTCCAACTCGGTGACGAAACTTCCGTCCATTCATAAGGAAGTACCCCTTTCTCGGTATTTCGGAGGGAGGCTTGTCGCCACCTCTCGCCGAACGAGAGGTGACCCGCCGGTGTCTACGGCGGCGCTCGTCCAACGCATCCACCGAGTTCCTTGCGGTGTCCCAGCATCCGTAACATCACCTCCTCGGTCGCAGGCTTCTCGAGGGTCGTGGGAAGGTGGGATCTGCCGGCGCAGCCGACTCGTTCCCCAGTCGGTGCGCACACCCGAAGCCACCATCGACGAAAACTCCGTCGTCCCTCTCTTCGCAAACAACGTCATACGACGATTGCCCTAGGTCGTAGCACCTACGGCAACGCAAAGTTTCGCATTCTCTACCATGCCTCCTCTACGGGAATCGTTTCCGGCGGTCCTGCGGTACGTCTACGGCGGGCCGCCGACGGGCGACCCGGGAACGAGCTTGGGGGTTTCGGCGGGCGCGAATCGGCGTGAGGCACTCATCCAGACTTCCCCCGCCCCCCGATCTGTTGGAGAACCTCAGAGCTACAGAGCACTATGTACCCCGCCAGGCCGACAAAAAGCCATCCGCAGTTTGGCGTATATGAGTAGCCCAAGTGGACTATGGCTGGCAGGTGGTCTAGGTCTTTTGGCGGGGAAGCTCCGGGCCGGACCGGGAACACCAGCCGAATCTGGGCCTCTAGCTGTGCGTTTCCGC
The DNA here is from genome assembly GCA_050692985.1 of Actinomycetota bacterium. Classification (GTDB taxonomy): domain Bacteria; phylum Actinomycetota; class UBA4738; order UBA4738; family CALAEC01; genus JBOGVZ01. The sequence continues at coordinate 7,176 of JBOGVZ010000070.1, forward strand.
TCCGATCGGTCCCGTGAGGGGGCAGCGTGGACGGGACCGACGAGGCGCCCCTATACTGTTGGTCCGCCCTCGTCCGGGGGCGGTTTCGGCTCGCCTTCGGGCGGGTCGGCGTGTCAGTCGACGAGGAACACCAGGAGAGATTGCCGAAGAAGGACGCCATCGAGGTAGAGGGCACGGTCACCGAGCCGCTGCCCAATGCCATGTTCCGGGTGCAACTCGACAACGGGCACAACGTGTTGGCTCATATCTCGGGGAAGATGCGGATGCACTACATCCGGATCCTCCCTGGGGACCGGGTGCTGGTGGAGCTGTCGCCGTACGACCTGGCGCGCGGCAGGATCGTGTATCGCTACAAGTGAGGGAAGAGGTTCGCGGGATGAAGGTCCGGCCGTCGGTGAAGAAGATGTGCGAACGGTGCAAGATCATCCGCCGGCGCGGCCAGGTCCGGGTCATCTGCACGAACCCCCGGCACAAGCAGCGGCAAGGATAAGGAGGGAACGCGAGTGGCTCGGATCGCAGGCGTCGACCTTCCCCGCGACAAGCGGGTCGATATCGCCCTTCGATACATCTACGGGATCGGACCCACGCGTTCCTTCGAGATCGTGACGGCGACGGGCCTCGCCGGCGGGACGAAGGTGCGGGACCTCTCCGAGGACGAGGTGGCCCGCATCCGCGAGCATATCGACCGCACATACAAGGTCGAGGGTGATCTCCGCCGAGTGGTGGCCCAGGACATCAAGCGCAAGATCGAGATCGGCAGCTACCAGGGGGTCAGGCATCGCCGAAGCCTTCCGGTGCGCGGGCAGCGGACGCACACGAACGCGCGCACCCGCAAGGGGCCGAAGAAGACTGTGGCGGGCAAGAAGAAGCCCGTCGGGAAGAAGGGCTAACGAGGAGCGATGGCGAAGCCCAAGGCAAAGAAGACCAGGAAGAAAGAGAAGAAGAACGTCGTCCACGGCCAGGCCCACATCAAGTCGACGTTCAACAACACGATCATCACGATCACCGACCTTCAGGGCAACACCATCTCGTGGGCAAGCGCCGGCAACGTCGGCTTCAAGGGCTCCCGGAAGTCCACCCCGTTCGCCGCGCAGCTCGCGGCCGAGTCCGCGGCACGCAAGGCGCAGGAGCACGGGCTCCAGAAGGTCGATGTCTTCGTGAAGGGCCCGGGATCGGGTCGCGAGACGGCCATCCGCTCCCTCGCGGCGACCGGCCTCGAGGTGGCCGGCATCCAGGACGTGACGCCGGTGCCCCACAACGGGTGCCGGCCGAAGAAGCGCCGGCGCGTGTAGCGCCGGGGTGTGAATACCGGCCCGCCCGTCGAGCGGGCCGTACGAGGCGGGGAAGGAATGGTTGATCCCCCGTCGGAGGAGGTAGTCAGGTGTTCATCGTCGCAAGACCGCAGATCCAAGAGAAGACCGTCAACGAGACGCGCTCCCGATTCGCCATCGAGCCCCTGGAACCTGGATTCGGCTACACGGTGGGGAACTCGCTCCGGAGGACGCTGCTCTCGTCCATCCCCGGGGCGGCCATCTCGTCCGTCCGGATCGAAAGCGTCCTCCACGAGTTCTCGACCATCCCCAAGGTCACGGAGGATGTGACCGACATCATCCTGAACCTGAAGGAGCTGGTGATCCGGTCCGACGTGGACGAACCGGTGACCATGTACTTGAAGGCCAAGGGTCCCAGCGAGGTCACGGCGGGCGACATCTCGCCCCCGGCGGGGGTGGAGATCCTCAACCCGGACCTGCACATCGCCACCATCGCCAAGGGCGGAAGCCTCGAGATGGAGATGGTGGTGGAGCGGGGCGTGGGGTACCGGCCGGCCGACCGCAACAAGAAGCCGCGGGATCCCATCGGCGTGGTCCCCGTGGACTCCATCTTCTCACCGGTGCGCAAGGTGTCGTACACCGTGGAGAACACCCGGGTCGAGCAGATGACCGACCGGGACCGGCTGATCCTGGACGTCGAGACCGACGGCTCGATCAGCCCCCGGGAGGCCGTGGCTTCGGCCGGTGGCACGCTCCTGGAGCTGGTGCAGCTCTTCTCCGAGCTGGCCGAGGCGCCCAGCGTGGCCGTGGGGCCGGCGGATGACGAGTCGGTGCCTTCCGACTACGCCATCACGGTCGAGGAGCTGAACCTTTCGGTGCGCTCCTACAACTGCCTGAAGCGCGAGGGCATCAACACCGTCGGCGACCTGGTCCAGAAGAGCGAGCAAGAGCTGGTGGACATCCGGAACTTCGGCCAGAAGTCCATCGAGGAGGTCAAGGCCAAGCTCGAGGACATGGCCCTGGGTCTTCGGGAGGAGTAGTGCCTAGGCCGAAGAAGGGGGCACGGCTGGGTTCCGGACCCGCTCACCAACGGCTGATGCTGGGTGGGCTGGCGGCCTCCCTCTTCGAGCACGACCGGGTGCGCACCACCGAGGCCAAGGCCAAGGCGTTGCGGCCCGTGGCCGAGCGCCTGATCACCTTCGCCAAGCGCGGCGACGTGGCCGCTCGCCGCGAGGTGCTCAAGGTCGTCCCGGACCGAGACGTGGTCCACCGTCTGTTCTCGGAGATCGCTCCGCGGTTCGCCGACCGGCCGGGCGGGTACACCCGGATCCTCAAGACCGGTCCCCGCAAGGGTGACGGCGCTCCCATGGCCCTCATCGAGCTGGTCGACGGGGCGCCGGCCGAGTAGACAGCCGCCCCCCGTGCCGGTCCTCAAGCTCGTGCTGGCCTACGACGGGACCGACTTCCGGGGCTTCGCTCGCCAGCCGCGGCTGCGCACGGTGCAGGGAACGCTGGAGGACGCCCTGGCACGGATGCTCGGTGACGTGCCGAGGATCTCGGTGGCCGGACGGACCGACGCCGGCGTCCATGCCGAGGGCCAGGTGGTCTCCTTCCCCGCGGATGCCGAGTCTCAGCGTGTGGCCCGGGCCCTGAACGGCATGCTGGCCCCCGAGGTGGTGATCCGCTCGGCGGCCCGGGCCCCGGAGTGGTTCGACGCCCGCCGGAGCGCTCGCGCCAGGCAGTACCGGTACCGGGTGCGAACGGCGGCGTTGCCGGACCCGTTCACCGCGAGGTACGAGTGGCACCGGCCGGGAACGTACCGGCTGGGAGCCATGCGCCGGGCGGCCCGGCTGCTGGAAGGGGAGCACGACTTCACCTCGTTCAGCCGCCCAGGGCCCACCTCCCCGGTGCGGGGGCTGGAACGGCTCTCGGTGCGGGCGGTCGGGGACGGGTTGGAGGTCCGGGCCCGGGCGGGCGCGTTCCTGCACCAGATGGTGCGGAGCCTGGTGGGGACGCTGCTGGCCGTGGGTGAGGGGAAGATGGACGCGGGGTCGATTCCCGAGGTCCTGGCCGCGCGCTCCCGGGCCGCCGCCGGGCCGGTGGCGCCGCCGCACGGCCTCACGCTGGTGCGGGTGGTCTACCGGTGACGGGGGCCTCCTCAGCCCGCGTGGCGATCCAGGTGGGTGTCGATGCGGGCGGACATGGCGTCGATGCGTGCCGTCTGGGCGTCGATCGCCGCGCGCAGGTCCCGGCCCTGGGCCTCGATGGCCGCGCGCAGGTCCCGGCCCAGGGCGTCGATGGCCGCGCGCAGGTCCCGGCCCTGGGCATCGATCCGCGACCCTAGGCGGAAGTACACCGTGACCATGACCCCCAGGGCCACCCCCAGGAGGCCGATCACCGTCCACGTCGCCGCCATGACGGCCACGTTAGCACCGGGGGGTGACACTCAGCGCCAGGATGTGGCAGGGCGGTCTGCGAGGGCCTCCACCCGGCGGGCCAGGGCATCGATCTGAGCGCGTTGGGCGTCCAATGCCGCCCGCAGCTCCCTCGCCCCATCGTCGATCATCCACCGGATGGACTGCCGAGCGACGAGCACTATGATCACCACGCACTCCGCCGCCACCAGGCCGAGGATCGTCCAGCCCACGATCTCCATGCTTGAACTGTAGCATCGAGGATGGTGACTCGGTCGCGGCGTCCTGGCGTCGTGTACCCTGTATCGGTTGCCCATGAAGACCTACAGCCCCAGAGCCAAGGACATCACGCGCTCCTGGTACGTCGTGGACGCCCAGGGCCAGGTGCTGGGACGCCTGGCCTCGGAGGTGGCCAAGGTCCTGCGCGGCAAGCACAAGCCCACCTTCGCCCCCCACATGGACGGCGGCGACCACGTGATCGTGGTCAACGCCGCCGGGATCCGGCTGACCGGGGAGAAGGGCGGGAAGAAGCTGTACCGGCGTCACTCCGGCTATCCGGGTGGGCTCCGGGAGGTGCCGTTCGAGCGCCTGGTGGCCGAGCAGCCCGAGCGGGTCGTGGAGCGGGCCGTGCGCGGCATGCTTCCCAAGAACCGCCTGGGACGGCAGATGTTCCGCAAGCTCTCCGTGTACCGGGGCCCCGAGCATCCCCACGAGGCCCAGCAGCCCACCCCGCTGCGGCTCGGCGAGGTGCCCGGTGCGGTCCGGGAAGCGAAGGAGCCGGCAGGTGGCTGAGGTTGGCCAGGCGGCGGTGAGGGCCACCGGAAGACGCAAGGAGGCGGTGGCCCGGGTTCGGATCGCCCCCGGGACCGGGCAGTTCGACCTGAACGGACGCTCCCTGGAGGCCTACTTCCCCTCGCGGACCCAGCGGATGATCGCCACCGCGCCGCTCCGGGCCGCGGGCAAGGACAAGGAGATCGACGTCGTCGCCCGCCTGGAAGGGGGCGGCACCACCGGCCAGGCGGGGGCCCTGCGTCACGGCATCGCCAGGGCCCTGATCGAGCTGGACGCCTCGCTCCGGGGGACCCTCAAGAAGGACGGCTTCCTCGCCCGGGATGCCCGGGAGAAGGAGCGTCGCAAGTACGGCCTCAAGAAGGCCCGCAAGGCTCCCCAGTACAGCAAGCGGTAGGCGGCCCCACCGGCCCACTGACATGGCGGAGGGTCCAGCCGCACCGGAAACGGGGAAGCTCCCAGGCGCTCTCGCCGGATGGCGGGAGAGCATCCGCTCTCTGCGGGACGCCGCGGCCAGCGCCGTGAGCGAGGTCGCCGCGCTCCGTCATGAGACCGCCACGGCCATCCAGGATCTTCGGTCCCAGGCCGACGGGCCGCCGTCCGCCGAGGCCCAGGGTGCCGTTCTCGCCCGGATCGCTGCCCGCCTGGAGCGGATCGAGCAGGGCCTGGAGCGGGGGGAGCGCGTGCTCAGGGATCGCGAGGGCCAGGCCATCTCCTCGGTGCTCTCCATACTTCGGCGAACCGCGGATGACGTCCGGAGCGTCCGGGTCGAGCCGAAGCGACCGCAGGTAGACTCCGTCGTCCCGGGGGCCTTGGATCTCCTGCGCGCGGACCTGGCCCGCGCCGTCGAGGAGATGCGGCATCAGGCAGGCGACATCCGTCAGGGTGTGAGCCGGCGCCAGCAGGACCCCGAGGCGCTCCGCCGCCTCGAATCCGTGGCCGCGGCGATCCGACAACAGGTGGAGTCCGCGCTGGAGCGGATCTCCGCGGCCCAGCGGGCCCTGGAGCAGCGCACCGGCTCTCTGGTCCACCAGCTGGAACAATCGCTCGCGGACATCGCAGACCGGATGGCCGCCGTGGTCCGGGCCCTCGAGGCTCGGATATCCGAGGAGGCCGCTCATCGCCAGGCCGTTCGGAAGGAACAGGCCGAACACAGGAAGCGCCTGGAGACGGCGATGGTCGTCCTCAAGGACGAGGTCATGCTGATGGCCACGGCCCTGCGCGATGAGGTGGCCGGCCCGATGGCCGAGCTGGCCGGCGACAGGGAGACCCTTCGCCGGGGACTGGACCGCGTGGAACGGCTGGGGGACATCGTGGAGTCTCTGGGCCGGCGCCGGGGCTTCCGCGAGCTGGTGAAGGCGGAACGCGCCCTTCAGGCCGAGCAGGCGGCGTTCGTCGAGCGTCTGAACGCCGCCGGGGAGGGGCTGGCGGTCATGGCCCAGGGGGTGGAGCGGCGGCTCGAGGCCATGGTGGAGGCGGCCGTGGAACGGATCCGGCCTGACCCGGCCCACGCCGAGGCCCTGGCGGGGGCGGAGGCGTCGATCGACGCCCTGCGGCAGGATCTCCCGGCGGCGGTCGGGGAGCTCGTCGCAAGGGTGGAGGAGAGTACCCGGGCGCTTCAGGAGCGGTTCGAGGCCCTGTCGGGAGCCCTCGAAGGACGCGGAGAGGGGGAGAGCAGGGAGGACCGGCAGGCGGCCGCCCGGGCCCAGCGAGAGCTTCGTTCGGCCACCACCTCGCTGAGGAGGGAGGTCGAGGGCCTCAGCAAGCGCATCGAAGGCTGGGGGAAGCCCCGGACGGCTCCCCGGCTGGCCCAGGAGGTCCGGGATCTGGGACGGCGGTTCGAGGCCCTGGAGCAGGAGGTACAGAGCCAGGTGGCTGCGGCGGTGGCCAAGCGGGTCCAGGCCTCCGTGGACCGGCGGCTCCGCGCTCTCCTGGCGGACCTTTCCGAGCAGATCCGCCGGGTCGCGCGGGAGGCCTCTGTGGAGCCGGCCGAGGCTGCCGCATCGGAGGCCTCCACGGAGACGGTCCGCCAGCCCGCCCCCCGGTTCGGGCCAGAGCCGGAGCGCCGGGGCCGCTTCCGCCGCCCCCGTCGGTAGCCGACCGGGCGCCCATCATGGTTACCCTCAGAGAGGGCCGGCTGCCGTAGAGCTCTTCCGGGGCGGATGGCCGGTAGAATACGGGCCCTGATGTCCGTCAACCTCCCTCAGGCGACGCCTCCGCATGAGCCGGGGGAGCGCCCCGTCGATCTGCGCGAGTACCTGGCGGTGCTGCGGACTCGGAAGTGGAGCATCGCAGCCATCACAGCGGTCTCGGTGGTGGCTGCCCTGTTCTTCTCGTTCCGGCAGATGCCGATCTACGAGTCGGAGGCCGAGGTCCTGGTCAATGCGATCCCCCCATCGGGCTTCCAGCTCGTGCTGTTCCCTGCGCCGAACTTGGATACGGAGCGGGCCGTGGCCTCCTCGGTGCAGGTGGCGGACCTGGCCGCGGACCGGTTGCGGGCGGCCCAGGACCCCCGGGAGCTCCTGGAGCATCTCTCGGTGGAGGTCGCCACGAACAGCGAGGTGCTGATCTTCAGGTACGCGGACCCTCGTCCCCTGGACTCCCAGCGGAAGGCCCAGGCGTTCGCGGAGGGGTACCTGGATTTCCGGCGACAGAGGGCCCTGGAACGGCTGGTGGAGGCCGAGGAATCCATCCAGCAGCAGATCGACGAGGTCTCGGCGGAGCTCCGGCAGGTCAACCGACGGATCGGGACCACGGAGGACCAGGTGGAACGGGCCAATCTCCAGACCCGGACCAGCCAGCTGGCCGCCCAGCTCGCCGTGCTGGAGCAGGAGAAGTCCAGGCTGGTCCCCGCGGGGACGGTGAGCGTCGGTGAGGTCATCGCCCCCGCCAGCCTGCCCTCGTCGCCGGCCAGCCCGAACCATGTGCTGAACGGGATGCTGGCGCTGCTGGTGGGGCTGGCGCTGGGGGTGGGGTTCGCCTTCCTCCGCGAGCGGCTGGACGACCGGCTCCGGGGCCAGGCGGACCTCGAGGCCCGGTCCGGCGCCCCGGTGCTGGCCGTGGTGCCCCGCGTTGCGACCTGGAAGAAGAATGACGAGACGCCGCTGGTCACGCTGGCCGATCCCCGCTCGGGGGCGGCGGAGGCGTACCGGACGCTGCGGACCGGCCTGCTGTTCGCGGCGGCCGAGCGCGGGGTCCGGATGATCATGGTCACGAGCCCCCACCCCGGAGAGGGGAAGACCGCCACCGCCGCGAACCTGGCCGTTGTTCTGTCCCAGGCCGGACGGCGGGTGATCGTGGTGTCTGCCGACCTGCGGAAGCCCCGCCTGCACAAGTTCTTCGGCGCGAAGAACGAGGCCGGGCTGAGCCTCCTGCTGACCGGCGAGGTCGGGCTGCGGGAGGCGATCCAGGACGTGGGGGTGAGCGGCCTGCGGGTGGTGCCCAGCGGGCCGGTGCCGAAGAACCCCGCGGAGCTGCTGGGGTCTCACGCCATGGAGAAGGCCCTGGACCGGTTCCGGGAGGGGGCGGACGTGATCGTCGTGGACTCGCCTCCGGTCCTGGACGTGGCGGACACCATCACCGTGGCCGCGTTCGCCGACGCCGTGGTGATGGTGGCCGACGCCGAGCACACCAGCCGGGGGGCCCTGAGCCACGCCCGCAAGCAGCTCGACCAGGTGCGGGCCGAGGTCATCGGCGCGGTGCTCAACAACCTCGACCCGACGAAGGCGCGGATGTACCCCTACTACTATCGCTACTACTACCGCTACGGGTACCAGTACGGGCCGCCCGAGCCGAGCGGGGCCGGGCGCCGCCGCGGCCGAACGGAGCCCGAGCTCCAGGAGCAAGGCGAGCCCCTCCTGGCCCAGACGATCCCCGAAGCGTTACGGGGCGCGGAACCACGGTCCCAGCAGGCTCCTGCTCCGGAGCCGGGCCCTCCGGACGCCGGGGCTGGGGAACCCGTCTCCGAGAGCGCGCCACGGGCGGTCCCCCAGCCCAACGGCCAAACCGGTGAGGAGCGGGCCTTCGCGGATCCGGTGTACGAGGAGATCATGGACGCGATCCGCGACGTCGAGGCGATGGCCGACGGCACGGAAACGCCTCCAGAACCCTCCGGCGCCCCGGACTCCGGCCAGCCCACGGCCCCCGAGCGCGTGGAGCGGGACCCAGGCGCCGGGTAGCGTCAGGAACCGTCGGCCGAGATTCGTACCTGTCGCCTCGCCAGGGAGGGCGGTCTAGCCGACCGGGCTTCCCAGCAGGGCGTCGGTGTTCTTCGTGCCGACTCCCTCCGTGAGCTCCTCGAGCGTGCCGAGCACCTCGATGGCGGGAGGCTCGTACTCCTGTGGGCGTTCGCTCAGGCTCACCCGTCCTCCATTTCGTTCCCCACCCCGGCGACCTCCTCGAGCCAGGCCCCAAGACTGGCGGCCCGCCAATAGAGCAGCTCGGATTCGGAGTCGCCGCTCTCCGGTAGCATAGCCTCCCCGACCCCGGCAATCCATTCCGTGGCGCTTCCCACCAGCCGCCGGGCTTCCTCCGCCTCGAGCCCGAACGCCCGCGAGAAGCCGGGAGTGAGATCGCTCTTGTCCCTGCGGCGGGCGACGGCCTCGGGCAGGATCCCAAGGAGGGCCCGGCGGAGAACCGCCTTCCCCACCCGCCCCTGGTGGTCCACCTCGACCTTGGCCTCCGGCTCCAGGCTGGCCAGGAAGCGGGCCACCCGGAGGTCGAAGAAGGGGTGCCGGCTCTCCACGCCGGCCAGGCGGTCGCACACGTCCCAGATCGCCATGGCCTGGCCGAAGATCCCGGAGTCGAGGCGGCGACACACCTCATCCCTGGTGGTCCGGATCCTGCCGGCTCGGGCCGTGGCCGCCGCGCTCCGAAGGGAGGGCCGGGTCCACCTCGGATACCGGCGGGTCCGGTATGCGGCGAACCCGGCCCGGACCGGCTCCGGGGCCAGGTGGGTCCCCCACGTCCCCGCGAGGGTGCGCAGGGCCCGCATCGTCCGCCGGCCATCGGTCCGGGCCTCCCGGAGGGCCGCCCCCCAGGCCCGCCGACGTAGAAGATGGGCCAGCCGGGGCCCCTCCCACAGCACGGCGTCGCCGTCCTGGCCGTCGAGGAGGACCCCGGTCCCGTTCCGGGAGGCCACCTGGTCCAGGGCCACCTGCATGAACGTGTTGCCGGCCAGCGTGGGCCCGATCCGTCGCAGCACGGGCCGGAGGTCTCCCAGGGTGGTCCGGCCCTCCAGGCCCACGGGGACGAAGGAGAGATCCAGCGCGTCGGCCGCTGCACGGGCGAAGGGGGACTCGTCGTACTCGAGGCCCGGGAACATCAGGCTGTACGCACGGGAACCGGGCGGAAGGCCGGTAGCTCGGGCGCAGGCGGCCACCGACGTCGAGTCCAGTCCCCCCGAGAGGGCCACCCCCACCGGCACCCGGGCCCGGAGGGCCGCTCCGGTCGCCTGGAGGAGAAGCGCTCGCAACTCGTCGGCAGCCTCAGCAGGGGATCGGTGGGACGACGGAGCGATGTTGGCGAATCGGAAGTAGCACGTGCGCTCGGGGCCGGGAGCGCCCGGGTGCCAGGCCAGGACGTGCCGGGGAGGGACGGCCTTGATGGCCCGGAAGGGCGTCCGATCGAGCTGATCGAGCCACCCGCCGGCCAGGGCCAGGGGGACCCACTCCTCGTCGATCTCGCCGGGCACGCCTGCCGCCAGCAGCATGGCCGGCTCGCTGGCGACCAGGACGTGATCTGCGAGCCGGGCGTGGTACAGGGGACGAGAGCCGAAGGCATCCCGGCCGGCCAGCAGGACCGGTGGCCGCCGGTCGTAGAGCAGGAACGCGAACTCGCCGCACAGGCGCGAGGGGAACGAAGGCCCCAGGCGGCGGTAGGCCGCGGCGATCCAGGCGGCGTCCGGAGCCTCGGAGGTGGGCGCGTCTCTGCCCAGAAGGGCGCGAAGCTCCTCCCGGTTGGCGATCCATCCGTCCAGGGCCACGAGCACGTCCTGGTGTTCGACCGGGCCCTGCACGTCCTCCGGGAGCGTTGCGTGGAGCAGGTGGCCGAGGGCCAGGCCTTCCTCGGCGTGGAGCCGGCTTCCGTCCGGTCCCCGGTGGCGGCCGGCGTCGGCCATCCGGGTGGCGATCTTGCCGGCCTGCGGCGAAGGGGGCCCGAACGTGGCGACGATGCCGCTCACGGGTGGGGGTCGTGGACGTCGGGAAGCGGCCGGGCGTCCGCACCGAGAGGCTCGAACCCGGGGTGCGCTCCGTAGCTCCGTCCCGCGAGCTCCACCCAGGCGTGGGCGCGGAGGCGTCCCCCTTCCCTGCGGACCCCCAGCCTGACCGCGGGCGATCCATGCCCCACCGACAGGACCCGGGCCAGGACGATGCTGCGCACCAGACAGGTGCCGGGGAGACGCCCTGGACGGACGAGCCGGTGGGCCCACGCCCAGGCCGCATCGGGGTCCGCCGGTGACCCGGGCCTGGGACGACAGGCCCAGGCCATGGCGGCTGGGGCTCCGTCGCGACCGAGGTGCAGCCGCACGAGCCCGTAGGCCCACAGCGTCCGCCCGAGGGATATCCGCCCGTCCGGCGTCCCCACCGCCGCCAGCACCCGGGCGCCGAGCCCTCGGCTTCCGTCGCCGCTTCTCACCTCGGCCACCGCCCGGTCAGGCCGTGATCCCGGGGATCGCGGCGGAAGCGTCCTCCCGGGGAATGGCCACCACTTCCGACCCGGCCAGCAGGGTGACCAGGTGGATGATCCTGCGGTGCCGCTCCGGGCCGGCGAAGCCGGGGACGTAGAGGTGGGCCATGATCCGCCTGGCCGCTCGGCTGCCCGTGAGGGGAGTGGGGCCGGAGACGTCCTCGTCGAGGATGAGGACCGAGGAGACGGTGGTGGGGCCCGGGGCCCGTATGGTTTCGGGGACGGCCCAGGCCATGCGGCCACGCGTGGTCGGCCGGACGGTTCCCCCGAATCGGGTGAGGAGCGCCCGGCCCAACTCGGGCGTGACCCGAAGCGGGCCCGTGGCCGGATGCACCGCGGCTCCGCCGGGGACGGGCGTGATGGCGGCGGCGTCGTCTGCGACGTACCTCGCCGAAGGTCGGTCCAGCAGCAGGCGGCCCACCAGGGTGGACTTGCCGGCAGCGGGCCCGCCGCAGATCAACACCGCTTGCCCGTCGAGTGCTACGGCGGCGGCGTGGAACGGCTCGGCTCCTCGGCGCATGGCGTCCAGGGCAGGCGCCAAGGTCTCCCGGAAGGCCCGGGCCGCGACGGGAGGCAGCGATCCTCCCACCTCCCGGGCGTGCTCGAAGAGCCCTTCGAGCTCATCCACCGGGCGCAGGTCCATCGGTCCGATCCGGCGTGCCCCGGTCTCCCTCCTCCAGCAGGCCCTTGCGCCGGAGGGCATCCACGAAGGCCTCGACGTCGCGCTCCGCCGCCTCTGCGTCGATGCCAAACTCGGCCATCAGGCGGGCGACCAGCTCCTGCTGGTCGGTTCCCCGGTCCAGCAGGGGCCACAGCGCCGTTCCCGTGCGGTTCACGGCCAGGTACTAGGACGCCTCGAGGTCGACGGCGACGACCTCGCCCTGCACGTCCCGCCACTCCAGGTTGGCCGTCCGGAGGCGGAACTCTCCGGTCACGAGCGTTCGCCCCCACCGCGCGGGCTCCGCACGCGGATCCACGCCGCCACGGCGGGCCCGGACCGCCAGGCCAGCCACGGGATCCGCCACAGGTAGGCCAGGGCCAGCCCACCGGGGCCCCGGCGGGCCACGCGGGACCAGGTGCGCATGAAGCTGGGAGGCGGCACGACCTTCCGCCCCACCAGTGCCAGCTTGGCCCGAGCGCCCGGCTGGGTGGCCAGCCAGTCGAGGGTGAGGGCTCCGCGGGGAGCGCCCCGTGCCCGGAGGAGCATGTCGGGTGGCACGCTCCGGGGGAGCCCCAGACGGTCGGCCAGATGGCCGCCCTCCGGCGCCAGCCGAAGGCCGGCCGCGAAGGCGGGCAGGGCGTCCAGGCGCCCGGCGATCGCCGCCGCGCGCTCCCAGGTCCCGGTGGGGAGGCGGGCGACGGCTCGGGTGACGTCCTCGAGTGGCTTCACGTGGTCGGTCCCGGGGTGGATGGCGTGCAGGGCGACGTGGACGGCCCTGGCCGGCGCCGAGAGGACCTGAAGCCGGACCCCGGCCACCTCCATCGGCTCCGCGTGCTCCCGGAGGATCTCCCAGGCCGCCTCGGGAGGCACCCGGGCGCCGGGGAGGGTGGTGTGGAGGTCGACCGTGGCCCGGTCGCGGGGGCGCCACCAGGCCTCACTGGCCCCCGGGCGGTCGCCGGGGATGGCGCTCGGCCAGGCCCGGAAGCCCAGGTCGGCCAGGGCTCGCCTGGCGTCACCGACCCGCCGGGGATCCACCAGCAGGTCGGCGTCTCCGTACCCACGCGGCTCGGATGGGTCGTAGAGCCAGCGGGCGATGGCGGGTCCCTTGAGGAGGATGGCGGAGATGTCCTCCCGTCGGAGGGCCCGCCAGGCCTCACCGGTGACCCGGTCGACGACCATGGTCAAGGCGGCGACCTGCTCGGCGGGCCAGCCCTGCACCATGACAGGTCAGCATACAGCGCGGGGTGGGATCAATAACCGCCGACGGCGCCCGTGCGCCGGAGCCTGGCCAGGCTCAACCACAGCGCCCCGAACCCCACCAGGACCCACGCGACAGCCACCGCCCCCAGCACCGCCATCGACGTCCACTCTCGCCCCCAGCTCGCCCCCTCCAGGACCGCTCGTCGCAAAAGACCCAGGGTGAGGGTGAAGGGGGAGAGCTCAGAGACCGAGCGGGCCCAGTCCGGGAGGAGGCGGATCGGGAACAGCACCCCACCGGCCAGCGCCAACACGGAGATCAGCCACGTGGTCGCGGCCAGCACCTGGCGAAGGACCAGCACCAGCGCCGCCCCCATGAGACCGATCCCGGCGAAGGACAGGGAGCCGAGCGCGGTGGCGGCGATCCCCAGGCCCCAGTTGGCGCCGGGGGCCCGGGCCCCCAGGACCGCGGCCAGGCCCACGTAGACGGCCGCCCGGGCGGCCGCGGTGAGCAGCGGGTAGGCGCTCATCGCCGTGGCCAGCGTGGGGACCGGCAGGCCGTGGGACAGGATCACCTCCAGGGTGCCCTGGACCTGCTCCTGCCGGAGGTTCCCCCCCAGCACGCTGACCGCCGCCTGGAGGAAGGCCGCCGCGGTCAACCCGGCGACCACGAACGGGAAGTACCCGCCCGCCACCGCTCCCGGCGACACCAGCCGGGACACGAACCGGTAGGCGATGATCGTGAACGCCGCCGCGGCCACCTCGAGGACGAACGGGAAGCGGTACGACCAGGCGACCCGCGCATCCCTGCGGACGAACGCCCTGGCCACCGGCCAGGTCGCCCGCCGTGGTCCCCGAGGTGTCGGATGGCCGCTCACTCCCGCCTCCGCAACGATCCCTCCTCCAGGTCGAGGCGAATCCCGGCGGGCGGCCCCCCTTCGAGGACGGGGGCCGCGTACAGCACGCTGCCCCCACCGGAGGACCAGGCCCGGGTCAGCGCTTCGACGACGCCGGCACCTTCCTCATCCAGGTCGGCGTAGGGCTCGTCCAGCAGGACGACTCCCGCTCCTGCGGCGAATCCCCTGGCGATGGCCAGCCTCCGTCGCTGCCCCGTTGACAGGATGCCGACGGGCCGGGCCAGCAGGTCGTCGGCCCCCAGGACCGCGCTCACCGCGCGGGCCTGCTCGAGCGCCCGGGGGCGGGGCAGCCCGGAGATCCGAGCGAAGAACTCCAGGTTCTGGATCCCGGTGAGCCGCCAGTAGAGCCCACGGTCGCCCGCCGGCACGAACGACGCCCTTCCTCGCCCCGGAACGTCCCCGGCCACCAGGACTCGGCCGGATCCCGCCGCCAGCAGCCCCGCCAGGATGCGCAGGAGCGTGGTCTTCCCCGAGCCGTTCGGCCCGACGAGGGCGGCTACCGTGCCGCCCGGCAGATCAAAGCTGACCCCGCGCAGGGCCGTGACGTCTCCGAACCGCCGGGTGACCGCGCTGACCTCGACGGTTCCGGGGAACCTGGGGGAGACGGGCAGTCGCATCCGGAGGATGCTAGCAGCGCCGCGGCGGACGGGATCCCACGGTCCCCGGACCCGCTGTGCCGGTAACATGCCCGTCGTGGCCGGACTCTTCGGGACCGACGGCGTGCGGGGGGTGGCCAACCGGGATCTCACCCCGGAGCTGGCCTTCGCCCTGGGCCGGGCCGCCGCCGTGGCCCTGGCCGGAGGCGGCAAGCCCCGGGTGGTGGTGGGGCGGGACACCCGGGCCTCGGGGGCCATGCTCCAAGCGGCCCTGTCGGCGGGGATCTGCTCCGCGGGCGGCGACGTCCTCCGGGCCGGCATCGTGCCCACCCCGGCCGTGGCCTTCCTGACCACCGGGCTGGGGGCCACCGCGGGAGCGGTGATCTCCGCCTCTCACAATCCACCCCAGGACAACGGGATCAAGTTCTTCTCCTCGGGTGCCCGGAAGCTGCCCGACGAGGTGGAGGAGGGGATCGAGGCCCTGGTCCGCGAGGGGAACGGCCCTCGTCCCGAGGGCGGCGGCGTGGGCCGGGTCATCGATGAGCGGCAGAACCGTGAGCTCTACGTGCGCCATGTGGTGGAGGCGGCCGAGGCCCCCCTGGAGGGGATGCGGGTGGTGGTGGACTGCGCCAACGGGGCGGCATTCCGGATGGCCCCCGACGCCCTCCGCCGCCTGGGAGCCGAGGTCCACGCCCTGAACGTCGAGCCGGATGGGGTGAACATCAACGCGGGCTGCGGGGCCACCCATCCGGAGGTGGTGTCTCAGGCCGTGCGGGAGCTGGAGGCGGACGCGGGGGTGACCCTCGACGGGGACGCGGACAGGGCCTTGTTCGCCGATGCCGAAGGTGCCGTGATCGACGGCGACCAGGTCATCGCCGCCTGTGCCCTGGCCATGAAGGCGCAGGGCCGCCTGCCGAAGGACCTGGTGGTGGCCACGGTGATGGCCAACCTGGGCTTCCGCAGGGCCATGGAGGAGGCCGGGATCACCGTGCTGGAGACGAAGGTGGGGGACCGCTACGTGCTCGAGGAGATGGCCCGCTCCGGCGCGGCCCTAGGGGGCGAGCAGTCCGGACACATCGTGTTCGCGGAGCACGCCACCACCGGGGACGGCCTGCTGACCGCGGTGCGGTTCCTATCCTTGGCCAGGCGAACGAGCCGCACGGTGGGGGAGCTGGCCGGGGCCATGCGCCGCTATCCCCAGGTGCTGGAAAACGTCCCGGTCCCGTCGGGGACGAACCTCGAGGAGGCCGCAGCGGTGTGGGAGGTCGTCCGCCGGGCAGAGGAGGAGCTCGGCGGCCGCGGCCGGGTCCTGGTCCGCCCCTCCGGAACCGAGCCCGTGGTCCGGGTGATGGTGGAAGCCGAGACCGAAGAGGAGGCCCGCCGCCACGCCGGGTCCGTCAGCGAGTTCATTCGGACCGCCCTGGCCCGCTCTTGAGCAGCCCGTCCCGGACGCGGGGAAAGGTCATCGATGCGGCCCTGTGGACCCTCTCCGCGCTCCTCCTCGGCACGCTCACCACCTTGTCCCTGGTTCCCAGCCCTCCCGTGGGTGGGCCCCGTCCGGTCGACCTGATCCTGCACGTGGCCGCCTACGCCCCTACCACGCTCGTGCTCCTGCTCGCGGCCGTGTGGCGCCCGGGCCGCGGCCCCGGCCGTTTCCCCGGGATGGCCGGGTGGATCGTGGCCGGCCTGGTGCTGCTCGGTGCCGGCATCGAGGTCGTCCAGGGCTTGGGGCTCACGGGGCCTCGCCAGGGCGAGCCCATCGACGCGCTGGCCAACGCCCTCGGCGTCGCTGCTGGTTTTGGAATGTGGTCAGTCCTTGAGACTAGGGTCTAGCGCCAGTTCAAGACTCGCAACCGATGCCTACCCATTGGTGCGTAGAGTCAGGGAGAAACAAAGCTTCCCAGCAAGGGCCTCCCATTTGGGAGGCCCTGCGCTTCTCATTGCGGCCCGGGCGGTAGCCTCTAAGGTGTCCTCTCCCCGAGATGTGCCGACACATCCCGCCTACCGCTGCCACATCTTCACCTTCCCGAGGACCTGCTCCGGGGTCCGGCCCTTGGTCCACCGGCCGGTGTGGGCCCGGTCGGTGTTGTAGTACCTGAGGTAGCGATCGAGGTCCAGCCGGAGGCCGGTGTACTTGGGGATCAGGTACCGGGTGTCGGCCGTGTGGCGCCCCGGACGTGGCCCCGGGGGTTTCCCGGGGATGGCGGGGTGGATCGTCGCTGCACTGCTCGCCCTGGGGGTCGGCCTGGAGGTCATCCAGGGGCTGGGCCTGGTTGACTCGCGCCAGGGGGAACCACTCGATGCAATCGCGAACGCAGTCGGCGTGGGGGTCGGAGTCGCCTCATGGTGGATCGTCCGAGATCGCCGCTTGACCAGGCGATAGGTCTGCGCCCAGAGCCACGATGTCCTCGATACGGGGCTGCGGCTCATCTGGGTGGGGGTTTCGGAACAGAGTCTCTTCGTCCTCGAAGTCATTGTCACGGTTCGTTCTTGGACTCCGTGGTGGGAATCTCGGGCCCTCCGATTGGAAGCATGTCAACCTCTCTCAGCGCTCGGCCGAAGAACCACCACCAAACAGCGCTCTCCACCCAGAAGATCGCCGCAAGCGCCCAGGCTGCCCCGACAGAACCGCCGAGGCCCGCGCCCAGCATCCCAGCCACCAAGGTCAATCCGCCCTCGATCAACCGCGCCTTGAGGCTGCGCTTCGCAGCAGCTAGTGATCTCAAGCCTATGAACGCACCCACCTGAAAGCCCTGGGCAACGAACATGGTGATGAAGGGAGGAATCAGCTTCTGGGCTCCTGTCCAGGAAGCACCTAGCAGCGTCTCACCCAGACCCTCGGGAATGAGAAGTAGGAGCACCCCCCAGGCTGCCGCTCCAAGCGCCAAGAGGACCGAGATTCCCCGGATAGCCTTGCGGAAACGAACCGCCGACCGCCCCAGTAATCGGGCCGCTTCAGGGATCGCTACCAATCGCGTGCCCATGTAAAGGACCATCACCGGTCCCAAGAGGATCAGCCCACCTCTCAGGAACCCCGCCGCCGCGACACCGGCCAGCCCGGCGACCGCATACATCGTCAGCTGGAATGCGCCGTTGACGGAAACGAACTCAGCCAAATAACGGGGACCGAGATCCCTGTGCTCACGCAGCCATGAAATTGAGCTCCGAAGATGAGGAACCATTCTTGCCTGAGCCATCCCCAGGATCGCGGCGGCAGCTGCCGAGGCTCCCCAAGCGAGGATGAAGGATCGGACGGACGCTCTGCCGGAGATGGTCAGCAGCCCGAGGGCAGAGAACAGCAGGGTGGCCCAGACCAGGTCGTTCAGGAATGCCTTGCGGCCCTGGCCCCAGGTGAAGAAGGCATACCTCCAGCTGTCCTGGAGCAACAGGCCCGGAAGTGAGATCGCCAGGAGGAGGAACACCTCGGATCCTCCACCAAGAAACAGATGGACCATCCCAGCACAGATTGAGGTCGCCAATCCCACGACAAGAGCAGCTCCGGCGCTTCTCTGGACTGCAGCCCGGAGATTGGCAGGCTCGGTGGTGCTGAAGCGAACCATCAGGGGTTCCGACGTCAAAGCCCTGGAGGCTCCCACGGCCAAGAGGTATGTTGCGAAGGCCAAGCTGAACGCTCCGAATTCCTGTGTGCTGCCGCTCCTGGCCACCGCCACCCCAAGGCCCAGGTTCGTGATGCTCGACAGAGCCTGATCCGCGACGCCCCATCCGAACCGGGTCAGCCTCGACTGTGCCCGCCTCATGAACGAAGACGACCCCACGAAATCGCATGCTAGGGGAAGGGACCCGCCTCATCCACACTCCCCCGAAAGTCGCTGGCGAAGAGACGCAGCTGGTGCTCGGTCGTTGGGCTACTCTTCATTGCCCGAGGGTCTGCTGAGGGGAGGAGTCGAGCATATGAGCACCCGAAGGATGAGAATCGGATGGCACCTGCGGTCGGTTCGCCCCACCCTGCGGAAGCCGGTCGTACTCCTGCGTCACCGGGGGCTTCGCCCTACTGACGCGTTCCTGGCACATTTCCCCAAATCGGGGAACACGTGGCTCGCCTTCATGCTCGGCGAGGTCCTTTTCGACCGCTCGATCGATTGGGAGAACGAAGGTCGCTACCTGCCGCCAGTGGGCCAGCAGAATCAGGCTCCCGAGACGCTTCCAGGTTCTGGCCGCCTCCTGAGAACGTACGAACCATATCGGTCTGAGTATTCCGGCAAGAAAGCCGTCTACCTGGTTCGGCATGTCGGAGACGTTGCCGTCTCTTACTTCAACTGGCTCCAATGGTGGACGAAGGTTGAGTTCGACTTCGAGACCTTCTTGAGGCATTTCTTTGAGGGACGGATCGATGCCCACGGCGCTTGGCAGAATCACGTGGAGTCATGGCTTACCGCGAAAGAGAGCGACCGGTTGATTGTCCGGTACGAAGATCTCCGACGTTCCCCTGAGAGCGAATTGACGAGGGTGCTCGGTCACCTCGGAATGAGTTCTCAGCCAGATAGAGTTCAGAGGGCGGTAGAGAACAATACCGTCGAGAACATGCGGGCGAAGGAAGACGCGGTGCGAGAGACCGTCTTCCAAGGAAGGAATGAGCAACGTCGTTTCGTTCGAAAGGCAGCAATCGGAGACTCGAAGGAGTGGCTCTCTGACTCCGCGCTCAAGCTGTTAGAGCGGTATGCAGGCAACACTCTGTCGCAACTCGGCTATGACGGGCAGGTTTGATCGCCTGCGACCGTCGAGTTGTGGGCCCCCATGGGAGATGTGATATGGAAGGTGTGAAGCCGCTGCTTCGAGCCATGAGGTACGGTTGGCTCTTCCGAACTGCGCGTCGGCGCGCCAACCGGGCAAGCGGTGAGCGATTGGGGTCATTGCCCTCACCGCCGGTGTTCTTGGTCGGGTGCGGCCGCTCCGGGACGACGGCGCTGGGCGATGTCTTGGCTGCCCACCCGTCAGTTAGATATCTGTTCGAGCCGTACCATCTGTGGGCCGCGATGGACCCGATCACCGACGCGACTCACCTCTACACGCGGGGGTATGCGCGGTGTGTCCTGGACGGGTCTCATCTGGTACCCAAGGCCCGACCTCGCTTCGCTTCTCTGTTCCTCAGCGACATGTTGGCGAGGGAGAGGCTGCTTCTTGTGGAGAAGACCCCGATCAATGCGATGCGGATCGGGTATCTGACCGCCCTTGTGCCAGACGCCAGATTCGTCCACATCGTAAGGGACGGGGCTGAGGTCGCTCGATCGATCGAGCGTGTGGCCGCAAGCTCATATCGGATCGCGTTCAGACCCAACTACAACGCGTGGTGGGGCGTGAACAGCTACAAGTGGACCGCCCTGGCGAGGGACGGTGCGGAGACCGGGCACCACGGTGGGGAGCTGGGTAGTCTCGCGACAGATCTGCAGAGGGGCGCCTACGAGTGGCTCGTGTCACTTCGCGAAGTCGACCGCTGGCGTCCGAGGTTAGGCCCACGGCTTGCGGAGATCAACTACGGAAGACTCGTTGAAGACCCTGGGAAGACGCTTCTGAGCCTCTGCACCACTCTCGGTCTTCAGGCAGACGAGCGGTGGCTCATTCCGGCCGCAAGGTCGATCAGCGTGCCAGCCAGGAAGGACCCGAAGAGGGCTTCTATCACCTTGCCGCCCGGCATGGCGCGTGACTTCAATCGGTTGCAAGAGCGCTTTGGCTTCCGCGGTCGAGCCTTCCCGGTCGGTTCACAGAGCGTCGTATGAGCTCGGCCTCAGCGCCCCTTGATGTGGTTTTCGTCTCCCGGGTATTTGCCCCCGGGAGTCGGCACGGCGGCTCCATGACTGACCAGGCGGTCCTCGGAGAGGAACTCTTGAGGAGGGGTCACCGGGTTCGAGTGCTCACGACCGATCTGTTCCACCCAGGGCGACGCTACCCGAATGGTCAACTTCGTGAGCAGTATTGTGGGATGGCAATCGAGCGCCTTAGAACACAGGCTTCCTACCACTGGGACGCCGTCGGCACCGGGGCAAGGCGAATGGTTGCGCGCACGCTCGGCTCAGGAACCATCCTTCACGTCTTCGGGGTTCGCCATTACCTGGAGCATGTCGCCATTCGCATGGCGAGGAGGCTACGCGTGCATACGTTCATCATGCCTCAAGGCAGCATCCCCGCCAAAGAACGGCACGTGGCGGAGAAGAAGGTCTTCGATGCTCTCCTTGAGCGCAAGGCACTCGCTTTCGCTGACGGTGTCATCGCCACAAGTGAACCCGAGTATCAGGCGCTGGTCGCATGGGGCCTTCCCCCGACCCATATCTACCAACTCCCGGAATTCGGAGAGAGGCTCCCTCCGCCGCAGCTGCCCCGAGAGCACGTCCGGCGAGCCTTGGGTGTTCCTGAGGCGGCAACGCTTCTCGTCTGGTCGGGGCGAATCCATCGGGTCAAGGGGATGGATCTGCTCCTGGACGTCTTGGCACGCGATGATGTGTTGAAAGACGTCTTTGTGGTGGTCATGGGCGACGATGAAGGAGATGGGGAGGCGGCGAGGTGGTCCGCCCGGGCTATCCAACTGGGGCTCAGGCACCGGATACTCTTCCAGGGATGGTGTGATGCGCAGGCCAGATCGAACCTGTACTCAGCCGCCGATGCATTTGTTCTTCCGTCCATCTCGGAGTCCTTTTCCCGGTCCGCAGCTGAGGCGCTCATCTTAGGATGCCCGCTCATCGCGTCGGACACCTGCGGGATCGTGAATCATGCTGCTGAGGCATCATTGATCTTTCGCAGAACCGCTGACGAGCTCGGTAATGCGATCAGAACCTGGACGACCAGTCGTGAGCTTCGGGAGCGGCTCACGGAAGGGACAACCACGGTCGCAGCGCGGCTCAATCCTGAGCGAGCCGCAGAGTTCCTGGAGAGGTTATATATGGATCCAGCACGCCATCAGGTCGGCCGATTGCTGACTCTGAAAAGGAAGAAGAAGCGGGCAGCCCCCGATACGGTGAAGCCAGCGAAACGAATGCCGAAAAGGTAGCCATCAGCCTTCCACGGAGCCCTTCTCCAGAGTCCCTCACACCTATCATGGTCGAGTCGGGCTGGCAGGCAGCGGCTGGCCTGATTGCACCTCGTGTTCTGACCCCTCCGCGGGGACACGCCGGCTAAGGGCCTGTAGCAAATAACTCCTACATCTATCAGTGTCGGCGTTGGCGGTTCTAGGCTGTCCTCTCCCCGAGATGTGGCGATGCATCGTCCTCAGCTCGCCCACATCTTCGCCTTCCCGATGACCTGCTCCGGGGTCCTGCCCTTGGTCCAGCGGCCGGTGTGGGCCCGGTCGGGGTTGTAGTACCTGAGGTACCGGTCGAGGTCCAGCCGAAGACCGGTGTACTTGGGGATGAGGTAGCGGGCGAACGCCGGCTTCCAGCACTCCTCCAGGATCGTTCCCTGGACCCGCTCCACACACCCGTTGGTCTGGGGCCGCCCAGCCCGGATGAAGATGTGTCGGGCCCCCAGGCGGGCCACCGCGGACTGGAACTCCCCCGAGCGGAACTCGCTGGCGTTGTCACTCATGACGGCCTCGAGGGATCACCCCCGAGCCGCCAGGTCCCCTGCCACCACCCGGGCCAGGTGAGAGGTCCACCGGGCCGAGGGGTTCCGGGGGGTGACGTGGAGCTCGGCCCAGGCGCAGGCGCTGGCCACGTCGATGGCCGTGTACTGCCACACGGTCCCCCTGGTCCCTGACAGCCTCCCCACGCAGAAGCAGTCCATCTACACCAGCTGACCAGGTCCTTCGACGTCCAGGTGCCGCTCCGGCTCGGGCTCCCGTGGCCGGGAGGGCTCGGGGGGCGCCGCGTAGCCGGCCACCAGCCCCAGCCGCTTGGCCCTGGTGTTCAGGCCGTGTCTGCGCAGCACCCACCACGCACCGTTGGGGCTGATCCGGATCCCGCCCTCCTTTCTGCTCGACTGCCCGGTCAAGCAGGAGGATGCGTCGCCTTCTACGTGGGGTGTGGGACCTCCCCAGGTGTCGCTACAACTCGGGGATGCGACAGCCTAGGTGAACCTGGAACACCGCGGTCTTGGACGCGTGCCGAGTGAGAGTGCGTACCGGTTCACCGGCTCCGCCTAACTGTGGCGAACGGCTTGCGTCCGAGCTCCTGACCGATTCTCCGCCGGGAAATCCACCACCTCGAGCTCCTGCCCTGGCACCCTCCCCTGGACGGGTGGTACACACCCGGGGAAGGAGCAGCGGTGGCGGAGCGACGGTCGCGGAAGAAGAGGTTCAGCGCCGAGGAGAAGCTCTTGATCGTGGAGGAGGCGGCCTCCAAGGAGATCGCCGACGTCGAGGTGTGCAGGCGATGGGGCATCGAGCCGTGGGACCTCCGCCGGTTCCGGGAGCAGGCCCGCCGGGGGGCCCTGGCCGAGCTCCGCAGGCGCCCGGGCCGCCCGGCCGAGGACGCCAAGGTGAAGGAGCTCAAGGAGAAGCTGGCCCGCACCGACCGGGCCCTCAAGGAGCTCTCGATCGAGAACACGCTGCTGCGGGGAAAACGAATGGGGTCTGACCGGGCCCATCCGGGGCACCCGCCTGGCCCCGGAGGTCAAGCTCCTCATCATCGGGGCCCTCGCCCAGGCCAAGCGGGCCGGGTTCACCGTTCGCCGGGCCTGTGAGGTGATCATGCTCTCGCCCCGCCGACTCCGCCGCTGGTGCGCCGGCCGCGACCCCGTCGCGCTCACCGGCGCCGACGTCTCGGACCGGCCCCCCGTGGCCAGGGTCCGACCCCACGCCCTGCGCCCCGCCGAGCGGACCGAGATCACCGCCGCCGCCCGGGAGGAGGACAAGGCCCACCTGCGCCACCGAAAGCTCGCCCACACCCTGTCGAGGGAGGAGCGGGCCTTCTGCTCGGAGTCCTCGGTGCTGCGGGTCCTGCGCGAAGAAGACCTGGTGGAGGCGTACCGGCGGACCCCCAAGCCCAAGCGCGCCAAGCCCGACGTCGCCGCCGACGAGCCGAACCAGAGCTGGCGCTACGACTTCACCCGGGTGCCCACCCGGGCCGGCACCTGGTACCTGCTGCCGCTCCTCGACGCGTGCTCGAAGAAGATCGTGGGGTGGTCCTTCGAGCCCCGGGAGACCGCGGCGATGCTCGAGCGGACCTGGGGGAAGGCGCTCGCCTCCGAGGGGCTGCTGGGCCTGGAGGAGGCGGTGCTCCCCGATGCGGTCTCCGACCGGGGGACCCAGATGCGGGCCCGCTCGTTCAAGGAGTTCCTCCACGACCTTGGGATCTCCCAGGTCCTCGCTCGCCCCCGGACCCCGGCCGACAACGCCGCCTCCGAGGCGTTCAACGCCACCATCAAGTGCGAGCGGCTCTACCGGCTCGACACCGCGGCCATGTCCCCCTTCGACGTGGAGGCGGAGATCGCGGCGTTCATCGAGGACTACAACGAGGTGCGGCTCCATCAGGGGATCGGGTTCGTGACCCCCGCCGAGCGCCACGACGGCCGTCACGTGGCCATCATCGAAGCCCGCCGGCGGGGGATGCGGGCGGCCCGGGAGGCTCGCCCGCGGGAGAATCGGCAGGGCTCCGGGTCCACCCCGCCCCCGCCAACGCCTCAGGATCGATCTGAGAGGACTGTTTCGAAGAGGTCGGGCCGAAAGAGGGTCATCGGACCATGTTCGTGACGATGGGAGGGCCGGAGAGGGCTCAGGTGGCTGGGCTAATGTCCCCGGGAGAAGCGGTCAAAGGGTCGGACGCAATCGGCGAAGAAGATCTTCCGCGGCACGGGATCATCGAAGATAGCTCCCGGGTCGTCGCTGGAGTAGGATTCCTCGCGTGGTCGCCGTAGCCTGGAAGCGAAAGGGGGCTGTGTTGCTGCCAGCCAGCCTCGCGGCGAGTGCAGCTTGGTTGGGCGTCACCCTCTCTGCGACCGAAGCCACCCTGAAGACGGTTCCCTCCTTCCTGATAGTCGGCACCGCCGCTCTCCTCATAATCGTTGAGCGCAATTGGACCCACGTGGAATACCTCAGCCCGATCGTGCTGTCACTTGCCTTCTATGGCCTCGTCTTTGGCGTGATTCCCCTAGTGGACGTGTGGTTCGGCAACCCGGCCACCTACCATGCAGCGTGGCCCACGGTCGCCTGGATCTCTTGGCTGGGCCTCTTGATTCTCTATCTGGGCTTCCGGGTGGGGATGGCCGTTCCCGGCAGAGGCGACGCACCTGCCCGAGACTGGCTCCCGGGCCGCGCTCGGCTGGCAGGAGTGGTCCTCCTGACACTGGCTGTCGGCGGAGCGACCCTCCAGATCGGAGGTGTTGGCGGCATTTCGGGTTACATTGGCCGGTTCTCCGCCCGGCGGTTCTTGGTGGGGCAGCAGGAGCGAGTGCTCATTCTGTACGCGATCACGTTGGCTACTCCGGCGTTCCTGCTCGTGGCGGGGAATTGGGTATGGCAGCCTACACGTCGCCGCCTAGTGACGCTATGCGTGGTTTGGTTGCCGCCCGGCATGCTCCTTTCGGGGATGCTTGGGCAGAGAGTGCGAGCACTCGGCCTATTAGCAACGGTGATGACCCTTTATCATTTCCGGCGTCGCCGGATTCGGCTGCCCGCCCTCACGGTTCTCGTCGCAGGCCTCGCCGCGGCCTTTGTGCTCGTCGCGGTCTACCGGAACGTTGCGGGGACCGGGGCCAGCCCCAGACCCATCAGCGGAAGGCTATTCTATGAGAACTACCTCGCTGGGCCGGACTTCGCATATTTCCGCCAGTTCCTGACCACGTTCGAGGGCGTGCCGACGCACGTCTCGTTCCAGAACGGTCGAACATTTCTGTCGTTGATTCCCGGCACGGACTTCCCCACAGGCGGGTACGTCTACTCGACGACGTTCGCCCCCGCGATTTACGCACGGGGCCAGGGGACCAGCTTATCCCCTTCGCTGCCGGGGGAGTTGTACATGAATTTCGGTCTGCCCGGCGTGTTTATGGGCCTGCTCCTCTACGGCCTAGTCCACGGCCGAATAGAGCGGTACTTCCGCTCGCGGCGGTCTACTATTCCGGGACTGCTGATCTACTCCTATCTCATCGTGCCGATGGCGGGACTCCTGCGGGGGGACTTCCGAACCTATGGGGGGTGGGCGCTGCTGTCGCTGGGCGTGCTCGCCGTGGCGCTCCGATTCGTGATGCGTCCAAGATCGGCCATCCAGCAGTCCAGCCGCAGCCGGCTCGCGCCGTCCGACATGATCATGGCGCGGTCCCACTGACTCGACGGGACATACGGTAATTAACGGTGTGTGTGGGGGATCACCTTGGTCCGCCGGCGCTCCTCCTCAAAGGTCCGCTCCAGCAGGTTGGTGGTCCGCACGTTGATGCGGTGCCGGGCCGGGACCTTGAGGTGAGCGAGGGAGGCCTCAAGGTCGTCGGCGAGGCAGGCCATCGGCGCGGGGAACCGATCCCCGTAGCGCTCGATCACGGAGCCCGCCATGGCCTAGCCCGCCTCGTAGGTGGGGGCGTCCCGCACCGCCCGGACGTGGGCAAGGACCTCGTCGGCCGCATCGGCGGGGAGCTTCTGCCGGATGTTGGCCATCTTGTGGTACCAGCACCGGATCCTGAGGCTCTTGTCCCACACCTGCTCGATCGCGTTGATCAGCCCGGGCGCCCCGTCGGAGGTGATCGTGCTGGGAACCCGGAGGCCCCGCCCGATCATGTGGCGGAGGAACTCCGTCCAGCAGGGACTCCTTGTTGCCCACGGCTAGGTGGAGCAGGACCTTGCGTCCCTCCGAGGTGATGCACCACGCTGCGAGCACTCCCTCCTTCGCCCCGTAGCGCCGGAGCGATTCGTACACGGCGTCCAGGAACAGGTACTGCACCTCGATCCCGGAGAGGTCCCGCTCGCAGAACGCCAGGTAGTCCTCCCACAAACGGTCGGTGATCTCCGAGACCGCCGAGCGCGAGATGAGGAGCTCCCCGGTGGCGTCCCGGAAGGCGTCCTCCACGTCGCGGGTGGAAAGGTCCCTGGCGTACATCTCGGTGACCAGGCGCTCGAGCACGTCGGAGTTGCCCTCCAGGAACTCCATGAGCCTCGATCGGTAGGGCCCGCCAGCGTCCCGGACCTGGGGGACCCGGACCGCAACCTCCCCCTCCGCGGTCCTAAGGCGAGCGTCCTCGTAGCCGTTGCGGTGGCCCCGGTGAGGCTCCTCACGATGGCGCTGGTAGCGGCCCCGACCCAGGAAGTCCTCCTGTTCTTGCTCCAGGGCTTGCTGTGCGAGGTAGCGGAGCCCGAGTTCCGCCAGCGTGGACAGGATGTTCTTCCCGGGGTCGACCCCACCGGCAAAAAGCTGCTCGATCTCCTCGCCGACGATGGTGCTGGGCGGTACCTTTCTCATGGCCTGAGCCTCCTTCCGGTCGACTTCGCGGTCGCCGTATGGTCGCTCAGGCCGCTTCGCTTTTACAGGAACCTTAGGACGTCACCCCAGCCACGGCGATGATGTACCGGCTGGAGTCCACGGTGGATGATGGCCGAAAGGGATGTGAACGACACTCGATCAAGTACGATCCCCGGACTCAAGAGCAAGGCTAGGAGCAAGATCGTCGCTATCTGATGTCCACTCTCGGGGACGTCGACTCTTCCAACGCATCCCCTTTTGGAGGTACCTGTTAGACACTGGAGTGAGAGGCGTCGTCCCGAAGGTGTCATTCCTTACCCAGGTCACTGCTTCCAAGCAGGATGCGGGTAACCGTGGCGGAAACGTTCTTGACGAGGTACTCGGGCGGCGGTTCCCATTCACCTCGTCTCGCGACAGCGAGCTTGACTGATGCCTCCACCAGATCCGGCTCCACGCCCGCAATGATGTTGCTGCCGCACTCGATGGTCTCGGGGCGTTCAGTGACGTCTCGGAGTGTCACGGCGGGTACCCCGTAGATACAGCACTCCTCCTGGACCGTTCCGCTGTCCGTCAACACCCCCAGGGCCTGCTTCTCGAGGGCTACGAAGTCGAACAGGCCCATCGGCTCGAGGAACTTCACCTGGGTGGATGAGACCCCTAACGAGCTCATCCGCTCCCTCGTTCGGGGATGGAGGGAGCAAACCAGTGGCAGCTCCCAGCGGCGAGCCACCGCCTCGAGTGATGCGATCAGGGGAGCGAGGCGGGACCGGTCATCGACCGTTTCGGCCCGGTGAGCCGTCACCAGGAAGTATTGACCAGGCTTGACGTCGAGGTCCTGGAGGATCCGGGACTCCGTGATCCGATCCTCATACCGGAGTAGGACTTCGCGGATGGGGTTGCCGGTGACGAAGATTCGCTGGCGTTCGATACCCTCTGCAACGAGGTTCTCCTTGCTCCGGTAGGTGTAAGGCAGAAGGACCGAGCTGCAATGGTCGATCACTCTTCGATTCACTTCCTCGGGGACCCTGTCGTCGTAGCAGCGGTTCCCCGCTTCCATGTGGTACACGGGCATGCCCATGCGCTTGGCCACGATGCTCGAAAGCCCGCTGTTCGTGTCCCCGAGGACGAGGAGCGCATCCGGGCGCTCAGCCTCCAACACCTTCCCGGCGGCGGTGATGATCTGACCCGCCTGGTCAGCGAAGCCGGTTGCCTCGATCCCCAGGTGGTGGTCGGGTTCCCGCAGCTCGAGCTCCTCGAAGAAGAGGCGGCTCAGGCGGTCGTGGAAGTTCTGTCCCGTGTGGACCAGAACGTGGTCGACTGCGCCGTCCAGGACGTCAATGACGCACCGGAGCCGGATGATCTCCGGGCGCGTCCCGAGGATCGTGACGACCTTCACCCTACGAACGGGGAGAGGCCAGGGACGGCGCCTCGTAAGGGAGCCGCTCCGATAGGTACTGCACGAGCCGCTCACGTTCCATGACCGAGTTGGCCGAGCTGTACTCGCCGGTAAGGATCCGCTGGGTCGGCTCTTCATCGACCAGCTCCGGGAGCATCGGCTGGAGGGCGTAGTAGCCGCTCGGCCCCTCGATCGTCCGATAGCTCTCCTCTTCGGAGATGAGGATCTCGTGGAACTTCTCCCCCGGCCGGATCCCCGTGTAGACCATTTCGATGTCCTTCTCTCCGATCAAGGCGCGGGCCACGTCGATGATCGTGGCCGACGGGACCTTGGGAACGTAGGTCTCCCCGCGGCGAGCGTGCTGGAGGGCGGCGAACACGGTGTCCACGGCCTCGTCCAGAGTCAGTAGGAACCGGGTCATCTCCGGGGTGGTGATGGTCACCGGCCCGCCGGAGTCGATCTGTGCCTGAAACAGCGGGATGACGGACCCCCGGGAGGTCAGCACGTTTCCGTACCGGACGCAGACGAACCGCGTCTCCGGCCTGCGGATGTTGGCCTGGATGAAGACCCGCTCCTGAAGGGCCTTGGTCATGCCCATGACGTTCACGGGCTTGCAGGCCTTGTCTGTTGAGACACCCACCACGGTCTCGACCGGGAGACGAGACTCGGTGATGGCGCGAATCAGGTTCTCCGCTCCGAGGATGTTGGTCATGACGGCCTCCTGCGGGAAGTACTCGCAGGTGGGGACCTGCTTCAGGGCCGCCGCGTTGAAGACGATGTCCACGTCCTGAAGCGCGGTCGTGACGCTGTGGAGGTCGCGGACATCCCCGATGCGGAACTCGAGCCGTTCTTCGAAGTTGTGGTAGATGATCTCGTCCGTGGCGGCCCGTGCGTGCTTGTAGGAGAGGCGCATCTCGTGCTGCTTCGCCTCGTCTCGGGACAGGACGATGACCTTCTCGGGAGTGCCCAGTCCGCCGCTGAGGATCCGGCGGACCAGGGTCTGGCCCAGAGAGCCGGTTCCTCCGGTCACCAAGATCCTCTTTCCCTCGAGTGCTCGGTTCATGGCGCTCTCCATCGTTCGTAGGCTGGTCGCTCCGCCGCCAAGCCAGCAATCATGTCACTCCATGCGGGAGGCTTCCACCCCATCTTCTCCCGGAAAGCGCTGCTGTCCAGCGAGCGGTCCAACACGGGTTCGTCCACGGGCTCGATGGTGGTGGGCCAGCCCAGCGTGGTTACCACGTCTCGGAGCAGGTCGAACTTGCTGATGGGATCGGCCGATACATGGTACAGCCCGGTGAGTGGTGTCTCTTCCTGGATGAGCTGGGCGATGACGTCGGCTAGCGCGGCCGTGCTCAGCCCCGAGAAGATGGCCCGACGAAAGCCTCGGGTGGCGCCGTGCCTGTTCTCCGAGAGCCACTCCAAGAGCCCCGTCGAACCGGAGAGCTGCCAGCCGATCATCGAGGTCCGTAGGGTGAGGGCCCCACCCTCACGCACCTCGCCGACGAGTTTGGTTCGCCCGTAGAGGTCGTCCGGGTCGGGCGGGTCATTCTCGCCGTAGTTCCCCTTCTTGCCCGAGAACACGCAATCCGTGCTGAGGTGGATCAGGCGGCTCTGGCCGATCCGGCAGAGCTCGGCAACACGGTGGGGAAGGAGCGAGTTCACCGCCACGCTGATGAGGGGGTCCGTTGCTGCGGGCTGCTGCTTGACGATCCCGATGCAGTTGACCACGGCCGCCGCCCGGGAGACCTCCATCGCGCGCAGGATCGAATCGGCATCCTCTGCGACCACTCCCTCCAGGAGCCGGGAGCGGTCCGGCAGGATCTCGGCCGGGAGGCGCGATCCTCCGGCTCGTACGGTGGCCCACACCTCAACGTCGTCCCAGAGGCGCTGGACCACTCTGTGTCCGAGCATCCCGCTGGCTCCGAGGACCAGTACACGCATGATCGCCTTTCCAGCCCCAGTGGGCGGTCAGCGGTCAGTATATTGCCGGCATGCGGGTCCTCTTCATCAATCAGTACTACCCGCCAGACGTCTCGGCGACCGGGTACCTCTTGGGGGAGCTGACGGAGGACCTGGCGGCCCAGCACGAGGTGTGGGTGGTCGCGGGCCGCCCCAGCTACAACCCGGAAGGGAGCACCTACCAACCAAGGGGAGTGCACGTTCGGCGGGCGTGGTCCACGAGCTTCCGGCGAGCGAGCATGATGGGGCGGTTGGCCAACTACTCCTCGTTCGTCCTTGGGTCGCTCATACGATCCTTCTCCGTTCCCCGGCCGGATGTGATCGTGGCGATGACGGACCCGCCGGTGATCGCCCTGGTTGGACTGCTGGCCGCTGAACGCCACCGAAGCCGACTGGTCCACGTCTGTGCGGACCTCTTTCCAGATATCGCGGTTGCGCTCAAGCGGATGGATCACCCCGTCGTCGTGTCCCTGTGGCGGAGATTGAACCGGCTGGTGCGCCCCCGATGCGATCGGGTCGTGGCGGTGGGCCGGGACATGCTGGAGAGGCTCGAGGCGGATGGGGTGCCCCGGGAAAAGCTGGCATTCCTTCCGAACTGGGCCAACGACGCGGTGCCCCGCCTGGACGAGATCGTCCAGACGCGTCGAGCGTTGGGTTGGGACGGCCGCTACGTGGTGATGCACGCGGGAAACATGGGACTGGCCCAGAACCTGGAGATCCTCGTCGGCGCTGCGGAAGCCCTCCGGCACCGGCCGGAGATCCGGATCGTGTTCGTGGGTGACGGCGCAGCCAAGGCCGGACTCGAACGGGCGGCGGCGGAGCGCAGGCTGGACAACGTCGAGTTCCTGCCCTATCGACCGAAGGACCAGGCCCAGGCCGTCCTGGCGGCCGCGGATCTCCATGTGGTTTCCCTGGCCAGGGGGTTGTGGGGCTGCGCCGTCCCGAGCAAGGTGTACGGGATCTTGGGGCTGGGCCTGCCCTTCGTCGCGGCCGTGGAACCCCGGAGCGAGGTCGCCAGGGTCGTGGATGAGTCTGGGGCCGGTGTCAGGGTGGAACCCGGGAACGCTAGGCAGATGGCGCGTGCGATCGAGCAGTTCGCCGATGGAATCGTCGACGGGAAAGAAGCGGGGGAAAAGGGTCGCAGAGAGTTCCACCGGCGGTACGAGCGAAGTGTCGCGACGGGCCGGTATCGGGACCTGCTGGAGTCCGTGACGGACCTCTGATCGGGCCCGCGGAGCCTATCCTTGCAACGGCTTACCTCGGATGGTAGAACGCCGCGAACGGCCTGAAAACCACAAACGGCGAAAGGGGAACCAGAGGCCTCCATGGAGGCCGACGTGCTCATGTCGACTCTCAACCAGACGCGATATCTCATAACCGGCGGGGCCGGGTTCATCGGTTCCCATCTCGCGGACGCCCTGGTCGGTAGGGGGGACCGGGTCACGCTCCTCGACGACCTCTCCACCGGGCGGACGGAGAACATCGGCCACCTGGTCGACCGGCCCGACGTGACCTTCCTCGAAGGATCCATCCTCGACGAGGAGCTCGTCGCTCGTCTGGTGGAGGATGCCGACGTCGTGGTCCACCTGGCCGCGGCGGTGGGGGTCCATCTCATCGTCGAACAGCCGCTCAACTCCCTCATCACCAACATCCACGGCACCGAGGTGGTGCTCGGGGCCTGCGCGGAGCTGGGGACGAAGGTGATGGTCGCCTCGACCTCGGAGATCTACGGCAAGAATGCAAGCGGGCCTCTGGGCGAAGACGACGACCGCATCCTGGGGTCCGCGTTCAAGTCCCGGTGGTCGTACAGCACCGCCAAGGCGGTAGACGAGATCCTGGCGTACACCTACCACCGAGAGCGGGGGACCCCCTCCATCGTGGTGCGGCTGTTCAACACTGTGGGCCCACGGCAGACCGGTGCCTACGGGATGGTCGTTCCCCGGTTTGTGCGCCAGGCCCTCCGGGGTGAGGACATCACGGTGTACGGGGACGGGGAACAGCAGCGATGCTTCTGCCACGTCCAAGACACCGTCGCCGCTCTGGTGTCGCTGCTGGATCACCCCGACAGCGTGGGAGGGGTGTTCAACGTGGGCTCGCAGAACGAGGTGACCATCAACGAGCTGGCCCGCCGCGTCCTGGAGATGACGGGGTCCCGCTCGGGCACGGTGCATATCCCGTACGACGAGGCCTACGAGGAAGGGTTCGAGGACATGGAGCGGCGCTACCCGGACATCACCCGAATAGGGAATCTCACCGGATGGAAGCCTCGGGCGTCGCTCGGCGATATCCTGGCTGACGTGATCGCATACCAGCGAGCCCAGACGCCCGTGGGAGACAGCACCTGACCCGCATCGACATCCGCCTGCTGTACGGGGTCGCCTTCACGATCCCCTTCCTGGCGACCCTGTTGGCGACGCCCGTGGCGGCCCGGGTGGCCCACCGGCTGGGTGTCCTGGACCAGCCGGCCGGGAACAAGTTCCACCAGCAGGCCACTCCGTATCTGGGGGGCCTGGCCGTGGCCATCGGACTGGTGCTGGTGGGAGGGGTGGCCGCCGGGGCCTCGGGCGAGCTCCTGACCGTCGTGCTGGGTGGACTGGCCATCAGCATCGTGGGCCTCCTGGACGATCGCTTGCACGTGGGGCCGCTGGCCAAGCTGGCCGTGGAGATCGGTGCGGGGGTGGCCCTGTGGTTCTCCGGGGTGGGGGCCGGGCTGTTCGGGGTCGAGATCCTGGACATGGCCCTGACGGTCCTGTGGGTGGTGGCCATCACCAACGCGTTCAACCTCCTGGACAACATGGACGGGCTGTGCTCGGGGATCGCCGCCCTGTCGGCCGCGACCTTCTTCGCCATCGCCGCCGTGGAGGGCCACTACCTGGTGGCCTCGCTGGCCCTGGCGGTGGCCGGAGCCAGCCTGGGGTTCCTGCGGTACAACTTCCCGCCGGCCAGGATCTTCCTGGGGGATGCCGGGAGCCTGCTCCTGGGGTTCCTGCTGGCCGCCCTGGGCCTGAAGCTCGACCTTGTAGGGCAGAACGGCTTGATCCGCAGCGCGGTGCCGGTCCTGGTCCTGGCGGTCCCCATCTTCGACACGATCCTGGTGGTCGTCGATCGCTTCCGGGGGGGCCGTCGCGTGTACGTCGGTGGGACCGACCATTCCTCGCACCGGCTGGCGGGCCTGGGGCTCTCCCCGCGGCGGGTCGCCTTCACCCTGTACGGGGCGCAGGTCGTGAGCTCCGGCCTGGCGCTGACCCTGCTGTATGGGAACACGCCCGTCGGGGTCGGGGTGATCGCCGGCTCCGTGATCGTGGCCCTGGGCGCCCTCCGGTTCTTCCTGGGGGTCGAGCGGCGCCTGGAGCGTGCCCCGGAGGGTCCTGTGGTCCTCGAGCAGGCTCGGGAAGCGGTGAGGGTGCCCGAAGTGACCGACCTGTAGAATGGCCGTTCATGCTTGAGCAGACCCCCGCACCCGTCTCGCCGCCCTCCCTTCCCCCGGAGGGCCCCTCCGAGCTGCGCGAGTACCTGGCCGTCCTCAGGGCCCGGAAGTGGAGCATCGCCGCGATCACGCTGGTCACGGTGGCGGCGGCGCTGTTCTTCTCGTTCCGTCAGGTCCCCATCTACGAGTCCGAGGCCCAGGTGCTGGTGAACCCCGTCCCCACCTCGGGATTCAGCTCCGCCCCGCCCCCCGTCCCCAACCTGGACACCGAGCGGACTGTTGCCGCTTCTCTCGAGGTCGCCGAGCTGGCCGCGGACCGCCTGGACGGTGCGGTCGATCCGAAGGACCTGGTCGGGAACCTTTCCGTGGAGGTGGCCACCAACAGCGAGGTGCTCATCTTCCGGTACTCCGACCCCAGCCCCCTCCAGGCGCAGCGAGTAGCGGCGGCGTTCGCCCAGTCGTACCTGGAGTTCCGCCGCCAGAAGGCCCTGGAGAGCGTGGTCCAGATCCAGGAATCGATCCAGCAGCAGATCGACCAGGTGACCGCCGAGCTGGGCAGGGTGAACCGGCGTATCGCCGCCACGCAGGACGAGGTCGAGCGGGCCAACCTCCAGACCAGGACCAGCCAGTTAGCGGCGCAGCTCGCCGTGCTGGAGCAGCAGCGGTCCCAGGCCGCGTCGGGAAG
The DNA here is from genome assembly GCA_050692985.1 of Actinomycetota bacterium. Lineage (GTDB taxonomy): Bacteria > Actinomycetota > UBA4738 > UBA4738 > CALAEC01 > JBOGVZ01. Next base: position 41,504 of record JBOGVZ010000070.1, read on the forward strand.
CCAGCTGCGGGTGGGCGACATCATCGCCGAGGCCGGCCTGCCCTCCTCTCCGGCCAGCCCCAACCACGTGCTCAATGGGGCCCTGGCGTTGCTGGTGGGACTGGCGCTGGGCGTGGGCTTCGCCTTCCTCCGTGAGCGTCTGGACGACCGGCTCCGCGGCCAGGGCGACCTGGAGTCCCGGGCCGGCGCCCCGGTGCTGGCGGTGGTCCCCAGGGTCCAGGGCTGGAGGAAGAAGAACGAGACGCCGCTGGTCGGCCTGACCGAGCCGCGGGGCGGACCGGCGGAGGCCTACCGCACCCTGCGAACCGGGATCCTGTTCGCGGCGTCCGAGCGCGAAGTCCGAACCATCCTGATCACCAGCCCTCATCCCGGGGAGGGGAAGACGGCCACGGCCGCGAACCTGGCCGTGGTCCTGGCCCAGGCTGGAAAGAGGGTCATCGTGGTCTCGGCGGATCTCCGCAAGCCGCGGCTGCACCGGTTCTTCAAGGTGCCCAACACGTCGGGGCTCAGCGGGCTGCTCACCGGCGAAGAGGATCTCCGGGGAGCCGTGCGGGACGTGGGCCTCAACCACCTGCGCGTGGTCCCCAGCGGACCCGTCCCCAAGAATCCCGCTGAGCTGCTGGGCTCCCATGCCATGGACAAGGCCCTGGAACGGTTCGAGAAGGCCGCGGACCTGGTGATCATCGATGGCCCACCGGTCCTCGACGTGGCCGACACCATCACTCTGACCCCATTCGTCGACGCCGTGGTGATCGTGGCCGACGCGGAGACCACCAGCCGGGGGGCCCTGACACACGCTCGAAAGCAGCTCGAGCAGGTCAAGGCCAACGTGATCGGGGCGGTGTTCAACAACCTCGATCCCACGAAGGCCCGCCCCTACTACTATCGCTACTACTACCAGTACGGATACCAGTACCGGTACGCGCAGGAGGAGCCCCGGGGACGGCGAGGACGGGCGCGGGCGGCCGAGGAGGCGGCCTGGGAGCCCCCGCCCTCGGCGCCCCCACGGGAGCCGTCCCAGCCCAGGGCACACTCCGGTCCCCAGGCACCGGTGGCCCAGCCCCAGGCTCCGATGTCGGTTGAGCCTCAGGAGCGTCCACGGTCCGAAGGGGATACCACGGAGCGGCCGTCGCTCGAGGACATCGCCTACGAGGAGCTGATGCGTTCGCTCACGGATTCCGGGGATGTCCTGGGAGATGCGGCCGGATCGGGGCCTCCCGAAGGTAGCGTTCCCCCCGGTGGAGCGGAGCGGAACACTCGGGCGGGGGAACCGGCTCGTGAGCGGGAACAGGCCGAGCGGCCCCGGGGGTCGGGGACTCCCACCGAGACGCCGTGACCGAGCTCGACCTGCCCGAGCGGGTCGAACGCAGGAAGGTCCGGACACGGGTTCGGGTCAAGCACAAGCACTCCCGGCGCAAGCGCGGCCGGCGCCGCCTGCGCATCGCGTTGATCGTCCTGGGGGTGCTGATCCTGCTGACCCTGCTGGCCGTCATCCCGGCGCTCGGCATCCGTAGCCGCCTGGACGAGGCCCGGGTCGAGATGCGGCAGGGCTTGTCCGCCCTGCTGGCGGGGGAAGCGGAGGAGGCCGGGAACCGTTTCTTCGCCGCGGAGGATGCGTTCCTCCGGGCCCAGGACCAGGCCGAGAACCCCCTCCTGCGTGCGGCCGGATACCTTCCGGTCCTGGGCCGGACCCCGGATGCGATGATGAACATGTCGGAGGCCGGGGTCCTGGTGGCCCGGAGCGGACAGGTGGTTTCCGCCGCCATGGCCGAGCTGCCGGAGGGGACCATCGCGCTGGCTCCGGAGAGGGGAGCTATCTCCCTTCGGCCCCTGCGAACTTTGGCCCCGGCGTTCGCTGACGCCCGTGAGCTGGTGGTCCAGGCCCGGGCGGTGATGGACGGTTCCCCGGCCACCGGGCTGCTGGGGCCCGTGGACCAGGCGCAGGGGGAGCTGGTCGCCGAGCTGGACAGAGCGGAGCGAGTCGTGACCGCCGCGGCGGCCATGACCAGGGCCCTCCCCGGCTACCTGGGAGGAGGCGGAGTCCGCCGGTACTTCCTGGCGGCCCAGAACCCGGCCGAGCTTCGCGGCACGGGTGGGTTCATCGGGCAGTACGCCATCATGACCACCAGGAGGGGCCGGGTCGATCTGTCGGACTTCAGGACCATCGACACGCTTCCCGATGCCGACGCGAGCGACCTCGAGCCCCCCAATGCCGACTTCGCTGCCAGGTACGACCGGTATGGGGGGGCCGGGTTCTGGCGGAACATCAACATGACCGCTGACTTCCCCTCGGCGGCCGTGTCCATCGAACGGCTGTACGAGGAGGTCACCGGCACTCGCCTCGACGGTGTCATCGCCGCAGACCCGTTCGCCCTAGCGGCGCTGATGGAGTCCACAGGTGAGGATGTGACTGTTCCCGGGACCGACCGCACCGTGGATGCCGGCTCGGTGGTCGACTACGTCACCAACCAGGCCTACGCCGAGTTCTCCGACCAGCGAACCAGGAAGCGGCTGCTGGGCGACCTGGCCGAGGAGGTCTTCGACCGGTTCCTGACGGGCGGGTTCTCAGGCGGTCCGGTGCAGGCCGGTGGGGCTCTCGTGGCGGCAGCCGCAGACGGCCACCTGGTGTTGCACTCCACGAAGGAGACGGAGCAGCGGGCATTCCGGGCTGCCGAAGTGGCAGGTGCGCTGGGCAGTGCAGCCGGAGACGCCCTGGCCGTGGTCACCAACAATGCCGGGGCCAACAAGATCGACTTCTTCCTCGGGCGGTCCATCCGGTACGAGGTCCGGCTGGGAGCCGAAGGGACCGGCACCGGTGACCTGACTCTCGAGCTGGCCAATGCGGCCCCGCGCGCGGGACAACCCCGGTACGTCATCGGGCCTCACTCCGACGCGTTCAAGGCGGGGGAGAACGTGAGCTTCCTGGACGTGTACTGCTCCCGGCAGTGTGGGCTGGGGGAGGTCCGCATCGACGGTCGAGCGGCCACCGCCGGCGGCCCTCCGGAGCTGGGGCACCAGGTGTTCTCGACGGAGGTCCGCATCCCCAGCGGCGCCACCCGCATCCTGAAGTACCGCCGGCTGTTGAGCGAGGCCTGGGAGGGGGACGACGGCGGGGGGACCTATCGGCTGACGTTCCGCGGCCAGACCACGATCAAGCCGGCTTCGCTGGTGGTCGACGTGCGGGCGCCTGAGGGCATGCACATCGTCCGGGCCTCGCCGGGCATGCGGGTGGACGGCGGCCGGGCCGTGTGGGAAGGGCAGGCCGGGGACCTCATGGTGTTCGAGGTGGAGTTCCAGCGCCCCATGACGTCGCGGATGTGGCGAACTGTTGTTCGGTTCCTGAGCAGGCCGGTGATCTAGGCTTGGATGTTTCTGCTAGGTTTATGGGGGGTACTTGCATTCGGGAGACTCATCCCCATACACTTTCGGGCAAATTGCCAATCAACGCGTCGCCAGGGCGGGAACGTCGGTGACGAGGGAGGTAGCGCCATGAGACGGATGACCGGAGCGGCGATCACGGCGACCGCGGCGATCCTGCTTCTGGCCGCGCCGGCCGGAGCGCAAGAGTACCCGCCTGAAGGGGCCACCTGCGGAGTGTCCGCCACCGTGGTCCCGGCGGGTGGCTCCCTGACCGTCTCCTGTGCTGGCCTGCTTCCCGGGAGCCCGTGGACGATCACGTTCGAGTCCGAGCCCCAGGTCCTGGCGACCGGTACGGCCGGTGCCGATGGCTCGTTCTCCACTTCGGTGACGATCCCGAGCAATGCCAGCCCCGGCGCCCACACGCTCACGATCACCGGGACCGAGGCGGACGGCAGTCCCTTCTCGATCTCGATCCCGATCACCGTCTCCGGGGCCGCCGTGCCCGGGCTGGCGGTGACCGGCGGGAACATCACCGTGGGGCTGATCCTGCTGGCCGGGCTGCTGGCCGCGGCGGCCGCTGCCCTGCTGGTGGGTCGGCGCCGGGCACGCGTTCAGGCCTAGAAGCGACACCCTCATGAAAGGGGCCCCCAGCCGGGGCCCCTTTCGCATTCGTCCAGTGGAGCCGCTGTCCCCTTCTGACTTTCTGTCAGGGCCATTCGCCGGAATCGTTCGAAGGGGCGCTCCGGTAGCGTTGGCTCGATCGTCCGCTCCGAATATACTCCCACCCGTGATTCCCCTGATCGATCGAGCGCTGCTCCGTGGCCACGACTCGTTCCTCGCGAACGGCATCGAGGAGCGGGCGTTCCTGATGGAGGTCGGGGACGGCCACTGCTTCGCCATCTTCAACCGGCCCTCCGATCGGGCCGCGTTGAGCCGAGGATTCGTCATCCTTCACTCGCACGGAGACGAGTTCCTCAATCTCCGCCGCATGGAGCGGGCCATCGGGCGCAGCCTGGCCAGGATGGGCTTTCCGGTGCTGAGCTTCCATCGGCGAGGATACGGCGACTCCACGGGCGATCTCTCCCAGACGACCCTGGGTACCCAGGAGGAAGACATCGCCGCGGCCATCGACCAGTTGCGGGCCCTGGGCGGAGTGGCCGAGGTGGGGATGGTGGGGGTCCGCCTCGGCGCCCTCCTGACGGCGGCGGCGGTCCGAGGTGGCCAGGTGGACAGGTTGATCCTCGTGAACCCCGTCTTCCGGAGCGAGCCCTATTTCAAGGGCTTGATGAAGCAGACGATCGGGATCCGGCTGGTGGGTGCCCAGGTGGCTCCGCAGGCCTCCGTGGAGGAGTTCCTCGAGACCCTGACGACGCGGGGCGAGATCGATCTCATGGGGTTCCCGATGTACCGGACCCTGTACGAGGATCTGGCCGGGCTCGGTGACCTGGCCTCGGACGTGGGCTCCTTGAGCGGCAGGGCCCTGGTCCTCGAGGCCACGCGGGCGACCTCGGTCCGAGGCGACCTCGCCGCCTTCACGAAGTCGGTGGAGGGGAACGGGGGGGAGTGCCGGGTGGAGTTGGTCCGGGAGCCCCCCGGGGTGAAGTTCGGGCAGAAGCCGTTCGTCTTCTCCGCCGACCCCACGGTGTTCGTGGATCGCCAGGGCCCCATGCTCGAGGACATGGCCGCGCTGGTGGAGGGGTGGGCGCATGCGGACGTATGAGGAGTTCCCCGTCTACGTCCCCCTGGGGGAGGAGCGACTGAGCGCCGTGGTGTGCGTCCCCGCCGACAGCCCCAGGGACCTGGGCGTGCTGCTGGTGGCCGGCGGCAACATGGGGCGGACCCACGCCAACCGGATGTGGGTGCAGATCGCCCGCCTGCTGGCCGCCCGGGGCGTGGCCTCCATCCGGTTCGACTACCATGGGATGGGCGACAGCTCCTCGCTGGAGTCCATGCATTTCGACATAGAGAAGCCCCTGGTCGGGGACGTGCGGGCCGTGGCCGACTTCCTCCAGCGGGCCACGGGCGTCCGTCACCTGGCCTCCGTGGCCACTTGCTACGGGGCCAGGACGGCCATCGCCGTCGCCGCGGAGCGACCCGATGTCATCCACGTCACCGCCCTCCCCTTCCCCCTTTTCCGGGGGACCCGCCTGGGCACCCGCAGCCGGGTCCGAGAGCGGGTCAACCGGTTCCGCCTGGGCGGCGCCCTGCTGGAGCGTCCGGCGGTCCTTCGGCTGCGACGGCGCCTGGCGGGGAACAGGACCCTGGAGGGGGGCCAGGTCAGCCCCGGGCTGGTCCGCGACCTGGAGGTGCTCCTGGGCCGGGGGACGGTCACGTTCGTGTACGGGGACCGCACCCGGTACCTGGCCGAGCTCCGCGAGGCCCTGGCCGTGCTGGAGCCCCGCCTGGACGCGGGGCAGCGCCACCGCCTCCGGGTCACCGTGATCAAGGACATGGACCTCCACCGATACGCCACCGTGGCGGAGCAGGAGATCGCCATCGAGCACGCGGTCGGGTCGATCGACGAGGCCGCCCGCCGGGTGGACCTCCGCGCGATGAGCACGTAGGCCGCCGGCCGGAGGTGGGTGCCACATGAGGGCGTGCGTGGTGGGAACCGGACACGTGGGACTGGCCACGGCCGTGGCCTTCGCCCACCTGGGCCACGAGGTCACCGCCATCGACTCCGACCCGGAGAAGGTGGCCGGGCTCCAGCGGGGGACGGCCCCGTTCTTCGAGCCGGGGTTGGAGGAGCTCCTGCGGGAGGAGGCCGCCGCGGGGCGGCTGGCGTTCACCGGCGACCTCGAGCAGGCCGTGTCCCCCGCCGAGCTCGTCTTCCTGTGCGTGGGCACTCCCGCCCGCCCGGACGGGGAGGCCAACCTCCTGGCGGTGGAGCGAGCCACCCGGGGGATCGCCGCGCACGCCACCGACGGGGTCGTCGTCGTGGAGAAGTCCACCGTTCCCGCGGGCACCGCGGCCCGTGTCCGGCTCACGCTGGCGCGGGAGCGGCCGGACTTGCAATTCGACGTGGCCTGCAACCCGGAGTTCCTCCGGGAGGGGCGGGCCCTGGAGGACACCCTCCATCCCGACCGCGTCCTGGTGGGGGCCGACTCGGACCGGGCCTTCGAGGTGCTGCGCCGAGCCTACCGGCCCCTCACCGACGCGGGCGTTCGCCTCATCGAGACCGACATCACCACGGCCGAGGTGGCCAAGCACGCCTGCAACGCCTTCCTGGCCCTGAAGGTCTCCTACGCGAACCTGCTGGCCCGGCTGTGCGAGGAGCTGGGATCCGACGTGGTCGCCGTGGCCGACGTGATGGGGGCCGACCCCAGGATCGGGCGGGCCTTCCTGAACGCGGGGATCGGCTACGGGGGGTACTGCCTGCCCAAGGACGTGGCCGCCTTCGAGCGCCTGGCGGCCCGGGCCGGCTACGACGTGCCGCTGCTCCGGGAGGTGGCCCGGATCAACGATGAGGCCCTGGACCGGGCGTTCGCCTGCATCCGCGAGGCGCTGTGGAACCTGGAGGACAAGCGCATCGCCCTCCTGGGGCTGGCCTACAAGCCCGGGACCGACGATGTCCGGGAGTCCCCGGCCCTGAAGCTGGCCCGGACCCTGCTGGACCGGGGGGCCCGGGTGGTCGGCTTCGACCCGCACGCTTCGGCCAACGCCAAGGCCGAGCTCCCCGACCTGGAGGTGGCCGCGGACGCCGACGAGGCCGCCCGGGGGGCCCACTGCATGGTGGTGTGCACCGAGTGGGAGGAGTTCCGGTCGCTCGACCCCCGCCGCCTCAAGGAGCTGATGGCCTATCCCGTGGTCGTGGACGGCCGGAACCTCCTCGACCCCCGGGCCATGGAGGAGGCGGGCTTCACGTACTACGCCATGGGACGGTCCCCGGGCGCGCCCCCGAAGGTGTGACGTGCCCAGGGCGGTGGTCACCGGGGGAGCGGGGTTCCTCGGCTCACACCTGTGCGAGCGGCTCCTGGCCGAGGGGTGGGAGGTGGTGTGCCTGGACTCCCTGCTCACCGGCGACGCGTCGAACCTGAGCGGCTGCCTGGAGGATCCCCGGTTCCGGTTCGAGCGGTACGACGTCACGAACTACCTGCAGGTGGACGGGCCCCTGGACTGGGTCCTCCACCTGGCGTCACCGGCGTCGCCCCGCGACTACCTGGAGTACCCGATCCACACGCTGAAGGTCGGGGCCCTGGGAGCGCTGCGATCGCTGGGGCTGGCCAAGGCGAAGTCCGCCGGCTTCCTGCTGGCCTCCACCTCCGAGGTGTACGGGGACCCCCAGGTCCACCCGCAGCCCGAGTCGTACTGGGGCAACGTCAACCCGGTGGGGGTCAGAGGGGTCTACGACGAGGCCAAGCGGTTCGCCGAAGCCATGGCCATGGCCTATCGGCGGGTGCACGGGGTCCCCGCCAAGATCGCCCGGATCTTCAACACCTACGGTCCGCGCCTGCGGCAAGACGACGGTCGGGCCGTCCCCACCTTCATCTCCCAGGCCCTGCGAGGAGAGCCGCTGACCGTCCACGGCGACGGGAGCCAGACGCGGTCCCTGTGCTACGTGGATGACATGGCGGAGGGGCTCGTTCGCCTTCTCCTGTCCGACAGCGCGAGACCGACGAACCTGGGGAACCCGGAGGAGGTGAAGATCCTCGAGGTCGCCGAGCTGGTGCGAGACCTGGCCGGGAGCTCCTCGGACATCGTGTTCGTGGACCGGCCCGAGGACGACCCCGAGGTCCGGTGCCCCGACATCGCCCGGGCCCGGACCGAGCTCGGCTGGGAGCCCCAGGTGCCGCTCCGGGCCGGGCTGGAGCGGACCATCGCCTGGGCCCGGCAGGCCTGGGACCACCCCACCGGCTGACTGCGTCGGACCCGGGCCGCGCTGTAGGATGGCCCCCTCATGTGCGGGATCGTCGGATACGTCGGATCCGAGGAGGCCCTCCCGGTCATCCTCGACGGGCTCTCTCGCCTGGAGTACCGGGGGTACGACTCCGCGGGCGTGGCCGTGCTGAACGGCGGGGTGCAGGTCGTGAAGCGGGCCGGCAAGCTGGAGGTCCTCCAGAAGGAGCTGGCCGAGAACGGAGCCCCGTCGGGCACGGTGGGGATGGGCCACACCCGCTGGGCCACCCACGGGCAGCCCACCGACCGGAACGCCCACCCCCACCTCGACTGCACCGGCCGCGTGGCGGTGATCCACAACGGGATCATCGAGAACTGGGGAGAGCTCAGGCAGCGGCTCCAGGACGCCAACCACGTCTTCGTCTCGGACACCGACACCGAGAGCGTGGCCCACCTCGTCGAGGGCCACCTGCAGGAGGGGCTGGCGCTTCCGGACGCCATCCGGGCCGCGGTGAAGGAGCTGGAGGGAGCGTACGCCCTGGTGGTGCTGTCGGCGGACGAGCCAGACCTGATCGTGGGGGTCCGGGTGTCCTCGCCGATGGTCGTGGGCCTCGGGGAGGGGGAGAACCTGGTGGCCTCGGACGCGCCGGCGCTGCTGCCGCGGACCCGGCGGATCGTCCCCCTGGAGGACGGCCAGATGGTCGAGGTCAGGGCGGACGGCGTCCGGATCACCGACCTGGGCGGCGTCGAGGTGGAGGCTCGCCCCCTGGAGATCGATTGGGACCTCACCCGGGCCGCGAAGGGCGGGTTCGACGACTTCATGCTCAAGGAGATCCACGAGCAGCCCACCGCGGTCCGGGACACGATCCGGGGGCGCATGCGGGCCGGGGTCCACCGGCTGGACGAGCTCCGGATGAGCGAGGAGGCTATCCGGGCCGTGGACAAGGTGTTCGTGGTGGCGTGCGGCACCGCCTACCACGCCGGGCTGGTGGCGAAGTACGCCATCGAGCACTGGACCCGCCTGCCGGTGGAGATCGACATCGCCAGCGAGTTCCGGTACCGGGACCCCGTGCTGGACCGGGGGACGCTGACGCTGGCCGTCTCCCAGTCCGGGGAGACGATCGACACGCTGGAGGCCCTCCGCCACGCCAAGTCCCAGCAGTCGTGGGTCCTGGCCATCACGAACACGGTGGGGTCCTCGGTGGCTCGGGAAGCCGACGCGGCCATGTACACGCACGCCGGGCCCGAGGTGGGGGTGGCCGCCACCAAGACCTTCGCCACCCAGATGGTGGCCCTCGACCTGGTGGCCCTGTACCTGGCCCAGGTTCGGAAGACGATGTTCCCGGAGGAGATCGGCCATATCGTGGACCGGATGCTCGAGCTGCCGGGGAAGATCAGGCAGATCCTCCAGCTGGACGCGCAGATCCGAGGCCTGGCCGAGCGGTTCCAGGACGCCCGGGACGTGCTGTTCATCGGGCGCCACACGGGGTACCCGGCCGCGCTCGAGGGGGCCCTGAAGCTCAAGGAGATCTCCTACATCCACGCCGAGGGATATCCGGCGGGCGAGCTGAAGCACGGGCCCATCGCCCTGGTGGAGCCGGGTGTCCCCGTGGTGGCCGTGGCCACCAAGTGCCACGTCTATCCCAAGATGCTGTCGAACATCCAGGAGGTAAAGGCCCGGGGCGCCGAGGTGATCGCCGTGGCCACCGAGGGCGACCTGGAGATCGCCGGGCTGGCCGACCACGTCTTGTTCGTCCCCAAGACGCCCGAGCTCCTGTCGCCCGTGCTGGTCTCGGTCCCGCTCCAGCTCCTGGCGTACCACATCGCCAAGCTGCGGGGCTGCGACGTGGACCAGCCACGAAACCTGGCGAAGTCCGTCACCGTAGAGTAGGCGCCGATGCGCATCGTGGGCATCGGTGTGGACGTGGTGGAGGTCGATCGGGTCCGGCGGCTCCTGGAGCGCCACCCCAGGTTCCGGGAGCGGGTGTTCACCCGGGAGGAGGTGGCCTACTGCGAGGGCAAGGCCAGCGCGGCGGAATGCTACGCGGCCCGGTGGGCGGCCCGGGAGGCGTGCATCAAGGCCCTGGGAGGGATCCGGGGGGTCCGGTGGCAGGACATCGCGGTGCGCCGGGCCTCCTCCGGAGCCCCAAGCATCGCTCTCGAGGGAAGCGCCCGGGCCCGGGCTCAGGAGGTCGGCGCGACCGAGATCCTGTTGTCACTGGGCCACGAGCGTTCCCTGGCCACGGCGTTCTGTGTCGCCGTCGGTGGGTGATCCCCTCGAGATGGGCGCGATGGGGGATCAGGTGCCGGGCTTCGGCCGCTCGCCCGTGACCACGAGGATCATCGGCCGGAACCTCCCTCGGCCCCGGGGGGTGGTTCCCGACGCTCGAGCGAGGCCCGGGACGGGCGCAGCGATCGGAGCGCGTACCACGCGGTTCGGGCGGACGGCCGAGATCGGAAGGATCGGAGGAACGCCCTCCGAGCGAGGCGGTTGTCGCCGACACGCCCGACGTGTTGTCCGATACGGAACCACCGGAAGGCCGCGGCCTTGGGATGATCGGCGAAGTAGTCCGCGTGGCGACGAAGGACATCGAGCCCACCGGCCAGTCGGACGGCGGCGGCCCTTCCGTGGCGGGGTGCCTGGTGGTACCTGAACAGGTACCCCACCTCGGGGACGGTGGTGACCGGCGCCACCTGCGCCAGCCGTAGCCACCACTCGATGTCGTCACCCGCCCGCAGGCTCTCGTCGAACGACAGGATCAGGTCTCGGCGAACGGTGGTGGTCCCGACGTGTGGCACGATTCCTTCCAGGATCGAGTCGCTCACGTCCCCCTCGAGGGTGCGGCCCGAGGGCCGGCCGCCGTCCAGCGACGCGGACCAGCACACGGCGATCGGGGCACGAGACATCCCCCGCAGCCCGAGCTCGAGCTTCCGTGGCGTGTACACGTCGTCGTCATCCAGGAAGGTCACGTACGTGCCCCGGGCCGCCCCCACTCCCGTGTTGCGGGCAGCCGCGGGACCGCCGTTCGTCTCGCGGCGGATGATCCTGAAGCGGGCGTCCGCCGGAGCCGCCAGCGGCTCCGGGCTGGCGTCGTCGACCACGATGCACTCGAAGTCGCCGATGGTCTGTGAGGCAACCGAGCCTAGGGCCTGGGAGAGATACTGGGGACGTCCATAGGCGGAGACGATGACGCTGAACAGGGGAGACCCCTCACCGGTCGAGGGCGGCTTCCCCGGGGGGGATGCTTCACGGTCCACCCCATCAAGGTAGCCTACGAGCGCGATCGGCTACCAACCCGGTACCTCACGGGTCCACGATCCGGAAGGGGTGGGGTATCGGGCCGAGCGAGTGGATCTCTGCGGAACCGAGCCTGGGAGGTGGTCGCTGTGGTTGGTCCGGTCGCCGGGCTCGAGAGAGGGCCGAGGAGCGCGTGATCCCGGTATTGACCGCGGCCGAAACCCAGGCGCTGGACCGGGCCACCGAGGCCCGGGGGACCAGCATCGAGGCGCTCATGGAGCGGGCCGGGCTCGCGGTGGCCCGGACGGCGGCCCGGGTGGCCGGGGGGACCTACGGGCGGCGGGCCGTGGTGGTGTGCGGCAAGGGAAACAACGGGGGGGACGGCCTGGTGGCCGCCCGGTACCTGTCCCGGTGGGGGGTCGGCACCACCGTGCTCCTCCTGGCGGCCCCGGAGCATCTGCGGGGTCCGGCGGCCGCCAACTGGCGGCGCCTCGAGGGGACCGGGGTGCGCCGCCGTCCCTTCGAGCTTTCGGTGTTGGACCGGGAGCTGGCCCGGTCGGACGTGGCCGTCGACGCGGTGTTCGGCAGCGGGTTCCGGGGCGTGGCCGAGGGGCCCTACGCGGACGCGATCGAGCGGCTCGACGGGGACGTCGTTCCCGTGGCCGCCGTGGACATCCCCTCGGGCGTGGAGGGGGACACGGGAGCGGTCCCCGGCCCTGCGGTCCGAGCCGTGGCCACGGTGACGTTCGGGGCGGCCAAGGTCGGCGACGTCCTGCACCCGGGAGCCGCCCGCGCGGGGCGCGTGGAGGTCGCGGACATCGGCTTCCCCGCCGACCTGTTGACCAGCGACCTCGTGCTGGTCGAGCCCGGGGACGTCCGGGACCTCCTCCCGGTGCGCAAGGCCGACACCCACAAGCGGCGCTCCGGGGTCGTCCTGGTGGTGGCGGGCTCGCGGAGGATGACCGGGGCCCCCCACCTGGTGGCCGAAGGCGCCTACCGGGTCGGCGCGGGCCTGGTGCGGGTGGCGATGCCGGAGGGCGTCCTCCCGGTGGTCCAGTCGGGGCTGGCCGAGGCCACGTTCCTGCCGCTCCCGGAGGGGCCGGCGGGATCGGTGGCCGAATCCGCCTGGGACGTCATGAAGGGGGAGCTCGACGGGGTCGGCGCGGTGGGGATCGGCCCCGGGCTCTCCACCGACGAGGAGACGCCCGCGTTCGTCCGGCGGGTGGTCCGAGAGTCTCCCGTCCCCGTGGTGGTGGACGCGGACGCGATCAACGCCTTCGCGGGGCACCCCGCGGACCTGGCGGGGCGGGTCTCGGATGTGGTGATCACCCCGCACACCGGGGAGTTCGGACGGCTGTTCGACCTGCCCGTGGCCGAGGTGCTGGCCGACCGGGTGGGGGTGGTGCGGAAGGCGGCCGCGGAGACCCGCTGCGTGGTCCTCCTCAAGGGGAGCCGGACCCTGGTGGCGGTTCCCGACGGCCGGGTCCGCATCAACCCCACCGGAACCCCGGTGCTGGCCACCGGGGGCACCGGCGACGTCCTGACCGGTGCGGTGGCCGCTTTCCTGGCCCGGGGCCTTTCGCCGGTGGACGCGGCCACCGTGGGGGCGTACGTGCACGGCCTGGCCGGCACCGTGGCCGGCGAGCTCCTGGGCGAGGGGGCGGTCTCCGGTGACGTGGCCGCATCGCTGCCGGAGGCGACGGCCCGGGTCCGGGGGGCCGGATGAGGTTCCGGCCCACGGTCGCCGAGGTGGACCTCGGGGCCGTCCGGCACAACGCGGAGGCCCTCAGGCCCGCGTCCGCCGAGCTGATGGCCGTGGTCAAGGCGAACGCCTACGGCCACGGCGACGTCCCGGTGGCCACCGCCGCCGTGGAGGCCGGGGCCACCTGGCTGGGGGTGGCCCTGGTGGAGGAGGGGCTGCGCCTCCGGGAGGCGGGCATCGGCGCCCCCATCCTGGTGCTGACGGAGCTCCCTCCCGGCTCGGAGAAGGACGCCCTGGCCGCCGACCTCACGCCGACCCTGTACACCGAGCCGGGCCTGGAGGCGGTGGCCGCGGCCGCCCGGGCCGTGGGGCGGGTGGCCGGCGTCCACGTCAAGCTCGATACCGGGATGCACCGCGTGGGGCTGGATCCGGGGCGAGCCGGCCCGTTCCTGGACCACGTCCGCGAGCGCGGCCTCGAGCTCGAGGGGCTGTGGACGCACTTCGCCATGGCCGACGAGCCCGGCGATCCGTCGGCCCGGCGGCAGCTCGAGTGGTTCCTGCGGGTGGCGGAGGGGGCCGCCGCGCGGGGCCACCGGCCGCGGTACCTGCACGCCGCGAACTCGGGCGCGGTGCTGGCGATGCCCCAGTCCCACCTGGACCTGGTCCGGGTCGGCGTGGCGCTGTACGGGATCTCTCCCGGCCCGGCTCTCGACGGCCGGGCGGGCCTCCGTCCGGCGATGTCGCTCCGCTCGCGCGTCTCGCTGGTCAAGCGGGTGGACGCGGGCCAGGGACTGTCGTACGGGCTGCGGTACCGGCTGGGCCGGGAGGCCACCATCGCCACGGTTCCCGTCGGGTATGCGGACGGCTACTTCCGCGGGCTGTCCGAACGGGGCCGGGTGCTGATCCGGGAACGGCGGTACCCGGTGGCCGGCACAATCACCATGGACCAGCTCCTGGTGGACCTGGGCGACGACCCCGTGGAGGCCGGAGACGAGGTCGTGCTGTTCGGCTCCCAGGGCCACGACCGGATCACCGCGGAGGAGGTGGCGTCGTGGATCGGGACGATCGGGTACGAGGTGGTGTGCGCGGTCGGTGAGCGGGTCCCCCGGGAGTACCTCGGCGGGCCCGGAGGGGATCCCGGGTGAGCGAGGCCCTCGGGCCGGACGTGCCGGATCGCGGTTCACGACGCTCCGCTCGCCTGCGGAAGACGCTGTTCGGCGTGGGCGTCGCCGCGGCGGTGGCGGCGGGGGTCGTGGTGGCCCAGCGTGCCGCGGCCCGGCGGCTGCGCGGCAGGCCGGACCACGAGACGGGTGAGGACCTGGGGCTCCTCCCCGAGGAGGACCTGGGCCCGGTCGGGTCCTCCGACGGCACGGAGCTGGCGGTGCGGGCCGCCGGCCCCCGGGGAGCCCCCACGCTGGTGTTCGCCCACGGGTTCGGCCTCGACATGACCACGTGGCACTACCAGTGGACCGAGCTCGCGGGTCGCTACCGGTGCGTGCTGTTCGACCACCGGGCCACGGGCGGTCGGGGAAGCCGCGCTCCGGGGACTACTCGATCATGGCCATGGGCAAGGACCTGAAGGCCGTGCTCGACGCGGCGGTGCCCGAGGGCCCGGCCGTGCTGATCGGGCACAGCATGGGGGGGATGGGGATCCTGGCGTTCGCCGGGGAGCATCCCGAGGAGTTCGGCCGCCGCGTGGCCGGGGTGGTGCTGGCCGACACCGTCGGGTCGGACGTCCTCCGGGAGGTGCTGGGGGGGCTGGGGGCCCGGGCGGGGTGGGCCCTCCGGCGGATGGGCCCCCGGCTGGCGGCCCGCCCGGACGCCGCCGAGCGGCTCCGGGCCCTGGTCCGCCGGTTCGGCGTGGACCTGTCGTTCCTGGTGGCCTGGGTGACGAACTTCGGGCCCGGGGCCTCCCCCAGCCAGGTCGAGTACGTGACCCGGCTGGCCCAGGATGCCCCGGTCGAGGTGTGGATCCACACGCTCCAGGATCTGGTGGAGATCGATTTCCGGGAGGCCCTCCGGAACGTCACGGTGCCGTCGCTGGTGATCGTGGGGGACCGCGACCTGATCACGCCGAAGACCGGGGCCCAGGTGTTGCACGCGGCGCTGCCCCGGGCCCGGGCCGTGGTCATCGCCGGCGCCGGGCACGTCTCGATGATGGAACGGCACCGTGTGTTCAACGAGGTGCTGGGGAGCTACCTGGACGAGGTGGTCCCGGTTCGGCCGACGGGGAAGGCCGCGGCCCGCCGGTGAGGTCCCGGCACGAGCCAGCCCCTCCCGGCGGGGGGATCACCGCCGTCGAGGGGATCCGGGTGGGGCACTGGAGCGACGAGCGGGCCCGCACCGGCTGCACGGTGGTGCTGTGCCCCCCCGCCACCGTGGGCTCCGCGGAGGTCCGCGGCGGCGCGCCAGGAACGCGGGAGACCGATCTGCTTCGCCCCGGGATGCTCGTCCGGGAGGTCCACGCGGTGCTCCTGGCGGGCGGCAGCGCGTTCGGCCTGGCCGCGGCCGACGGCGTGGTCCGGTGGCTGGAGGAGCGGGGGATCGGGTTCGATGCCGGCGTGGCCAGGGTGCCGATCGTGCCGGCGGCCGTGGTGTTCGACCTCGGGGTGGGCGATCCGGCCGTGCGCCCCGGCCCCGAGGCCGGGTACGCCGCGTGCCAGGCCGCCGGGGCGGAGGTCGCCGAGGGCCGGGTGGGAGGAGGGACCGGGGCCACCGTGGCCAAGCTGCACGGCCCAGAGCGGGCCGTCCCCGGCGGGGTGGGGACGGCCTCGGTGAGCGAGGAGGGCGTCACCGTCGGGGCCCTTTCGGTGGTCAACGCCTACGGCGAGGTGGTGGACGACCAGGGAGGGGTCCTGGCGGGGGCCCGCGCGGGCGAGGACGGGCCGGGCGACGAGACCGTCCCGCCGTGGCCCGAGCCCGGCACGAACACGACGGTCGCCGTCGTGGCCACCGATGCCCGGATCTCCAAGGAGCGGGCCCACCTCCTGGCCATCGCGGCGCACGATGGCCTTGCCCGGGCCGTGAGGCCCGCGCATACAATGTGGGACGGCGACACCATCTTCACCCTGGCCACCGGGAGGAATGAGGTCCCCCAGCCCGTCCTGGAGCGCATGGCCGAGGAGGCCCTGGCCCAGGCCATCCGGCGGGCGGTCCGGGGGACGGGGGGGTAACTCACCCTGAGCGAAGGAGACGAGGGCCGGACGGCGAGCGAACCGGGGCCTCGCGAGGCCCCCACGGACGAGGGGGAGCGGTGAGCACCAGGCTCCAGGAGCTGGCGCAGGAAGCGGCGGTGTGCACGCGATGCCGCCTGTCTGCGGGGCGGACCCAGGTCGTGTTCGCAGACGGGAACCCGGGCGCGGACCTCATGTTCATCGGGGAGGGCCCCGGGTTCCACGAGGACAAGCAGGGACTTCCGTTCGTGGGCGCCGCCGGCCAGCTCCTGAACCGCCTCCTGGGGGAGATCGGGCTCCGCCGGGAGGACGTGTACATCTGCAACACGATCAAGTGCCGCCCTCCCGGGAACCGGGACCCCCTGCCGGACGAGATCGAGTCCTGCAAGCCGTACCTGTTGGGCCAGGTCGACCTGGTCGACCCCCGCGTGATCGTCACGCTGGGGAACTTCGCCACCCGGGTGATCCTGGACCGGCCCGTGGCCATCTCCCGGGTCCGGGGACAGAAGCAGACCTGGCGGGGCCGGGTGGTGATCCCCACGTTCCACCCCGCGGCGGTCCTCCGCGGCGGCGGTGACGCCAGCACACCCATGCGCGGTCTCCGCGAGGACCTCGCCCTGGCCAAGGCCACGCTGGAGGAGGCGGCGGCCGGCGTCGCCCCGGAGGAGCAGCTCGGACTGTTCTGATGGGCGACCGATGACTGCCGGCCCGATCTCTCTCGTGACCCGCTCCCCGGACGAGACCCGGGACGTGGGAGCCGAGGTGGCCGGGCTTCTGGGCGCCGGCGACGTGGTCAGCCTGACCGGCGACCTGGGCGCGGGGAAGACCTGCCTGGTACAGGGCGCCGCCCGGGCGCTGGGGGTCCCTGAGCCGGTGTCCTCGCCGACCTTCGTGCTGATCAAGGAGTACCGGGGGGAGCTGCCCGTCTACCACGTCGACGTGTACCGGCTCGACCGGATCCAGGACGTGCTCGACCTGGGGTTCGAGGACCTGCTGGACCCCTCGGGCGTCGTGTTCGTGGAATGGGGGAGCGCCATCGACGTCCTGCTGCCCGACACCCACCTGGAGATCGGGCTGACCATCCTGGACGACGAGACCAGGGGGGTGGACATCATCGGGCGAGGTCCCGGATGGGCGGGGCGGTGGGCCCGGCTGGAGGAGCGCCTGGGCCACTGGAGGGCCGCCTGATGCTGGTGGTGGCCATCGAGACCTCGACGCCGCAGACAACGGTGGCCCTGGGAACCGAGCAGGGAGTGATCGCCTCGACGCTGCTGTCGTGGCACCGGGGACACTCGGAGATCGTGACCCCGGCCCTGCGGCAGATGCTGGACTGGACCGAGCTGGACCTGGGCCACGTCGGTGGGATCGCCGTGGGCCTTGGCCCGGGGCTGTTCACCGGGCTGCGGGTGGGGGTGGCCACGGCCCGGGCCCTGGCGCAGGTGCTCGGCGTTCCGATCGTGGGCGTGTGCTCCCTGGACGTCCTGGCGTTCTCGGCCCGCGCCTCGCGGTGGCGGATCGGCGCCGTGACCGATGCCAAGCGCGGCGAGGTCTTCTCCGCGTTCTACCGGCCCGTCCCCGGTGGCGTGGCCCGAGACAGCGAGTACACCGTGGGTCCGCCCGGCCGCCTGGCGGCGGAGCTCGAGGCCACCGGGGAGGAGACCCTGCTGGTCGGTGGCGGGGCCCTGCTGTACCGGCGGCAGTTCGAAGACGTCGGCACGCCCCTGGAGTTCGGGCCGATGTCCACGGCGTTCCCGCTGGCGGTGTCGCTGCTCGAGCTGGTCCTCCCACGGTTCCACCGGGAAGAGACCTCCCGGCCCGAGGACGTGGTTCCCTATTACCTGAGGAAGTCGGATGCGGAGATCAATTGGGCTCGAGCAGCCCGCAGCGCCTGAGGTCGAGATCACCCGGATGCGCCGCCGCCACCTGCGGGGCATCATGGGCATCGAGCGCCACGTATACCCCCGTCCCTGGAGCCCGAACCTCTTCGCGTCCGAGATGAGCGCGGGCCACAACCGGGCCTACCTCGTGGCCCTGATCGGCAAGACGGTGGTCGGATACGGAGGCGTGGTGTCCTACGGCGACGAGGCCCACGTGACCACGATCGCCGTCGACCCGGAGCACCACCGCCGCAAGATCGGGACCCGCCTGCTGTACGAGCTGATCATCGCGGGCCGGGAGCTGGACGCCACCGCCGTGTCGCTGGAAGTGCGGGTCACGAACTGGGGCGCCCAGCGGATGTACGCGCGGTTCGGATTCCGCCCGGTCGGCGTTCGCAAGAACTACTACCAGGAGACGGGCGAGGACGCCGTGGTGATGTGGACCGACGACATCCGGACCCCGCAGTACGCCGGGCTGCTGGAGCGGATCATCGCGGAGGTCCCCGAGGGGGTCCGCCCCCGATGAAGGTCCTGGGCATCGAGACGTCCTGCGACGAGACCGCCGCGGCGGTGGTGGAGGAGGGCCTCAAGGTCCATTCGAACGTCCTGGCCAGCCAGCACCACATCCACCGGCGGTTCGGAGGGGTGGTGCCCGAGCTCGCCTCCCGGGCGCACCTGGAGCGCCTCAACCCGATGATCGACGAGGCCCTGGAGCAGGCCGGGGCCCGGTGGTCGGACATCGACGGGGTGGCGGTGACCCGGGGGCCCGGCCTGGTGGGGGCCCTGCTGGTCGGCCTGGCCACGGCCAAGGCGGTCTCGCTGGCCACGGGCGCGCCGCTGATCGGGGTGAACCACCTGGAGGGGCACATCTACGCCAACTTCCTGGAGCACGGCCCGCCCGACCCGCCGTACGTCTGCCTGATCGTGTCGGGGGGCCACACGATGCTGGTCCACATGCCGGAGGAGCACCGCTACGAGCTGCTCGGGCAGACCCTGGACGACGCCGCCGGAGAGGCATTCGACAAGGTGGCCCGGTTCCTGGGCCTGCCGTTCCCGGGGGGCCCCGAGCTCGACCGGCTGGCCCGGGAGGGGAACCCGGACGCCGTGCGGTTCCCCAGGGCCATGGCCGGCTCCGGCGATTACGACTTCTCGCTGTCCGGGCTCAAGACCGCGGTGATCCGCCACGTCCGGGACGAGGGTCGGGACCGGATCCGCGTGCCGGACCTGGCCGCGTCGTTCCAGGAGGCGGTGGTGGACGTCCAGGTCCAGAAGACGATGGCCGCGGCCGAAGAGAACGGCGTGGGCACGGTGCTGCTCGGTGGCGGCGTGGTGGCCAACTCCCGGCTCCGCGAGCGGATGGCGGCCGAGGGCGAGCGCCTGGGGATCCGGGTCCACTACCCCTCGCTGGAGCTGTGCACCGACAACGCGGCCATGATCGCCGCCCCGGGCGCCTCCCGGCTGGCCCGTGGGGAGCGCTCGGAGCTGGACATCGAGGCCGACCCGGGCCTGCCGCTGTGAGCGCTGGCACGGGGACCGTGGTGGTCACCGGCGCCGCCGGGTTCATCGGGTCGCACCTGTGCGACCGGCTGCTGGCCGAGGGACGGCGGGTGGTGGGGGTGGACGACCTCTCCGTGGGACGGATCGCCAACCTGGCGGAGGCCCGGTCCTACGGCAAGGAGTTCACGTTCGAGAACTTCGACATCAGGGCCGAGGGGCTGGTGGCGCTGTTTGAGCGGCACCGTCCCGATGCACTCCTCCATCTCGCCGCCCAGGCCAGCGTCCCCGTGTCGGTGCAGGACCCGATGTTCGACGCGGACGTCAACATC
Source organism: Actinomycetota bacterium (assembly GCA_050692985.1). Taxonomy (GTDB): domain Bacteria; phylum Actinomycetota; class UBA4738; order UBA4738; family CALAEC01; genus JBOGVZ01. The sequence continues at coordinate 61,516 of JBOGVZ010000070.1, forward strand.
CTGGGGACCCTGAACGTCCTGGAGTGCGCGGCCCGGACCGGGACCAGGAAGGTGGTGTTCGCCTCCTCGGGGGGGACGATCTACGGGGAGCCGCGCCGGGTGCCGGTCAAGGAGACGGCCGTGGCCGGGAGCCACCCGCTGACCCCGTACGGGGTGTCCAAGAAGGCGGCGGGGGAGTACCTGGAGCTGTACCAGCGGTTCCGGGGCCTGGACTGCACCTCGCTGGCCCTGGGGAACGTGTACGGGCCCAGGCAGGACCCGAACGGCGAGGCCGGGGTCATCGCCATCTTCGCCGCCAAGATGCTCACCGGTGAGACGCCCACGATCAACGGCGACGGCAACCAGACCCGCGACTTCGTGTTCGTGGCGGACGTGGTGGACGCGTTCTCCCGGGCCATCGATCGCCCGATCGGCCGGCTGTACAACGTGGGAACTGGCCTGGAGGCCAGCGTGAACCACGTGTTCCGAATGCTGGCGGAGATCACCGGGTTCGCCGGGGAGCCCGAGTTCGGCCGTCTGCCCCCCGGCGACCTCCGCCGCATCGCCCTGGACTCCTCACTGGCCGAGACGGAGCTCGGCTGGCGTCCGTGGACCCACCTCGAGGACGGCCTCCGGGAGACCGTGGCCTA
>JBOGVZ010000071.1:0-9827 GCA_050692985.1 Actinomycetota bacterium
GGCGGAGTCCATGGCCAAGATCGGGACGGAGATCGAAGGGGGTGAGCTCACGAAGGAGCTGGTCGCAGCGATCGCCTAGGAGGAGAGGATGGCGGTGTCAAAGTCCACCAACTTGCGGGACTCGGCCACGACTTCACAAAGGCCACTCGTCGGAAGGATGACTCGGAGATCTATCTCGAAAGCGCACCGGGAACGTCAATGCTGGGTGTGCTACTGAGCGAGTTTCCACCTGGAGAATTCCCGAAGTGGATTGACTTGTTCAGGACTCGACGGGTTCTCGTAGAGAGGGAGGAATAGGGATGTTCGCCGCTCTTGGTCAGTGAGCCTCGGCAGCCGGCCGGTAGCGCGGCTCAGGGATGGGCTTCCCTTCCTCGCGCGCCGCGGTGAGCCAGGCGTCCTTCGCCCGGAGGACCTCGGTGACTGCGCTCTCGGGCGTCGTTCCGAACGCCGAGCAGGCCTCTAGATCGGGGATGTCGGCGATGTAGCCGCCGTCCTCGTCGCTGTAGAAGACGTTGATGTGGTAGTGGTTCATCGTCGGCCCTCCAACTTCAGAGCATATCTCTCGACCAGTCTCAGGAACTGCCGGATTTGATGCGGCTTGGCCTCACCCTTGACCTCTTGAAGGTTGACCAGCTCACGGATATGCGGGTGTGTGAATGCGGTGGCTCCCACTGGTCCGCTTCAGCTCGAAGCCGAACTCCTCGACGAGTCTCCTCAAGTCGCGGAATCGAACGTTCTGAAGCGAGCCCTCGTTCAGACGTTCCAGCAGGTCCCGAGGCTCCACGGAAGGACCATATTGGGAGGTGCCGACATCGAAGCAGGCGCCCCAGCCGTGAACCGAGGTGCGGCTGCTCATGCCCCACGACCGCCACGAGGTGGTGTCCCGCCGCGCCCACCTCCCGGGGCCCAGGCCTCGAGATCACCTGACGGTGGCGCCAGGATGCGGCTAGAGGGCGAACTCGACCCACAGCGGGAAATGATCCGAGATGCGCCAGGAGAGCTGCACCGTGCTCGCTGCCGGGATCTGGCCGAGCGCGAAGTTGAACATCCCGGCGTTCGTGTATCGGAGCGACAACGCGGGCGTTCCCTCTGACGCGGTGAACCAGGCAATCTGGTCGTAGAAGTGCCTGGCATCCGGCGGCGCGTTCGGATCGGGATCGTCGAAGACCGTTCGTGGAACGTGGTTCAGCGCATCCGGAGGTTCGAGACCGGTGGCGAAGAAGGCCTGGGCCAGCGGGTCCTCCTTCCGGTCGATGTTGAAGTCGCCGAGGGCCAGGAGGTTCTCTCCCCACCGGTCTCCCTCCCGGGCCCACCGGGATAGCCACCGGGCGATCTCCCGCAGCTCCGGGAGCCGGTCCGCCGCCCGGCTGCCGTAGAGGACATGGAGCGTGACCAGCGTGAACGGCTGCTCCCCGCAGGTGAAGCTGGCCGCGTACGGCGTCCGGGCGAACTGGCCGCTCATGGCTTCCTCGGAGAGGCCGGCCTCCTCCGCGGCGACCACGAGCTCACAGGCCAGCCCGGAGGCGCGAACGCGCTCCCGGTTGAACACGAAGGCCAGCCGCTCGCTGTTCCCGGCGGCCCCCCTGGTGACGTCCGTCACCAGGTAGCTCCAGCTCTCCCCCAGGAGCTGCATCATCGCCAGGAAGCCCTCGGCGCTGCGGCGGACCTCCTGGATCGCCACCACGTCGAAGCGGCGAAGGATCTCGGCGATGCACAGGATGTTGCTGAGGTCCCGGATCGGCGAGTCGCCGGTCGAGGAGCGCCACGTTCGGTTGATCCGGTCGAACCCGCGCACGTTCCACGTGGCGACCAGGAGGTTTCGGTCGGGCTCCTTCGCGGGGACGACCCGGTCCAGGTCGGCGGACAGGGCCGCGATCTGATCGCGCACGTCGGGCGGGGGCTGATCGGTGATCTCGGGTGGCACGTGGGCTCCTTGCCGAACGATATGTCGCCGAGGCAGGCCACCTCAACCTCAGCCCGGGTGGGGGGAGGAAGCCTAGAGCTTCCGCAGGACGGAGACGACCTGGCCCAGGACCTTCCCCTCCTTGGGGAGCTCGATGGGGTCCAGGGCGGGGTTCTCAGGGACCAGCGTGACCCTGGTCCCTCGGCGGGAGAGCCGCTTGACGGTGGCCTCGGGGTCTGCGGGGCCCGGCAGGAGCGCCGCCACGATGGCGCCGTCCTCGGCCACGTCCTGGCGACGGACCACGACGATGTCCCCGTCAAGGATCCCGGCGCCCACCATGGAGTCGCCGCTCACCCGCAGAGCGAAGTGCTCCCCACCGGAGGCGAAGCCCGCCGGGACCGTCAGGTGGTCCTCGACGTGCTCCTCGGCCATGACCGGGGCGCCGGCGGCGATGCGGCCCAGCAGGGGGACGGAGTCGGCCTTGCGGACCGGCGGCCCGCCCAGCGACACCTCGATGGCCCTGGGCTTGGCCGCGTCCTTCCGCAGCAGCCCCTTCTTGCTGAGGTTCTCGAGCTGGGCGTGCACGCTGGACGAGGAGGTCAGCCCCACCGCCTCCCCGATCTCCCGCACGGTGGGCGGGTAGCCGCGCTCCTGCACGGTCTCCTGGATGAACTCCACGATCCGTCGCTGCCTGGGGGTCAGATCGTCCATGTCAGTGGGGGACGGTAGCATGCCCGGGCCATGGAATCAAACATGTGTTCGACCTTGACTCTCGAACCTGTGTTCGAGAGAATGGGCCCGTGACCCGAACACAGGTTCGAGCCGGGAGGATCGCCGCCCTGGCGGCTGCCGTCGCCCTGGCGGTGGCCCTGGCCGGGCGGGCCGCCGGAGGCCCATCCGCCGAGGCCGGCACGGAGGCATCCTCCCGCGAGGTGGCCGTGACCGAGAACGCGCCGGGGGGTCGCTACGTGGTTCGCCCCGGGGACACCCTGTGGGAGATCGCCCGGGCCCTGGTCGGGCCGGAGGGCGACCCCAGGCCCGTGGTCGAGGACCTGCGGGATGCGAACGGCCTGGGGACGGCGATCCTCCAGCCGGGGACGTCGCTGGTCCTGCCGCCGGCGGCCTGACGGCCGGGAGTCCGGGCCTACCGGGTCCAATCCACGTTGCGCACGCCCTCGATCCCGGCGAGGAGCGACACGGCGTCCTCGGGCCTGCGGTCGGGCGGGATCGTCACGTACAGCACGATCTGCCGGATGTCCTCCTCCTCTTCCTCCTCCACCCGGAGGTGGTCGATGCGCATCCCCGCCGCCGTGACCTCGTGGACCAGCCGATCCACGTCCAGCGAGACCCCGGCGTCCAGCACGAACTCCTCGTGCTCCTTCTTGAGCCCTCGCACCAGCCTGGTCCGCAGCGGTTTCAGCCCGTACAGGGCCAGGAGCGTGATGCCCGCGGTCGTCGGGGCCAACACGTACTGGCCGATGCCGGCGGCCGTCCCGATGGCGGCCACCACCCACAGGCTGGCGGCGGTGGTGAGCCCGCGCACGCTCATCCCGTACCTGATGATGGCCCCGGCGCCCAGGAACCCGATCCCGGTGACGATCTGGGCCGCCAGCCGGCTGGGGTCGAAGCGGATCTGGGGCGGCCGGTCGGCCCCCAGGAACGCGTCGAAGCCGTATGCCGAGACGATCGTGAACAGGCACGCCCCCAGGGCCACCAGGATGTGGGTGCGGAACCCGGCCGGCTGGTCGGAGATCTCCCGCTCCAGGCCGATGGCCCCCCCCAGCGCGGCCGCCAGCGCCAGGCGGCCCACCAGCTCCAGCTCCGAGGGCATGGCTGGATTATGCCCTCCCGGGCGGTCCGGGGCTCCTCAGCGGGATGGCCGGGATCCGGGGGCGCCGGCCTCAACATCTTGTGGTTGGCGGCGCTTCGTACCAAGATGTTGGGTCGAGATGCGCTGCCCGTGGTGTGGCCGGATCGAGTCGAAGGTGGTGGACTCGCGTCCCACCGACGACGGGGCGGCGGTCCGCCGCCGCCGCCAGTGCGGATCGTGCGGGCGCCGGTTCACCACGTTCGAGCGGACCGATGCCCTGGCGATCCGGGTGATCAAGCGCGACGGCTCGAAGGAGCCCTACGACCGGGCCAAGGTGGTGGCGGGAGTGGAAAAGGCCATCAAGAACCGGCCCGTCACCCCCGATCAGGTCCGGCACCTGGCCGAACGGGTGGAGGAGAAGCTGCGGCGCCGGGGCCCCGACGTGACCACCCAGGAGGTGGGGGTGGAGGTCCTGGGACAGCTCCGCCGCCTCGACGACGTGGCCTACCTGCGGTTCGCCTCGGTCTACAAGGACTTCAAGGAGGTCACCGACTTCGAGCGGGAGCTGGGGCTGTTGCTCCAGAAGCGCGAGCCGAAGCGATCCGCCGGCCGCCGCCGCTAGGCCCCGCGGGTCCTTGGGGCCCCCGGGCCGGAAATATCCTCAGACCACCACATGTTGTGGTTGCGGGGTGGACGCGGCACAACATGTGTGGGTAGGATGGTTGCGTCGCGCGGCGCGAGAGCCTAGAATGACGCCGTTGTAGTTTCCAGCCCCCCGCCTTCCCCGGGGCCGGACCTGCCGAAGGAGGGACATCGTGGCAACGAGGGAACGGGACGTCCACACCGCCGCCACAGGCCTGTCGTTCAAGCGGTACTTCACCGAGGACGGGGTCCATCCGTTCGACGGGGTCGAGTGGGAGATCCGTGACGCCGTCATCCCCAACTTCAAGGAGGGCGGCAACGCCTTCGAGCAGCGCGGCGTGGAGTTCCCCAAGTCCTGGTCCCAGAACGCCACGAACATCGTCGCCCAGAAGTACTTCCGGGGCCCGCTGGGCACCCCCCAGCGGGAGTCCTCGGTCCGCCAGCTGATCGGCCGGGTCGTCGACACGATCAAAGGGTGGGGGACGAAGGACGGCTACTTCGCCACCGACGCCGACGCCGACGTCTTCGCCGAGGAGCTCACCCACGTCCTGGTGACGCAGAAGGCGGCGTTCAACTCGCCGGTGTGGTTCAACGTCGGCGTCCCCGACACCCCGCAGCAGTGCTCGGCGTGCTTCATCCTGGCCGTCGACGACGAGATGTCCTCGATCCTCAACTGGTACGTGGAGGAGGGGACGATCTTCAAGGGCGGCTCGGGCTCGGGCATCAACCTGTCCCGCATCCGCTCCTCCAAGGAGCCGCTGGGCGGCGGGGGGACCGCCTCCGGCCCGGTGTCGTTCATGCGCGGGGCGGACGCCTCCGCCGGAACCATCAAGTCCGGGGGCAAGACCCGCCGGGCCGCCAAGATGGTCATCCTCAACGTGGATCACCCCGACGTCGAGGACTTCATCTGGTGCAAGGCCCGCGAGGAGCGCAAGGCCCGAGTGCTCCGCGACGCCGGGTTCGACATGGACCTGGACGGCAAGGACTCGGCCTCGACCCAGTACCAGAACGCCAACAACTCGGTCCGGGTCACGGACGAGTTCATGCAGGCCTACCTGGACGACCGCGACTGGAAGCTCAAGGCGATCACCACCGGCGAGGTCCTGGAGACGGTCCGGGCCCGCGACCTGATGCGCCAGGCCGCCCAGGCGGCGTGGGAGTGCGCCGACCCCGGGATGCAGTACGACACCACGATCAACGACTGGCACACCTGCCCGGCCTCGGGCCGCATCAACGCGTCGAACCCGTGCTCGGAGTACATGCACCTGGACAACTCGGCCTGCAATCTGGCCAGCCTGAACCTCCTGAAGTTCCTCGACGAGGACGGCAGCTTCGACATCCCGGCGTTCAAGCACGCCGTGGAGATCGTGTTCACCGCCCAGGAGATCCTGGTGGGGAACTCCGACTACCCCACCGAGAAGATCGCCCGCAACGCCAGGGCCTTCCGGCAGCTCGGGCTGGGGTACGCGAACCTGGGAGCCCTGCTCATGGCCCGGGGGGTGTCCTACGACTCCGACGCCGGGCGGGCCTGGGCCGGAGCCATCACCGCGCTGATGACCGGCCACGCCTACGCCACATCGGCCAGGGTGGCCGAGAGGATCGGCCCGTTCGCGGGCTACGCACCCAACCGCGACGCCATGCTGCGGGTGATCCGCAAGCACCGGGCCGCGGCCGACGACATCGACCCCGAGCTGGTGCCCGAAGGCCTGCTGTCCTCATCCAAGAAGGCCTGGGACGAGGCCATCCATCTGGGCGAGGAGCACGGCTACCGCAACGCCCAGGCCTCGGTGCTGGCGCCCACCGGCACCATCGGGCTGATGATGGACTGCGACACCACCGGCATCGAGCCCGACCTGGCCCTGGTCAAGAACAAGAAGCTGGTCGGCGGGGGCACGATGCAGATCGTGAACCAGACCGTTCCCCGGGCCCTGGGCCGGTTGGGGTACACCGAGGAGCAGGCCGCCGACATCGTGGACTACATCGCCGAGCACAACTCGGTGGCCGAGGCTCCCCACCTGAAGGAGGAGCACTACCCGGTGTTCGACACGTCGATGGGGGACCGGGCCATCCACTACATGGGCCACGTGAAGATGATGGCCGCGGTCCAGCCGTTCATCTCCGGGGCCATCTCCAAGACCGTGAACATGCCCGAGGACGTCTCGGTCGAGGACGTCGAGCAGATGTTCGTCGAGGGGTGGCGCCTGGGGCTCAAGGCCCTGGCCATCTACCGCAACAACTCCAAGGTGGCCCAGCCGCTGTCGGCCGACAAGAAGCGCGCGACCGGGGTGGCGGGCGACGTGCCGGCCGCCGGTCCCGTCCGCCGGCGTCTGCCGGCCACCCGCCCGGCGCGCACGATCTCGTTCCGGGTTGGAGACGCCGAGGGCTACATCACCGCGGGCGAGTACCCCGAGGACGGCATCGGGGAGATCTTCCTGAAGGTGGCCAAGCAGGGGTCCACCCTGGCCGGGATCATGGACGCGTTCGCCATCTCGGTGTCCCTGGGGCTCCAGTACGGGGTGCCGCTCGAGGCGTACGTGCAGAAGTTCGTCAACATGCGGTTCGAGCCCTCGGGGATCACCGTCGACCCCGACATCCGGCTGGCCGCGTCGCTCGTGGACTACATCTTCCGGCGTCTGGCGCTCGAGTACCTCCCGCCGGAGACCCGGGAGGCCCTGGGCATCCGGAGCACCGAGGAGCGGCGCCAGGCCATCAACGGCACCGGCTACGCGCCGGCCGAGCAGGGGGACCGGGCCGAGGAAGCGGATGGCAAGGCCCCCGAGGTCCCGGTGCAGCAGCTGGAGCTGACGCCGAAGCCCGCGTCGCAGCCCACCGCGGTGGACGCGCCGCTGTGCTACGTGTGCGGCTCGAAGATGCAAGCCTCGGGCTCGTGCTACGTGTGCACCAGCTGCGGCGCCACCAGCGGCTGCTCGTAGCCCACGCAGGTTCACGAGAGGCCCGGGTCCCCCCGCCGGGCCTCTCGCTCGTCCGGGAGGCGCGGAGCCGGGCGGTTCAGCCGGGGATCGTCAGACCGGTCACGCCCCGGCCCCGTAGCTCGGTCAGCCCGCTGTTGATCCTGCCGACCCGCCGGTCGAGCTGTTTCAGGGCCGAGCCCAGCCCCGACTGGATGGCGGCCTGGGGCGCCTGGGCCACCGCGTCCCGGAAGGATGTGGCCTGCTCGGCGACGTCGTCGAGCAGGACCTCGATCACCGGCGCGGTGGCCTGGCCGCGAGCATCCTCGATCTGCTCCAGGTCCTCCTCGATCCTCCGGGCGATGATCGTGAGCGACGAATGGAGGGCTCCGAGCTCGGCCGGCGGGGTGATGGCCTCCAGATCGGCGATGATCCGGCCGGCCACCGAGCGGGCCGTGGCCACCGGGCCCCCCAGGTCGTTCCCGGCACCCCGGAGTGAGTCCTCGACCTCGTCGATCTCGGGGAGCGTCCCGCTCAGGCCGCCCAGGTAGCGGGCCACCCCGTCCAGGGTGGCCACGGTCTCCAGGGCCCCCGTGTAGAACGTCAGCATCTTGCCGCGAACGTCCAGGGCGCCCTCCAGGGGAGGGCGGCCACTGATCACCGGGATCTGGGGCGCCGATCGATCCTCCAGGGCGAGCTGGGCGGTCGACAGGGAACCCCGGGCCGACTCGGCCTGGGTCAGGATCCCCTCGGTGGCCTCGGCAACGGTCTCGGCATCGGCGTCCTCGACCGGCAGGCTGTCGACGGCGGCCCGGTAGGTCCGGAGGGCCTCCGTGTACTCGGCGGAGGAGGGGCCCATCAGCTCGCCCGCCGCCCGCAGCGGGTACCACACCAGCGCCAGGTATCCGCCGGCGCCCAGGAGGACGGCCAGGGACAGGACCACCACCGGCCACTTCCGCCGTCCGCGCCTCCGGGCCCGCAGGGCCCGCTGCGGATGCCCGTGGGGGCAGGCGCCGTTCCTGAGAACGGCGCCGCAACGGGTGCAGAATCCGGTGGCCATGGCGCCCGAGGATAGGAGACGCCCGCGGGGTGGTCAAAAGCGGCTACGCTGCCGCGCCATGAGGCTCGAGTTCCGGCGGCTGGACCCCGACGCCCCGCTGCCAGGGAGGGCCCGGGAGGGCGACGCCGGCCTGGACCTGGCGGCCGGTGCGGACCTGGTGGTGGGGCCGGGGGAGCGGGCCATGGTCCCCACCGGCCTCGCCGTGGCCATCCCGCCGGGGCACGCGGGCCTGGTCCTGCCCCGCTCGGGGCTGGCCTCGAGGCACGGCCTGACCCTGGCCAACGCCCCTGGGCTGATCGACTCGGGCTACCGGGGGGAGATCGCGGTGGCCGTGGTGAACCTGGACCGCCGGGAGCCGGTGGAGATCCACCGCGGGGACCGCATCGCCCAGCTCCTGGTCGTGCCGTTCCTGGAGGTCCACCCGGTGGCCGTGGACGAGCTCCCGGAGACCCCTCGGGGGGCCGCGGGGTTCGGCTCCTCCGGGCTCCGGTGATGCTGTACGGCCGGTCGGCGGCGGCGTACGCTCGGGCACGACATCTCGGGGAGAGGGGACGATCACGGCAGCCAGGAGATCCCTGCCGGTCCTCGTGGCGCTGGTCGTCGTGGGGTCCTCCGGACCTCCGGCGGCAGCGGGACAGAAGGACTGCACGATAATCGGGACGCCCGGGCCCGACACCTTGGTCGGGACGGCGAAGCGGGACGTGATGTGCGGCCTCGGGGGGGACGACGTCATCCGGGCGAAGGGCGGCAAGGACTCGGTCTACGGGGGCCCGGGGACGACCTCATCTTCGGAGGTCCGCGCAAGGACACCCTCCTCGGGGGGAAGGGCCACGATCACCTGATCGGGAACGGCGGGGCCGATGCGCTCGTGGGCCACGGCTGAGACGACATCCTGTGGGGCCTCAAGGGGGCGGACCGCCTCTTCGGCCGGAACGGGAGCGACTGCCTCTACAGCGAGGACGGGGTGGAGGGGAACGACTCGAACATCGGCGGGCCCGGCTACGACTACTAGCAGGTCGATCCCGGCGACAAGCTGAAGGGGGTCGAGGAGGCCGCGGGTCTGCGCCGGGGACTGACCGTGGTGGACGCGGGCGCCTGCCCGGCCCGCCGGGCTCTTGCTAGACTGGTGGACGCGCGGACGTGGCTCAGTTGGTAGAGCACCACCTTGCCAAGGTGGGGGTCGCGGGTTCGAATCCCGTCGTCCGCTCGAAGCAAAGTCCCAGGTCCTGTCTTTTCAGCCTCCGCCCGACGCTTCGCCTCCGGCTTCTTCCCGGGCAAAATCCCGTCTCTCTCTCCCGTCTCAGATCCGAAGCGGAGCCTCCCCCGGAGCTCACTGGTCGACCAGATCGAGGCGGGCAACACCTATGTGAACGTCCACACCAACGATGGGATGGCTCCGGCCGGTACCGGGCCAGGCGACCTCCCCGGCGGGGAGATCCGGGGACAGATCGGCTCATCGCATCTCCGGCCGCGCGGGCCGCCGGGCTGGGGTCTGAGCCCGGC
>JBOGVZ010000072.1:0-8004 GCA_050692985.1 Actinomycetota bacterium
CACCAGCAGGGCCAGGAACGCCGGGATGGCGATCCGGCCGTTCACCGGGAACTGGATGCCCGGGATGATCCCGAACAGGTTGCCCACCAGGATGAACGTGAACATCGAGGTGAGGAAGGGCACCCACGGCCGGCCCTCCTGGCCGATCACCTGGATGGCGATCTCGTCGCGGATGAAGCCGACCACGGACTCGACGAGGTTCCGGATGCCTCGGGGGACCAGGCCGCTGTGACGGGCGGCCAGGACGAACACCACGATGACGATGGCCGCGGCCAGGAACATGTACACGACCCCGCGGTCAACGCAGAAGTGCACCCCGAGCGCGTCCCACTCGACCAGGCAGGGCGGCCGGAACAGCTCGAGGCCGGGGGCCTCGAACGGCGCCGGGGGCCTGGATGCGGCCAGGAGCGACACGGCCGGGCCCGCTCCCGGAGACGGAGCTCCTCCGCAGCGGCCGCCGCGGCGGGATCCGGGGGGATCCGGAGCCCGGCGCCGAGCCCACGGGCCGCCAGCCGAGCCTCGTACACGAGGAGGCCAACCACCGACGTCACCGCGGCCACGCCGAACACCGCCGGACGGAAGAACGCCTGGCTGTCGAGGAGGAACAGCGCGCCCACGAAGACGGCCATCCGGACGGCGAATCCGCCCAGGGCCACGACCTGGAGCACGGGGATCGACACCGTGGCCGCCCACGCCAGCGATAGCCCGTGGGCGGCGAAGTTCGCCACCACCAGGACCACGCCGAGGACCGCCGACCACGCCCCCGGCCCCCCGTCAACGGCGAACCCGGCGGCCAGGGCCACCGGGACGGCCAGGCCGCCGGCCACGAGGGCCCGGCGGACCATCACCCGCTCGGCTGGTTCAGTCTTCGGTCCTGCCATATCGCACGTAGACGAGGTAGATGCCCCCGGCCGCCCCCACCAGGAGCCCGATCGCCAGGAACAGCCGGCCGGTTCCGGCCAGTCGGTCGATCACCCATCCGATCCCGCCCCAGGTGAGGATCCCCGCGAGGAGCGTCCCCGTGGCCGCCCATCCGGTGCCGAAGCCCGACCAGTCCGAGCGTCTCGGTGGGGCCATGGGCCGCGCGATTCTATCGGTGGCGGCCGGAGCGGGGCCACCCGGCCGGTTCCCGGCGCTTGTGAAAGTTTTCACAAGCGCCACTATACAAAGCGGCGCAAAGGCGCCGCAACCTTGGTTCTCCTTCGCGCGCGCTACCTTCGACCGCCGGGTACGCTCTCCCCGTGGGGACGGCTCGGGAGGTCGACGTCCGCCTGGCGGGCGTCACCAAGCGCTTCGGCGACGTCGTGGCGGTCGACGACATCTCGCTCGACATCCTCCGGGGCGAGTTCTTCAGCCTGCTGGGCCCCTCGGGGTGCGGGAAGACCACCACGCTCCGGATGATCGGCGGGTTCGAGCAGCCCGAGGAGGGCGCCATCGAGCTCGCCGGCGCCGACGTGGCCGGCCTCCCTCCCCACCAACGGGACGTGAACACCGTCTTCCAGTCCTACGCGCTGTTCCCCCATCTCAACGTGTTCGACAACGTGGCCTACGGGCTACGCCGGCGCCGCATCGCCAAGGACCACATCCCCGGCCAGGTTCGTCGGATCCTGGAGCTCGTGGACATGCCCGGGTTCGAGGCTCGCCGGATCACCCAGCTGTCGGGCGGGCAGCAGCAGCGAGTGGCCCTGGCCCGGGCCCTGGTGAACCAGCCCCAGGTCCTGCTCCTGGACGAGCCCCTGGGCGCCCTCGACCTGAAGCTCCGTAAGCAGATGCAGCTCGAGCTGAAGGGACTCCAGCACGAGATCGGCATCACGTTCATCTACGTGACCCACGACCAGGAGGAGGCCATGACGATGTCCGACCGAATCGCGGTGATGCGGGGCGGGCGGATCGAGCAGGTCGGCCCCCCCGAGGGCGTGTACGAGCGCCCGGCCACCGAGTTCGTGGCGGGGTTCCTGGGAGCGTCCAACCTCCTCGACGGTACGGTCGGGCCACCGGACGGAGCCTTCCGTACCATCGAGCTCGTCTCCGGGGAGAAGGTCCGGGTGCCGGCCGGCTCGATCGAGGGGGCGCAGGACAGGATCAAGCTCGGCGTGCGGCCGGAGAAGATCCGGATCGCCGCCGGGACCCTGACTTCCACGGCCAACGGGGACAACGCGATCGAGGGGACGGTGCGGGACGCCACGTTCGTTGGGGTGAGCAACGTCTACACGGTGGCCACCCGTGACGGGCACGTGGTGACGGTGTACGCGCAGAACCTGGGCATCTCGACCGACCGGCTGCCCGCGCCGGGCGAGGCCGTGACGCTCACCTGGCACCCGGAACATACCTTTGTTGTGTCGGGACGAGAGGGAGGAGCAGGCGGTGGGTGAGATCGACAGGCTGTTCGGCGGCCTCGACCGGCCGGTGAGCCGGCGGGAGCTGCTCCGGCGGGCCGGGCGGGGCTCGATGTTCCTGGGGGCCATGGCCCTGCTGGCGGCGTGCGGGGTGGAAGCCCAGCGTCGAGAGGGAAGTGACCGGCTCGAGCCGTTGCCCGCCGAGCCGGCGGGCCAGCTGGTCATGGCGAACTGGCCCCTGTACATCGACAAGGGCCCCACCGGGAGCCCCACGGTCAAGGGGTTCGAGTCCGAGTTCGGCATCGACATGAAGTACGACGTGGTGATCAACGACAACGAGGAGTTCTTCGGGACGATCCGGGAACCGCTCTCGCAGGGCCAGTCCACTGGGTGGGACATCGTCGTGCTGACCGACTGGATGATCGCCAAGATGAACCGGCTCGGCTACCTGGAGCGGCTCCATCACGAGGAGCTCCCGACCTTCGAGGCGAACGTGGCGGACAAGTTCAGGGACCCGTGGTTCGATCCGGGCAACGAGCACAGCATTCCGTGGGCCGCCGGCATTACCGGGATCGGCTACGACGTCGAGGCTGTCGGACGGGACATCGTTCGCTTCGAGGACCTGTTCGCTGAGGACCTGGCCGGCCGGATCGGCCTGTTCGCTGAGATGCGCGACACGTTCGGCCTGGCCCTGGCCTCGATGGGGATCCAGTCGCCGGACGCCACCGTGGAGGATGTCCAGGCCGCACAGCAGATGCTGATCGCCAACCGAGACAAGGTCCGGGGGTTCTACGGCAACGACTACACCGATGGGATGGCCCGGGGGGACCTGGTGGCCAGCATGGCCTGGTCCGGGGACATCTTCGCGCTGTCGCTGGACAACCCGAACCTGCGGTTCGTGATCCCCGAGGCCGGCGGCATGCGGTGGAGCGACAACATGGTTATCCCGATCGGCGCGGAGCACCCGCTCGACGCTCACCTGTTCATGAACCATGTGTACGACCCCCGCATCGCCACGAACATCACCGAGTGGGTGTGGTACGAGTCCCCGGTCGCCGCGGTGCAGGAGATGATCCGGGCCGACGCGGCGGGCCCCGACGCGGACGACCTGTCCTGCTCGCCATTCTGTGCCGAGCTGGCGGAGGACCGCTTCGTGTTCCCCACCGAGGAGACGAACGCGCAGACCATCCCGTACAAGCAGCTCGACGAGGAGGAGGAGACGGCCTGGAACGATCTGTTCCAGACGGTGGTGCAGGGGTAGCCACCGCGCCGGCCCCGGCGCCGGCCCCGCGGCCAGCACGTCGTCGGCGAAGGCTTTCGGTGGCCTATCTCCTGCTGCTCCCAGGGGGGGTCTGGCTGCTCCTCTTCTACGTGGTCCCCACGATCTCGATGCTGTCCGTGTCCCTCCAGGAGGGCTCCCTGGAGCAGGGCTACCGCCTCACCTGGAACGTCGGCGTGTACGGAGACGTGCTGCGCAACGACACGCAGATCATCCGCTCGTTGCTGTACGGGCTCGTCACTACGGTGGTCACGCTCCTGATCGCCTATCCCCTGGCCTACACGATCGCGTTCCACGGCGGGCGGTTCAAGAACGCCCTCCTGTTTCTGGTGATCCTGCCCTTCTTCGTCTCGTTCATCATCCGGACGATCCAGTGGAAGTTCGTCCTCGCCGACCAGGGCATCATCCTCGGAACACTGAAGGACCTGGGGATCCTGGGGCAGGGCTTCCACGTCCTTGGGGAGAACGTCGCCGTCCTGGGCGGCCTGATCTACAACTTCCTGCCGTTCATGGCGCTCCCGTTGTACGTGGCCCTGGAGAAGATGGACAAGAGCCTGCTGGACGCGGCCGACGACCTCTACTCGAACCGGGCCGTGGCGTTCCTCAGGGTGACGTTCCCGCTGTCGCTGCCCGGCGTGTTCGCCGGCTCCCTGCTGACGTTCATCCCCTCCGTCGGGGACTTCATCAACTCCGAGTACCTGGGTAGCCCGAGCACCACCATGATCGGGAACGTGATCCAGCAGGAGTTCCTCCAGAACAACGACTACCCGGAGGCCGCGGCGCTCTCGTTCCTGCTGATGGCGGCGATCCTGATCGGCGTGGCGCTGTACGCCCGTCTCCTGGGGACCAAGGAGCTGACGGGATGAAGCGCCGCGGATGGATCCTCCCCCTCTACACCGGCGTGGCGCTCCTCTACCTGTTCCTGCCGATCGCCATCATGATGCTCTTCGGGTTCAACGACATCCAGGGGCGGTTCAACTTCACCTGGCAGGGCTTCACCCTCCGACACTGGCAGGGCATCTTCGACACCCCCGAGCTGACCCTGGCCCTCAAGAACTCGCTCCTGGTCGCGGCCGTCAGCACGGTGGTGGCCACGGCCCTGGGCACGATGATCGCCCTGGCGCTGACCCGCCACCGGTTCCGGGGCCGGGGCTCGACGAACCTGTTCATCTTCCTCCCTCTGGCCACCCCGGAGATCGTTCTGGGAGCCTCGCTCCTATCGCTGTTCGTGACGGTGAACTTCTCCCGAGGCCTGGTGACGATCCTCATCGCCCACATCATGTTCAACATCTCCTACGTGGTCGTGACCGTGAAGGCCCGGACCCAGGGGTTCAACCGGGAGTGGGAGGAGGCCGCCAAGGACCTGGGGGCCACCCCCTGGACCGCGTTCCGGACCGTGACCTTCCCGCTGATCTTCCCGGGGATCCTGGCCGCCGCCGTCCTGGCGTTCGCGCTCTCGGTCGACGACTACGTGATCACGCTCTTCAACGCCGGAGCCACCTCGACGTTCCCGCTGTGGGTGGCCGGCGCCTCGCGGTTCGGGGTGCCCCCGGCGGTGAACGTCATGGGGACCCTGATCTTCGTGGTGGGGGCGGCCGTGGCCCTGGCCAGCGTGGCCTTGCAGCGGCGGAGCTACCGGGGGGCCAGGCCCGAGGAGCTCATGCCACGTCCATCTGCGGTCGCTGCGGCATAGTAGGGACATGATCGACGACGCCATCACCGCCAGGGCCAGGGAGATCGCCAAGCGCGAGGCCCGGGCCCTGCTCGACCGGACGCCGGCCTCCGGCCTGCTGTACGAGCGGGCCTCGAAGGTCATGCCGTACGGCGTGGCCTCCTCGTTCCACGCCAACGACCCCTACCCGATCTACGTCCGGCGGGGCCAGGGCAGCAGGGTCTGGGACGTGGACGACAATGAGTACGTCGATTTCCACGGCGGGTTCGGGACGATGGCCGTCGGCCACGCGCACTCGAAGGTGGTGGAGGCGATCGAGCGGGCCGCCCGGACCGGGACCCATTTCGCGGCCACCACCGAGACCACTGTGGCCCTGGCCGAGGAGCTGTGCCGGCGCTTCCGGCTCGACCAGGTCCGCTTCACGAACTCGGGGACCGAGGCCACCATGGAGGCGATCCGGCTGGCCCGGGGCGCCACCGGCAGGGACGTGATCCTGAAGATCGAGGGGTCGTACCACGGGCATCACGACGCCGTGATGTTCTCCGTGGTCCCGAACTCCGACGTGATCGGGGGACGGGCGGCCCCGGCCTCCACACCCCTGTCCAAGGGCATCCCGGCCGACACCGCCAGGCACACGCTCGTGGTCCCCTTCAACGACGCGCAGGCCCTGGAACGGATGCTGGACGAGCGAGGTGGGGACATCGCTTGCCTGATCATGGAGCCGATCATGATGAACATCGGGATCGTGCTCCCCCAGCCCGGCTACCTCGAGCGGGTCAAGGAGCTGTGCGCGAAGCACGGCGTGGTGCTCATCTACGACGAGGTGAAATCGGGGGCCACGGTGGCCGCCGGAGGCGCGGCCGAACGGTTCGGCGTCCAGCCCGACCTGTCGTGCTTCGCCAAGGCCGTCGGTGGGGGCGCCGCCCTCGGCGCGTTCGGCGGCCGGGCCGATCTGATGAGCGAGATCACCACCGGCGTGGCCCACATGGGCACGTTCAACGGGAACCCGCTCTCCGTGGCTGCGGGCCTGGCGGCGCTCACCGAGGTCCTCACCGACGATGCGTACGAGTACCTGGGCAAGCTGGGAACGATCCTGGCCGAGGGATGCCAGCGGGCCATCGACGATGCCGGGATCCCCGCCCACGCGGTCGACCTCGGCTGCAAGGGCTGCGTCTCCTACCGGCTGGAGCCGCTGACGAACTACCGGGACTTCCTCGAGTGCAACGTGGCGCTGTTCGAGGCGTCGTGGCCGTGGATGGTGAACCGGGGCGTGTTCATGACGCCCGGCGACGAGGAGCAGTGGACCATATCCGTCCAGCACTCCGAGGCCGACATCAATCTGTACATCGCCGCGTTCACCGAGCTCTGCCAGGCCCTGGTGGCCTAGCCTCGGCTACCCGGCGCCGAGGGCGTCTCGGGCCTGGGCCAGGTGGTTCCTGTCGTGGCCGGCGATCAGCCGGAACAGGAGCTCGTAGGACTCCGGGCCACGCTCCTCGTGAAGGCCGATCCGCGCTCGCTCGTCCACCGAGCTCCGCGACCAGAGGGCGAGGTTGGCGGCCCGGAGGGCCTCGAAGGCCGCCAGCAGCTGGTCGGGGTCGTCCTGGTCGTGCCGGAGGCGTTCCATCCACAGCTCCTGGTCGTAGCCCACGAGCCGGGGCTCGTCCTCGGACAGGATCCACCGGTACCTGGCCGAGGTCACCACCTCGCCGTCGAGCATGTGGCCCGCGGTCTCCAGGACGGACCACTCCGAAGGGGCGGGGCGGGCCCGGAGCCGGTCGCCGGCCTCCGCGAAGAGCGCTCGAAGCGCGGCGGGGGTGGTGGCCTGGACCTCCGCCGGGTCGTCGTCTCCCAGCTTCGCCAGGAGGAACCGCTGGTATTCGGCGGCCTCGGCCACCGGGTCCGGAGTCGTGCCCATGTCGGCCGGAAGCGTATCGGATCGTTCGTGTCAGACCCCCGTCCTAGAATCACACCCATGAGATTCGCGGCCCCGCGGACCTCCGGAGAGGTCGCAGATGTCCTGGACCGGGCCGCCGCGGCGATGGCGGCGGCCTCGGCCGAGGTCCTCCGGGCGGTGGCCGAGTTCGAGCGGCAGGGCCTGTGGCGCAGGGACGGAGCCACCTCCATGACCTCGTGGCTGGCCGGGCGGTACGGGCTGGCCTGGGGCACGGCCCGGGAGTGGGTCCGGGTGGCCCACGCGCTGGAGGGCCTCCCCCGGATCGGGGAGGCGCATGCCTCCGGCCGGCTGTCCTGGGACCAGCTCCGGCCCCTCACCCGGTTCGCCACCCTGGAGACCGATGAGTCCTGGGCAGTCCGAGCCGCCGAGCTCCGACCGGCCTGGCTGTGGCGGGAGGCCCGCAGGCACGAGCGGATCCGAGCCCGGGAGGCTGAGGAAGCGACGAGGGCCCGCCATCTCAGCCTGGAGTGGGACCACGAGCGTTCCGTGCTGTGGCTCGAGGGGATGCTGCCGGCCGAAGAAGGAACCGCCCTGCAGGCTGCCATCCAGGGTCGAGCCGAGAGGGTCCCCACCGATCCCCGGGCAGCCGACTCCGGTGGGGCCCGGCTGGCCGACGCCCTGGTGGACCTGGCCACGGGCGGGCCTGAGCCGGCCACCCTAGTCGTGCACGCCGGCGCGGAGGTGCTCACCCGAGAGGAGCCCTCGAATGGGCCGTGGCTGGCCGAGACCGAAGGCGGGCAGCGGCTGGCCTCGGAGAGCGTCC
>JBOGVZ010000073.1:0-64634 GCA_050692985.1 Actinomycetota bacterium
CCCGGCCACCCAGTTCCTGGGGACCACCGACGACAAGGCCCTCAACTTCCGGGTCAACGACGCCCGGGCCCTCCGCCTGGAGCCCGATGCCACCAGCCCCAACGTGATCGGGGGGTTCGCGGACAACGCCGTGACCGCCGGGGCCCTGGGAGCCACCATCGGCGGCGGGGGGGACTCGGGGAACCCGAACCGGGTCACCGACGACTACGGCGTGGTGGCAGGGGGACGGAACAACCGGGCCGGGAACGACGGGGGGACCACCTCCGACCGGTCCTCCGCCACCGTGGGCGGGGGCTCAGGCAACACGGCGAGCGGACAGGTCTCCACCGTCGGTGGGGGTTCGGCGAACACCGCCAGCGGATTCATCGCCACCGTGGCCGGGGGAGGCGGCAACATCGCCGACGGCCCTGTGGCCACCGTGGGTGGGGGCACGGCCAACGCCGCCTCGGGCATCGACGCCACGGTCCCCGGGGGCAACGGCAACACCGCAGCGGGCAACTTCAGCTTGGCCGCCGGGCGCCAGGCCAAGGCGAACCACAATGGCGCCTTCGTGTGGGCCGACAACACCCCGGCCGATTTCGCCTCGACGGCCGACGGGGAGTTCGCCGTCCGGGCCGGCGGCGGGGTCCGACTGGTGGTGGGGGCCAACACCTGCCAGCTCGACCCGGGGACTGGTGCGTGGACGGGTAGCTGCGCTTCCGCTTCGCCGTCCCAGGCCTGGCTCCTGGGGGGCAACTCAGGGACCAACCCGGACACCCAGTTCCTGGGGACCACCGACAACCAGGCCCTCAACTTCCGGGTGAACGACGCCCGGGCCTTCCGCCTGGAGCCCAACCCCACCTCCCCCAACGTGATCGGGGGATTCTCCGGGAACCAGGTCACCGCAGGTGTGTTCGGCGCGGTCATCGGGGGAGGAGGAGCCAGCACCCTCACCAACCGGGTCACCGATGACTACGGCACGGTCGGAGGGGGGAGCAACAACCAGGCCGGGAACGACGCCGGGACCACCAGTAACCGAAGCTTTGCCACCGTGGGCGGGGGTGCCTTCAACACCGCCAGCGGCCTCCTTGCCACCGTGGCCGGGGGCGAATCCAACACCGCCAGCGGCCAGCACGCCACCGTGGGCGGGGGCGACGAGAACACCGCCAGCGGCTTCCGGGCCACCGTGGGCGGGGGCGGCCTCAACACCGCCAGCGGCTCCCGGGCCACCGTGGGCGGAGGCTCAGGCAACACCGCCAGCGGCCTCACGGCCACGGTCCCAGGGGGATCGAACAACACCGCCCAGGGCGACCTCAGCTTCGCCGCCGGGAACCAGGCCAAGGCCAACCACGCGGGCTCCTTCGTGTGGGCGGACTCCACCTTCGCCGACGTGGCCTCCTCCGCCAGCAACCAGTTCACCGCGCGGACCTCGGGGGGAGCCCGGTTCTTCTCCAACTCCACCCTGACCACCGGGGTGACCCTGGCCGCGGGCGGGGGCTCGTGGGCCTCGGTGTCCGACCGGGCGGTGAAGGCCGACCTCCGTCCCGTGTCATCGGGGGACATCCTGGCCCGGGTGGCCGAGCTGCCCATCACCACCTGGCGGTACATCTCCCAGGACGGCTCGATCCGTCACATCGGGCCCACCGCCCAGGACTTCCACGCTACCTTCGGGGTGGGGGAGGACGACCGGCACATCACCGCGGTGGACGCCGACGGGGTGGCCCTGGCGGCCATCCAGGGCCTGAACGAGAAGCTGGATGCGGAGATCGTGGCTCGCCGGGAGGCGCCTTCCGGCGTGTCCGGGACGGGTGGGATCCCCACGGCCGCATGGCTGGCTCTTGCCGCCGCCCTGGGCCTGCTCGGCCAGGGGCTGGGCCGTCGATGGGAGCGGAGGGCCACGGCCAGGGCTTGAGGCGAGCGACCCGCCGCTGAGGAGCGCTCCCGAGGGCGGCCCGCGGGCTCAGCGGTTGACGGGTCCTCCGCTTTATGGCTAGATGTGGCCATGAAACGGGTGAAGATCGCCGAACTCAAGGATCACCTCTCGAAGCATCTCCGTGCGGTGGAGGGAGGGGCCGAGATCGAGGTGACCGACCGGGACCGGCCCATCGCCCGGATCGTTCCGGTGGGGGATGGGGGCGTCCCGGTGATCGCGCCGAAGAAGCCATTCGCGCCGCTGCGTCGACGGCGCTACCGGCCGGCGGACTGGCCGCTTGGCTCCACGGAGCTCTTGCTCGAGGAACGCCAGCAGCGTTGAACGTGTACGTGGACTCTTCGGTCCTGCTGCGCGTCGTATTGGGAGAAGCCGACCGGCTTCCGCTGTGGGGAAGGATCCGCCAGGCCGTTTCCAGCGAGCTGATCCGCTTGGAGTGCCTGCGCACGATCGACCGCGCGCGCATCCGGCTCCAGCTGGAGGAGACAGTGGTCGCGGAGCAGCGAGCTGCGGTTATCGATGCCGTAGAACGTCTCAGCCTCGTGCCCATCGCGCCCAGCGTTCTTCAGCGGGCGGCCGAGCCCTTCCCCACGATGCTCGGGTCTCTCGACGCGATCCACCTCGCCAGCGCCGTCCTGATTCGGGAGGATTTCGACCAACTGTCCTTGGCTACCCATGACCGTGAGCTGGCCCTCGCGGCGAAGGCCGTCGGTTTCCAGGTCCACGGCACCGCGGTTCCCACGTAGGGGGCAGGAACACCGGAACGAAGGATCGCGTTGATGAGGCCGTATTCCGATGCTAGCGTGACCGAGTGACGGACCCGCGCCCCGTGCTCGTGGTCGACTTCGGGGCTCAGTACGCCCAGCTCATCGCCCGGCGCATCCGCGAGTGCCACGTGTACTCGGAGATCGTGCCGTTCGACGCCCGGCCCGAGGACCTGGCCGCCCGTCGGCCGGCCGGCATCGTGCTCTCCGGCGGCCCGGCGTCGGTGTACGAGCCCGGGGCCCCGGCCCTGAACCGGGGGGTCCTCGACCTGGGAGTCCCGGTGCTGGGCATCTGCTACGGCCAGCAGGCCATGGCCCAGGCCCTGGGCGGCGAGGTGGCGGCCACCGGCGTCCGGGAGTACGGGAAGACCGACCTGGAGGCGGGCGGAGGGGTGCTGCTCGGCGACCTCCCGACCCGCCAGACCGTGTGGATGAGCCATGCCGATGCCGTGGTGGCCGCCCCCGAGGGGTTCCAGGTCACGGCCCGCACGGCCGCGACCCCGGTGGCGGCCATGGAGGATCCCCAGCGGGGGCTGTTCGGGGTCCAGTTCCACCCCGAGGTGGCCCACACCCCCCACGGCCTGGATGTCATGAAGCGCTTCCTGTACGAGGGCTGCGGGCTGCTCCCCGACTGGACACCGGTGGGGGTCATCGACCGGGCGGTGGAGCGGGTCCGGGCCCAGGTGGGGGATCGGCGGGCTCTGTGCGCGCTGTCCGGCGGCGTGGACTCGGCGGTGGCGGCCCTGCTGGTGTACCGGGCCATCGGGGACCGGCTCACCTGCGTGTTCGTGGACACCGGCCTGCTGCGGGAGGGAGAGCCCGAGCAGGTCGAGGAGACGTTCGCCCGGCACTTCAAGGTCCCGCTGGTCCACGTCAAGGCGGCGGACCGGTTCATGGCCCGCCTGGAGGGCGTGGAGGATCCCGAGGAGAAGCGGCGGCGGATCGGCGAGGAGTTCATCCGGGTGTTCGAGGAGGTGGCCCGGGAGCACGCCGACGCCCGGTTCCTGGTGCAGGGGACCCTGTACCCCGACGTGATCGAGTCCGGCAGCCGCACCGCGGCCAAGATCAAGAGCCATCACAACGTGGGAGGCCTGCCCGAGCGCATGGACCTCGACCTGGTGGAGCCGCTGCGCGACCTGTTCAAGGACGAGGTCCGGCGGGTGGGCGAGGAGCTGGGCCTGCCGGAGGAGATCGTGTGGCGCCAGCCGTTCCCCGGCCCCGGCCTGGCGGTGCGGGTGGTGGGGGAGGTCACCGGGGAGCGCCTGGAGATGGTCCGGGGCGCGGACCGGGTCGTGCAGGAAGAGCTCCGCCGGGCCGGCCTGGCCGCCGACCTGTGGCAGGCCTTCGCGGTGCTGCTCACGCTGCGGAGCGTGGGCGTGATGGGGGACGGCAGGACCTACCAGCACCCGGTGGTGCTGCGGGCGGTGACCTCGGAGGACGCCATGACCGCCGACTGGGCCCGCCTGCCCCACGAGGTGCTGGAGCGGATCTCCTCCCGGATCGTGGCCGAGGTGCCCGGGATCAACCGGGTCGTCTACGACGTCTCGTCGAAGCCGCCGGCCACCATTGAGTGGGAATAGGTCGCTAGGGCGTGCCGGCGCGTTGCCGGGCCCGAACCAGCCGGGCCGCCGCCTCCGGAGAGGCCTGCCCGTTGCCCCGGGTATCCCCCTTCCGCCGGCGGGACCGTCGCACCTTCACCGCCACGGCCACCGTCACCGCCACCGCCAGGACGAGCACGGCCACCAGCGGCCACGGGAAGCCTGCCCAGAAGCTCACCGTGCCCTGGAGCTCCTTGCCGTCGCCATAGCTCAGGGAGATCTCCGCCCGGTACCTCCCGCCCAGCAGGGGGTCAGGGTGGGCCACCACCGGGTGGACCCTGGCCCCGGGCAGGACCGTGATCGGCCGGGCGATCTGGGCGGAGGCCGTCTCCAGCCCGAACGTGCCTTCGATGCGGTAGGAACCGGTGACGTCGAGGATCACGTTCCCGCGGTTCTCCAGGTCCAGTCGGAACGCGGCGCGGCCCTCCTCCACCACAGGCTCGATGCCGTGGAGGACCAGGCGCTCGATCCGCGGCCCCGGCACCGTCAGGTACAGGCGAGCCCCCACCGCCAGCAGCGTGGGGACCTGCCCCCGGCGCACCGGGGTCGCCGTCCGGGCCACCACGGCTCCCGGATGGTCACCGGGGGTGGCGCCCTGGGGCACCCGGATCGTCACGGGGACCTCCTGCCGCTCGCCCGGCTGGAGGGAGACCTCGGAGACACGCAGGGAGACCCACCCGGCCACCCCGTCGTCGGCGGCCTCGATGGGCTCCAGTCCGAACTCCCCCTCCGCGGTGCTGATGGCGTCGGCGGGGTAGAGCACGAGGTCGAGAGGGACGGACCCCAGGTTCTCCACGATCACCGCGTCCCGGATCACCGAGCGCGGAGCGGCCCGGTGGACCAGCCAGGCCACGGTGCGGGGGTCCTGGGCCCGCGGGTGGGCCGGGCGGACCGTGAACTCGATGCGCGGCTCCTGGGCCGCCGCCGCGCCGGCCGGGGCCAGGGCCACGACCGCCGCGAGCAGGGCGAGGGCGCGGACGGGTGTCCGCGCCCTTGCCATGCGACCCGGTGGGACCATCAGGCGACCGTGAGGGTCACCGTGCCCCGATACGTCTGGGGCGGCGTGTTGGCCGGGACCGTCAGTGTCAGGTCGGGGTTGAAGGTGCAGGTGGTCGGGGTGAGACCCGTCAGCAGGTTCGCCCCCGTGGCGATGGCCACGCCGGTGTTGGCCGCCACCAGGGACCCTCCCTCCACCACGCAGGTGCCGCTGGTCGCGTTGGGCCCGATCGTCGGGGAGGCCACCGCCCCGAACTGGAGCGGGCTGCCCGCCGACAGCGGGATCGACTTCGTGTTGTCCGTCTGGCCCACGAAGTTCGTGGACGAGGCCGTCATCGACCACGCCAGCGAGATGCCCCGGCCGTCGGAGACCGTCACGTCACCGAACGCCCCGGTGGCCTGGGAGGGCAGGGTCTCGTTGAACACCGCGCCGGTGAGCGTGGCGCTAGCCGGCTGCGAGGAGATCGTCAACGATCCAGCGGTCACCACGGCGTCCACCGTGGTGTCCCCGGCCGAAGCCGGTCCCCCGAGCGTCATGCTGCCGGCGACGGCCATCGCGGCCACCGCCAGTCCAAGGATCCGTCGTCTCATGCCGTTCCCCTTTCTCCGCGGGCTCATGTGGCGCTTCTGGATCACGTATCGGTACGCGGGGGGACGGGCCACATGGCCAGGGATGGCCATATTCGTATGGCCCGAAATGACTAGTCCCGCCGTGGCGATTCGGCCGAAACCCACCCGAACCGGGAGCAGGACACCGCGGGGAGGCTCAGACGGCGTACCGGACCCAGAACGACCGGGGGACGGTGGAGGAGGCGGCGAACCGGACGGCGGTGTCCGCGACGCGGCTCCCGGCCGAGGAGGTCACCACTTCGGAGGAGTCCGGCACGGCCACGTCGACCGTCAGCGACTCGGGATACAGCGAGGGCTGGGGGAGGAAGTCGAGCCGGTACTCCCAGGCGGCCCCCACGCGCCGGGCCACCTCGCTCACCCGGTAGGAAACCTCCATCGTGGCCGTGGACCCCGCCGGGGCCCCCAGGAGCTCCATCAGCACCGGCCGGCCGAACTCCTCCTCGACCAGGCCGAGGCTGGGCCCGCCGACCACCCGGGACCGCACGTCCTCCGCATTCCGGGGCAGGTACACGTTCACGTAGGCGGCGAAGTAGCCCACGGGGTCGCCGCTGTTGCCCGAGCCCAGCAGCAGGGAGGGCGGGCCCGGCGGCGCCTCGTTCCGCAGCGTGACCTCCGTGGTCACCGTGGCCGACCCGTCGGGGTGCAGGGTGACCCGCTGCGTGGTCTCGCGGCGGGCGAAGTACCCGGTCTTGCTGTTCGTGGCGTCCTGCCACACCACGAACAGCGGGTTGTCCCCCAGCCGGACCTCGCCGGAGGCGCCCAGGCGCCGGACCACGGCCTCCTCTCCCTCGTGGCGCGAATAGACCTGGAGGTGCCGCTCCTCGGTGCCCCGGGTCAGCGCGTCGGCCAGGGCAACCGGCTCCAGGGGCCCGCCCACCACCGACCTCCACACGGCCAGTCCGATCTCTCGCTGCACGTGGTCGGATCGCTTCTTCGGCAGCAGGAACGAGTCGTGCTGGAGCACCGTGGAGACGTTCTCGGACCGGATCGGCGAGTCCCACGCCCGCGTGTACACGGGTCCGGTGGCTCGAAGGACGTACGACAGCCACAGGGGATCGGCGGCGATGACCCCATCGAGCTGCCCCGCGCCGCTCTGTTCGTACAGGTCCAGCAGGACCTCGGCCGTCTGGGGGAAGTCGGGGGAGTAGTTCGCCGCGGCGAAGTGCGTGAGGCCGCCGAACCTGGCGTACCGCCGCCGTAGCTCGGCCGGCGCCTGGACGGCCCCGCGGCCGCCCGACCCGCCGTCCCCACGATCACCTCGTTGTCGGCTGCGGTCCAGCGTGCCGGTGCTCTCCAACCGGCGGAGGCGGACCCGTCCGTCGTCCGCTTCCAGGATGCCGTACAGGCCCAGGAAGCCGCCGCTGCCGCGGGGGGCGGAGAGGTTCTGCATCGCCAGGAAGTAGCGCCGGCGTTCCTGTCCCCCCAGGAGGCCGGGCAGCAGCCGGGTGAGGTCGGAGGCCGATCGGACCAGGGGAGCCCGCTCGTCGATGAGCGTCCGGGCCTGGGTCACGGCGTCGCCCAGGGGGCCGATCAGCCCTTCCCGGCCGAAGGGCTCCAACAACGCCTGGGCCTCGGTGATCCGCGCGGCCGCCGTGGCCAGGCTGGGCCCGGCGGCCTCCAGGACGGGCAGGTCCACCCCACCTCCGGGGAGGAGCCCGGGAACGGACCGCCCTTCCCACCGGGCATCCCGGGCCGCCTGGACCAGGGCGCGGCCGGAGGCAGCGACCTCGACGGAGGCGGAGGCCAGGGCCTGCACGGCGTCCACGTCGTCGCCCACGAACGGCAGCAGGTCCGCCACGCCGATCCCCGGCCGGTGCATCGCGGCGTCCGCCCGGCGGGCGGCGTCCTCGGCCAGGCGGAACTCCGTGCCCGCCGCGTCCACCCGCCCGGACAGCAGGCCCCGGGCCGCGGTGGCCATGCGATCCCTGGCCTCGATCATCGACGTGGCCGCGGTCACCGCCGACCACACGCCGTCGACGACCGCCAGGGTGCCCGCCACCGCACAGGCGAGCACCGCCAGCCGGAACGGGCCCATGCGACGCCAGAACGGGGGGCGGCGGTGAGACGGTGGGCGACGCCGCGAGGGATCGGTGTGATTCCCCCTCACCCGGG
Organism: Actinomycetota bacterium; assembly: GCA_050692985.1. GTDB lineage: Bacteria > Actinomycetota > UBA4738 > UBA4738 > CALAEC01 > JBOGVZ01. The sequence goes on from JBOGVZ010000073.1 coordinate 8,010, forward strand.
CAGATTGTGGATCAGGGGGTTGCCTGTTGGCAACCCCTCCCGTTATCGTTCCCGCCAGAGCGCCCCCGACGGGTCGGACCCGGCGCCACCGCATCGTCGGGTACGGGGAGGGAGTTGACGATGCGATCGGGGAACATCCGGGCGCTGGCCGTCCTGTCGGCGGCCATGGTCCTGGCCGGAGGCGTCGAGACCGCCACCGCCCACGAGTTCGAGGACGAGACCAGCCTGACGATCAAGGCGGTCCGGGGCGAGGAGCTCAAGAACGGCGTGCGGTTCGTGTTCAAGGGGAAGCTCAAGGCCCCCCACAAGTTCTGCCGCAAGAAGAGCGAGGTCCTGCTCATCCGCATCTTCAAGAACAAGCCCAACAAGGTCGTGGGGTCCGACCTCACGAACTGGCAGGGGGCCTACAAGTTCGCCAAGAAGGTCACGAACAAGCGGACGTACCGCACGAAGTTCAACGGAAAGGCGGGAGGCGTCCACCCCCACCGCCACGTGTGCTTCAAATCGACGTCGAAGAAGGTGACGGTCAAGCCCTGAGCCGCCGCTCAGGGGGTGGGGTCGCCCGGAACCGGGCGGCCCCGCGCGGCCAGCAGCAGCCGGGCGGCCATGGCCACCAGCAACGCGCCGAACAGCGCCGCCGACAGCAGGGGATCGAGGCGCACCGCCAGGAGTGAGGCGCCGAACGCGGAGGCGACCCCCGCGGCGCCCGTGACCGCCGCCACCCTCAGGTCGGTATTGCCCGCCCGAAGGTTGCGGATCGTCCCCACGAGCGCCGTGGGGACGATCACCACCAGCGAGGTGCCCTTGGCCACGGGCAGCGAGACCGACAGCAGCAGCACCAGCCCGGGGACCATGACGATGCCTCCCCCCACCCCCAGGACCCCGCCCATCGTTCCGGCCAGCAGGCCCAGGGCCACCAGCAGGACGACCTCGCCGACATCCGGTGCCGCGGGGGCCGCCAGCCGGGCGACCTGGAACGGGAGGGCCACCGCGGTGCCCACCATCAGCGCCGCGAACAGCAGACGGAGGCCCCGCTCCGGGAGGCGGCCCAGCAGCCGGGTCCCCACCACGGCGCCCCCGACGGCCCCGATCGACAGCAGCCCGGCGGCCGCCCAGTCCACCGCCCCGTCCAGCGCGTAGCCGGCGGCACCGGAGAGGGCGATCGGGATGATCGCCGCCAGCGACGTCCCGTGGGACTGCCGCTGGGCCATGCCGAGCAGGAGCACCAGCCCCGGGACGATCAGGATGCCGCCACCCACGCCGAACAGGCCGGACAGGAACCCGGCCGCGGTGCCCACGGCGACGGCCCGGGGAACCGTCCGGTGGGTGGTCTGTCGCACGCCGGCCAGTATGCCGCTCCCGGCCGTGGGCGGCTTCCTACGTCGCGGGCTCTGCCACGGAGGGGCCAAACACGGCCGCTCCTATAATCGGCCCGTGGACTCTCCCCTCCTCGCGCCCCTGAACCCCGTCCAACGCGAGGCCGTCGTCCACACCGATGGCCCGGTGCTGATCGTGGCCGGGGCCGGGTCGGGGAAGACCCGCATCCTGACGCACCGCATCGCCTACCTGATCCGGGACCGCGGTGTGCGCCCCCAGCAGATCCTGGCGATCACGTTCACGAACAAGGCCTCCCAGGAGATGGCCGACCGGGTCGAGGCCCTGATCGGCGGCCGGGTGTCCCGCGGGATGTGGATCCTCACGTTCCACTCCGCGTGCGCCCGGATCCTGCGCCGGGAGCATGCCCTCCTGGGCCTGCCGTCGCACTTCTCGATCTACGACGAGGCCGACTCGGAGCGGGTCCTGAAGATGTGCCTGGCCGACGTGGGCGCGGACGAGAAGCGGTTCCCGCCGCGGGCCATGCGGGCGGCCATCGGGCGAGCCAAGGACAACCTCCTGTCGGCCCCCGAGGTCGCCGAGGCCGCGGGGAACTGGTACGAGCGGATGGTGGCCGAGATCTACGAGGCCTACCAGCGCCGCCTCCAGGCCGGGGGAGCGGTGGACTTCGACGACCTCATCCTGCGGACGGTGCGGCTGTTCCGCGAGCACCCGGAGGTCCTGGAGCACTACCAGGAGCGGTTCCGGTACATCCTCATCGACGAGTACCAGGACACGAACCGGGCCCAGTACCACCTGGTGAACCTCCTGGCGTCGAAGCACCGCAACCTGTGCGTGGTGGGCGATGCCGACCAGGGCATCTACTCGTGGCGGGGCGCCACGATCCAGAACCTGCTGGACTTCGAGCACGACTTCCCCGACGCGGAGCAGTTCATCCTCGACCAGAACTACCGCTCCACCCGGACGATCCTCGAGGTGGCCAACGCCCTCATCGACCACAACGTCCAGCGCAAGCCGAAGAACCTGTGGACCGACGCCGAGGGCGGCGCCCCGGTGGTCCGGTTCAAGGCCGAGGACGAGCACGACGAGGCGTGGTTCGTGGCCACCGAGATCGAGCGGCTGGTGAACGACGAGGGCCGGCAGGCGTACGGGGACATCGCGCTGTTCTACCGGACCAACGCCCAGTCCCGGGTGCTGGAGGACGTGCTCATGAAGGCCGGGATCCCCTATCGGGTCGTGGGTGGCGTCCGGTTCTACGAGCGCCGGGAGATCAAGGACACCCTGGCGTACCTGCGGGTGCTGGTGAACCCTCAGGACCAGGTGTCGGTGCGCCGGGTCATCAACACGCCCAAGCGGGGCATCGGGGACCAGACCGTGGCCGCCCTGGAGTCGTTCGCCCGCGACGAGGGCATCGGCCTCCTGGAGGCCGCCCGCCGGGCCGAGGAGGTGGCCGTGCTCTCGCCCCGGGCCCTGGGCGCGGTGGCCGGGTTCGTGGATGTCGTCGACCGGCTCCGCGCGCGGCTCGAGGAGGGGGCCGGGCCCTCCCGGCTCATCGAGGCCGCGTTCACCGACTCCGGCTACTGGGCCGAGCTCGACGCCGAGCGCACCGTGGAGGCCGAGACCCGCAAGGAGAACCTCCGCGAGCTGGTGGGCGTGGGGGCCGAGTTCGAGGCCCGCTTCCCGGACGCCGGGCTGCCGGACCTCCTGGAGCAGGTGGCCCTGGTCACCGAGCAGGACGAGTACGACGAGGCCGCCTCCACCATCACGCTGATGACGCTCCACAACGCCAAGGGGCTGGAGTTCGACGTGGTGTTCATCGTGGGCATGGAGGACGGGGTGTTCCCCCACTACCGGTCGATGACCGACACCGAGGAGCTGGAGGAGGAGCGCCGGCTGGCCTACGTGGGCATCACCCGGGCCCGCCGCCACCTGTACCTGACCCACGCGTGGAGCCGGTCCCTGTTCGGCTCGTCGTCGTACAACCCTCCCTCGCGGTTCCTGGCCGAGGTCCCCGCGGAGCTGGTGCGCGAGCTGGAGCGGGAGGGCGGCGAGGTGCCGGCCGGTGGAACCGGCGCGGCGCCGGCCCCGGACGTGTCCGCCGGGGACACCGTGATGCACGAGCGGTTCGGGGAGGGTGTGGTGGTCGAGGTCTCCGGCCGGGGACACGACGCCGAGGTCGTGGTCATGTTCGAGGGCGAGGGCGAGAAGCGCCTGCTGCTGGCCTACGCCCCCCTCACCAGGGTGGGGTGATCAGCCGGTGTCGGTGGGGTCGATGAACACCTCGTCCCGGTAGACCTGCACCGGGAGGCGGTTCAGCGGTTCCCCCTTGGAGTACGGCTGCCCGTCCCACCGGTACGCCAGTTCCAGGCAGTCCACGTACCCCCGGTCGGTGACCTCCAGGGGGCAGTTCACCGGCTCGGCCACGACGTGGACGAGCCCCTGCTGGGTCCGGCCCACGAACACCCCGCCGGGGCGAACCTCCCGAGCCGAGCCCGGCGGATAGCTCTCGAGCCGCCCGACCGATCGGAACGGCTCCTCCGGCTTGCCCAGGCGGAACAGGTTCCAGGTCACGGCGAACAGGATCAGCAGGCCCACCACGATGGACCAGATGACCCAGTGGATCCCCAGGGTGCCCCGGAACGGACCCAGGGGCCCGACCCTGGAGCCGGTCTTGACCCCCGGGGGGCGGAAGTGGATCCGGCGGACGCTCACGGAGGCCCATTATCCCGCGCCGGCACGTGACTCCGCCAAGCGACCCCCCCGTGGCGGCTGAGCGGCCCTCCGGGAGGTGGGACCCTGGTGGCCACCGGCGCGCTCCTTCTGGTCCTCCTGGCCGGCCCGCGGGCCCTCCTACGCTCCGACATGCTCGGCCGACCTGCCGGTCGGCCTGCGGCGTGTCTCCGCCGAAGGGCCCTCGGCCCCCCCCAGCGTGGCGGTGCGAGACCGCACCGAGCTTCAGCCAGGTGGCAGGCCCGGGTGTCCGCGCCTCCGCCCCTCCGGTCGTGAACGGCGCCTGCCGGTCCGTGGTGGGAAGGCGGGGGTGGGGCGGCTGCGATAGAGTGCCCGACCGGAGCCATGGCCGACAAACACCGCGTCATCGTGGCCAAGCCCGGGCTGGACGGGCACGACCGAGGAGCCAAGGTGGTCTCCCGGGCGCTCCGTGACGCCGGCTTCGAGGTCATCTACACGGGGCTGCACCAGACCCCCGAGCAGATCGCCGAGGCGGCCATCCAGGAGGACGCCGACGCGGTGGGCCTGTCGATCCACTCCGGGGCCCACATGACGCTGTTCCCCCGGGTGGTCGAGCTGCTCCGGGAGCGCGGGGCCGGCGACGTGGTGGTGTTCGGTGGCGGCATCATCCCCAAGGAGGACGTCCCCGCCCTGGAGGGACGGGGGATCGAGCGGATCTTCACCTCCGGCACCACCACCTCGGAGATCGTGGCCTGGCTCCGGGAGCGGCTGTCCGGGCGGAGCGCGGGGGCCTGAGGTGGACCTGTACGAGCACCAGGGGAAGGAGCTGTTCGAGCGCCACGGCATCGAGCTCGTGGACCGCCACGTGGCCGCCTCCCCCCAGGAGGCCAGGGACGCCGCGGAGCGACTCGGCGGGAAGGGGGTCGTCAAGGCCCAGGTCCAGGTCGGCGGCCGGGGCAAGGGCGGGGGGATCGTCCTGGCCCGGCACCCGGACGAGGCGGCCGAGGCGGCCCGCCGCATCCTCGACGAGGGATTCCAGGGAACCCCGGTGTCCCGGGTGCTGGTCGAGGGCCTGGTGGACATCGCCCGCGAGTTCTACATGGCCATCACGCTGGACCGCTCGGTGAAGCGGTACGTGGCCATGACCTCCAGCGAGGGTGGGGTGGACATCGAAGAGATCGCCTCGACGTCCCCGGAGGCGATCCGCCGGGCCGCCATCGACCCCCTGCTGGGGCTGAAGCCGTACCAGGCCCGGCGCCTGGTGGGGGGGTTCCCGGAGGCCGCCCGCAGGGGGGCCATGCAGCTGCTGGGCCGGCTGTGGGACGTGCTGGTGGGCGTGGACGCCACGCTGGTGGAGGTCAACCCGCTGGCGCTCCTGGCCGACGGCCGGGTGGTGCCGCTCGACGCCAAGGTGACGATCGACGACAACGCCCTGTTCCGCCGCCCGGACCTGGCCGAGTACGCCTCGGCCTTCCACCTCGAGCCCACGGAGGCCCGGGCCCGGGAGAAGGGCCTCCAGTACGTGAAGCTCGACGGTGAGGTGGGCATCATCGGGAACGGCGCCGGCCTGGTCATGTCCACGCTCGACGTGGTCCAGCAGGCCGGTGGGGCCGCGGCGAACTTCCTCGACGTGGGCGGTGGCGCCAGCGCCGACCTGATGGCCACCTCGCTCGAGGTGATCCTGTCCGACCCGGCGGTGCGGTCGGTGCTGGTGAACATCTTCGGCGGCATCACCCGGTGCGACCTGGTGGCCGAGGGCATCCTGGAGGCCCTGAAGCGGGTGGACGCCCGGGTGCCGATCGTGGTCCGGCTCGACGGCACGAACGCCGAGGAGGGCCGGCGGATCCTGGCCGACGCCGGCCACGAGCGGATCGTCCCCGCGGCCACCATGCTGGAAGCCGCCGAGCGGGCGGTGTCGCTGGCCCGGGAGGCCGACTAGATGGCGGTCTTCCTCGATCGTGACACGAGGGCCGTCGTCCAGGGCATCACCGGCCGGGAGGGCTCGTTCCACGCGCTGCGCAACAGGGCGTACGGCACCCGGGTGGTGGCCGGGGTCACCCCGGGCAAGGCGGGCCAGTCCGTGGACGGCGTCCCGGTGTTCGACACCGTGGCGGAGGCGGCCGAGGCCACCGGCGCCGACGCCTCGCTGATCTTGGTGCCGGCCCGATTCGCCGCCGACGCCGTCCTGGAGGCGGCCGACGCCGGCGTGTCGCTGATCGTGTGCATCACCGAGGGGATCCCCGTCCTGGACATGGCCGGGGTCTACAACTACCTGCTTGGCAAGGACCACGTGCTCATCGGGCCGAACTGCCCCGGGCTCATCTCGCCGGGCAAGGCGAACCTGGGGATCATCCCCGGCGAGATCTGCATCGAGGGCCCCGTGGGCCTGGTGTCCAGGTCGGGGACCCTCACGTACCAGATCATGAACGAGCTGACGCAGCGCGACATCGGCCAGTCGACGTGCATCGGGATCGGTGGCGATCCGATCATCGGCACGAACTTCGTCGACGTGCTGGCCCGGTTCCAGGACGACCCCGAGACCGAGGCGGCCGTGATGATCGGGGAGATCGGTGGAGACGACGAGGAGCGCGCCGCCGAGTTCATCCGGGATCACGTCACGAAGCCGGTGATCGGCTACGTGGCGGGGTTCACCGCTCCACCCGGCAAGCGGATGGGCCACGCCGGGGCCATCATCACCGGCTCCAAGGGGACGGCCCAGGCCAAGGCCGAGGCCCTGGAGGCCGTGGGCGTCCGGGTCGGCCGCAACCCCACCGAGGTCGCGGAGCTCGTGCGGGCCGCGCTGTCGTGACCGGCCCCCCGGCCGGGCCGCCCAGGCCCGGCGCGGAGCGGAGCCGGGTCCCGGAGGCGCTGGCCCGGGGATGGGGAAGGGCGGCCCTCCACGCGCTCCTGGCGTTCGTGGTCCTCCTGGCGCTCGGCGAGGTCCTGGCGGCCCTCCAGGCCTCGACCGACCCGTTCCGGGCCGTCGCCCCCTCGGGGGGGATCGAGCTGCCGGAGCTGTCCGTACGGAACGTGCTCCGGGCGGGAGGGCTGGCGTTCTTCCAGTTCCACATGGTCACCACCGAGGTCTCGTTGCCGCCGATCCGCGGCCCCGAGGCCTTCCCGTTCGGGCTCAGCCTGTCGCTCTCCTTCGCCGGGACGGCGATGGGGGCCATGGCCCTGGGAGGGTGGTTGCTCTTCGTAGGGGGCCGATCGGTGGCCGCCCGGGAGGGCGGGCCGACGTGGGCCCGGGTGCTTCACGGGGCCAAGGTGGCCGTGCCGTACGCGGTACTGGCGCTGCTCCTGGCCTTCGTGGTTCGGCAAGACGTCTCGCTCACCCGGTTCCCCGGCGCTCCGTTCGGGGACGGCGTGGCCACCATCCGGCCCAGGCCCATGTCGGCGTTCCTGTGGCCGCTCCTGCTGGGGTTGGTTGCCGGGGGGCTGGGTGGGCTCCGCTCGGCCCTGGGCTCCCCCGGGTGGCATCCGTGGGGGCAGCGGGGCTGGGCGGCCCTGGCCGGCGGCTGGACGATGGCCTGGCTGGCCCTGGGGCTGTCGTTCGTGGGGCTGCTGGTGCTGGCGGCGGTCCACCCGGATGCGACCCGGACGTACTTCGAGATCGTGGGCCGGCTGGGAGGCGCGGGAGGGACCCTGCTCGTCCTCACCACCGTCCTGTTCCTCCCGAACCTGGCCACCTCGTTCCTTGCCGGCTCCATGGGCGGCGCCGCGGTGTCGGTCGGATTCTTCGGGTCGGCGTGCACCGTGATCTCGTACGGCCGCTTCCCCCGGGGTGTCGCCGGGGCGGTGCCCCCTCCGGATGCCCTGGCGCCGACCTGCGAGTCGCTCCTGGGGGCCCTCCGGTTCGGAACCGCCCCCGCCTGGTACTTCTCGTTCCTCCTGGTCCCCCTGGTGGCCTCGGTGGTGGGAGGGTGGGTGGCCGCCCGGCGGGCGGGCGCCACCACGAGTGCCGAGGGCGCCGGTGCCGGCGCGGCGGCCGGGACGACGTTCGCCCTGATCCTGCTGGGGCTGCTCGTGGTCGGCCGCTTCGTGGCCCAGGCCGAGGGCCTGGTGGGCTTCCTCACCGGGGGCGGCAGCGTGTCCGTGGGACCCGGCGTGGGGACGGTGTTCCTGCTCGGGCTGGGGTGGGGCCTGGCCGGCGGGGCGCTGGGCGGCACCCTCGGGGCCGGGAGGCCGGCCCCCGGGACGGGGGGAACGGGGTTCGAGCCCGGACCGGACACGGCCGGAAGCGCCTGAGCCGTAGAGCCGTCCCCCGTCAGCCGGGTGGGGACGGCCGGGCGGTCCCCCCCTCTCGGAAGCGAAGGTAGGAGGAGTAGGCCACGGCCACGCCGGTGGCCACGCCCAGGAAGGCCCCCCAGGCGGTGTCTCCCAGGGTCGACAGGAACAGCACCACCGTGAGGAGCGAGACCAGGGACCCGCCGACCGCGCCGACCGTCGCCGGGGACACGTTCCCGGGCCTCAGGGTCATCCCGGCGGCGAGCATGGCTTCCCAGGCCACCACGGCGATCGCCACGATGCCGACGATGACCCCCAGCGGGCTGCCGAACGCGCTGTCGTAGACGGTGCGTCCCTCGATGCCCAGGAACGGCTGCGAGCGGACCACGATCTCCCACGGCAGGAACAGGAACGCGAGCAGCAGGACACCGGTGACCAGCAGCGCCTTCGAGCCCGCCGACGGCCGGACCCTGCCCACTCCCATTCCGCCTCCCTCGTTCCCCACCGGCCTCACGACATGGAGTTCCCCTCGTCGTTACGCCGCCGGCGGGGCGGGTGGAGGCGCCGCCGCCCGGCTCTCCCGGAACCGAACGTAGCTCGCGTACCCCAGGGCGATCGCCAGGACCAGGCCCACGAAGGCGCCCCAGGAGATGCTGAACACGTTGAACGGGCCGCCACCCAGGCTCGTCAGGAACCGGATCACCGCGAACAGCGCGGCCGCGCCCCCCACGCCCGCGCTGAGCAGGGCGGGCGACATGGTCCCCAGGTTCACGGAGACCCCGGCGGCCAGGAGGCCCTCCCACACGAGCAGGCCGATCAGCAGGATGGCGACCAGGACGCCGAGGCCCGCGAAGCCGTTCTCCGAGCAGCCGATGTTGAGGCCGACCACTTCCTCGCACCCCTTCACGGTGCGCCACGGAAGGAACAGGGCGATGAACAGAAGCAGCCCGGAGATCAGCAGGCCCTTCGATCCCATGGGCAGCCCTCCCCAGTTGAAACCGGCACGTCGCTCTTCCATCCGGAGCTCTCCTTTCCGCGCCACCGATGTGGCGCCGACCGAATCGTACCGCTGCGGGTCCGCGAGGCGCGGACCACCGGGGGTTCGACCCCCGACGGCACGGGCCGGTTACGGGCCGCGGGGCGTGTGGAGCCGCCGCAGGCCGACGATGGCCGCCGCGGCGCTCAGCAGCCCGGCCGCCGCCGCCACCGAGGGCGCGGGGGTGTGCTGCACGTACTCGGGGGCGCCCACGACCGACCACAGGGCCGCCAGGCCTCCGATCGTTCCCAGCACGGCCGCGAACCTGAAGACCCGCCGGGGGGGCAGCAGCCGGCCCATCACGGCCACGGCCACCCCCAGCGAGAGGCACACGGAGCTCAGCAGCGCCCACGGGTCCGGGGCCCACAGCCACGCCGACAGGACCTGGGCGCGAGAGCCGAACCAGTGCCACGCGGGAACGGTGGCGGCCACCCCCACGGCGAACGGCACCAGGATGCTCGGCGGGATGCGGCGGAACGGCGCGGGCCTGGGCTCCGGGGGGTCCGGCTCGCCGAGCTCCCGGGCAGCGCACGTCGAGCACAGCACCCGGCCCCGGAACGGGACGGCGCAGGTCAGGCACGCCGCCCGGCCGCAGGATCGGCACAGCTCCACCGCGGGCTGGTCGGTGTGAACCTCACACCACCCTCGAACGGCGGTCTCGGGAGCTCCCATGCGATCCGATTCTCTCTCGCCGCACCCGGTCCCCGCGAGCCCCGCCAGGTTTGACAGCCGCGGCGACCGGTCCGTACGTTGACCGCCGGTGGAAGCGCGGATCGCGGTGCTGGCCTCGGGGAGGGGGACCAACCTCCAGGCGCTCCTGGGCCACCCCTCGGTCGGATCCCGGGTCGCGCTCGTGGTCTCCGACCGGGCCCGGGCCGGGGCCCTGGACCGGGCCCGCCTGGCCGGCGTGGAGGCGGTGCACCTCGACCCGGCCGCCCACGCCGGTCGCCAGGACCATGACCTGGCCCTGGTGACGCTCCTCCGCGACCGGCGCATCGGCCTGGTGTGCCTGGCGGGGTACATGCGGATCCTCACGCCGGGCCTGGTCCGGGCGTTCTGGGCCCGGATCGTCAACGTCCATCCCTCGCTCCTGCCGGCCTTCGCCGGCGCCCATGCGATCCGGGAGGCCCTGGCCTGGGGGGTGAAGGTCACCGGGGTCACGGTCCACCTGGTCGACGAGGAGGTGGACCACGGGCCGATCCTGGCCCAGGAGGCCGTGCCCGTCCACGACGACGACGACGAGGATTCCCTGCGGGCCCGGATCCAGCAGGTCGAGCACCGCCTGTACCCGGAGACCGTGGAGGCGCTGCTCGATGGACGGCTCCGGCTCGAGGGACGGCGCACCCGTCGAACGGCACCCTCGAGGCCGTCGCCGTGACCGACCTCATCCCGGTCCGCCGGGCGCTGCTGTCGGTGTCGGACAAGCACGAGATGGTCCCGCTGGCCCGGGGGTTGGTGGAGGTGGGCGCGGTCGTGGTGTCCACGGGGTCCACGGCCGAGATCCTCCGCAAGGAAGGCGTGGCAGTCACCCCGGTATCGGACGTGACCGGGTTCCCGGAGATGATGGGGGGGCGGGTCAAGACCCTCCACCCGGCCGTCCACGCCGGGATCCTGGCCGACAAGGCCAATCCCCGGCACCTCGAGGAGCTGGCCTCCCAGGGCATCGAGCCGTTCGACCTCGTCGTCGTGAACCTGTACCCGTTCGAGGCCACGGTGGCGTCGGGAGCGTCGGCCGAGGAGATCGTGGAGCAGATCGACATCGGCGGCCCCACCCTGCTCCGCGCCGCGGCCAAGAACCTCGGCTCCGTGGGCGTGGTGGTCTCGCCGGCCAGGTACCCCGAGGTCCTGGCGGCGGTGCGGGAGGGTGGGCTCGGCCGGGCCCTCCGCGAGTCGCTGGCGAACGAGGCCTTCGCGCACGTGGCCGCGTACGACGCGGCCATCTCCCGGTGGTTCGGGGGCCGGGCCGGGGAGGATCCGATGGGGCCCAGCACGACCGTGGGGCTGGAGCGGATCGCGCCGCTCCGGTACGGGGAGAACCCGCACCAGCGGGCCGCCCTGTACCGGGAGCTCCTGGCGCCGGGGCCCCTGGGCGGAGCCGAGGTCCTCCAGGGCAAGGAGATGTCGTTCAACAACTGGCTCGACGCCGAGGCCGCCCGGGCCCTGGCCTCCGCCCTCGACCGGGCGGCCGCGGTCATCGTGAAGCACCACAACCCCTGCGGGGCCGCCGTGGCGGCCACCGCCGGGGAGGCCTACCGGGCCGCCCTGGCCTCCGACCGCGTCTCGGCCTTCGGCGGCGTGGTCGCGTTCAACGGCGTCGTCGACGAGGCCGCGGCGGCGGCCATGTCCGAGGTGTTCACGGAGGTCGTGATCGCTCCGGCCTTTACCGAGGGGGCCATGGCCGCCTTCGGGAAACGAGAGAACCTGCGGGTGGTCCGGGCCCCCGCCCCACCCACTCGGGGGGTGGAGGTGCGCCCCATCGAGGGCGGCGCCCTGGTGCAGGAGGCCGACGCCGTAACCGAGACGAGGGAGGACATGAAGGTGGTGACCAGCCGGCAGCCCACCGAGGAGCAGTGGGCCGACCTCCTGTTCGCCTGGACGGTGGCCGCCCGGGTCACTTCGAACGCGATTGTGCTGGCCTCGGGCCGGGCCACGGTGGGGGTGGGGGCCGGGCAGATGAGCCGGGTGGACTCGGTTGACATCGCCGGCCGCAAGGCCGGGGACCGGGCCCGGGGGTCGGTCATGGCCTCCGACGCCTTCTTCCCGTTCCGCGACGGGATCGACCGGGCCGCCGAGGCCGGCGTGGCCGCGGTGATCCATCCGGGCGGCTCGGTTCGGGATGCCGAGGTGATCGAGGCCGCGGACGACCACGGGATGGCCATGGTCCTGACGGGCCGGCGCCACTTCCGGCATTAGCCCGGAAGCGGGCCGTTCCCGGCGCACCACCCACGGCCGGAAGCACGCTCAAGGACGGCCACACCGCCCACAGGCCCCAAGTGGTGAGCGGACGGGCACCGGATTATGCTCCCCAGAGGGGCTCGCGGACGGGGCCCCGTGTCGAGCGAAGGGAGGGGAGCATGCGAGGTAGCATCTCAAGGCTCGCGGTCCTCGCGGCCATCCTGGCCCTGGTGGCCGCGGCCTGCACCCGGGACCAGGGAGATGCCGGTGATACCGGCGGGGACACCGCGGGCCAGGCCGAGGGCGGCCTGTTCCAGGAGATCCAGGACCGGGGGATCCTCCGCTGCGGCGTCAACGAGACCGTGCCCGGCTTCGGGTTCGAGACGGCCGAGGGACTGCTGGAGGGCTTCGACATCGACTTCTGCATCGGGATCGCAGCGGCGGTGTTCGGCGAGCCCGACCCCCAGCTGGACGAGCACTACGAGCTGATCCCGGTCGACGCCGAGCAGCGGCTGAGCGAGCTCCAGGCCGGCACTTACGACGTGCTGGTGCGGAACACCACGTGGACGTCCAGCCGGGACGGCGCCGAGGGCATCGCCTTCGCCCACCCCAACTTCTACGACGCCCAGGGCATGATGGTGCGGGAGGGCGAGTTCGCCAGCATCCAGGAGATGGACGGCGCCCGGATCTGCGTGACCGCCGGGACCACCACCGAGCTGAACCTGGCCGACTACTTCGAGGCGCAGGGACTGGAGAACACCCCGGTGGTCCTCGAAGACAACGACCAGATCCTCCAGGCCTTCACCCGGGGGCGGTGCGACGGATGGACGTCCGACCTCTCGCAGCTGGCCGCGCTCAAGGCCCAGTTCGAGGAGGAGACCGGCCCGCTGGTGATCTTCGAGGACGTCATGTCCAAGGAGCCCCTGGCACCGGCGGTGCGGGATGGGGACTCCGAGTGGTACGACGTCGTCAACTGGGTGACCAACGGGATCATCCTGGCCGAGGAGCTGGGGGTCAGCAGCGAGAACGTGGACCAGCAGGTCAACAACCCGGACGGCCCCCAGGTCGCCGCGCTCCTGGGCGTGTCTCCCTTCGAGGTCGAGGGGGAGGCCATCACCACCGAACACGGTCTGGCCGTGGAGAACGACTTCATGCAGCACGTGCTCGCCGCCGTGGGGAACTACGGGGACATCTGGGACCGGCACATCGGCCCCGGCACGGACCTCGGCCTGGAGCGCGGACTGAACGCGCTATGGACCGACGGCGGCATCCAGTACGCCATGCCGTTCCGGTAGACCGAGACCAGAGATGAGGTGAGCGGGGCCCGGTTCTCGTGACCGGGCCCCGCACCGTATCCTTGCCGGGATGAGCGTTGGGGCGCGGTCCGTGCGTCCGCCGCTGTGGCGGAACGTCAGGGCCCTGCGCGTGGCCGGCCAGGTCCTGTTCGTGGTCGCCCTGGTGGTGGTCGGCCGGGAGCTGTTCCTGAACCTGGAGTTCGGCCTGTCACGACGGGCCCGTGACCTGTCGTTGGACTTCTTCGGCACCCGGGCGGGATTCGGCATCGGGGAGGGCATCTCGTACAGCCCCAACGAAACCACCCGCTTCGCTTACTTCGTCGGGGTGGTGAACACCCTGCGGGTGGCGGTGGTGGGGATCATCCTGGCCACCGTGTTGGGGCTGGCGATGGGCGTGGCCCGGCTGTCCACGAACTGGCTGGTGCGCAGGATCGCCCAGGTGTACGTGGACTTCTTCCGGAACACCCCCATCCTGATCCAGATCATCTTCTGGTGGGCGGCGGTATTCCTGGCCCTCCCCACCATCGCTAACGCCGTGTCCCTGGGCGGCGTGGCCTTCGTGTCGAACCGGGCGGTGGCCATCGCCTGGCCCCGCTTCCAGCAGGACGCCGGGGCGTGGGGCCTGTTCCTGCTGGCAGGGGTGGTGGCGGGTGCGGTCCTGTGGCGGTGGCGGACCAGGGTGAACGAGCGGACCGGGAAGCCCCATCACCGGTTCCTTTCGGCCGTGTCGGCCGTCGTCCTGATCGCCGCTGCCGGCTACGTGATCCTGGGGGAACCGGTCCGGATCGAGGTCCCCGAGCCGGGGCGGTTCGGGTTCCTGGGGGGATTCCAGCTGACGCCCGAGTTCGGGGCCCTACTCGTCGCCCTGGCCGTTTACACCAGCGCGTTCATCGCCGAGATCGTCCGGGGGAGCATCCAGGCAGTGGACAAGGGTCAGAAGGAGGCTGCCGAGGCCCTGGGCCTGACGCGGTTCCAGCAGCTCCGGTTCGTGATCCTTCCCCAGGCGCTGCGGATCGCCATCCCTCCCGTGAACAGCCAGTACCTGAACCTCACCAAGAACTCCAGCCTGGCCATCGCCATCGGATATCCCGACCTGATGTCCGTCTCCACCACCATCATCAACCAGCGGGGTCACGAGACGGAGATGCTGCTGGTGGCCATGACCACGTTCCTGATCATGACCCTGACGATCTCCTTCTTCATGAACCTGCTGAACCGTGCCGTGACCACGAAGGGACAGCGGCGCTGATGGCCGGGCACGGTCAGGCCGGGGGGCCGGACTGATGGTGGGGCCGGACATGGGCCGCCCGACCGGCGTCCTCCCCGAGGACCTGGAGCGTTCGGCCATCCTGGTCGAGGAGCGCCCGGCCGTCGAGCTGGCGCCGGCCAAGGAGCCGCTGGGCCCGGCGGAGTGGGTTCGCCAGAACCTCTTCTCCTCCTGGTTCAACGGCGTAGTGACCGTGGTCGTGGGGCTGGGGGCGGGGTGGCTGGCCTTCCAGATCACCCGATGGGTGTTCGTGCGGGCGGAATGGGAGGTGGTGCGGGCCAACCTGCGGGTGTACATGGTGGGCGGCTTCCCACTGGAAGAGATCTGGCGGGTGTGGGCGTCGCTGTACCTTGTCGTGCTCCTGGCGGGGCTGTCCGCCGGTCTGATCGCCCCCCGGGTGCGGACCATCCGAGGGGTGGCCGTGCGGGTGGCGCTGGCGATCTCAGGGATCCTCCTGTTGATCTACCTGCTGGAGGGGCTGCGGATCTGGGTGTTGGTCGGAGCTGCGGTGGGTGTGTTCGCCTCGGGCATCGTCGCCGGGCGGGTGCTCGGTCGCCGCATCAGGGTCCCCCTCATCGTTGCATGGGTGCTGACCTTCCCCATCGTGATCCTCCTGCTCCGATCCTTCGGTGGCGTCCCCCCCACCAGGTGGGCGGGGTTCATGTTGAACCTCATCGTCGCGGTGGTGGCCATATTCGTCTCGTTCCCGATCGGGATCTTGCTGGCCGTCGGAAGGAGGAGCAGCCTCCCGGCCGTGCGGGATTTCTGCGTGGGGTTCATCGAGCTCATCCGGGGGGTCCCCCTGGTGACCCTGCTGCTCTTCAGCATCCTGGTGCTGCCGCTGCTGTTGCCTCCGGGGATCCAGGTGCCCCGCATCATCCTGGCGCTGATCATGTTCGTGGTGTTCAGCTCGGCCTACGTGGGCGAGATCGTGCGGGGAGGCCTCCAGGGCATCCCCGAGGGTCAGTACGAAGCCGGCCGGGCCCTGGGGCTACCGACGTGGCGGATGATGGCCCTGGTGATCCTGCCGCAGGCCCTGCGGCACACGATCCCAGCGATGATCGGTCACTTCATCAGCCTGTTCAAGGACACCACGCTGTTGGCGGCACTCACGGGCTTCTCAGAGCTTCTGGCCACGGCCCGGCGAGCCACCGCAGTGCAATTCATCGGGGCGGAGCAGGAGGCCCTGCTGTCGGCGGCCCTGATCTTCTGGGGGATCGCCTTCGCCATGTCCAGGTGGAGCCAGCGACTGGAGCGACGGGTCGGAGTGGGGCAGCGCTAGACGATCGGGGAGAGACGATGGCAGAGAACGGCAAGACCATGATCGTGGCCGAAGGCGTCAAGAAGTGGTTCGGCAAGTTCCAGGCCCTCAAGGGGATCAGCACCGAGGTCACCCGGGGCGAAGTGGTGGTCATCGTGGGGCCTTCCGGGTCGGGGAAGTCCACCTTCATCCGCACGATCAACCGCTTGGAGCGCCACGACGAGGGCCGGATCGTGGTGGACGGCATCGAGCTCACCGACGATATCCGCGACATCGAGCGGGTGCGGAGCGAGATCGGGATCGTGTTCCAGTCGTTCAACCTGTTCCCCCATCTCACGGTCCTCCAGAACATCACCCTGGCCCCCCGAAACGTCCGGCGGTGGCCCAGGAAGAAGAGCGAGGACAAGGCCACCCAGCTGCTGGAGCGCGTGGGGATCCCCGAGCAGGCCGACAAGTACCCCGGGCAGTTGTCCGGCGGACAGCAGCAGCGGGTGGCCATCGCCCGGGCCCTGGCCATGGAGCCCAAGATCATGCTGTTCGACGAGCCCACCTCCGCCCTGGACCCCGAGATGATCAAGGAGGTCCTGGACGTGATGGAGGAGCTGGCCCAGTCGGGAATGACCATGGTGGTGATCAGCCACGAGATCGGCTTCGCCAAGCACGCCGCCGACCGGGTCCTGTTCTTCGACGGCGGGCTGCTGATCGAGGAGAACACGCCGGAGGTGTTCTTCAGCGACCCCAAGCACGAGCGGACCAAGCGGTTCCTGTCGCAGATCCTGGTCTGATTCGTCCCCCGGTAGCATGACCCCGTGACCGCGAAGGTGATCGACGGGAAGGCCATGGCCGCGGAGATCCGGGCCGAGGTGGCCGAGCGGGTGCGGGCCCTGGCCGAGGGCGGGGTGACCCCCGGCCTGGCCGCGGTGCTGGTCGGCGAGGACGAGGCCTCCCGGATCTACGTGGGAGCCAAGCAGAAGGCCTGCGCCGAGGTGGGGATCCGCTCCGAGCGCCACGACCTCCCCGGCGACCTGGCCCAGGAGGACCTTCTGGGGCTGATCGACCGGCTCAACGGGAACCCTGACGTGCACGGCATCCTGGTGCAGCTGCCCCTGCCCGGGCACATCTCGGTGCTGGCGGTGCACGAGGCCCTTGCGGTGTCGAAGGACGTGGACGGACTGACCCCGGCCAGCGTGGGCCGGCTGGTGCGCGGGGAGGCCACGTTCCTGCCGGCCACGCCGTTCGGGATCGTGGAGATGCTGGGCCGCACGGGGATCCCCACCGAGGGGCAAGAGGTGGTGGTCGTCGGCCGTGGGCCGCTGGTGGGCATGCCGCTGTCGATCATGCTGGCCCAGAAGTCGCCTCGGGGGAACGCCACCGTGACCCTGTGCCACACCGCCACCCGGGACCTTCCGGCCCACACCCGGCGGGCCGACATCCTGGTGGCGGCGGCCGGACGGCCCCGGACCGTCACGGCGGAGATGGTCAAGCCGGGGGCCGCGGTGATCGATGTGGGCGTGAACCGGACCGAGGAGGGCTTGGTGGGCGACGTGGCCTTCGACGAGGTGGCCGAGGTGGCCGGATGGATCACGCCGGTCCCCGGCGGCGTCGGCCCCCTCACGGTGGCCATGCTGCTGGTGAACACCGTTCGGGCGGCGGAGGAAGCCGCCGCGGCCACGGCTCCATGACGATCCGCTCCACCAGCCGGCTGGAGCGGATCCTTCACCAGGGCGCCTTCGCCGTGACGGCCGAGGTCGTCCCTCCGCGGGACGCGGATCCCGCGATGGTGGTCGAGCAGGCTCGGGCCCTGCGGGGATTCGCCGACGCGGTGAACGTCACCGACAACCCGACCTCCTCGGCGCACATGTCGGCGGTCGCCGGGGCCGCGCTGGTGGCGGGGGAGGGGCTCGAGCCGGTGCTCCAGGTGACCACCCGGGACCGCAACCGGCTGGCGCTGACCGGCGACCTCCTGGGGGCGTGGGCCCTGGGGGCCCGCAACCTCCTGTGCCTGACAGGCGACCCGGTCGGGGTGGGGGACCACCCGGATGCCCGGGAGGTCTCGGACCTGTCGGTGATCGAGCTGGTCCGCTTCGCCGTGAGCCTTCGAGACCGGGGCCGATCGCTGTCGGGCCGGCGGCTGGATACACCGCCTCGGTACTTCGTCGGCGTGGCGGACGTTCCGCTGGCCCCCGACTACGACTCGGCTCGCCTGGAGGAGAAGGCCGACGCCGGCGCGGACTTCGTGCAGACCCAGATCGTGTACGACGTGGACGCCATGGGGGAGTGGGCCGAGAAGATCCGCCCTCGAGGCATCTTCGAGCGGATGTTCGTGCTGGTGGGCGTGGCTCCGCCGCGCTCGGCCGCCGCGGCCCGCTTCATGCGCGAGCACCTGTCGGGCGTGGCCGTCCCCGACGAGGTCGTTCGTCGGCTGGAGGGTGCGGACGACCCGGAGTCGGAGGGGGTGAGGCTCACGGTGGAGATCGTCGCCGCGCTGCGAGAGATCCGCGGGGTCGCCGGGATCCACGTGATGGGCCTGGGGAAGGAGCACGCGGTCCGCCGGGTCATCGACGACGCCGGGCTTCTCCCCCGCCCCGCGGCCGGTTAGTCGAGGTCGCCGGCCTCGATCCGCTTGAGGCGGCGCTCCCGCACCAGTCCGCTGGACTCGATCAGCCGGTGGAGCCCCTCGGGCTCGTTCAGCGCGCCGGCCAGCACCCCCGAGAGGTCTCGCTGGGACACGATGCCCACCAGCTTCCCGCCCTCCAGCACCGGGAGGTGCCGGATCCACCGGTCGGTCATGATCCCGGCCGCCTCCCGGAGGGAGGTGCCGGGCTCCACCGTGATGAGGCCCTTCGACATGAGCTCCGAGATCGGGGTGTCCAGGGGCGTCCCGGTGGCCACGGCCTTGAGGATGTCCCGCTCGGTGACGATGCCCAGCAGATCCTCCCCCTCGATCACCAGGAGCGAGCCGGTCTGCTGGTCCCACATCTTCGACGCGGCCGCGGCCAGGGTGTCGTCGGGGCGGTCGGTGACCGCCGCCTTCGTCATGATGTCGGAGATCCTCATCAGCGGTCCTCGAGCGGGACGTAGTCCTGGTTCCGGGGCCCGATGTACTCCGACTCCGGCCGGATCAGCCGGTTGTCGTTCAGCTGCTCACGCACGTGAGCGGTCCACCCGGCCACCCGGCTGGCGGCGAACACCGTGGTGAACAGGTCGATGGGGATGCCCAGCGCCTGGTACACGGACGCCGCGTAGAAGTCCACGTTCGGGTACAGGCCCTTCTCCTCCATGACCACCTTCTCGATGCGCTCGGAGATCTCGTACCACCGGGTGTCGCTGGCCCGCTCGCCGAGCTCGCGGGCCAGCCGCCGCAGGTGGGTGGCCCGGGGGTCCTCGGTCTTGTACACGCGGTGGCCGAAGCCCATGATCTTCTGCTTGCGGCCCAGCCTGTCCTTGATGTGGCGCTCGGCCCCCTCCGCCTCCCCGATCTCCTGGAGCATCTTCATGACGGCCTCGTTGGCCCCGCCGTGCAGCGGCCCTTTGAGGGCGCAGATCGCCCCCGTCACCGCCGAGTGCATGTCGGCCAGCGTGGACGCCACCACCCGGGCCACGAACGTGGACGCGTTCATGGTGTGGTCGGCGTGGAGCACCAGGCAGATGTCGAAGGCCCGTGCCGCCTCCTCCTCCGGCTCCTCCCCCAGGAGCATGGCCAGGAAGTTGGCGGCGTGGGGGAGCTTGGGGTTGGGGGGGATCACGTCCAGGCCCGACCGCAGCCGGTGGTAGGCGGCGATCATCGTGGGGAACCTGGCGATGAGCCGCAGGGCCTTGCGCTCGTTCGCCTCGGCCGACTGGTCCCACCCGTCGGGGTCGTAGGCCGAGGCCGCCGACACGGAGGTCCGGAGCATCGACATCGGGGAGGTGGACTCGGACAGCGTGGGCATCAACCGCTCCAGGAACTCGTCGAGCTCTCGCTCGGTGATGAGCCGCTCGGTGACCTCCTCGAGCTCGTGGCGGTTCGGGAGGCGGACGTTGTGGAGGAGGAACACCGTCTCCTCGAACGTGGAATAGGTGGCCAGGTCGTGGATGTCGTAGCCCGCGTAGAAGAGCTTCCCCAGCTTGCCGTCGATGTCGGAGAGCGCGGTCTCCGCGGCGACGACGTCGGCGAGCCCCTTCTCGGTCACCAGCGCCTCCTCGTGCCCTCGTGGCGAGTCTACCAGGGAGCGCGCCGCGTCCCGTAGCCGGGCGGTCCCGGGGCATCCGCCGCGTAGGCGCTGCCGCGGCAGGGTAAGTGCACTGTCGGTGGAGCACCCCCGCACGTTGGCCGGCCGGTACGAGCTCGACCGGCCCCTCGGGTCCGGCGGGATGGGCCGGGTCTTCCTGGCCACCGACCGCGTCCTGGGACGCAGCGTGGCCGTCAAGGTCCTGGCCCCTCACCTGGCCCGGGACGAGCACGCGGTCTCCCGCTTCCGGCGGGAGGCCCGGTCCGCCGCCGGCCTGGCCCACCCCGCGATCGTCTCGGTCTACGACTCCGGCTCGGAGAACGGCTGGCACTACCTGGTGATGGAGCACGTCGAGGGCAGGACCCTCGGGCAGGTGCTGCGGGAGGAGGGGCTGCTGCTTGCCGGCCGGGCCGCGGAGATCGCCGCGGAGCTGGCCCGGGCGCTGTCGGAGGCCCATGCGGCCGGGATCGTCCACCGGGACGTGAAGCCGGGGAACGTCATGGTCACGCCGGACGGCGAGGTCAAGGTGGTGGACTTCGGCATCGCCGGCGCGGTCTCCTCGGACAGCGCCACCGAGACCGCCGCCATCCTGGGGACGGTGAGCTACCTGGCGCCGGAGCAGGTCCGCGGCCGGCCGGCGGACCCCCGGTCCGACCTGTACGCGCTGGGCGTGGTCCTGTACGAGATGCTCACCGGCCGCCCGCCGTTCGTGGCCGACGCCCCCCTGGCGGTGGCCTACAAGCACGTCGAGGAGGCCCCGGTCCCGCCGTCGGAGCTGAACCCCGACGTCCCCCCGGCGCTCGAGGCCGTGGTCATGCGGGCCCTGGCCAAGGATCCCCAGCAGCGCTATCCCTCCGCGGAGGCCGTGCTCGAGGATGTGGACCGGTTCCTCGAGGAGCCCGAGATGGCTCCGACCGCGACCGTGCCCCTGGCCGGGTCGTCGGCCGGGCAGCCCCACGATGCGGCCACCCCGGCCGGCGGCAGCCGCCCGGGGGCGCACCGGGCCACCAGGAGCCGGCGGTGGATGGTGGCCGTTGCGGTGGCGGCCGCGCTGGCCGCCGCCGTCCCGGTGGCCCTGGTGCTCTCCTCCGGCGACGAAGCCAGCACCAAGCCACCGGAGGAAGGGGCGCCGGCGCCGGGCGGCGACCGATCCACCGAGGAGGGGCCCGACGGAGCCGCCACTCCCGACGGCGGGACCACGAAGGACGAGAACGATGGGGAGGAGGGCCAGGAGGCTCCCTCGAACGACGGGTCGGAGCCCGCGGAGGAAGGAGCGGGTGAGGAGCCCGAGCCGTCACCCACGCCCACACCGACCCCGTCCCCCTCTCCCACCCCGTCCGAGGACCCCAGCCCGTCGCCGTCCGCCCCGGCCTCGCCGTAGCCCATCACCGGCCGCGGCTATGATGCGGGGACCGAGGAGAGGAGCGAAGCGATGGCGCACCGAGTGACCTTCATCCCCGGCGACGGCGTCGGGCCCGAGCTCTCCGAGGCCACCCGGCGTGTCCTGGAAGGCACCGGCGTGACGTTCGACTGGGACTTCCAGGAGGCCGGCGCCGACGTCATGGACAGGTACGGCACGCCGCTGCCGGACCACGTCCTGGACTCGATCCGCCAGAGCGGGGTGGCCATCAAGGGGCCCATCACCACACCGGTGGGGACGGGGTTCCGGAGCGTGAACGTGGCGCTGCGGAAGGAGCTGGACCTGTACTGCTGCCTCCGCCCGTGCAAGTCCTACGCGGGCGTCCGGTCTCGGTACGAGGACGTGGACGTGGTCATCTGCCGGGAGAACCACGAGGACCTGTATGCCGGCGTGGAGTTCGAGCAGGGTACCCCCGAGGCCAAGCAGCTGATCGACTTCATCGCCGACCTGGGCGCCGCCCGCATCCGTGAGGACTCGGGGATCTCCGTGAAGCCGATCTCCGTGACCGGGACCCGGCGGATCGTGCGGTGGGCCTTCGACTACGCCCGCCGCGAGGGGCGGAAGAAGGTCACCGCGGTGCACAAGGCGAACATCATGAAGTTCTCCGACGGCCTGTTCCTGGCCACGGCCCGCGAGGTTGCCGAGGAGTATGGCGACGTCGAGTTCGAGGACCGCATCGTCGACAACCTGGCCATGCAGCTGGTGTCCCGGCCCGAGGAGTACGACGTGCTGGTCCTGCCGAACCTCTACGGCGACATCATCTCGGACCTGTGCGCCGGCCTGATCGGCGGCCTGGGGGTGGCGCCCGGCGGCAACATCGGCGACACGGCCGCGGTGTTCGAGGCCACCCACGGGAGCGCGCCCAAGTACAGGGGCATGAACAAGGTCAACCCCATGGCCATGATGTTCTCGGGCATGCTCATGCTCCGTCACCTCGACGAGCGCGACGCCGCGGGCCGCCTGGAGCGAGCCCTGGCCGACGTCATCGAGGAAGGCAAGGACGTCACCTACGACATGAAGCCCACCCGCGACGACCCCACCGCGGTCGGCACCTCCGAGGTCGCCGATGCGGTGATCCGGAAGCTCGAGGAAGGGGCCTAGCCACCTCGGGCAGGGCGGCGTCCCGCCGATACCCTGTGGGCCGTGGCGGAGCGAGTGAGGTCCCGGTTCCGTCAGGGCGCACGGGCGACCCTCCCGTTCATGGTGGCCGTGGCGGGGTTCGGCATCTCCTTCGGCCTGCTGGCCAGGGCGGCGGGCATGGGAGCCCTGCCGCCGGTGGTGATGTCGGCCACGACCTTCGCCGGCTCGGCCCAGTTCGCCGCGGCCGGCATCCTGGAGGCCGGTGGCGCGGTCGGGGCGGCGGTGGCCGCGGCGGTCCTGCTCAACGCTCGCTACGGCCCGATGGGGATCTCGATCGCACCGGTGTTCCGGGGACCGGCCTGGCGGCGCCTGTTGGCCGCCCAGCTCATCGTCGACGAGTCCTGGGCGATCTCCGGGGGGCGCGACGGCCGCTTCGACCTGGGGCGGCTGATCGGGTCGGGGGTGGTCCTGTACGTCGCCTGGGTCGGGTCGACGGCGGTGGGTGCGCTGGGCGGGGCCGTGCTGGGCGATCCCGACGCCCTGGGCCTCGATGCCGCCTTTCCCGCGCTGTTCCTGGCGTTGCTGTGGCCGCAGGTCCGCGAGGGCCGGGCGGTGGTCGCCGCCCTGGCCGGAGCGGCCATCGCCCTGGCCCTGATGCCCGTGGCGCCCCCGGGGGTCCCGATCATCGCCGCCTCGCTCGCCTGCCTGGCGGGGATCCGCCGACGATGACCGAGGCGTGGCTGGTGGTCACGGGCGTGGGGGCGGCCACGGTCGCCATCAAGGCCCTGGGACCCGTGCTCCTCGGCGGGCGTCCGCTGTCCAGGCGGATCCAGGGGGTGGTGAGGCTCCTGGCCCCGGCCCTGCTGGCCGCGCTGGTGGTCACCCAGGTGTTCGGTGCCGACCGCGGGCTCGTGGTCGACGCCCGGGTCGCCGGGCTGGTGGCCGCGGTGGGGGCCCTGCTGCTGCGGGCCCCGGTCCTGGTGGTCGTGGTGGCCGCGGCAGCGGTCACGGCGCTGGTGCGACTGGCGTGAGCCGGCGCGCTCGCCCACCACGGCGCGGCCTCGGTAGGATGACCCGGGTTCGGACCCCGTCGAGCGGAGGATCCAGATGAAGGTGACCGTCGTGGGCAGCGGCTTCGTCGGCTCCACCACCGCCTTCCGGGTGGCCCAGCGGGAGCTGGCCGACGAGGTGTGGATGATCGACATCGTCGAGGGGCTCCCCCAGGGGCTGGCCCTGGACATGAACCACGCCGCCGCGGTGGACGGGTTCGAGCCGGTCCTGCGGGGGACGAACGACTACGGCGACACCGCGGGCTCGGACCTGGCGGTGATCACCGCGGGCCTGCCCCGACAGCCGGGGATGAGCCGGATGGACCTCCTGGAGAAGAACGCGGAGATCATGCGCGATGCCGCGGGGAAGGTTCGGGACGGGTCGCCGGACGCCATCGTGATCGTGGTGTCGAACCCCCTCGACGAGATGACGTTCCTGGCTGCGGAGGTCACCGGGTTCCCCAGGAACCGGGTCATGGGGATGGCCGGGACGCTGGACTCGGGGCGGCTGAAGCACTTCATCGCCGAGGAGCTAGCGGTCTCGCCGAAGGTGGTCGAGGCCATGACCCTGGGCTCCCACGGGGAGTCGATGGTGCCGCTCCCGCATCATGCCCGGGTGGACGGGAGGCCGCTGCGGGAGCTGGTGGACGACGAGACCCTGGAGCGCCTGTACGCCCGCACCAGGGACGCCGGGGCGGAGATCGTCGGCTACCTGAAGAAGGGCAGCGCCTACCACGGGCCCGCCGCCTCGGTCACCCAGATGGTGGCGGCCATCGCGGGGGACGGCCCCGAGGTCCTCCCGGTGTGCGCCTGGTGCACCGGGGAGTACGGGATCAGCGACGTGTACCTGGGGGTGCCGGCCCGGCTGGGCCGCCGGGGCGTCGAGGAGATCGTGGAGCTGGACCTCGACGAGGACACCCTGGCCGCGCTCCGCGAGGCCGCCGAGGGCATCCGCACCCGCTGCGCGGACCTCGGGGCCCTGTCCTAGGCGCCCCCCAGGCCGGGCGGCATCGCCCGCCCGCCCGTCCCCGGGCGCCTCACACGGTCCGCACGGTCACGGTGAACCCGAACGAGGCCGCGTTCAGGAGGAGGCCTTCCAGCGACACCCCGCCGGCCCCCGAGCAGGGGATGCCCACGCACAGGACGGTGACGATCCCCAGGGCCTTGTTCCCGTCGGTGATGTCGCCCACCGGGCCCCCGGAGTCCCCGAAGCTCACCGGTCCCAGGGCGCTCCACTCGGTCCCGTCGTTGAAGTGCAGCACCCCCACGCGCTCCTCCTGGGTGAGGGTGGTGGCGTGGAACCCCACCCCGTTCCCGGAGAACTGCACCAGGTCGCCGACCCCGGCGGTCTGGGTGGTGGACACCCCGGTCGGGATGTTCGGGTGGCCCTTCATGGCCGGGTCCACCAGGGACAGGTTCTCCTCGAACACCCGGATCAGCGAGTAATCCAGGTTTGAGGAGATGAACGCCACCTCGCCGATCACCAGGATGGGGCTGCCGAAGGTGCCCGTCTGGAGGGTGATCCGCTCGCCGACCCGGTCCACGCAGTGGGCCGCCGTGCCCACGAAGACGGTCCCGGCGTGGGCGCCGGTGCCGTCGTACACCCAGTTCAGGGTGCACTGCCCGCCCCCTTCGTTGATGATCGAGGCTCCCGGCTGGATCGTGGTGGTCTGGGCCAGGGACTGGGAGGGGATGGCGGCCAGGGCCAGGGCCACCGCGGCGGCCACGGCCAGCACGATCCTCCGGGCCCGGCCACGGGAGCGTCGAGCGATCTCCGGCGCGTCCAGGGTCGACCGCATCTCGGGTGCCTCCTCACTCCCGCGGGGCGGGTCCACGTCATCCTACCCAGGAGGGTGGCCTTCGATGCTTGCCATGTATCGGGCTCAGGGGCGTCGGCCCACGAACAGGCCCCGGCCCATCAGCCCCTCGGGGTCGTGCTCGACCTCCAGCCCGGCGGCCCGGAAGGCCTCCAGGTGCTCCTCCACGGTGAACAGCCCGAGGACGTGCGGCTCGGTGAAGTGGGTGACGCCTTCCGGCGTGGCCACCAGGTAATGGAACTGGACCCGAGCGAGCCGTCCCTCCACGGTGGGCACGTCCATGCGGGCGATCTTCAGGTCCGGCCGGTCCACGAAGATGGCCCAGGGGTTCCCCGGCTCGAACGCCTCCGGGGTGAAGAACGGCTCCACGATCAGCAGCCCCCCGGAGCCCACGTGGCGGGCCATGGTCCCTACCGCCCGTGACAGGTGCTCCCGGTCCCCGGCGTAGGCGATCGAGCTGAACAGGCAGGTCACCACGTCGAACGTCCGGCCCAGGTCGAAGTCCACGAAGCTCCCCCGGTGCAGGGGGATGGCCGCCAGGCGCTCCCGGGCGATGCCCAGCATCCGCTCATCCACGTCGAGCCCCTCGACCTCGTAGTGGGCCGCCAGCAGCTCCAGGTGCTTCCCGGTCCCGCAGGCCACGTCGAGCAGCGTGCGGGCCCCGGCGCCCCGGTCCTCGATGAGGGCCCGGAGCCTCTCGACCTCGCCCCCGTAGTCCTTCCAGGCGTACAGGGCGTCGTAGAATCGGGCGCTCTTCGTGAACACGGCCCGCCCATCGTAGGGGGCCGTAGAATCGGGGCGCCAGGGCCGTCCGCGAGGTGGACGGGGCCCCCGGGAGGAAGGGTTGGTATGCGCTCGCTGGGACGGTACGTGCGGGAGTTCTTCACGAACTGGGCCGAGTACGAGGCCCCCGCCCCGGAGAAGGTCCGCCTCACCGTGGTGAACCGCAGCAGGGCCCTGAAGCGGATGCTCACGGAGGGGCGGGGGTGCTGCGGGCACTACGGTGAGCCGGGGTGTTGACAGGTCTTCCGTGAGGGCCCCGGTCGGGGCCCCGGACCGAAGGGCTAGCCACCCACGCGCCGGGCCAGGTCCCGGGCCACCTCCTCCGTGGTGGCCGTCCCCCCCATGTCCGGGGTGCGGGGCGAACCTTCGGCCAGCAGGCTCTCCACCGCCTCCTCGATCCGCCGGGCCGCGTGATCCTCGGAGAGGTGCCGCAGCATGAGCGCCGCCGTGAGGACCATGGCCAGGGGGTTGGCCACCCCCTTCCCGGCGATGTCGGGCGCGCTGCCGTGGACCGGCTCGAACACCGCGTGGTCCCACCCGAGGTTGGCTCCCGGGGCCAGCCCCAGCCCCCCGACCAGGCCCGCGCACAGGTCCGAGACGATGTCCCCGTAGAGGTTCGGGAGCAGCAGGAGGTCGAGGCGTTCGGGCTCCCAGGCCAGCCACATGGCCAGCTCGTCCACGTGCATGGCTTCCACCTCGATGACGTCGGGGTACTCGGCGGCGGCGATCCCCAGGGCGGTCTGGAGGAACACGCCGTCCGAGAACTTCATGATGTTGGCCTTGTGGCCCACGGTGACCTTCCGGCGGCCGTGGAGGCGGGCGTACTCCAGACCGAAGCGGACGATCCGGCGGGTGCCCGAGACCGAGATCGGCTTGAGGGTGATCCCCGCGTCGTCCGGGACCCGGTAGCCGGCCAGCTTCAGCAGAAGCTGGCGCAGGCGGGCGGTCTCCTCCGAGCCGCGCTCGAACTCGATGCCCTGGTACAGGTCCTCGGTGTTCTCCCGGATCACCACCAGGTCCACACCGGGGTGCCGGGTGGGGACGCCGGTGAAGTGGCGGGAGGGCCGGACCGCGGCGAACAGGTCGAGCTCCTGCCGGAGGGCCACGTTCACGCTGCGGAACCCCGAGCCCACCGGGGTGGTGATGGGGCCCTTGATGGCCACGCCGCTCCGGCGGATCGAGTCGAGCACCCGCTGGGGGAGCGGCGTTCCCTCGGAGGCGATGGCGGCCGTTCCCGCCTCCTGGACGTCCCAGTCGACCTCCACCCCAGTTGCGTCCACCACGGCGCGGGTGGCGGCGGCCACCTCCGGGCCGATGCCGTCCCCGGGGACCAACGTGATGCGGTGGGCCACGCCGGCAGGCTAGCAGGGTCCTCCCGGCCACAGATCCGCGTCACCTTTTTCCGGGGGAGCCCCTACAATCCAGGGGAGCCCGATCGAGGGAGGGTCAGGATGCGCGTGCCCGCCGTGCTGCCGTTCGCTCTGCTCTTCACGCTGCTCGCCTCGACGGTCGGAGGCGCGGCCACCACCCATGAGGTCTCGGTGCAGGACAACCTCTTCGATCCTCACGACGTATCCGGGAAGGTCGGGGACTCGGTGCACTGGTCGCGGACGCTGGTCGGGAACCCCCACAACGTCCAGGAGGACGGGCAGCTCTTCCGGAGCGGGGCTCCCAGCCCCGGACCGATCGACTTCACCGTGAAATTCTCGGCGGGGAAGTTCCACTACTTCTGCGAGGTCCACGGGAGCCAGGCCGGCGGCATGGACGGCCTGGTCAAGGTGAAGCCCAAGATCCTGGCCAAGCCGCCGGGACTCCCCTTCACCGTGCGGTGGGCGTCGACCTCCACGGAAACGGGGTCGGTGTTCGACGTCCAGTACAAGGTCGGCACCGGGAAGTGGAAGAACTGGAAGAAGAACGTCAGCGGCTTCAAGGCAGTGTTCGGGAAGAACGGGAAGCCGGTGACGGTGAAGAAGGGCAAGAAGTACTCGTTGCGGGCTCGCTCCCAGGAGGGGGACATCGAGAGCCTGTGGTCCCCGAAGGCGTCGTTCAAGCCATGACGCCGGACGGAGCGGCCGAAGCCGCTCCGTCCACACCCGGCCCCCGCGGGGCTACGAGGCCTTCTTGCGGTCGACCGCCCGCCTGAGCTGCTCCTTGTTCATCTTGGAGCGGCCGCTGACGTTCAGTCGCCGGGCCTCGCTGTAGAGCTGGTCCCTGGTGCGGCCCCGCGGCCGACGGGTTCCCGACCGCAGCCCTCCCCGCCGGCCGGACGACGGGCCCGCCATCGAGGTCCGGGTCCGCTGCCGGGCCTCCCCGGCCCTGGCCCTCGCCTTGTTCACCGTGCGAGCGGCGATCTCCCTGGCCCGCTTCACCCCGGCCCCACGCTTCCGGGCGCTGCTCTTGACCTTCTCGTACTGGCGCTCGCGCTTCTGGCTCCACGCTTGCTGGGGCATGTTCGCCTCCTTCCTTCCCTTCGGTGGTACCCGTTCGAGGGAGGGAGGAAACGGCCCGAAGGACCCCACAGACCTAGAGGCGGTCGAACATGATGGCCCGCTTGACCTCCTGGATGGCCAGGGTGACCTTGATGCCGCGGGGGCAGGCCTCGGTGCAGTTGAACGTGGTCCGGCACCGGAACACCCCGGTCTTCTCGCCCAGGATCCGCAGCCGCTCCCGGGCGCCGCGGTCGCGCGAGTCGAAGATGAACCGGTGGGCGTTGACGATGGCGGCCGGCCCCACGTAGACCTCGTCGCCCCAGAAGATCGGGCACGAGGTGGTGCACGCCGCGCAAAGGATGCACTTCGTGGTGTCGTCGTACCGCTCGCGTTCCTCCGGCGACTGGAGGCGCTCCCGGGGGCCGGCGTCCTCGTCGTTGATCAGGTAGGGGAGCATCTTCTTGTAGCCCTCGAAGAAGGGCTCCATGTCCACGATGAGGTCCTTGAGCGGCTGGAGGCCCCGCATCGGCTCCACGGTCACCTTGGGGGCCACGTCCTTGACCAGGACCCGGCAGGCCAGGCGGTTCTGCCCGTTGATCACCATGGCATCGGAGCCGCAGATGCCGTGGGCGCACGACCGCCGCAGGGCCAGGGTGCCGTCGTGGCGCCACTTGACCTCGTGAAGGGCTTCCAGCACGTGGTCCGAGGGCTCCACGTCGACGGTGAACTCGTCCCACCAGGGGTCCTGGCGGACCTCGGGGTTATAGCGTCGGATCCGAAGGGTCAGCTCCATGGGATCCAGGATAGATGCCGCCGGAGATCGTATCGAGGGTCCGGCGTCGTCCCCATCAGATCCGGAGGAGGACCCACACCGTGAGCGCCGTGCCCACAACGGCAGTGCCGTAGCACAGCGTGGCCACGAGGGACCTCCATCCCCGCACCCCGAGCTGGTGGTGGACCGCGTACCGGAACCGGTGGGCCCAGTGATAGAGTGGCATGACGACGAGGACCCCCAGGTAGATCCTGGCCAGGGGATGGCGCACGAGGCCCAGGACCCGCTCGTAGGACAGGGCGTGGTCGGGGAGCCAGCCCGCGGCGAAGGCGATTCCCAGGATGGCCACGGTGACCGGGATCAGGAAGGCGGCCACCATCCCCCCCGCGGAGAAGAGGGCCCAGAACAGGAGCTCCTTCGGGGGGATGGTGAGGTGCAGGTCGGGCCGCTCCCCGGGCTTGACCTCCCTCCGTTCCGAGTCGGCGAGGACCTCGCCCACGGACAGGCCGCCCCTCGTCTGCCGGTCGCCGTCCCGCATCGTCAGGACCAGACGGTGAAGTAGGCGACCACGGCGGAAACGATCACCCACAGCGCCACGAGCCCGCCGGTCACCACCTTCCGGGGCACCACTCGCGGGCCCAGTCGCACGACCAGGATGTGCGACGTGAGGCGGAGCCAGGTGCCCGCGTGGTACACGGTGGCCACCAGGATGACTGCGGACAGGGCCACGATCCCCGGCAGCCGGACCCACCGGAGGAACGCCTCGTACGCCTGGGGGCCGCGGGACAGGGCGGAAAGGAACAAGAGAAGGATCACCGAGAACGCCCCGGCGAACACCGCGGTCGCTTCCCGGAGCGCGAACCGGCGGTACGCGCCGGTGCGAAGCCACCACGTCCGCGAAGGCCTCCTCACGTAGACCGGATAGCGGCGCTCCTCGGCCCTCAGCGGCCCGCGCTCCGGGATGTCGGTCACGTCCGGCCCCCGAACGGCCACACCGCTGCCAGCATGGCCCGGGTGGTCGTTGACACCTTGGTTCGCTGGATCGCCGCCGCCGGGTCCACGTCCTTCGGACACACCACCGAGCACTCCCCGACGAAGGTGCAGTCCCAGATCCCGGTGTCCAGCCCGAGGACCTCGTCACGCTGGGCCCGGCCCTGGTCCCGGGAGTCCAGGTCGTAACGCCGGGCCAGGGCGATGGCCGCCGGACCGAGGAACTCCGGGTCCTGCGCGTACACCGGACAGGCCGCGTAGCACAGCATGCAGTTGATGCACATGCTGAACTGCTTGTAGCGGTCGACCTCTTCGGGGGTCTGCAGGTACTCCCCCTCCTCGATCCGGCCCTCCCGGTCCCGGATGACCCAGGGCCTGACCTCCCGCAGCTTCTCCAGGAAGTCGGTCATGTCCACCACGAGGTCCCGGATCACAGGGAAGTTCTCCAAGGGCTCGACCACCACGGGGGCCGGATGGAACTCCCGCAGGAACGTCGAGCAGGTGAGCCTGGGCACCCCGTTCACCATCATCCCGCAGGACCCACACACGCCCATCCGGCACGACCAGCGGTACGTCAGGCTCCCGTCGATCTCATCCTTGACGTGGTTCAGGGCGTCGAGGACGACCATGTCCTCCCGGAAGGGGACCTCGAACCGGTCGTGGTATGGCTCGGGGTCATGCTCCGGGCGGTACCGGGCCACCTCCAGGGTCGTCGTCGCCTCGGCCATGGGTATCAGTATGCCCGTTCCGCCGGCGGCCACCGGGTGATCGTGACGTTGCCGTACTCGATCCGGGGCCCCTCCGGCCCGGAGAACGCCAGGCTGTGCTTGAGGAACCGGTCGTCGTCGCGCTCTGGGTAGTCGCGCCGGGTGTGAGATCCCCGCGACTCGCGCCGCTCGAGCCCCGACGTCACGATCGTCTCGGCCACGTCGAGCATGTTGTCGAGCTCGAGGGCGGCCACCAGCTCGGTGTTGAACGCCCGATCCCGGTCGTCCAGGGTCACGTCCCGATACCGCTCCCGCAGCGCCCCAACCGCCTCCACGGCCTCCTTGAGCGATTCCTCGGTCCGGAACACCCCCGCTCCTGTCTCCATGGCGACCTGGAGGTCCCGGCGGATCGCTCCGATCCGCTCCCGGCCGCCTTCCTTCTCGAGGTAGGAGGCGAGGAGCCGGTCCTGTTCCGCCTGGGCCAGCATCTTGACGGGATCTCCCGGCGGCGGTTTGGCGTCGAGGGCGTCCTCCGCGGCCTGCCTGCCCACCCGGGCCCCGAACACCAGGCACTCGCTCAGCGAGTTCGACCCCAGCCGGTTCGCCCCGTTCATGCTCACGCAAGCGGCCTCCCCGGCCGCGTACAGCCCCGGGAGGCTGGTCCGGCCGACCGGGTCGGTGTCCACACCTCCCATCTGGTAGTGGACCACCGGCCGGACCGGGATCGGCTCGTACGCCGGGTCGATCCCCACGAAGTTCCGGGCCAGCTCCCGGACGAACGGGAGCTTGTCGTCGATGGTCTCCTCCCCGAGGTGGCGGACGTCGAGGTGGACATACTCCCCGTACGGGCCGTCGAACGCGTGGCCCTTCTCGATCTCCTGGATGATGGCCCGCGACAGGATGTCCCTGGGCCCCAGCTCCATCTTCGAGGGGATGTAGTCTTCGAGGAACCGCCTCCCTTCCTTGTTCACCAGGTAGCCTCCCTCGCCTCGGGAGGCCTCGGTCATGAGGATCCCGGTCCCCGGGAGGCCGGTGGGGTGGTACTGGACGAACTCCATGTCCTCCAGGGGGACTCCGGCCCGGTACGCCAGGGCCATCCCGTCGCCGGTGTTGATGGCCCCGTTCGTGGTGAACGGGAAGACCCGCCCGCACCCTCCGGTGCACAGGATCACCGCCTTGGCGGTGATGCACCTGACCTCGGAGTCCCGGAGGTCGATGGCGGCCACTCCCGCGCACCGCCCGTCCTCCACCAGGAGCGTGGTCACGAAGAACTCGTCGTGGCGAACGATCAGCTCGTTCTTCAGGGAGGTCTGGAACAGCGTGTGGAGGAGGTGGAACCCGGTCTTGTCGGCGGCGAACACGGTCCGGTTCACGCTCATCCCGCCGAAGGCCCGGACGGCCAGCCGTCCGTCGGGCTCCCGGCTCCAGGGGCACCCCCAGTGCTCGAGCCGGACGATCTCCCCCGGGGACTCGGCCACGAACGCCTCCACGGCGTCCTGGTCCGCCAGGTAGTCGCTTCCCCGGATCGTGTCGAAGGCGTGGAGGTCCACGCTGTCGTCCCCCCCGATGGCCGCCCCGGCCCCGCCCTCCGCGGACACGGTGTGGCTCCGCATCGGGTAGACCTTCGAGACGAGGGCGATGGAGAGCTCCGGGCAGACCTCCGCGGCGGCGATGGCGGCCCGGAGCCCGGCGGCCCCGCCCCCCACGATGACGATGTCGTGGGCGATGGTCTCCATCAGTACTTCCGTTCCATCGGGACGTAGGGACCCATCTTCACCGGCTTGTACTCGAGCCGGACCGAACCGTCATCCTGTCGATGCGCCAGCGAGTGGCGGAGCCAGTGCTCGTCGTCGCGGAGGGGATGGTCCTCCCGGTAGTGTCCGCCCCGGCTCTCGTCCCGGGCCAGGGCCGCGGCCACCAGGGTGTCGGCGCAGTCGAGCAGGCACCCCAGCTCCCACGCCTCCATGAGGTCCGTGTTGTAGACCTTGCCCTTGTCCTGGACCACCGCTCGTCCGAAGCGCTCGCGCAGCGCCGGGAGCTGCTCCTGCATCTTGCGCAGGCCCTCCTCCCCGCGGACCACGCCGGCCAGGTCGAACATCTGCTCCTGGAGCTCGTCGCGGATGTCGGCGAAGTTGTCGCCGCCGGAGGCATCCAGCAGGGAGCGGAGCTGCGCCTCGGTCTCCGCCTCGGCCCGCCCGGGCAGGTTCGGCAGGCCCGCCTCCTGGGCGTAGCGGGCCATGTCCAGCCCACCCCGGCGCCCGAACACGATGATGTCGAGCAGCGAGTTCGTCCCCAGCCGGTTCGCGCCGTGCACCGACACGCACGCGCACTCCCCGGCGGCGTACAGCCCGGGCACCGGCTCCTCCGACTCGCCCACCACCACCCGGCCGTCCACGTCCGTGGGGATGCCCCCCATGCCGTAGTGGGCGGTGGGCTGGATCGGCACCGGCTCTTCCAGCGGCTCCACGCCGAGGTAGATGCGGGCGAACTCGGTGACGTCGGGGAGCTTCTTCTCGACCGCCTCGGGGTCCAGGTGGCGCACGTCGAGGTGGACGTAGTCCTTCCCGTCGACCCCGCGCCCCTCCTTGATCTCCTGGTAGATCGCCCGGGAGATCATGTCCCGGGGGGCCAGGTCCTTGATCGTGGGGGCGTAGCGCTCCATGAACCGCTCGCCGTCGTGGTTGATGAGGATGCCGCCCTCCCCCCGGACGGCCTCGGAGATCAGGATGCCCATCTTGTAGATGCCGGTGGGGTGGAACTGGAAGAACTCCATGTCCTCCAGGGGGATGCCCCGCCGGTAGCACACCGACATCCCGTCGCCGGTCAGGGTGTGGGCGTTCGAGGTGACCTTGAAGATCTTCCCGTAGCCCCCGGTGGCGAACAGGACGGACGTGGCCCGGAACACGTGGAGCTCCCCGGTGGCCAGCTCGTAGGCCACCACCCCCGCGGTGCGGCCACCCGCTACGAGGAGGTCCAGGACGTAGAACTCGTTGAAGAACCGCACGTCGTTCTTGATGCACTGCTGGTACAGGGTCTGCAGGATCATGTGCCCCGTCCGGTCGGCCGCGTAGCACGCCCGCCGCACCGGCGCTTCGCCGTGGTTGCGGGTGTGCCCCCCGAACCGCCGCTGGTCGATCTTGCCCTCGGGGGTCCGGTTGAACGGGAACCCCCAGTGCTCCAGCTCGATGACCCGGTCCACGGCCTCCTCCGCCATGAGGGTGGCCGCCGGCTGGTCCACCAGGTAGTCGCCCCCCTTGACGGTGTCGAAGGCGTGCCACTCGGGCGAGTCCTCCTCCACGTTGCCCAGGGCCGCGCACATCCCCCCCTGGGCCGTGCCCGTGTGGGAGCGGGTGGGGTACAGCTTGGAGATCACCGCGGTGCGGACCTGGCCGGAGGCCTCCAGGGCGGCTCGCAGCCCGGCCCCGCCGGCCCCGACGATCACCGCATCGTAGACGTGCGTGGTGGTCATCCGGTCATGAGGTGAACCGGGTGGGGTCGAAGGTGAACACGATGATCGTGCCCAGGACGAACAGCGTGAACCCCACCGTGGCGAACAGCCAGTTCCACGCCAGCCGGGCCCCGGGGCGGCGCACGTAGTCGAGGATGATCACCCGCATCCCCGCCAGGCCGTGGAGCAGCGCCAGGGACAGCAGCATCCAGTCCCACGTGCGCCAGAAGGGGCTGGACCACCGCTCCACCACGAAGTCGAAGTCGACCCGTTCCACGCCGGTCTCCAGCACGTGCATGATCAGCACGTGGCCCACCGCCAGGAACAGCAGCAGGATCCCCGACAGCCGCATGAACAGCCACGACCACAGCTCGAACCCCGAGCGGCGCTCGGCCCCGGGAGCGGCCGCGGAGGTGGGCCGCGTGGTGACGGCCATCAGGCGGGCTCCCGGGGGGTGGTCATCCGAAGATGGCCTCGATGATCCGGCGTCCCATCAGGTAGGTGATGGGGGCCATGGACCCCACGAACAGGACCATCGTCACCCACATCAGCTCGGCCTGGCGGAGGGCGGCCTTCGGCCAGAAGTCCACGATCATGATCCGCACGCCGTTGAGGGCGTGGTAGATGACCGCCCCCACCAACCCCAGCTCCATGATCTGCACGATCGGGTGGTGGTAGACGGCCACCACACGGTTGTAGGCGTCGGGTCCCCAGCCGACCAGGGCGGTGTCGATGATGTGCGCGAACAGGAACAGCAGGACGCCCACGCCCGTGACCCGGTGGGCGATCCATGACCACTGTCCCGTGGGGCTCCCCTTGTACAGGGGCCCGAGCTCGGACGTGCGCCTCGCCACGTGCACCTCCTGGTAGGCGGCGAGAGTCTAGCAAATCACCCCTGGCGGTCTTCCCAACGTGCCCGGAACCCACTAGGGTGCCCGGACATGCGCCGGATCCGTCCCCCTCGCACCATCACCGTCTCGGTGGTCCTGGCCTCGGCCGTTGCCGCCGCCGGCCCCATCGACCAGCCCGCCAGGGGGCAGGGGGCCTCGGCCCCGCCCCCCAACATCCTGGTGATCGTCACCGACGACCAGCGGGCGGGTTCGCTGTCGGTGATGCCGTCGACCCGGCACTGGTTCCGGAAGCGCGGGCTCCGGTTCCCCGACGCCTTCGTCACCACCCCGCTGTGCTGCCCCTCCCGGGCGTCCATCTTCACCGGCCGCTACGCCCACAACCACGGCGTCCAGTCGAACAACGGCGGTGAGGGACTGGATCCCGAGACCACCCTCCAGCGCTCCCTCCGGGACGCCGGTTACCAGACCGGGATCGCCGGCAAGTACTTCAACG
The DNA here is from genome assembly GCA_050692985.1 of Actinomycetota bacterium. Classification (GTDB taxonomy): domain Bacteria; phylum Actinomycetota; class UBA4738; order UBA4738; family CALAEC01; genus JBOGVZ01. The sequence goes on from JBOGVZ010000073.1 coordinate 44,067, forward strand.
GCTGGGACCTGTCCGTGGATCCGCCTCATTTCGACCGGTGGGCCGTGTTCAACCGGGGTTACTTCGACTCCACGTTCAACGTGAACGGCAAGCCCCGCACCGTGCCCGGCTACTCCACCGACTTCCTCGGCCGGAAGGTGGGACACTTCCTCAACGACTTCGAGGCCGAGGACGACCGGCCGTGGCTGCTGTTCGTGGCCCCCCACGCCCCTCACCGTCCGGCCACCCCGGCCACCCGGCACAAGCACGCCCCCGTGCCGCCGTGGAACAAGAGCCCCGCGGTCAGGGAGCGCAACCGCTCCGACAAGCCCCCGTTCGTCCAGGACCGATGGGTGCCGAACCACCGCGCCGCCAAGGTGCGGGCCAAGCAGCTCCGGTCGCTGATGGCCGTCGACGACCTGGTGGAGGGCGTGATGGCGGACCTCGGTGCACTGGGGGAACGGGGGAACACCCTGGCGATCTTCGTGTCGGACAACGGCTACCTGTGGCGGGAGCACGGATGGCTCGACAAGCGGCTCCCGTACCTGCCCTCGGTGGAGGTGCCGCTGTACCTCCGCTGGCCGGGCCACCTGCCGGAGGGCGAGGCCCGGCCGGGGCTGGTGGCGAACATCGACATCGCTCCCACGGTGTTGGAGGCCGCGGGGGTCTCCCCGGACCCGGGGAAGGCCATGGACGGGAGGTCCCTGTTCTCGTCCGGGCTCCGGGAGCGGCTGCTGCTGGAATACTGGCGGGAGGGGAAGGGGAAGTCACCCACGTGGGCGTCCACGATCACCACGAGCTTCCAGTACACCGAGTACTACGAGGACGACGGGACCACCACCACGTTCGTGGAGTACTACGACCTGACGGCCGACCCGTGGCAGCTGGTGAACCTGCTGGGCAACGGCAAGCCGGGCGATGACCCCTCGGCCGAGTCGCTGGCCGCCAGGTCCCTCCAGCTGGCCGCCGATCGGCGCTGCGCGGGGACCGAGGGCCCCGTCGCCTGCCCGTAGCCGCTCGGCTCTTCCCACGAACGTGGTCGGGTAGCCTGTAGGCGTCCATGGCCGACGACCCCGACCGCCGCCGCACCGACGCCGGCATCGAGATCGGCCCGCTGTACGGGCCGGAGGACCTTGCGGGGTTCGATCCGGGGCGGGATCTGGGCAGGCCCGGCGAGCCCCCGTTCACGCGAGGCATCTACCCGTCGATGTACCGGGGCCGGCTGTGGACGATGCGGCAGTACGCCGGGATGGGCAGCGCCGAGGCGACCAACCGCCGGTTCCGCTACCTCCTCGACCACGGCCAGACCGGCCTGTCGGTGGCGTTCGACCTCCCCACCCAGATGGGGTTCGACTCCGACCACCCCCGGGCCCAGGGAGAGGTGGGCCGGACCGGGGTGGCCATCGACTCGATCGAGGACATGGAGCAGCTGTTCGACGGCATCCCGCTCGACCAGGTCACCACGTCGATGACGATCAACGCCACCGCGGCGATCCTGTTGCTGCTGTACGAGCTGGTGGCCGACGAGCAGGGGGTGTCGCCGGATCGGATCGGCGGGACGGTGCAGAACGACATCCTCAAGGAGTACGCCGCCCGGGGGACGTACGTGTATCCGCCGAAGCCCTCGATGCGCCTGGTCACCGACCTGTTCGCCTATTGCCGGGAGCGGGTCCCCCGGTGGAACACGATCTCGATCTCCGGCTACCACATGCGCGAGGCCGGGTGCACGGCGGTCCAGGAGGTGGCCTTCACGCTGGCCAATGCCACCGCGTACGTCCGGGCGGCGCTCGACGCCGGGCTGGCCGTGGACGAGTTCGCCCCCCGGCTGTCGTTCTTCTTCGCCTGCCACATGAACTTCTTCGAGGAGGTGGCCAAGTTCCGGGCGGCCCGGCGGATGTGGGCCCGGATCATGGCGGAGCGGTTCGGGGCCAAGGATCCCCGTTCGCTCATGCTCCGCCTGCACACCCAGACCGGCGGGGCCACCCTCACCGCCCAGCAGCCGGAGCTCAACATCGTGCGCACGGCGCTGGAGGCCCTGGCGGCGGTGCTGGGAGGGACCCAGTCGCTGCACACGAACTCCTTCGACGAGGCCCTGTCCCTGCCCACGGAGCGAGCGGCCAAGATCGCCCTGCGGACCCAGCAGGTGCTGGCCCACGAGTCCGGTGTGGCCGACACCACCGACCCGGTGGGGGGTTCGTACTTCGTGGAGTCGCTGACGAACGAGATCGAGACCCGGGCCCAGGAGTACCTGGAGAAGATCGAGGGCCTGGGGGGCGCGGTGGCGGCCATCGAGGCCGGATGGATCCAGGACGAGATCCACGATGCCGCCTTCCGCATCCAGCAGCAGGTGGAATCCGGGGAGCGCGTTGTGGTCGGGGTGAACCGGTTCCGCGAGGACCGGGAGGAACCGGTGGAGCTGCTGCGCCTCGACGAGGGCCAGATCGACCGGCAGATCGACCGTCTGCGGAAGCTCCGGGCCGCCCGCGATCAGCCCGCCGTGGATCGTGCCCTGGCCGCGGTCGAGGAGACCGCCCGGGGGACCGGCAACCTCCTGTACCCGATGCGGGACGCCCTGGAGGCCCGGGCCACCCTGGGCGAGGTCTCCGACGCCCTCCGCCGGGTCGTCGGCGAGTACCGCCCCACCCGGTAGCCGGGGGAGCCCGCGCTATCCTGGCCCGCATGCGAGTGGCCATCGTGGGGGGCACGGGGGACCTGGGCTTCGGGTTGGCTCTCCGGCTCGGGGCGAAGGGCGTCGACGTGGTGATCGGCTCCCGGGCGGCGGAGCGCGCCGACCAGGCGGCCTCGCGGGCGCTCGAGCGGCTGGGCCAGGGCGCCTCCGTGTCCGGGGGGGAGAACCCCGATGCCGTGTCCGGGGCCGAGCTGGTGTTCGTCTCGGTGCCGTACGCCGGCCAGGCGGACATCTACCGGTCGCTGAAGGGCCACCTGGCCCCGGGGGTGATCGTGTGCGACACCACCACGCCCCTGGCCACGGCGGTGGGAGGCCGGGCCACCCAGGTCCTGCGGCCGTGGCACGGCTCGGCGGCCGAGCAGGCCCGGGCCCTGCTCCCGGACGAGGCCCGCATGGTGGCCGGCTTCCAGTCGGTCGGTGCGGAGCCCCTGGAGGACCTGGAGCACGATGTGGACGCGGACGTGCTGCTGTGCGGCGACGACGCCGAGGCCAAGGCCTCGGTGGGCAGCCTCGTGGACCTGATCCCCGGGCTTCGGTGGGTGGACTGCGGGCCCCTGTCGATGGCCCGGATCGTGGAGCCCCTCACCGCGGTGCTGATCTCGGTGAACAAGCGGTACGGGGTCAAGGGGGCCGGGGTACGCCTGTCCGGACGCGAGCGCTGGGGGGCTCCGGGGGGGTAGCTCGCCGGAGGTCCAGACGTGCTCGAGATCACCCGGCGAGCGAACCCCCCGGGATGGACGGGGCTCCGGACGGGGCTCCGGGGGGGTAGCCGCCGGGGTCACTCTAACGTCACCAGGGTCTGCCCCGTGTCCACCACGTCACCCGGCTTGATCGAGATCGCGGTGATCAGGCCGTCGGTGGTGGCGGCGATGTGGTTCTCCATCTTCATGGCCTCCAGGATGCACACCACGTCGCCGGCCTGGACCTCCTGGCCTTCCTCCACCATCACCTGGAGGATCGTGCCCTGCATCGGCGCCGCGATCGTATCGCCGGGTCCGCCGTGGGCCGAGTGGGCGGCCGCGTCCGGCGGCGGGGGCGGAGACGGGACGTCCCCCCACACCCGCACCGGGACCCGGCGGCCCTCGAGCTCGACCACCACCACCGCGGCCCGCCCGTCGGGAGCGCGCTCGGTCCTGGACGGGGCGGCGGGAGCCTCGAACTGGCCTTCCGCCAGGGCCTGCTCCACCCACCGGGTGGTGTGGCTGGCCTCGCGGAACGCCAGGGTGTCGAGGACCCACCGGTGGAAGGGGATCGTGGTGGGGACGCCCTCGACGACGAACTCGTCGAGGGCCCGCAGCATCCTCCGCCGGGCGGCCTCCCGGTCCTGTCCCCCGACGATCACCTTGGCGAACAGGGAGTCGTATTCGCCGGGCACCGGCCGCCCCTCGGTGATGCCAGCGTCCACCCGCACGGACGGACCCGCGGGCGGGCGGAACCGCGTGACCAGTCCCGGGCCGGGCAGGAAGTCGCCGGCCGGGTCCTCGGCGTTGATCCGGCATTCGATGGCATGGCCGCGCAGGTCGGGGCTGAGGTCGACCCGCTCGCCCAGGGCCACCTCGATCTGGAGGCGCACCAGGTCGAGCCCGGTCACCACCTCGGTCACCGGGTGCTCGACCTGGAGCCGGGCGTTGACCTCCAGGAAGTAGAACGACCCGTCGTCCTCCACCAGGAACTCCACGGTGCCGGCGTTCACGTAGCCGGCCTCCTTGGCCAAGGCCAGGGCCGCCTCGCCGATGCGGGCCCGGAGATCGGCGTTTACCACCGGGGAGGGGCTCTCCTCCACGAGCTTCTGGTACCTCCGCTGGAGGGAGCAGTCGCGCTCTCCCAGGAACGAGAAGTTCCCCCTGGTGTCCGCGATGATCTGGGCCTCCACGTGGTGGGCCCGGGGGAGGTACCGCTCCAAGTAGACCTCGGGCCTGCCGAAGTAGGCCTTGGCCTCCCGGGCCGAGCGCTCCACCGCGTCCGCCAGCTGTGCGGCGTCCGCCACCAGGTGCATCCCCCGGCCTCCGCCCCCGTGGGCCGCCTTCACCGCCAGTGGGAAGCCGACCCCTTCCGCCGCCGCGGTCGCCTCCCGTGGCCCGACGGGCTCGGAGATCCCGGGGACCACCGGGACCCCCACCTGCTCGGCGGCGCGGCGGGCCGCGGCCTTGTCGCCCATCCGCTCCATGGCCTCCGGCGGAGGGCCGATGAAGGTCAGGCCGGCCTCGGCGCAGGCCCGGGCGAAGTCGGGGTTCTCGGCCAGGAAGCCGTACCCGGGATGAACCGCGGTGGCCCCGGCCCGCCGGGCCGCCTCCAGGATCGCGCCGATGTTGAGGTAGGACTCCGCCGCCGTGGGGGGGCCCACCCGGTGTGCCTCGTCGGCCAGCTCCACGTGGAAGGCGTCGCGGTCGACGTCCGAGTAGATGGCCACGGTGGGGATGCCCAGCTCGCGACAGGTCCGGATCACCCGGACGGCGATCTCCCCTCGGTTCGCGATCAGGATCCGTTCCACGGGCTACGCTCCCGTGTGTGCGACGTGTGTCCCCGGGCCGATGCTGAGCCAGGATAGCCTGGAGCGAGCCACCAGTCAGGCAGGCATCTCCTCTCGGCCGCGCTTCCTGGAGACGACCGCCTCGACGAACGCCGACGCCCTGGCGGCGGCCGAGGAGGGCGCGGCGGAGTGGACGGTCGTCGCCGCCGGGCACCAGAGCGCCGGGCGGGGGCGCCTGGGCCGTTCGTGGGCCGATGCGCCGGGAACTGCCCTGCTGTTCTCCGTGGTGCTCCGGCCCCCGGTTCCGCCCGCGGCGGCGGCGGCCATCTCGCTCCTGGCCGCCGTGGAGATGGGGCGGGCCGCCCGGCCCGCGCCGGTCGTGGCCAAGTGGCCCAACGACCTCCTGGTGGGGGAGAAGAAGGTGGGGGGGATCCTGCCGGAGGCCCGGGTCCGGGCCGGGTCCATCGAGCACCTGGTGCTGGGCATCGGTGTCAACGTGACCACCGCGCCGGACGACCTGCCGCCGGACGTCCGCGAGGTGGCCACCGGCCTGGCGGCCGAGGGCGGGCCTGCCGATCCGGCCACGCTGCTGGCGGCGTTCCTGACCGGCTTCCGGAACGCCTACCGTCCATGGGAGCCGGGGTTCGTGGGGCGCGTGGTGGGGGAGTACGCGAAGGTGTGCGCCACGATCGGGCGGCGCGTCCGGGTTACCACCACCTCGGGGCGCACCGTGGAGGGGGTGGCCACGGGGGTGGACGAGCGCGGGGCGTTGGTGGTGGCCGCAGGTGGACGAACCGAGCCCGTGGCCTTCGGTGAGGTGGCCCACCTGGGCTGACGTATGCCCGGATCGCCGCCCACGGCGAGGTGGTGTGACCCGTCCTTTACCGGATGTTCACCCCGGCCCGGCCGGTGAACCCGCCGGGCCGGGTACCCTGAAGGGCATGACCGCGAACGTCGTGGACGCGGAGTTCATCGAGCGCCGGACCACCACCGTGGCCCTGGCCGACGGGACCAGGCTGCTCATCCGGCCGGTGGTGCCCGAGGACAAGCAGCGGTTCCTCGACGGGTTCGCCCGGCTATCGCCGGAGTCCCGGTACCGCCGCTTCATGGCACCGATCGACGAGCTCACCCCGGAGATGCTGCGGCAGTTCACCGAGGTGGACTACGTGGACCACTTCGCCTATGTGGCGCTGCTGGCCGACGAGCCGGGGCTCCCGGGGGTGGGCGTGGCCCGCTACGTCCGCCTGGAGGACGACCCCGAGGTGGCCGAGGCCGCCATCACCGTGATCGACGAGTACCAGGGCCGGGGGGTGGGGACCCTGCTGCTGGAGGCCCTGGGGGCGGTGGCCCTGGAGAACGGCATCAAGCGGTTCCGCGGGTACGTGCTCGAGCAGAACCGGCCCATGATTGAGCTCCTGGGAGACGGCGGGGTGGCCATGGAGCACGACGGCCCCGGCCTGGTCCGGGTGGAGGTCGACCTGCCGGGCCGCGCCGAGGCGCTGCGGGGGACGCCGATGTACCGGGTGTTCCGGGCCCTGGCCCGGGGGCAGCGCCCCATCACCGTGCGCCTGCGCGAGTACTGGTCGAAGCTGCTGGGCCCCTCGCGCACCCAGCCGTAGCCGGTGCGCCGCCCCGGACCCCCCTCCACTGGGGGGTTCGCTCGCCGTCCGTGGCCATCGCACGCTCGCTCCCGGGCGAGCTACCCCCCCGGACCCCCCCTTGCTAGACTGCCGCCGCTGATGGGGGACCGGGTCGCCATCGTCGGCGTCGGACACGCGGGCTTCGCCCCGATCACCGCGGGCCTCTCCTACAAGGAGCTGACGTTCGAGGCCGCGGTGCGGGCCTACGACGACGCCGGGATCGACCCCCGCAAGGACGTGGACTCGTTCGTGGCCGTGTCCGAGGACCTGTGGGAGGGCACCAGCATCTTCGACGAGTACGTCCCCGACCAGATCGGGGCCGCCCTCCGGCCCGTGCACACGGTCTCCGCCGACGGGCTGTTCGCCGTGGCCACGGCGATGATGCTGATCCGATCCGGGGCCGCCGAGGTCGTGGCCGTGGAGGGACACAGCAAGGCGTCGGACATCCTGACGCTCGGCCACATCCACCAGTTCGCCCTGGACCCCGTGTGGAACCGCCCCCTCGACCTGTCCCCGCTGGCGGTGGCCGGCCTGGAGATGAACCGGTACCTGGAGGTCTCGGGGACCACCGAGCAGCAGTGCGCCCGGGTGGTGGAGAAGAACCGCCGGGGGGCGCTGGACAACCCCCTGGCCGCCTACGCCACCGACCTGGTGGCTGACGACGTGGCCGCCTCGGAGCCGCTGTGGTGGCCGCTGGGGCGGCTGGACGTGTCCCGGCGGGCCGACGGAGCGGTGGTGCTGGTGCTGGCCTCGGAGGACCGGGCCCGGGACCTGGCCGACGCCCCGGTGTGGGTGGTGGGCGTGGGATGGTCCTCGGGCAGCCCCACGCTCGAGAGCCGCTCCTGGGACGAGGCCGACTACGTCGGCAAGGCCGCCGAGCGGGCCTACCGGATGGCCGGGACGTCTGCCCCCACCCGTGACGTGGACCTGGCCGAGGTCGACGACACCTACTCGTACCGTGAGCTGATGCACCTCGAGGCCCTGCGGCTGGCCCGGCCCGGCGATGCCGGGCCGATGCTCGAGGAGGGGTTCTTCGGCCACGACGGGGAGCTGCCGGTCAACGTCTCGGGCGGCTCGCTGGGGCAGGGCTACCTGTTCGAGGCCAACGGCCTGGCCCGGACGCTGGAGTGCGTGCTCCAGCTGCGGGGGGAGGCCGGGGAGCGGCAGGTCCGGGACGCCGGCGTGGCCCTGGCCCAGTCGTGGCGGGGCGTTCCCACCACCACCGCGGCCGTGGCCCTGTACGCCTCCGACGAGGCGGTGGCCTGATGCCCGGCGAGCTCGGTCACATCGACTACGTCTACTACTGGACCACCGACATGGATCGGGCCGTGAAGTTCTACCAGGAGGTGCTGGGCCTGCCGCTGGTGCGCCGGGACGGCTCCGAGTGGGCGGAGTTCGACGCGGGCGGCGTGCGCTTCGCTCTCCACGGCGCCGTCCAGGGCCATCCGGCGGAGCCCGGTGGAACCGTGATGTTCCGGGTGGACGACCTCGACGCGGCCCGGGCGGCCCTGACCGCCAAGGGTGTGGAGTTCGCCGAGCACATGGGCGAGGTGGAGGGCTTCGCGCGATTCGCCTCGTTCCTCGACCCCGACGGCAACCGCGTCGACATCATCGAGTACCTGAGCGAGGGGTCCGGGGGGGAAGCTCGCCATGAGTGAGATCGCCCGGAGGACCGACGGCGAGCGGACCCCCCAGTGGGAGGCGGGGTAGCGGATGGGGCAGCGGGTCGCCGTGGTGGGAGCGGGGATGACGAAGTTCGTCCGACGGGCCCAGGAGACCGGCAAGGAGCTGGCCTGGGAGGCGGCCCGGGCCGCGCTCGACTCCGCCGAGATGACGCTGGACGACATCGACTGCGTGGCCATGGGGACGGCGCCAGACGCGTTCGACGGCGTCCACATGAAGGGCGAGTACCTGTCCGACGGGGCCGGCGGCTTCGGCAAGCCGTACCTCCGGACCTATGTGGGCGGTGGCACCGGTGTGTTCGTGACGATCCAGGGGTGGTACCAGGTGGCCTCGGGCATGTTCGACACGTGCCTGGTGGTGGCCGAGGAGAAGATGTCCTCCACGCAGCCGCACGCCCAGGGAGCGTTCATCACGATCTTCGACAACATCCTGGAGCGGCCGCTGGGGCCGAACCTGCTGTGGATCTTCGCCCTGGAGATGAACCGGTACATGAGCGTCCACGGCCTGGAGAAGCGCGACATCGCCCAGGTGGCGGTGAAGAACAAGCGCAACGCCGCCGACCACCCGGCCGCGCTCCTGGGTGAGGCCGACATCACCGTGGACGACATCCTGAACTCGGAGGTGCTGGCGTGGCCGGTGCAGCGCCTGGACGTCTCGCCGGTCTCCGACGGCGCGGTGGCCGTGGTCCTGGCCGCCGAGCACGTGGCCAAGCGAGTCACCGACAGGCCGGTGTGGGTTGACGGGGTGGGCTGGCACCTGGACACGGCGTACTGGACCAACCGCGACCTGTACTACCCCCGCTACGTGGAGTACGCGGCCCGGCGGGCCTACGAGATGGCCGGGATCAACGAGCCCCGCAAGGAGATCCACATCGCCGAGCCGTACGACCCGTTCGACTACAAGGAGCTGCACCACCTGGAGGGGCTCCTGCTGTTCGACAAGGGGAAGGCCCCGGAGGCGGCTCGCGACGGCGTGTTGAACCGGGACGGCGACCTGCCGTCGTGCCCCTCCGGAGGGCTGCTCGGCGTGGGGAACCCGATCGCCGCGGCCGGGCTCATGAAGATCGCCGAGCTGTACTGGCAGCTCTCGGGCCAGGCCGGCAAGCGGCAGGTTCCCGGCGATCCCCGGAAGGGCGTGGCCCAGGCGTGGGGTGATCTCATGCAGGTGGGCACCGTGGTGGTGATGGGCAAGTGACGGGGCGGCGGCGCTCGTCCAGGGGTCCGGCGTCGAGGGCGGCCCGTCGCCTCCAGCCCATGCCCACCCCGGTGGAGACCGTGCAGACCCCGCCCTACACCACGGGGGGCCACTCGCTGTCGGAGAAGGCGTTCCGGTCCGCGGTGGGGGCGGTGGACTTCGCCGTCGACGCCCGGTACGCCTGGGACACGGGCATCGCCGTCAGCGAGTTCCTCCGCGGCCTGAAGGACGGCCGCATCCTGGCCCGCACGTGCCGGGAGTGCCGCCGGATCCTGGTGCCGCCCAGGATGTTCTGCGAGCAATGCTTCCGGCCGACCGACCGGTGGGTGGAGCTGCAGGACACCGGGCGGGTCAACACGTTCTCGATCTGCTACATCCGGTGGGACATGGTGAAGCTGGATGAGCCGGAGATCCCGGCGGTCATCGAGATCGACGGCGCCAGCCCGGGGATCGGCATCATGCACAAGCTCGGCGAGGTGAAGCCCGACGACGTTCGGGTGGGGCTGGAGGTCGAGGCGGTGTGGAAGGCGGAGGAGGAGCGGGAGGGCTCGATCCTGGACATCCGGTACTTCCGTCCCCGGCGACCGGGGGCCCGGACCGGGGGAGAGCGCAAGGGCCGCCGCCAGGCGTCGCCGCCGCCGAAGCGCGGGGACGGCACGCGCCCCGACGTGGGAGGGAGCGTCTAGGTGTTCGAGAAGCTGGCCGACCCCAACGACGTCATCCTCCACGAGGGCCAGGTGCCGATCCGCCACCGGTACACGCCCGGCGTGGCCGGGGAGGCGTTCGCCCGGGCCCTCAAGGACCGGGGCGACTTCCTGGCCTCCCGCTGCCCGTCGTGCGGCATCACCTACTGCCCGGCGCGCTTGTTCTGCGAGCGTTGCTTCGACGAGCTCTCGGCCGACGCCACGGTCGGCCCGGCGGGGACGGTGGAGTCGTTCACGGTGGGCTACGTGGGTGTGGAGGGCGAGCCGCTGGACGAGCCCACGGCCGTGGGCCTGGTCCGTCTCGACGGCGCCGACACGGTGCTGATGCACTTCCTGGTGGACTTCGACGACCAGCCGCTCGAGATCGGCCGGCGCGTGGAGGCCGTCCTCCAGCCGAAGTCCAAGCGCACCGGCTCCATCCTCGACATCCGCGGCTTCCGCCCGGCCGCGGGCTAAGCCGGCCCGCGTAGGCGCCAGGCGCCGACCAGCAGCACCACTCCAGCCGCCAGTCCCGCGTAGACCGCCGGCCCCACGGGCGTGTCGCTGCGGAACAGCGCATAGGCCAGATGGGCGCCGAAGATGAGCAGCGCTCCGATGCCCGCCGCCAGGGTGAGTCCCCGAGCGTAGTCGGGAGCCGAGGGGCGGCGACCGATCGCGGCCAGGGCGATGATCACCGGGATCAGCGGACTTCCATGTTCGAGCGTGGTGGCCACGCAGATCGGCGTCTCGTCGTTGCACATGATGAACGAGGATCCTGGGAACTCCGGCAGTGCCAGACCCAGGATGATCAACACCCCGCCAAGAACGAGCAGGATCCGGCCCGCCGTGACACCGGCTGCCGGACCCCCGCGGACCTCTGCCCCGGTCGTCGTCACCTTCCCCACCTCCCCTCCGCCTCGGGTCGCCCTGAATGGTCCGCCCGTCCGCCGGTCAAGTCAAAGGAGTCGGTGGGGGCGCGTATCCTTGCACCCGTGGCCGAGAAGCTGTGCGCGAACTGCGGGACCCCCCTCCCGGCCGAGGCGAGCTTCTGCCCCAGCTGCGGCGCTCCGGTCGGCGAGCCGGACGCGGCGGACGAGCGGAAGGTCGTCACGGTCCTGTTCGCCGACGTGGCCGGGTCCACCGAGCTGGCCGCCTCGCTGGACCCCGAGCGGCTCCGGGAGGTGATGGGGGAGTTCTACCGGGCCGCCTCGGAGGAGCTGGTCTCGTTGCGGGGCCGGGCCGAGAAGTTCGTGGGCGACGCGGTCATGGCGGTGTTCGGCCTTCCGTACGCCCACGACGACGACGCCCTGCGGGCCGTGCGGGCCGGGCTCCAGATCCGGGATCGGGCCGAGCGCCTGGGCGAGCGGCTGGGTACCCCGCTGCGGGTGCGAGTGGGGATCAACACCGGCCCGGTGGCCGCGGCCGCCGCCCCCGCCGGGGAGTTCATGGTCTCGGGGGCCGAGGTGAACGTGGCCGCCCGTCTCCAGCAGGCCGCCGAGCCCGGGGAGATCCTGGTGGGGGACACCACCTGGCAGCTCACCCGCCACGCCGCGGAGTTCGGTGATCCCCGCCGGGTGGAGGCCCGGGGGTTCGCCCAGCCCATCACCGCCCGGCCGGTGCGAGCCATCTCTCCCAGGTCCTCCCGGAGGACCATCCCCCTGGTGGGTCGGCGGCGGGAGCTGGACCTGCTGGTGGGAGCGGCCGAGCGGGCCTGGGAGACGCGCCGCGCTCACCTGGTCACGCTCGTCGGCGAGCCGGGCATCGGCAAGAGCCGGCTGGTCCAGGAGCTGCTGGCCGCCGTCCCGGAGCACGCGGAGGTGCTCCAGGGCCGGGCCAGCGAGTTCGGAGAGGATCCCACGTTCGCCCCACTGGCCGAGATGGTCCGCCGCCGGCTGGGCGTGGAGGGGGACGCCCCGGCGGACGTCCTGCGCAAGGAGCTCGAGGGGTTCGTGGCGGGGTGCTGCGATGCGTCCGAGGCCGATCAGGTGGCCGCGCGTCTCGGCCTGCTGCTGGGGCTGGGCGAGGAGAACCGGCAGAGCACGCCCTACCGGGCCGCCGAGATCCGCGCCGGCCTGCTGTCCCTGGTAGGGGGCCTGGCCCGCTCCGGCCCCGTGGTGGTGGCCCTGGAGGACCTCCACCTGGGCCGGCCGCCCCTGCTGGACCTGCTCGAGGAACTGGCCCGGGGAGCCCGCCGCATGCCCCTGGCGGTGGTGGCGGTGGCCCGGGAGGAGCTCCTCAGGCAGCGCCCCGGCTGGGGAGCCGGCGTGCCCGACTCGCTGGTCCTTCGTCTGGAGCAGCTCTCGTTCGCCGAGGCCGGGGAGCTGGCCTCGGCCGCCGCCGGCCAGCCCCTGGACGAGGGGGCCGCCGAGATGATCGCCCGCCACGCCGGCGGGAACCCCTTCTTCATCGTGGAGATCACCGGGATGCTGCTCCACGAGCGGGAGGAGCACGACCTCCGCCGGCCCGCCGCGGAGCACCTCCTGCCGCCCACGGTCCAGGCCGTGGTGGCCTCCCGCATCGACCACCTGTCGGAGCCGGCCCGCCGTCTGATCCGGGTGGCCTCCCTGTTCCCCGGCGGCGCGTTCCACGAGTCGAAGCTGGCCCTGGTGGCCGACGTCGACCCCCACGTGCTGCGAACGCTGGAGGAGGAGGAGCTCATCGTCCGCGACGACGACGAGCGGCCCGGCCGGTGGCGCTTCCGCCACGAGCTCCTGCGGGAGGTGGCCTACGAGAGCGTGTCGAAACGCGAGCGCCGCCGCTTGCACGAGGCCCTGGCCGCCGGGGTGCAGGAGATGGACGCCACCCAGAAGCACGCCCAGCAGGTGGCCTACCACCTGGAGGAGGCCGCGGTGGCGGCGCTCGACCTCGACCCCACCGACCGGGAGCCCGCCCGGCGCGCCGAGACGGCCCTGGAGCGGGCCGGGGACATCGCCCGGCGGCGGATGGAGTCACGGGCCGCCATCGACCTGTACGAGCGGGCCCTGTCCCTGATCCCCCGCGAGGGGTGGGGTTCCCAGGAGGCCCGGATCCTGTCCTCGGCCGGTGAGGCCCGGTACTGGCTGGGGGACTACGAACAGGCCCAGCGACAGGTCGAGCTGGCCCTGGAGATCGGCGGGGACGACCCGTGGGTCCCGGCGCACGGCCTCCGCTTCCTGGCGGACATCGTGCTGAACGTCCGCGGCGACGTCGACCGGGCCGAGGACCTGTTCGACCGGGCCGTGGCCGCGGCCCGGGACTCCGGCGACCCCCGAACCGTGGCCCGGACCCTGCTGATGGCCGGGTGGGTGCCGTACTGGCGGAACGAGCTCGACCCCGCCAGGGCCATGTTCGAGGAGGCCCTGGGGCTTGCCCGGGGCGAGGGAGACCTGTGGGCGGAGGCCCGGGCGGTGAACTCGCTCGTGTCGGTGGTGTCCCCGGCCTCCGACGCCCTGGAGGCCCTGGGGCTGTCCGAACAGGCCCTGGCCATCGGCCGGGAGATGGGTGACGCGTTCAGCATCGCCGTGGCCCAGGAGAACGTGGGGACCTCGCTTCGCCGGCTGTTCCGCCTCGACGAGGCCCTCCCGCACCTCTCCCAGGCGGTCGGGACGTTCCGGGACCTGGGGGCCAGGTGGGAGCTGGCCTCCGCGGTGGGGGAGCGAGGCGGCGTGCACCGCCTGGCCGGCAGGCTCCCCGAGGCCGAGGCCGACCTGCGGGAGGCCCTGGAGCTCTGCCGGGAGCTGGGGGAGAGGGCCCTGGTGACCTGGACGGTGGCCGAGCTGGCCACCGTGCTGCTGGCCCGGAACGATCGCGACGGCGCCCGCCGCCTGCTCGACGAGCTGTCGTCGGAGGAGATGGAGCCGGAGCCCGGCTCGCGAACCTCGGTCATCCGGACCGAGGCCCTCCTGGCCCTGGCCGAGGGGGATGAGGCCGGGGCCCGGCGCCTGGCCGATGAGGCCCTGGCCGCCGAGCAGCGCGACGGGATCCCGAACTGGGGGGCGGCGAACGTGTGGTGGACCGGCCGGATCTTCGGCCCCGAGGCCGCCGGGGGCCCGGAGCGGGTGAACGAGGCCAGGGCCCGGCTGGAGGCGGTGCACTGGGAGGCGGCCTTGCGCGAACCCGACCTGGCGCTGGCGATGGTGTCCGGGGGATGATCGCCCGGATCTGGCGAGGCGCCACCCGCGCCGAGGACGCGGACCGGTACCTCGGGTACCTGGAGCAGACCGGCCTGCCCGACTACCGGGCCACTCCCGGCAACCGCGGGGTGTACGTCCTGCGCCGCCTCGTCGACGAGCGTGCCGAGTTCACGTTGATCTCGCTGTGGGAGTCGATGGAGGCGATCCGAGCGTTTGCCGGGGACGACCCCGAGAGGGCGCGGTACTACCCCGAGGACGACCGCTTCCTGCTGGAGAAGACCCCCACCGTGGAGCATCACGAGGTCGCCGCGGGACCATGATGCGGCCTTCACCCAGGCGATAGGCTCCCTGGCATGGACTTCGACCTCACGCCCGAGCAGGAGGAGTTCCGAAGGATCGTCCGGGCCTTCGCCGAGGACGTGGTGGCGCCCCGGGCCGAGGAGATGGACCGGGAGGAGAAGCTCCCGCTCGACATCGTCAAGCAGATGGCGGAGCTCGGCCTGTTCGGGATCCCGTTCCCGGAGGAGTACGACGGCCAGGGCTCGGACTTCCTGACGCTGTGCCTGGCCATCGAGGAGCTGGGCCGCGTGGACTCCTCGATCGCCATCACCCTGGAGGCCGCCGTGGGGCTGGGGGCCAACCCCATCCACGCGGACGGCACCGAGGAGCAGAAGCGGCGGTGGCTGGCGCCGATGTGCCGCGGCGAGATCCTGGGATCGTTCGGCCTCACCGAGCCCGGTGGGGGATCCGATGCCGAGGCCACCCGGACCACGGCCCGCCTGGATAACGGCCAGTGGGTGATCAACGGCTCCAAGGCCTTCATCACGAACTCCGGCACCGAGATCTCCAAGGTGTGCACGATCACCGCGGTCACCGGCGAGCGCGACGGGCGGAAGGAGATCTCGGCGATCATCGTCCCCGCGGACTCGCCGGGGTTCGAGGTCGGCCGGTCGTACCGCAAGCTCGGGTGGCGGGCCTCGGACACCCACGAGCTCGCGTTCAGCGACATGCGGGTCCCCGAGGAGAACCTCCTGGGCGAGCGGGGGAAGGGGTTCGCCCAGTTCCTGCGGACCCTCGACGACGGCCGCATCGCCATCGCCGCCCTGGGCGTGGGCCTGGCCCAGGGATGCCTGGACGCCTCGGTGAGGTACGCCACCGAGCGCGAGGCGTTCGGCCGGCCGATCGGCGCCTTCCAGGGGATCCAGTTCAAGCTGGCCGACATGAAGGTGGCCGTGGAGACGGCCCGGCTGGCCGTGTACAGGGCGGCGTGGCTGAAGGACCGGGGCCGGCCCTACAAGGCCGAGTCGTCGCTGGCCAAGGTGTACGCCACGGAGATCGCCGCGACCGCGGCCCGCGACGCCGTGCAGATCCACGGCGGCTACGGGTTCACCGAGGAGTTCCCGGTGGCCCGGTTCTACCGCGACGCCAAGGTGCTGGAGATCGGCGAGGGCACCAGCGAGATCCAGCGCATCCTGATCGCCCGCGACCTCGGCCTCCCCGGGACGGAGCTGTAGCGGCGGCGGTGCTTGCATCGCCCCTCCACGGGGGTCACCCTGGTCACGGGAGTTGACGTCTTTCTCACGACTGCGGTAAACAAGCGCATCCAGTGACCAGCGAGAGCCGGGGATCTTCGCGCCGCCGGCTCCGGCATGCCGCCGGAGCCTTGCTGTGCGTGCTCGTGCTGGCCCAGGTCACCCCCGGCGCGGCCGGCCCCCAGCAGACCAAGGAAGAGCTGGAAGAGGCCAAGAAGCGGGTCAAGGCCGTCACCGGTGAGGTCGAGGACGCCCGGGCGCACCTCGACCGGATCAACGCGGAGCTCCAGGAGGCCACCACCCTGGCCTCCCAGCTCAGCTCCCAGGTCGAGGCCCTCCGGGCGGCCATCGCCGAGGTCCGCAAGCAGCGGAACAAGGCCCGCAGGGAGATCGAGGGGCTCCAGGGGAACCTCAACGACCGGGCCCGGGCCGCCTACATCAACGGGGGGGCCTCGGCCCTGGAGCTGGTGCTCGAGGCGGAATCGCTGGCCAACCTGACCGACCGGCTGTCCTACCTGGAGGCGCTCAGCCAGAGCGACTCCGACCTGGTCACCGGGATCGAGGTCGAGCGGGAGCGCCTCGACCGGTACCAGCAGGATCTGGAAGGGTACGTCGAGGAGCTCCGTCCGCTGCTGGAGGAAGCCAGGGCGCGGACCGCCGAGCTGGCCGAGAAGCAGCAAGCGGCCCAGGATGCCGAGGCGGCCCTCCAGGCCAAGCTGGCCGAGGCCGAGGAGCTGGTCGACAAGCTCGAGAAGAAGTACAAGAAGGAGCTGGCGGCCCAGCTCGCCGCGGCCCGGGCCGCGGCGGCCGCCTCGGGCTCGGGCACCGGCGGGGGGCCCCCGCTGAAGGCCGACGGGCCCCTCTATCACTGCCCGGTGGATCCCCCCCGCTCCTACATCGATGACTTCGGGTTCCCCCGGGTGGGCCACACCCACCAGGGCAACGACATCTTCGCCCCGTACGGGACCCCCATCCGGGCGCCGTTCGAGGGCACGGCCCAGGAGTCGTACAACGGCCTGGGTGGAACGTCCGTGCACGTGTACTCCTCGAACGGCACCGGCGACTACGTGTACAACGCCCACCTGTCCCGGCACGCCGGCGTGGACGGCCAGCACGTGACGCCCGGTAAGCTGATCGGCTACGTGGGGGACAGCGGGAACGCCCAGGGCACCTCGCCCCACGACCACTTCGAGTATCACCCCGGCGGGGGTTCGGCCGTGTCGCCGTACAACTACCTCAACGAGGTGTGCGGCGTCGGCGGCGCCGGCTAGGTCCGGCGAAGCCGCGGGTATACTCGTTTCATCTCGGAGGGCTCCATGACCCGTCCCAAGGACGACCCCTGGATCTTCCGCACGTACGCGGGGTACGCCACGCCCCGCCAGTCGAACGAGCGGTTCAAGGCCAACCTGGCCAAGGGCCAGACGGGCCTGTCGGTGGCCTTCGACCTTCCCACCCAGTGCGGCTACGACGCCGACGACCCCATGTCGGTGGGCGAGGTGGGCCGGGTGGGAGTCCCCATCGGCCACCTCGGCGACATGCGCACGCTGTTCGACGGGATCCCCCTGGCCGACATGAACACCTCGATGACGATCAACGCCACCGCCGTGTGGCTGCTGTCGCTGTACGTGGCCGTGGCCGACGAGCAGGGCGCCGACAAGGCGGCGCTGGCGGGGACCACCCAGAACGACATCCTCAAGGAGTACCTGTCCCGGGGTACCTACGCGTTCCCGCCGGAGCCGTCGATGCGGCTGACTACCGACCTGATCACCTGGACGCTGCACGAGGTCCCCCGGTGGAACCCCATCAACGTGTGCTCGTACCACCTCCAGGAGGCCGGGGCGGATCCCGTGGTGGAGGTGGCGTTCACGCTGGCGAACGCGGTGGCCGTGCTCGATGCGGCCCGGGACTCGGGCCGGCTGACCGAGGACGACGTCCCCCGGCTGGTGGGGCGGATCTCGTTCTTCTGCAACGCCGGCATCCGGTTCGTCGAGGAGATGTGCAAGATGCGGGCCTTCGTCCGGCTGTGGGACAGGCTGGCCTTGGAGCGCTACGGAGTGGCGGACCCCAAGTTCCGGCTGTTCCGCTACGGCGTGCAGGTGAACTCGCTGGGCCTCACCGCGGTGCAGCCCGAGAACAACGTGTACCGCATCTTCCTGGAGATGCTGGGGGTCACGCTGTCGAAGGAGGCCCGGGCCCGGGCCGTCCAGCTCCCGGCGTGGAACGAGGCGCTGGGCCTGCCGCGGGCGTGGGACCAGCAGTGGTCGCTCCGGGCCCAGCACGTCCTGGCCTCCGAGTCCGACCTGCTCGAGCACGAGGACCTGTTCGACGGCTCGAAGGTGGTCGAGGAGGTGACCGACCGGATCGCCACCGAGGCCTGGGAGGAGCTCGACCGGGTCCTGGAGATGGGCGGCTCGGTGGAGGCCCTGGCCTACATGAAGGAGCAGCTGGTGGCCAGGCACGCCGAGCGGCGGCGTCGCATCGAGAGCGGCGAGCTGCCCGTGGTCGGGGTGAACGTCCACGAGCGGAGCGAGCCCTCGCCGCTGGTGGACGGGTTTCCGGAGGGGTTCGCCTTCCACCAGATCGATCCGGCCGCGGAGGCCGAGCAGATCGAGCAGCTGGTCCGGTGGCGGGCCGAGCGGGACGGGGCCGCGGCCAGGCGCGCCCTGGACGAGCTGCGCCGCGCCGCGGAGGGGGACGGCGATCTGGTGCCGCCCTCGATCGAGGCGGCCAGGGCCGGGGTCACCACCGGCGAGTGGGCCGGGGCCCTCCGCGAGGTGTTCGGAGACTACCGGGCCCCGACCGGGGTCACGGGGGCCACGCTGGCCGGGTCCGCGCCGGCGGCCATGGCCGAGGTCCGGCGCAAGGTGGAGGAGGCCGCTCGCCGGGCCGGCGTTCCCCGGCTGCGGATGCTCGTGGCCAAGCCCGGGCTCGACGGCCACTCGAACGCCGCTGAGCAGGTGGCGGTGCGGGCCCGTGACGTTGGCTTCGAGGTCGTGTACCAGGGGATCCGCCTGACCCCGCGGGAGATCGCCCGGGCCGCCGCCGAGGAGGACGTCCACGTGATCGGCCTGTCGGTCCTGTCGGGCGCCCACAACATCCTGGTCCCGGAGGTGTTCGACCGCCTCAAGGAGCAGGGTGTCGACCCCGGCCGGGTCCCCGTGGTGATCGGCGGGGTCATCCCCGACGGGGACGCCGGCAAGCTCCGGGAGCTCGGCGCGGCCCGGGTCTACACCCCGCGGGACCACGACCTCACCGCGATGATGGCCGACATCGCCGACCTCATCCCCGCCGCCCCGTGACCGAGGCGTTCTGGAGGACGGGGATCGGGCGGGTGCGCCCGAACGAGATCCTGGTCCGGGGCTACGACCTCACCGAGCTGATCGGGACCCGCTCCTTCGGCGACGTGGCCTACCTGCTGCTCTCCGGCGATCTCCCCCGGGGCAATGAGGGCCGGATGATGGAGGCGTTGCTGATGGCCGCGGCCGAGCACTCGGTGGTGCCCCGTCAGTGGACGCGGCCCGGTTCGTGGCCTCGGCCGGGGTGCCGCTCCAGGCCGCGGTGGCAGCGGGGGTCATCGGGATCGGGGAGCACCACGGCGGGGCGGTGGACGCCGCGGCCCGGGTGTTCCTCGACGCGGCCGACGCGGGGAAGCCCGACGGGGAGGCGGCGCCTGAGGCGTGCCGCCGGCTGAAGGTCGATGGACGTCGCCTCCCCGGGTACGGCCACGTGGTCCACGACCCCGACCCGCGGGCGGCCCGCCTGTTCGCCGTGGCCGGCGAGCTGGGGTTCCGGGGCCGGTGGTGCGCGCTGGCAGGGGCGTTCGAGGAGGCCACCGAGGAGGTGTTCGGCCGCCGCCTGCGGATGAACGTGGACGGGGCCATGGCCGCCCTCCTGCTGGAGCTGGGCCTCGACCCGGGGCTGGGGAAGGCCTTCTACGTGATCGGCCGCGCCCCGGGCCTGGTGGCCCACGCGTTCGAGGAGCAGGCCCGGGAGCGCCCCTACCGAGACGTCGGATGGGAGAACGTCGAGTACGACGGCCCCGACCGCCGCACCCTGCCCGAGGTTCCACGGTGACCGAGAACGTGGTCGTGGCCACGTTCCTCCGGCCGTGGGACGCGGAGGTGGCCCGCCAGTCCCTGGAGCAGGCCGGTATCCCGGCCTGGGTGGAGGGCTCGGGGCTCGACGACCCCTACCGGGGCGGACCGGTCAGCCTGATGGTCCCGGTCGAGTGGGCGGAGGACGCCCACCTGGCGCTTGCCGAGCCCGTCGAGGACGACGAGGAGGAAACCCTCCGCCCCGCGCGGCGCCGCCGGCCACTGTGGGTGGCCGTGGTGGCCACCCTGGTGGTGGCCGGCCTGGCCATCCCCTCGGTGCCCCGGTTCCTGTGGGTTCCGATCCTGCTTGTCACGTTCATCGGCCTTCTGCTGTGGCAGCTGGTCCGCCCCGCCCCACCCGGCGACAGTAGCGTCCGTCAATAGGCAGTAGGCACTCCCTGCTCTCCATGGCCTCCCCGGTCTTCCGAGGATGGCGAACAAGCCCTCACCTTGAGGGCCGGAGAGCCTGGTGGTTCTCGGTCAGCCGATCAC
>JBOGVZ010000074.1:0-6866 GCA_050692985.1 Actinomycetota bacterium
AGCCCGGGGCCCGGGTGACGTTCCAGAACCTCGACCCGGTTCGCCACAACGTGCTCGGGGCTCAGGGTGAGTGGGGCAGCTTCGAGTGGCTCAGGGAGGGCCGGTCCGTCTCCCACGGGTTCGCGGACTCCGGCGTGTACCCCTACGTGTGCTCGTGGCACCCGGGGATGGTCGGGGCCGTGGTCGTGGGGGATCCGGCCGGAGCCTTCTCGGCCGAACCGGTGTCCCGGGTCACGGAAGCGCCGGGGACCGAGCGGCCCTGGAAGGCCGCGGCGGGCATCGCCCTCGGCCTCCTGCTCCTCACGCTGGTGGCGGCGAGGACTCGCCGGAGCCCTGCGCCTTAAACCGGCGGCCCGCCGTATCGTGGCGGTATGGGGAAGCCCGCCCTCCTGGCTCTGGGATTGCTGGCGGCCGCCGCGTGCGACGCGGCGGTGCCGGACACCCCTGCGCCCCCCACCCTTCCGGTCCCCTCGCCGACGGCGAGCGATCCGGCCACGCCCGCGCCCGATCCCGCCGCTGCCAGGGTCCGGCTGGTGCGGGTGGCAGTCCTCGACCAGCCTCTGGCCATGGCCACACGGGCCGGGGACGACGCGCTTTACGTGGCCCAGAAGTCGGGACAGGTCGTGGCCATCCGTGACGGCCGGCCGGCCCGGCCCGTCCTCGACCTGGGCGGCGAGGTGTCCAACGGCAGCGAGCAGGGCCTCCTCGGGTTGGCCTTCTCCCCCGACGGCGGCCTCCTGTACGTCAACTACACCGATCCGAACGGCGACACGCGGATCCACGAGTTCACCATGACGGACGAGGGGGTCGATCCCGGGTCGCGCCGCGAGGTGCTCACAGTGGACCAGCCGTACAGCAACCACAACGGTGGCCACCTCGCGTTCGGCCCGGACGGCTACCTGTACGTCGGGCTGGGTGACGGCGGGAGCGGCGGCGATCCCGAGGACAACGCCCAGGACCTCGGCACCCTCCTGGGCAAGATGCTCCGGATCGACCCCCGACCCCGCGACGGTCGCGGGTACCGGATCCCACCGGGTAATCCTTTCGTGGGCCGAGATGGGGCCCGGCGCGAGATCTGGGTTCTGGGGCTCCGGAACCCGTGGCGGTACTCGTTCGACGCGGAAACCGGGGACCTGTGGATCGGTGACGTCGGCCAGAGCGCCCGGGAGGAGATCGACGTCCAGGCCGCCCTCTCAGCAGGGGGCGAGAACTACGGATGGGATGCGTTCGAGGGATCGCTCCCCTTCGAGCCGCCGTTCCCGCCCGACAGCGTCGGGCCCGTGTACGATTATGGGAGGGCCCGCGGGGGCACCGTGATCGGGGGGCACGTTTACCGGGGCTCGGCGATCCCGGCGCTGCGCGGTGCGTACCTGTTCGGGGACCTGTTCAACCCCCGGATCCGCATGCTCGTGCCGTCGAAGCGGGGGTTCCGACACATGGAGCTCGGCGTCCGGGTCGACAACCTCGTGTCGTTCGGCCAGGACCAGGCGGGCGAGCTGTACCTCCTGTCGATCGCGGGCCCCGTGTACCGGCTGGCCCCGGCCTGAAGGCCCGAGAACCGCTGCGGTGGAACGGATCTCGACCGCAAATGTTCCTGGAGTAGCATCGATGTCGTGGCGTCAACCCCCGCACCCGTCGAGGTGGAGCGGCCCACCGGAAGTGAGGACGTCGAACCCGATCGCCTGTGGGTCGTCACCGTGTGGAACGATCCCATCAACCTGATGTCGTACGTGACTTACGTGCTCCAGAAGCTCTTCGGCTACCCGAGGCCGAAGGCGCATCGCCTGATGATGATGGTCCACACCGAGGGACGGGCCGACGTTGCGCACGGCAGCCGAGAGCGGTGCGAGTTCTGGTGCTCGCGCCTGCACGCCCACGGGCTGTGGGCCACGATGCGACGGGGCTGAGCGGTGGCCAGGCTTCCCAGGCGAGTGGAACGCACCCGGCGTGGGCACTACCGGCTCCGGCTCCCGCCACAGGAGCGGGAGATCCTGCGCTCCCTCCCCCGCCAGCTCCGCGAGCTCCTGGGCACCAGCGACCCGGCTCTCCGTCGGCTCTTCCCGCCCGCCTACGAGAACGACTCGGAGCGCCAGGCCGAGTACGAGGGCCTCGTCTCGCCGGAGCTGACCCGGGACCGCCTCGACGCTCTGGCCATCGTGGAGCGGACCATCGATTCCTCGAAGCTCACGGAGGAGGAGATCACGGCGTGGCTGGGGGCGCTCAACGACCTCCGGCTGGTCTTGGGTACCCGCCTGGACGTCACCGAGGAACTGTACGAAGAGGGTCTCCCCGAGGATGACCCCCGCTCCCCTGCCTTCGCCCTGTTCGCCTACCTCGGCTGGCTGGAGGAGCAGATCGTGGAGGCCCTGGCCTCCGGCCTCGAGAGATGAGGCCGCTGGGGAGGGTATCTAGTCGGGGAGGGCTCGGACCTGCCGCTCGGTGAGCTTGCGGGTCGAGGGAGAGAGCCGGAGCCCCGCCATACCGATCCGAGCGGCGATCCAGGCGCCTTCCTTCAGCATCTCGACCTTCAGTCCGCCGTCGTCCGCATGGACGACCCGCAGGATGGTCCCGCTTTGGGTCTTATAGACGTCCGGATCCGTCACGGACACCAGTGTACCAAGCTTGGCTTGCCCGTGCTTGAACCCGCCCCAGCGGTCTTCGAGGAAAGGGACATACGGTAAGAATCCTGTCGGATCAAAATCAAAACGGATCTGCGCCTCGGCGGCATCGGTCTGGCCCGGGCGCTGACTCCTCGCACCGAAGCTGTGGAGTCCCTCATCGCTCTCTCACGGGGCTCTCACGAGTCGTTGGTAGCGTCATCCCGAGACGAAGGGAGGCGATCGTGAGGCGATCGATGAGGTGGACGGTCATCAGTGCCGTCGGTGGTGCGCTGCTGATGACCCCCGGACCGGTATGGGCCGACGAAACGGTGTGCACGGGGACCATCGGGGCGGTGACGGTGGACAACCTCCGCGTCCCCGACGGTGCCACGTGCCGGCTTGAGGGCACCCACGTGAAGGGCACGGTCAAGGTCGAGGTCGATGCGATCCTCAGGGCCTTCGGCGTGCGTGTGATCGGCAACGTGCAGGCCGAGAACGCCCGGAAGGTCGTGGTTCGCGACGGGTCCAGGGTCGGGGGCAGCGTCCAGATCGTGCAGGGCGGAGCCGCGAAGGTCCTCAGGACCCGCGTGAACGGGGATATCCTGTTCGACGACCAGGAGGGGCGCCTCGCCGCCAAGCGGAATCGCGTCGGCGGCAACCTGCAGGCGTTCCAGAACACCGGCGGGATGAAGATCCGGGCGAACAGGATCGACGGGAACCTCCAGTGCAAGGAGAACGTTCCGCCTCCGACAGGCGGCGACAACATCGTGCAGGGTAACAAGGAGGACCAGTGCGCCACCCTGTGATTCGCTGAGCCCGGTAGGCTGGCTCGGTGGACGTCGACACGCCGGCCACCCGAGCCCTATCGGGGTCGAGCCTCGAGTTCACATTCGTCCGAACGGAGCTTCCAGGTAGCGTCGAGGAGAGCGCTGCCCTCCAGGGCATCGAGGTCGGCCAGCTCCTGCGGACGATCGTGATCCGCCGCGGGACCGGCGACTACGTCTTCGTCCTGGTCCCGGGCGGACGGCAGATCGACTGGTCGAAGCTGCGGGCGGCCCTGGGCGTGAAGCGGCTGTCGCTTCCCGACGAGGCGGAGGCTCGAGAGGCCACCGGCTACGAACGGGGCGCGATCACCCCGTTCGGCTCGATCCGCCCGTGGCCGGTCGTGGCGGACGTCGCCGTGGAGCGCCTGGAGAAAGTGGCGATCGGCGGTGGGGCTCGGGGGGTGAACCTCCACGTGGCCCCTGCCGATCTTGTCCGGCATCTCCGGGCCACAGTGGCCGACGTCAGCCGGCCCTCCCGGGACTGAGCCGGGCGATCAGGCGGCCAGCCGGGCGCTCACCGACAGGTCCACGTTGCCCCGGAGGGCCTTCGACACCGGGCAGTTGTCCTTGGCGTCCTCGGCGGCGGTCCGGAACGCGGCTTCGTCGAGGCCCGGCACCGTGCCGGTGACGTCGAGGGCGGAGGTCGTGATGCCCGTCCCGGGAACGAACCTCACTGTGGCCGCGACCTCGAGACGCTCCGGCGGGTTGCCCCCCTTCGCCAGCACGTTGGAGAGGGCCATCGAGAAGCACGAGGCGTGCGCCGCCGCGATCAGCTCCTCCGGGCTCGTCAACCCCTCCTCCTCGCCGGTCCGCACCGGCCACGACACGTCGAGGGGGCCGAAGGTGCCGCTCCCCACTCGTTCGATCGTGCCCCGTCCGGTCGGGAGGTCCCCCTGCCAGGTCACCATGGCGGTCTTCTCCCCTGCCATCGCTCATCCTCCTTCTCCGTCGGTCATGGCGTCAGCCGGTGGCGGGCTCCTCCAGCCTGGCTACCAGGCGTTTTGGCGCCAGGAGCCGGTAGCTCTCCTCGACGAGATCGGTGAGCACGCCGAGCGGCGCGTGCCTGGTCGAGAACGGGATGGTCACCCATCCGGCACGCCCGAGCCCGTACCCGGTGGGTACGGCCCCGGGGAGCGCCAGCGCCTGGTCGAGCGACTCCCGGAGCTTGATCGACATCGACGGCCAGGTCGGGCTCTCATCGTTCCCGAGGAACACGAAGATCTTCTTGCCCACCTTCACCACGGTCTCACCCCACGGGTGGTCCTCGTAGGCGTCCGGCAACCCCAGTGCGAACTCCAGGACTCCTCGATGGGTGCGCTTCGGATCGGCCAATGGGTGGCTCCCGATCGCCGGACCGTCCGATGATACGGGCTGGATCGAGCCCGGGGAAACACGAGAGAGGCGCCGACGAGCGGTCGGGGGCCGTCAAACGACCAGGCCGGCTGGCCGAGGATGTTCAAGGAAGTTGCGCTCGAGCCATGTGAACCGCCCGCGGTGAGAAAGGGCCGGACTTGGCCGGAGGGAGGGGTCCTCCGCCTCAGCCAATGCTTCGGAGGATTGCCCGAAGTGCTGGTTCGGGCTTCGGGCTTCCGAGTCGTGCCCGGTTCCCACGCGGCCGAGCGGGATAGCCTAACGACGTGCGAACGAGGAAGACCGTCACGATCGTGTTCACGGACATCGTCGGGTCGACCACGTTGGGAGAAGGGCTAGATCCCGAGGTCCTCCGTCGAGTGATGACCACCTACTTCGACCGCATGCGAGCCGTGCTGGAAGGCCACGGCGGGACCGTCGAGAAGTACATCGGGGATGCCATCGTGGCTGTGTTCGGGATCCCCGAGATCCATGAGGACGACGCCCTCCGGGCCATCCGGGCCTCGCAAGAGATGCGCGCCGCTCTTGACGAGCTCAACCGCGACCTCGAGGACCGGCACGGCGTCCGGATCGAGGCCCGGACCGGGGTCAACACCGGTGAGGTCCTCGCCGAGGACGGTCGGCCGGACGCCCCCCTCACCGCGGACGCAGCCAACCTGGCGGCTCGGCTAGAGCAGGCCGCCGCGCCCGGGGAGATCCTCCTCGGCGACCCCACCTACCGCCTGGTCCGGGACGCCGTCACGGTCGAGCCCGCCGGGCCCCTCGAGCTCAAGGGCAAGGCCGAGCCTCAGCAGGCCTGGCGGCTCCTCGAGGTCTCTCCCCAAGGCCCGGGCATCGCCCGGCGCCTGGACTCCCCCATCGTCGGCCGCGACGACGACCTCGCCCTCCTCCGTCAGGCCTTCGAGACAGCCACCGGCGAGCCCGCCTGCCGCCTGGTCACCGTGATCGGCACCCCCGGTCTGGGCAAAACCCGCCTCGCAACCGAGTTCATCGCCTGGCTGGAGGGCCGGGCCACGGTCCTCCGGGGCCGGTGCCTCCCCTACGGCGACGGGATCACCTACTGGCCGGTGGCCGAGGTCCTCCGGGAGGCAGCGTCCATCGCCCACGAGGACGCGCCGAACCAGGCCACCGCCAAGATCACCGCCCTCCTCGGCGCCCACGAGGAAGCCTCCACCATCGCCCAGCGGCTCGGCTCCGTCCTCGGCCTGACCGAGACCATGGCCCCCGCGCAGGAGACTTTCTGGGCGGTGCGCCGGTTCCTCGAAACCATGGCGCAGCGCGAGCCCATTGCCGTTGTGTTCGACGACATCCACTGGGCCGAGGCCACCTTCCTGGACATGGTCGAGTACCTGGCGGGGTGGAGCGCCGCCGCGCCCATCCTCCTCCTGTGCCTGGCCCGGCCGGACCTCCTTGATACCCGGCCCGCCTGGGCCTCGGCCATCCCCAAGGCCGCCACGATCCGCCTCGAGCCCCTCACCGAGGAGGACAGCGAACGGCTGATCGTCAACCTCCTGGGCCGGGCGCCCCTTGAGGAGCATGTCCGGGCTCGGATCCGCCACGTCGCCGAGGGCAATCCTCTGTTCGTGGAGGAGATCCTCCGGATGCTGGTCGACGACGGGCTCCTCCGGCGGGACGACGGCCGGTGGACCGCCGCGGGCGACCTCTCGCAGATCGCCATCCCCTCGACCATCAACGCCCTCCTGTCGGCCCGCCTTGAGCGCCTGCCGCGGGAGGAGCGGGCGGTGATCCAGCGGGCCTCGGTGGTGGGGAAGGTGTTCTGGTGGGGCGCCGTGGCCGAGCTCTCTCCCACCCCCGAGCAGGCCGCCTTGGGGGGGCACCTCCAGGCCCTGGTCCGCCGGGAGCTGGTCCGCCCCGACCGGTCCCGGTTCACCGACGAGGACGCCTTCCGCTTCAGCCACATCCTCATCCGGGACGCCGCGTACTCCGAGACCACCAAGGAGGCCCGGGCCCACCTCCACGAGCGGTTCGCCGGCTGGCTGGAGCGCCGAGCCGCCGACCGGCTCACCGAGTTCGAGGAGGTGGTGGGCTACCACCTGGAGCAGGCCCACCG
>JBOGVZ010000075.1:0-24798 GCA_050692985.1 Actinomycetota bacterium
CAGTGATCCTGCGCACGTAGGCTCCTCTCGACGCTTTGCGGCTGTTCGGGAGTGAGCCTACGTGCCTTCTTCATCTGTTCCTCGGAAGCTGGGTTCTCTCGGTGCTGCCTTCCAGCCGACGCTACCCTCGGGCCGGGGCGAGCTACCCCCCCGGGCCCCCCGTTCGCTACAATCCGAGGCAGCGTGGCCCAGAACGATTTCAGCGAGGCTCGATTCGTGACCGTGACCGAGGTCGCCCAGCTCATGCGGGTGTCCAAGATGACCGTGTATCGACTCATCAACCAAGGGGACCTTCCGGCCGTACGGATCGGCCGGGGCTACCGGATCCGCGAGGAGGACGTGCACCGCTACCTGGACTCCAGGTACACGGAAGCCGGATAGTCCCCACGGCCGCGAACCCGAGCCTCCACGGAGGCCGGGATGGATCCATACGACGAAGTGGTCGACCGGGCGCTGGCCCGGCGCGGCGTCACCCTGCTGGTCGGCGGGCTCGATTCGGGCAAGACCACGATGGCCAGGCGGATCGCCGCGGCCGGGGTTCGGGCGGGCCTGGCCGTGGCATACCTCGACGCCGACGTCGGCCAGTCGTCGGTCGGCCCCCCCACCACCATCGGCCTGCGGTTGTGCCGGCGGGAGAGCGACCTGGAGCCGGAGGCCCTGGCCAAGACCGATCACCTGGCGTTCGTCGGAGCCACCTCCCCCCAGGGTCACCTGCTGCCGCTCGTGGTGGGGACCAGGATGATGCTCGATCGCGCCCGGGCCGAGGGGGCCGACGTCGTCGTGGTGGACACCACCGGGCTGGTCTCGGGTGTCTACGGCCAGCTTCTCAAGTTCCACAAGGTCACCGCGCTCCAGCCGGACCTGGTGATCGGGCTGGAGCGCGGCGAGGAGCTCCAGCCGCTGCTGGGGGTGGTGCGACGGTTCTCCGCCGCCGAGGTGGCCTCGTTGCGGGTTCACCCGGACGTGGTCCCTGCCTCCGTGGAGCAGCGGGCCCAGGCTCGGGAGGGCTCGATGCGCCGGTACTTCGCCGAGCCCCTCCACCGCTGGCGGGTCAAGCCCACGGTGTTCGTGCCGGCGCTCCCCGCGCTGTTCGACCTGTCGGCGCTGGAGCACCTGCTGGTGGGGCTGTCGGATGGGAAGGGCGGGTGCACCGGCGTCGGCTTCCTCGAGTACCTGGAGGACGACGGGGCCCTGCGGCTGATCTCCCCCGTCGCCGAGGCCCCCAAAGCGCTTATCCTAGGGTCCGTGCGCCTGGAGGATGGTTTCCGGGCCAGGCGCGTCGATCTCCGGAACCTGTTCGGCTCCGACTGACCCCCGGAAGCTTCGAGGAGAAGGGACGGGCATGCCCTCGGTCGTCAAGAAACGCCGCAAGAAGATGCGGAAGAAGAAGCACAAGAAGCTCCTCAAGAAGACCCGCTGGCAGCGCCGACAGCAGGGCAAGTAGGCTCCGGCCATGGGCCGCGCGGTCGCGGCTGCCTGTCTCCTCACCCTCCTGGCCTCGGCTTGCGATGCGGGCGGGACCCGCCACGCCGACGTTCCCCCCGGCGAGCTCGTCCACTTCACCACCGACGACGGCGTGGAGCTCGCCGGGGAGCTGCGGGGGAGCGGGCCGACCGGAGTCATCCTGGCCCACATGTTCCCCACGGATCGCACCTCCTGGGCCCCGCTGGCCGAGGAGCTCGCCGAGCGGGGCTCCACCACGCTGGCCTTCGACTTCCGAGGCTACGGTGACTCCCAGGGATCCAGGTCCATCCCGGACATCTGGCGGGACGTGCTGGCAGCGATGGCCTTCCTCCGCGAGCGAGGGAACGACCGGATCGTGCTGATCGGGGCCAGCATGGGCGGGACGGCGTCGCTGGTCGCCGCGGCCCGCGAAGAGGTCCAGGCCGTGGTCACGCTGTCGGCGGCGTCCACGTTCATGGGCTTGCTGGCGCCGCCCGAGGCCCTGCGGGCCATCGACGAGCCGAAGCTGTTCATCGCCGCCCAGGGCGACGGGTCCGCCGCGGCCACCGCGCAGCAGTTCTATGCCGATTCACCCCCACCCAAGCGGGTTGAGATCGTCAACGGCGACGAGCACGGCACCGAGCTGCTCCAGACCGGTCAGGCCGAGGTCGTGCGCACGCTGATCCTGAGCTTCGTCGACCAGCACGGGTAGCCCGTGGCCGGAGTCATCCTGTTCCTCACCGACTACGGGCTCGACGACGAGTTCGTGGGCGTCTGCCACGCGGTCATGGCCGCGGCCGCCCCGGAGGTCCGGGTGATCGACCTGGCCCACGGCGTCCCCCCCGGTGACGTGCGCCGGGGGGCCCTGAGCCTGCTGGCGGCCGTGCCCCACGCGCCCCCGGGCGCCGTGCTCCTGGCGGTGGTGGACCCCGGCGTGGGGACGGGCCGGCGGGCCATCGCCGCCGAGGCGGGGGGCGCGGTGCTGGTCGGCCCCGACAACGGCCTGCTGTCGCCGGCCTGGGAGGCCCTGGGCGGCGTGGACCGAGCGGTGGAGATCGACGCAGCAAGCGTGGCTCGACGCCGGGTCTCCGCCACGTTCCACGGGCGGGACGTGTTCGCCCCCGCCGCGGCCCGCCTGGCCACCGGGGTGGCCCTGGAGGAGGTCGGCCGCCCGGTGGATCCCGGCTCCCTGGCCCGCATCGACCTCCCCACGCCCCGCCGTCAGGAGGGGGCCCTGGGGACGGAGGTGATCGGGGTGGACCGGTTCGGCAACGTCCAGCTGGGCGCGCGCCCCTCCGACCTCGGGCATTCCGGGCTGCTCGAAGCCGGGATCGCGGTCGGCCTGCCCGAACAGACGTTCCGTTGCCGCCGGGTCCGGGCCTTCGCGGACCTGGAGGAAGACGAGCTGGGCCTGCTGGAGGATTCGGCCGGGTGGCTGGCCCTGGTCCGCCGCGGGGGGAGCGCCGCCGCCCGGCTGGGCGTCAAGCCCGGCGACGGCCTCCTGCTATCCTGGCCCGCGTGGGACAGCGCGTCCTGATCACCGGCATCTCCGGGCACCTCGCCGGCAAGCTGGCCAGGCGCCTGGAGTCCGACCCCGAGGTCGACTACATCGTCGGCGTGGACCTGGAAGAGCCCGGCCTGGACCTCGAGCGCACCGAGTACGTCCGGGCCGACATCCGCAACCCCCTCATCGTCAAGGTGCTCCAGACCACCGAGGTGGACACCGTGGCCCACCTCAGCATCCTGACCACGCCCAGGGGCGTGGGGCGCAGCTCGATGAAGGAGATGAACATCATCGGGACCATGCAGCTCCTGGGGGCCATCCAGCGGGCCGACCGCGCCCGGAAGGTGGTGATGAAGTCCACGACGGCGGTGTACGGGGCCGGACCGCGGGACCCGGCGATGTTCACCGAGGAGACGAGCGCCCGGTCGGACCCCAAGCACGGCTACATGAAGGACGCCGTGGAGATCGAGCGCTACGCCCGTGCGTTCGCCCGCCGCCGGCCGGACGTGGCCCTCACGATCCTGCGGTTCGCCAACTTCATGGGGCCGGAGATCGAGACGCCGTTCACCCAGTACTTCTCGTTCCCCCTGGTCCCCACGGCCATGGGCTACGACCCGCGGCTCCAGTTCGTGCACGAGGACGACGCGGTCGAGGTCCTGTATCGCTCGGTCCGGGAGGAGCATCCCGGCATCTACAACGTGGCCGCGGACGGCGTGGTGCTGCTGTCCCAGGCGCTCCGGCTGATCGGCAAGCCGTCCTTCCCGGTGGTCCTGCCCCTGGTGGCGCCGATCGCCACCTTCCTCCGCCGGGTCGGGGTCGTGGACTTCGCCACCGACCAGCTCCAGTTCCTGCTGTTCGGACGGGTCGCCGACAACGCCACGCTCGAGGAGGAGTTCGGCTACACCCCCAGATACACCACCAGGCAGGCCCTGCTGGACTTCGCCCGGGGGCGGCGGGTCCGGCGGCTGGTCTCCGCCGAGCAGCTGTCGGGCTGGGAGCGGGAGGTGTACGCGTTCCTGCGCCGCAAGGGCCAGGAGCGATTCGAGAGGGTCCGGGAGCGAAGCTGATGGCCGACGTCATCCCCATCGACCGCGCCGAAGCCGACCCCGGCCGGTGCCGGGCCACCACGGCCAGCGGTCGCCGGTGCCGCAACCGGGCCACCGCGGCCGGCCTGTGCGGCGTCCACCTCCGGACCGCGGCGCCGGCCACGGAGGCCCCCGCTGGCGACGACCTCCAGAAGGCCCTGGCGTTCGTCCGCCGCCGCCTGACCGGCGAATACGACATCGACGAGTTCGGTTTCGACCCTCACCTCACCGAGAACGTGCTGGCGCCGGTGGCCCGCTTCCTCCACCGGACCTGGTGGCGGGTGGACTGGATCGGGATGGAGAACGTCCCCTCGGAGGGGCCCGCGCTGCTGGTGGCCAACCACGCCGGGACCCTGCCGTGGGACGCCGTGGTGATGAAGTTCGGGGTGCTCGACCATCACCCCGCCCGCCGCCACGTGCGGCTGCTGGCGGCCGACCTGGCCTTCCGCATGCCGTTCGTCGGCCCCCTGGCCCGCAAGTCGGGCAACACCCTGGCCTCGGAGGACGACGCCCTTCGCCTGCTCCGCCGGGGCGACCTGCTGGGGGTGTTCCCCGAGGGGTTCAAGGGTGTGGGCAAGCGGTACCGGGAGCGGTACAAGCTCCAGCGGTTCGGACGGGGCGGGTTCATCGAGCTGGCCCTGCGAGCCCGGGCCCCGATCGTCCCGGTGTCGATCGTGGGCTCCGAGGAGATCCTCCCGATGCTCTACAACGCCAAGACCCTGGCCCGGATGCTCGGCTTCCCGTACTTCCCGGTCACACCGTTCTTCCCCTGGCTCGGCCCGCTGGGCCTGATCCCCCTGCCGTCGAAGTGGATCATCGAGTTCGGCCCCCCGATCGCCACCGACGAGCACGACGTGGACGCCTGGCAGGACGCCGTCACGGTGTTCGACCTCACCGACCGGGTCCGCGAGGAGATCCAGCAGACCCTGTACCGCAACCTGATGGCTCGCCGCTCCATCTGGTTCTGACTCCACCACACCCACCGTGGTCGGACCGGTCGGGCCTAGCGATGGGACGCGGTCGCGGTGGGGGTCGATCCGGGGCCGGGCAAGCGGCGGTCACCGCTGGTGGCCAGCACCAGCTGGTAGATGGCGACGGCGGCGATGGCCACGAGCAGGGCGATTATCGTGATCAGCGTGGACCGCCGCATCCCCGAATCGTAACCCTCAGGTGCGGGCCGACAGCAGGCGCTGGCACACCTCGCGGTTCTGCGCCAGGAGGTCTCGCGTGGCCGCGGGGTCGTCGATGCACGAGCGCAGGTCGAGCTCCAGCGAGATGGTCCCCCCGAACCCGTCGGCGGCCACGGCATCCAGCAGCTTCTCCAGGGGCAGGGTCCCTCGCTCGTCCCCCACGGGGAGGTGGGAGTCCCATCCCTTCCCCGCATTGTCCGACAGGTGGAAGTGGACCACCTTGGTCCGGTACCGCTCGTACGCCTCCAGGATGTCGTAGCCCGACACGGCCAGGTGGCTGGTGTCGAGGACCAGGGTGGGGTAGCGGTCCAGGTCCTCGAAGTCCTGGCTGGCATGGAACCGGAGGCCGCGGTCGCCCCGGATCTTCAGGGGGAACATGTTCTCCACGGCGATCGATACGCCCGAGCGGGCCGAGTACTCGGCCAGGTTGTGATCGATCCACCGCCGGTACTTCACCTGCCACTTGTACGGGGGATGGACGACCACCAGGGGGATGTCGGCCTGCTCGGCCACCTGGGTGGCCCGGTAGATCTTCGTCACGGGGTCCGTGCTCCACACGCGGCGGGTGAGCAGGAGGAACGGCGCGTGGAGGGCGTCGATCGTCATCCCGAACTCCGCGGCCAGCTCCCGGAGCCTCCGGCCGTCCTGGGTGGCCGGGTCGGAGGTGACCATGACCTCCACGGCCTCGAAACCGGCCTCGCGGATGTGCTCGAAGGCCTCTCGGAGCGGAAAGCGGAAGAACGGTGCGGTCGAGAGCAGCAGCTTGGGCGCCGCGTTCGTCATGTACCGCCTACCCCGGTCGGGGCCATTGTAGGCGCCGAGGATCGCGGGGACCGGGATCTACAGCTGGCTCGGGGGCGGCCCCACGATGCACATCTCGCTGTTCTCCGCTCCGGCCACGGTGTCCCCGGTGTCCTTCTGGTAGGTGTCGGTTCCGGGGCCTCCGACCACGTGGTCGCCGCCGCCACCGTCCTTGGCGTCCAGGCAGGAGTCCGAGCCCGGTCCTCGCTTGAGCGTGTCGGCCCCGGCGTCTCCGGTCATGGCGTCGCTCCCAGCCTGGCCGAAGATCTTGTCGTCGCCCGGCCCTCCGTAGAGCCTCCAGTCGCGGCCCTTCCCCCCGTAGATCGTGTCGGCGCCTCCGCCGCCGGAGATCGCGTCCTTGCCCGCCCCCCCATAGATCGTGTCCTTGCCGGGGCCTCCGTGGATCGTGTCGTTGCCTCCGCCGCCGTAGATGACGTCGTTGCCGCCCTTCCCGTCGATGTAGTCGTTGCCGCCCTTCCCGCACAGCACGTCGTTCCCCGACGTTCCCTCGATGATGTTGTCGGCGCCGTCGCCTCCCGTGCACCCTCCGGCCCCGGCGGAGCCGGGGGAAAGCGCGGGGATGATGGTCACGGACAGGGCCACGGTCGCCAGCAGCACGCGGAGCTTCATGATTCTCGCCCTTCCCGAGTTGCGCCCACACTCTACCCGCTCCGGTGAACGGTGAGGAGGGGCGCGGCCCGGTTTCTGGGAATATAGGAAGCGCCCATGTCCCGAGCCCGCGAGCTCATCGACCGCTACCGGGAGGAGCGCCGCGTCCGGCGCGACTTCGATCGCCTCATGGAGGCGAACGGCCTCCGGCTCGACGGGCCGATGCTCGATGGGCGGCCTCCGACCACGCCCAAGCCCCAACCCGTCCGGAGGCGGGGGTGGAGGTGGTGGACCTCACGCTTCGTGGTGCTGGTGCTGGCCATGCTGGTCATCGCGTCCGCGCTGGTCCTCACGGCCCCCTTCCCGTACGAGGCCCCCGTTCCCCCCCAGACCGCGTTCTTCTACGACCGGGACGGCCGGCTCATCGCCCAGGTCCGCCCGGGCGAGGACCGCGTGGTGGTCCCGTTGCGCCGGATCCCCCAGGACGTTCGAGAGGCGGTCATCGCCGCGGAGGACGAGCGCTTCTACCGCCACCCGGGCGTGGACGTCCTGGCCATCGGCCGGGCCGCGTGGAAGGACCTGACCGGGGGGCGGTTCCAGGGCGGGTCCACGATCACCCAGCAGCTGGTCCGGTTCTCCAGCGACCCCGAGCTGGAGCACGGGGTCCAGGGGTACGTGGGCACCGAGCGGACCCTGGGGCGGAAGCTCCAGGAGGCCATCACGGCGGTCCGGCTGGAGCGGCGCCTGTCGAAGGACGAGATCCTGGAGCAGTACCTCAACCTGATCTACTTCGGGGAGGGAGCGTACGGGGTGGAGGCCGCCGCCCGTACGTACTTCGGCACCCACGTCTGGAACCTCACCCTGGCCGAGGCGGCGATGCTGGCAGGGCTCCCCGCGGGTCCGTCCTCGTTCAACCCCCGCACTCATCACGACCGGGCCCGGGCCCGCCGGGACTGGGTCCTCGGTCGGATGGCGAACCTCGGCATGATCACCGAGGCCCGGGCCGCCAGGGCAGCGGCGGCCCCGCTGGAGGTCCTGCCCCCCAAGCCGCCGGTGACCAAGGCCGCCTACTTCGTCGACTACGTGACCCGTGACCTCCGGCAGCGCTACGGGGACGACCTGCTGTACCGGGGCGGGATCCGCGTCGACACCACCCTGGACATGGGCCTCCAGCGCGCCGCCGAGGACTCCATCGCCGGCGTGCTCGACGAGCCCGGGGATCCCTCCGCGTCGCTCGTGGCCATCGACGTCCGCACCGGCGGGATCCTGGCCATGGTCGGAGGCCGGAACTTCAAGCGCTCGGAGGTGAACCTGGCCACGGGCCAGGGCGGCTCGGGGCGCCAGGCCGGTTCGGCGTTCAAGCCGTTCGTCCTGGCCACGGCCCTGGAGGAGGGCATCAGCCAGTACAGGGTCTACCCGGCTCCGGGGAGCACCACGATCGGGGACTGGTCGGTCAGCAACTACAGCGGTGGATCCTACGGGTCGCTGTCCGTGCGCTCGGCCACGATCAACAGCGTGAACACCGTGTACGCCCAGCTCATCATGGACGTGGGCCCGGCCGACGTGGTTCGGCAGGCCCACCGGATGGGCATCCACAGCTTCCTCCATGCCGACGGTCCGCTGACGCTGGGGACGTCCGAGGTGACCCCGCTGGAGATGACCGCGGGATACGCCACGCTGGCCGCCGGGGGGATCGCCCGGCCGCCCACCGGCGTGGCCCGATTGGTCACCGGCGACGGGGAGGTGGTGGAGGAGCTCGACGCCGGAGGGAAGCGGGCGGTGTCCGAAGACACCGCCGACCTGGTGACCGACATCCTCCAGGACGCCGTGGCCTACGGCACCGGGCGGGCGGCGGCCATCCCCGGCACCGCCGTGGCCGGCAAGACGGGCACGGCCGAGGAGCACGCCGACGCCTGGTTCTGCGGCTACACCACCCGCGTGGCCACCTGCGTGTGGGTGGGCTACCCGGAGGGCCGGGTCCCGATGACGAACGTCCACGGCATCTCGGTCACCGGCGGGTCCCTCCCTGCAGCGATCTGGCGGGCGTTCATGCTCCACGCCCCCGTCGGCGGAACCTTCGACGAGCCGAGCGGCGCCGGCGGTGTCCCCTCGTCCGGGTCGTCGGTGCCGACCGCCACCGACGAAGGGGCCGACGACCCGGTGACGGAGGAGCCCGCGGAGCCTCCTCCGGCGGAACCGTCGCCCTCGCCCACGCCCACGGACGACAACCGGATCATCCCCCAGATCCTCCCGTCGCCGTCGCCCGGGTAGGCGCGGAGCCGGCTCCGGTATCCTTCGCCCGTGAGCGAGCGAGACAACCTCCCCAGGTGGCGCGGGCGCCGGGGGCACTACGAGGCCTGGTTCCTCACGCTGTCATCGCCCGACGGCCGAAGCGGCTACTGGATCCGGTACACGGTCCGGTCGCCGGTGGCCGGTCCGGTGGAGCCGAGGCTGTGGTTCGCTCGCTTCTCCCGGGACGATCCGGGGGCCACCTTCGGCATCAACGTTGGATTGCCCCACGACGCCTACCGGTCGGAGACGGGGGCGTTCGAGGTTCGGATGGGCGATGCCCTGCTGCGGTCCGGGCGGGCGGCCGGGGCCGTGAGCGGGGCGGGGCACGAAGCCAGGTGGGAGCTGGAGTTCGACACGGGCGAGCCCACGTTCCGCCTGCTCCCCGACGCGCTCTACCGCAACCCCCTGGTCCCCACCCGCCCCTACACCCCGAACCCCGACCTCCGCTTCCGGGGGACGATCGAGGTCGACGGCCAGTCCGTCTCCGTGGACGCCTTCCCCGGCCAGCAGGGCCACGTCGAGGGGAGCCGGCACGGCGAGCGGTGGGCCTGGGCCTTCTGCAACGGCTTCGACGCGGACGGGGTGGTGTTCCAGGCGCTGTCGGCTCAGGGGCGGCGGGGACCGCTGACCACGCCGCACCTGTCCTTCGCCGGGCTGCGGTGGGAGGGTCGGTGGATCCGGCTGCGAGGCGTGGGTCGCCGGAAGGCCTGGTCGCTGGGGCGGTGGCGTCTGCGTCTGGCCGGCCGACGGCACCGTCTGGAGGGGGAGGTGTGGGCGGCTCCCCCCGACGTGATCCAGGCCCGGTACCTGGACCCCGACGACGCCCCGCGGTGGTGCCACAACTCCGAGGTGGCGTCCTGCCGCCTGGTGCTGTGGGAGCGCGTGGCCGGCGGCTGGCGGGATCGGGCCGAGCTCGCCTCCGACGGCACCACCCACGCGGAGTGGGCCGGGAGGACCCCGGCCCCGGGCGTCGAAACCGTCCACGTGGAGGTGCCGTGAGGTCGCTGGCCGAGCTCGTGCCCCGGTCCGCCGAGGCTCACCCCGACAGGCCCGCGCTGGCGGCGGGCGAACGGATGGTCTCCTACGCGGAGCTCGGCGAACGCGTCCACCGGGCGGCGGCGGCGCTGCACGACCTGGGGGTGAGGAAGGGCGACCGGGTGGCCCTCTTCCTCGGCAACGTCCCGGCGTTCGTGGAGGCCCTGCACGGCGCGCTTCGCATCGGGGCGGTGGTCGCGCCGCTCAACGTCATGCTGACGCCGGAGGAGGCCGGCTCCATCCTGGGGGACGCGGGGGCCCGGGTGGTGGTGGCCGAGCCCTCGCACCTGCCCACGGTGCTGGCCGTGCGCGACCGGGTGGCGTCGCTGGGCCACGTCGTGGTGACCGGTTCGCCCCCCGTCCCCCGGGGAACCGCCTCGTTCGAGGAGCTGCTGGCCCGGGCCGGCGAGCCCCCCGGGGTGGACGTGCGGGAGGAAGACCTTGCCCTGCTGGCCTACACGGCGGGGACCACGGCCCGCCCCAAGGGAGCCATGCTCACCCACGGCAACCTGGTGGCGAACCTCGAGCAGGTCTCGGCGGTCCCGGCCCTCAAGGAGGCCCACTCCGACGTCATCCTGGGGGTGCTGCCCCTGTTCCACATCTACGCGCTCAACGCGGTGCTGGGGGTGGCGCTGCGCGAGGGCGCCACGCTGGTGCTCGTGGAGCGGTTCGATCCGGCGGGGACGCTCGAGCTGGTCGAGCGGCACCGCGTGACTGTGCTGCCGGGAGCGCCGCAGATGTTCGCCGCCTGGCTGAGCGCGGCCGAGGGTCGCGAGGTGGACCTGTCGTCGGTCCGCCTGGCCGTCTCGGGAGCCGCCCCCCTGCCGGCAGAGGTCCTGGACGCCTTCCAGCGCCGGTTCGGGGTCACGATCTGGGAGGGGTACGGGCTCACCGAGACCGCGCCCGCGGTGACCACCAACGCGCTGGCGGAGGTGGCCAAGGGCGACTCGATCGGCCTGGCCCTGCCCGGGGTGGAGGTTCGCCTGGTCGACGAGGCCGGTGAGGACGTGGTGGAGGGGGACCCCGGGGAGATCGTCCTCCGCGGTGCCAACGTGTTCCAGGGCTATTGGAACCGCCCCGAGGAGACCGACGCGGCGTTCCGTGACGGGTGGTTCCGCACCGGCGACGTGGCCTACCGGGACGACGACGGGTACCTGTTCATCGTGGACCGCAAGAAGGACCTGATCATCGTGTCTGGGTTCAACGTGTTCCCCAAGGAGGTGGAGGAGGCCCTGGCGAGGCACCCGGCCGTGGCCGAGTGCGCCGTGGTCGGCGTCCCGGACGAGCGCACCGGCGAGGCCGCCAGGGCCCTGGTGGTCCTGGGGGAGGGCCGTTCCGCCACCGAGGAGGAGCTGCTGGACCACTGCCGGGACCACCTGGCCCGGTTCAAGTGGCCGAAGACGATCGAGGTCGTGGACCGGCTGCCGAAGCACGCCACCGGAAAGGTCCTGCGGCGCATGCTCCGCGACGGGGACCCCGCGCCGTGATCGCCCTGCCGGTCGCGGCCACGGCGGTCTCCCTGGCGTTCGGTGCCCACCTCCTGGTGCGGGCCGGACGCCGAGGCAGCTGGGCAGAGGCCACCTGGGGGGTGGCCATGCTGATGTTCGCGGCCGCCTCGGCCGCGTTGGCCCTGGGGGTTGCCGATGGTTGGTCCGCAGGGGAGTTCCACGCCTACTGGTTATTCGGAGCCGTGCTGAACGTCCCGTACCTGGCGCTGGGGGAGCTGTACCTCCTGGTGCGTCCCCGGGCCGTGGTCCACGCCCTGTTGGTGGTGACGCTGCTGGGGACGGTGTGGGCCTCGGCCGAGGTCCGCTCCGCCCGGGTCGACGAGACGGTGCTGGCCGGGCGGGACTTCTTCGCCGGTCGCCAGGTGCTGGGCGAGGACTCCCCCGCGGTGGCCCTGGCCCGGCTGTACTCGCTGCCCGCGTACGCGGTGCTGGTCCTGGGTGCGCTGTGGTCGGCGTTCCGGATGCGAGGGGACCGGCGGCTGCGGTCCCGGTTCTACGGGACGCTGCTGATCGCGGCGGGGGCCACCGTGGTGGCGGTGGGGGCCATCTTCGCCCGTCGCGGCGACTT
Source organism: Actinomycetota bacterium (assembly GCA_050692985.1). Taxonomy (GTDB): domain Bacteria; phylum Actinomycetota; class UBA4738; order UBA4738; family CALAEC01; genus JBOGVZ01. Next base: position 12,036 of record JBOGVZ010000075.1, read on the forward strand.
CGCCGGGTTCTCGATCACGCTGTCGGCGGGGGTCGCCGTCATGTACTGGGGATTCCTTTCGGCCACCCGGGCCTCCTCCCCCGGCGCCCCGCGCGGAACGGCTCGTCCCTAGCCGTCGACGGACGCGCTGACCATCGGCGAGGCGGTCGGGCTCGGGGTGCGGCCCTCCCCCTCTCGGGTGACCATGACCACCTGCCACCGGCTCATGTCGGTGTCCACAGGCATCATGGCGATCCCGCGCTCGTCGGGTTCCAGCACACCCGGCGTCCAGCGCTGGCCGGCCCCCACGAACCACACCCGGTACACGCCTTCGGTCCGTGGCAGCCGGGTGGCGAACATGTACGTCTCCTGGGCGGCCGGGTCGTGCATCAGCGTCACCCGGGCGGGGCTGCGCCCGGTCAGGGACAGGATGCTGGCCCCGGGACGGGAGGCCGTTGACATGGCCCCGGCCAGCCAGGCCTGCTGGGTCTCCGCCCGGTCCAACCGGCCCACCAGGGACATGTTCCAGGCGGTCAGCCCCAGGGCCGCCAGCGTGGCCACCGCGGCGGCGGTCCACGCCGTGGCCCTCGGCCGCCGGGGCAGCCGGTGACCGGAGACCCTGCGAACGCGGGCCGCCAGCGCGGTGGGTGGCTCCACCGGCGTGGCCAGGAGCCCCAGGTCGCCGGCCACCTCGGTGAAGGCCTCCAGGGCCGATCGGCACCTGGGACACCCGGGGACGTGCTCCACCAGGGCCCGCTCGGCCAGTTGGGCGTCTTCCGGGTCCAGCCCCCGGAGCGCGTGGGCGGCCAGGAGCTCCTGGACCCGGTCGTGGTCCCAGGTCACCCCAGCGCCTCTCTCAGTCGCCGCATCGCCGCCCATACCCTGCTCTTCACCGTCCCGATCGGCACACCCGTCTCCCGGGCGATCCGAGCCTGCGTCCATCCGCGGAAGTACATCAGTTCCAGGGCCTCACGCTGGTTGCCAGGGAGCCGGTCGATGGCCTCCCGGACCTCCCTCCTCCGCTCGGCCAGTCCGGTCTCCTCGACCACCGTGTCCATTACATCTTCGCCAGGGGGTGGCGCGGGGTTCGCCCGGCGCTCGCGCTCCCGAAGCCGCTCCTCTCGCCGAACGGCGTCCACGGCGCGGTGGTGGACCAGCGACAGCAGGAAGGTCCGGAACGGGCCCCTGCTGGGATCGAAGGTATCGGGCGCGTTCCACACCGCCGTGAACGCCTCGTGGACCACGTCCTGGGACAGGAAGGGCTCCCGGAGCACCCGCAGGGCCACCCCGTAGGCCGCGGCCGCGTACCGGGCGTACAGCTCCTCGAAGGCGCGGCCGTCCCGGCCGGCCACCCGCCGGATCAGCTCCAGGTCGGTCTCGGCCACACTGGAAGTATGGACCCGATCGGCCCCCGGGCGCCCGTCGGTGACCGGTATCCTTTCGCCGTGCGCGGACACGGTGGAGGGCAACGTGCCGGGAGATGAGCCTCTCCCCACCGGGGGGCGGTTCGCCCGGGCCGTGGCGCTCGACTATCCGGGCTCACGCTACGTGCTGGGCCGGACCGCGGAGGGCTACGCCATCTGGGCGGCCGCCGGGGGAGCGCCGGCGCGGATGTTCTCGCTGACCGACGAGGGGTGGACGGAAGCCTGGCTGGTGTGGCGGGAGCTCGAGGGCCCGGCGGAGCCCGTCACGCCCGCTCGGTGGGAGCGGGGCCGGCCGATCCCTCTGGTGCCGATGCGGGCCGGCCAGATCATCGGCGGGGCCATCCGGATGTACCGCCTGCATTTCTCCACGCTGCTGGGCGTGGTGGCGCCGGCGATGCTGGGCGTGTACGCGCTGATCATCGTGCTCACCTGGATCACGCTCCGGCGGGTGACGGTGGACACGCTGGTGGGCCCGGTGCCGGTCCTGCAGACGCCGGGGTGGGTCAACGTGGTGACGAACCTGCTCAACGCCCTGGTGATCCAGTTCCTCACGGCGGCCGTGGCCATGGCTGCGGCGGATGCGTTCCGGGGAGCCGATCCCCGGGTCGTCAGGGTGTATCGGTTCGCCTTCCTCAAGATCTTCCCGGTGGGGTGGGTGCTGATCCTGACATACGTCGTCTTCCTGCTTCCATTCATCCCTGGGGGGGCGTTGCTGTGGCTCGGCGACCGGCTCGGGACGGACCTGTACCAGGGGGCGGGGGTGATCCTTCTGCTGGCGGCCATCCCGGTGCTGTTCTTCCTGTTCGTCCGGCTGGTCCTTGCCCCCGTCTCGGTGGCCCTGGAGAACCTCCGCGGGGGTGGGGCCCTCCGGCGGGCGTGGCGGCTGTCCCAGGGGGTCGGGTGGCGGATCCTGGGGACCTACATCCTGGCGGTGCTGATCGCGATCGGTATCCAGCTGGTCGTGGTGCTCCTGGTCGCGGTCCCCATCGGGGCGGGCGGGGGGGAGATCACCAGAACCAACCTGGCGATCGTCACCGCCGCCAGCGGCCTAGCGCTGACGTTCGTCACCCCGTTCCTGAACCTCGTGGTGATCCTCCTGTATGCCGACGCCAGGCTGCGGAAGGAGGGCCCGGACGCCGAGCGCCTGTGGGCGGGGGTGGGGGAGCCCTCGTCGTGACGCGGGTCACGATGTACTCCCGCACGACCTGCGAGCTGTGCGACGAGGCCCGCGAGGTCATCCTGGCGGCCCGGGCCGAGGTGTCCTTCGACTACGACGAGGTCTTCGTCGACGGCGACGCCGCCCTGGAGAAGGACTATGGGGTCCGGGTCCCGGTGGTCGTGGTGGACGGCCGGGAGGCCTTCGAGCTCACCGTGGATCCCGGGGCCTTCCGGGCGGAGCTGCGGGCCGCGGGGCGCTTGCGCGATTGAGAATCAACCGGTCACGAGGGTACAATCGGCCCCCGTGAGCAGGCCAACGCCTTCGGGCCGGCCGATCCCCGAGGCCACGGTCGGGCGGCTCCCGATCTACCTCCGGGCCCTGGTGGAGATGGCCGAGCAGGGCTCGGACACCGTGTCCTCCGAGCGCCTGGCCGCGGCCGCGGGGGTGAACTCGGCCAAGGTCCGGAAGGACCTCTCCTACCTGGGCTCGTACGGCACCCGGGGGGTCGGCTACGACGTGGCCTACCTGATCCACCAGGTGCGCCGGGTCCTGGGCCTCACCCAGGACTGGGCCGTGCTCATCGCCGGCGTGGGGAACCTGGGGCACGCGCTGGCCAACTACCGGGGGTTCTCCGAGCGGGGCTTCCGGATCGTGGCCCTGGTGGACTCCGATCCCGCCAAGGTGGGGGAGAACGTGGCCCGGATCAGGGTGGCCCACCCCTCGGACATGCCCGCCCTGGTGAAGCGGCACGAAGTGGCCATCGGGATCATCTCCACGCCCGCATCCGCGGCCCAGGAGGTGGCCGACGCGATGGTGGCCGCCGGGATCCGCTCGATCCTGAACTTCGCCCCGGCGGTGATCACGGTCCCCGCCGGGGTCTCCCTGCGGAAGGTGGACCTGGCCATCGAGCTCCAGATCCTGGGGTTCTACGAGCAGCGCAAGGCCGTCCTGGCGGACCTCCGCCGCGGCCGGGGCCGGGCCCTGGCCGAGGTGGCCGGGAAGCTGGAGACGGTGCGCTGAGGGGGCGATAGGGGTGCCGGTCCTGGCCCTGGGGGTCTCCTACCGGCGCGCCCCGCTGGAGCTGCTGGATCGCCTGGCGCTCGGGGACGACGAGTACGCTAAGGCGTATCACCGGCTGGCCGGGCTCGACTCCGTGCGGGAGGCCGTGCTCCTGTCCACGTGCAACCGCGTGGAGGTGTTCGCGGAGGTGGGCCGGTACCACCAGGGGTTCCAGGACCTGAAGCGATTCCTCTCGGAGGACCGGGAGGTCGACCCGGACGAGCTGGCCGAGCCCCTGTACTCCCACTACGAGGACCAGGCCGCCGAGCACCTGTTCTCGGTGGCCGCGGGGATCGACTCGATGGTGCTGGGGGAGCCCCAGATCCTGGCCCAGGTGCGCTCGGCGATCCGCCGGGCCGAGTCCGAGGGGGCCGCCGGCCCCGTGCTGGGGGCCCTGTTCCGCCAGGCCGTGCGGGTCGGTCGCCGGGCCCGGTCGGAGACCGCCATCGGGGCCAGCCCCGCGGCGTTCGTGGAGGCCGGCGCGGTGCTGGCCGGCGGGTTCCTGGGTGGTCTGGAGGGCCGCTCCCTGCTCGTGGTCGGCACGGGCAAGATGAGCGCGCTGGCCATCCGGACGCTGCGCGGGCAGGGCGTCGGCGACGTCCTGGTGCTCGGCCGGAAGCCCCGTCGAGCCGAGCGTCTGGCGTCACGGGCCGGGGCTCGCCACGGCTCGCTGGAGGACCTGGGGCCGGCGCTGGCGCGGGCGGACCTGGTGGTGTCCTCCACCGCAGCGACGGGCCCGGTGATCTCGGCCCGGGCGGTGGCCTCCGCGGTCCGTGGCCGCCACCGTCCCCTGTTCCTCCTCGACCTGGCGGTTCCCAGAGACGTGGACCCCGGGGCCGCGGACGTTCCCGGCGTGCGGGTGGCCGACATCGACGCCCTGCGGTCGCTGCTGGCCGAGGCCCATGCCGGTGCCGAGGACGAGGTCGGCCGGGTCCGGGCCATCGTGGCCGAGGAGATCCGCCGGTACGCCACCCGGCGCCGAGCGGCCCGCCTGGCGCCCCTGATCGAGGCCCTCCACGCCAGGGGGGACCGGGTGCGGGATGCCGAGCTGGGCCGGGTGGCTTCCCGGTTGGCCGACCTGTCGGACCGCGAGCGGGAAGCGGTGGAGGCCCTGGCCCGGGGGATCGTCCGCAAGCTGCTGCACGATCCCGTGGTGCGGCTCAAGGAGCTCTCGGGTCGAGGGCTGGACGATCCGTACGCGGCGGGCCTGGCCGAGCTGTTCGATCTCGACCTCCCCGAGGACTGAGCGGGTGCCCATCCGGATCGGAACCAGAGGATCCCCGCTCGCCCTGGCCCAGGCCCGGGAGGTGGCCGGGCTGCTCGAGGAGCGCGGGGTGGAGGTCGAGCTCGTGTCGATCTCAACCGCCGGCGACCGGGGCGCATCACCGAAGGAGTCACCGGCCGGGGTCAAGGGCCTGTTCGTGGCGGAGATCACCGAGGCTCTGGCCCGGGGGGACGTGGACCTGGCGGTGCACTCGGCGAAGGACCTCCCCTCCGAGGACCCCGACGGCATCGAGGTCGCCGCGGTGCCCAAGCGGGCCCTGCCCTACGACGTCATGGTCAGCCGGGAGCCGGAGGTGCCCGCCGCGGGCCGGGTGGGGACCTCCAGCCTCCGCCGGCAGGCCCAGCTCCGCCGCGTCCGCCCCGAGCTGGACGTCGTGGACGTGCGCGGCAACGTCGATACCCGCCTGCGGAAGATGGCCGAGGGCGCCTACGACGCCGTCGTGCTGGCCGCTGCCGGCCTGGCCCGGTTGGGGATCTCCCCCGACAACACCGCGCCGCTGCCGGTGGACGAGATGGTGCCGGCCCCCGGCCAGGGAGCCCTGGCCGTCCAGGCCCTGGAAGGCGGTGAGGCCGCCGGGGCCGCCCACTCCCTTGACGACCCACGGTCCCGCACGGCCTTCGAGACCGAGCGGCGCCTGGTCAGCCTGCTGGGTGGGGGATGCCGGCTTCCCCTGGGGGCGTACGCGGAGGGCCGGGACGGCGCGGTCCGGCTCCTGGCCGTGGTGATCCGGCCGGACGGCTCCGACCTGCTGTGGTCGCAGGTGGAGGCCGAACGTCCCGAGGACGCCGCGGGGGAGGCCGCCGAGGTCCTCCTGGGGGCCGGAGCCGAACGGATCCTGGCCGAGGTCAGGGGATGACCGCCCCCGGCCCGCTGGCGGGGCGGGTGGTCATGGTGACCCGGCCCCGGACCCAGGCGGGGACGCTCTCGGAGCTCCTCCGTGCCCGCGGGGCCGAGCCCGTCGAGGCCCCCACGATCCGGATCGACGGCACCTCCGCCGGCGGGCCCCTGGACGGGGCGGTCCGGGCGGCGGCCGAGGGGGCCCACCACTGGGTGGTGTTCACCAGCGCGGCCGGTGTGGAGGCCTGGTCCGTCCGGTCGGCCGCCCTCGGCGCGGCCCGGCCGAGGGCCCGGCTGGCCGCCGTCGGCGCGGGGACCGCCGATGCGCTCCGGGAGGTGGGCCTGGAGCCGGACCTGATCCCGGAGCGGTTCACCACCGAGGCGCTGGCCGAGGCGTTCCCCCCCGGGCCCGGCCGGGTGCTCCTGCCCCGGGCAGATCTGGCCACCACCGAGCTGGAGGAGGCCCTGGCGGCCAAGGGGTGGGTCCCGGTGCGGGTGGACGCCTACCGCACCACGTTCGAACGCGAGCTCCCCGAGCCCGCCAGGCGGGCCCTCGACGAAGGACGGGTGGACGCCGTCACCTTCACCTCCACCTCGACCGTGGATGGCTTCGTGCGGCTGGCGGGGGTCGTGGCGGGCCCGGTGGTGGCGTGCATCGGGCCGGTCACCGCCGAAGCGGCCCGCCGGGCCGGCTTCCGTGTGGACGCGGTGGCCGAACCGCACACGCTCGAGGGGCTGGTCGAGGCCCTGGCGGGGGCGTTCGACGAGGGAGGCCGGTGATGGCCCGCGTGCTGTCGGGGATCCAGCCCACCGGCGACATCCACATCGGCAACTACATCGGCGCGATCCGGCACTGGGTCCGCGACCAGCACGAGAACGACTCCTTCTTCCCGCTGGTCGACCTGCACGCGATCACCGTGCCCCAGGAGGCCGAGGCCCTGCGGACCAAGACGCTCGACGTTGCGGCCATCCTCCTGGCGGCGGGGATCGACCCGGAGCGGGCCACGCTGTTCGTGCAGTCTCACGTCCACGAGCACGCCGAGCTGGCATGGGTGCTGGGGTGCTTCACGATGTTCGGCGAGCTTCGACGGATGACGCAGTTCAAGGAGAAGGCCGCCAGCCAGCAGGAGGGCTTGGCCACCGCCGGGCTCTTCACCTACCCGGTGCTCCAGGCCGCTGACATCCTGCTGTACCGGGCCGATCGGGTGCCGGTGGGGGAGGACCAGCGCCAGCACCTCGAGCTGACCCGGGACATCGCGGGGCGGTTCAACCAGCGCTTCGGCGAGACGTTCGTGCTGCCGGAACCGGCGATCCCCCCGACGGGCGCGCGGATCATGGATCTCCAGAACCCCGCCGCCAAGATGTCCAAGTCCGCGGACTCGCCGCTGGGGACGATCCGCGTCACCGATCCTCCCGACGAGATCCGCCGGAAGGTCAGGGTGGCGGTCACCGACTCCGGCCGCGACGTCGTGGCCTCGCCGGAGAAGCCGGCCATCACGAACCTGGTGACGATCCTGTCGGTGACCACCGGTCGCCAGGTCGCTGACGTGGAGCGGGACTACCGCGGCAAGGGATACGCCGACCTCAAGGCGGACCTGGCCGAGGCCCTGATCGTCTTCCTGGGCCCGTTCCAGGAACGCCACCGCGAGCTCCTGGCCGACCCGGGGGAGCTGGCCCGCCTGCTCGAGATCGGGGCCGGGAAGGCCCGGCTCGTGGCCCGCCAGACCCTGGCGGCCGCCTACGAGAAGGTCGGCTTCCTCCCCCTCCCCTCGTAGGCTCCCGGGGTTGACTCCCGGGCCCGGGGTCCGCATGCTTTGCCGGTCCACGCGAAGGAGAGGGGGTTCGATGCCGACCTGAACCTCGCCCAGCGCCCGGTGTTCGAGTAGCCCCCCGCACCGGTCGGCTACGATGGGAGCGATGGCCTTCCCCCGGAACCGTCCCCGGCGGCTGCGCCGGACCGAGGCCCTCCGGGCCCTGGTCCGGGAGGCCGACCTGGCCCCCGGCCACCTGGTGGCGCCCCTGTTCGTGAAGGAGGGGATGGCCGAGCCGGCCCCGATCACCTCCATGCCCGGCCAGCACCAGCACACCCTGGAGTCGCTGGCCAAGGAGGCCCGCGAGACGTTCGAGCGGGGGGTGCGGGCCTTCGTGCTGTTCGGCGTGCCCGCCCGCAAGGACCCCGAGGGGAGCGAGGCCTGGAACGACCGGGGGATCGCCCAGGAGGGGCTGCGGGCCCTCCGCCGGGAGCTGGGCGATGAAGCGGTGCTGATCGCGGACCTGTGCCTGGACGAGTACACCGACCACGGCCACTGCGGCATCCTGAGCGAGGACGGCGAGGTCGACAACGACCGCACCCTGGAGCTGTACCGGCGGATCGCCGCCTCCCAGGCCGGGGCGGGCGCCGACCTGGTGGCCCCATCGGGGATGATGGACGGGCAGGTGGCCGCCATCCGCGACGCGCTGGACGAGTCCGGCTTCGCGGGGACCGGGCTCCTGGCCTACTCGGCCAAGTTCGCCTCCGCGCTCTACGGGCCCTTCCGGGACGCCGCGGAGTGCGCCCCGCGCTTCGGGGACCGCCGGGGATACCAGATGGACCCGGCCAACGCCGACGAGGCCATGCGGGAGATCCGCACGGACATCGAGGAGGGGGCGGACCTGGTGATGGTCAAGCCGGCCCTGCCGTACCTCGACGTGATCCGGCGGGCCCGCGAGGAGGTGGCGGTCCCCGTGGCGGCGTTCAACGTCTCCGGGGAGTACGCCATGGTCAAGGCGGCGGCGGAGCGGGGATGGATCGACGGCCGGCAGGCCACCCTGGAGGTCCTCACGGCGATCCGGCGGGCAGGGGCGAACCTGATCCTCACGTATCACGCCCGGGAAGCCGCCGAGTGGCTGTCCTGACCGCTTCGTGACCGGCTCCGAGGAGCTGTTCGACCGTGCCCGGCGCCTGATCCCCGGGGGGGTGAACTCCCCGGTCCGGGCCTTCGGGGCCGTCGGGGGGGCGCCGCGGTTCGCCGCCCGCGGCAAGGGCGCGTACCTCGTCGACGCCGACGGCAACCGCCACGTCGACTACGTGCAGTCGTGGGGGGCGCTGCTGTTCGGCCACGCCCGGGCCGAGGTCGTGGAGGCCGCGGTGGAGGCGGCCAGGCGGGGGACGTCGTTCGGGGCTCCCACCGAGGGCGAGGTCGCCCTGGCCGAGGCCGTGGTGAAGGCGGTCCCCTCGGTGGAGATGGTGCGGCTGGTCTCGTCGGGGACCGAGGCGGCCATGAGCGCCATCCGGCTGGCCCGGGGAGCGACGGGGCGGCCGAAGGTCGTCAAGTTCGCCGGCTGCTACCACGGCCACGCGGACGCCCTCCTGGCGGAGGCCGGCTCGGGGGTGGCCACCTTCGGCATCCCCGGCACCCCGGGGGTCACCGAGGGGGCGGTCCGCGACACCGTGGTGGTGCCGTACAACGACCTGGAGGCGGCGCGGGCGGCGTTCGCCGAGACGGGCAGGGAGATCGCCTGCGTGATCGTGGAGCCCGTGGCGGCCAACATGGGCGTGGTCGGCCCCCAGCCGGGGTTCCTGGAAGCCCTGCGGTCGCTGACGGCCGAGCACGGTGCCCTGCTGGTGTTCGACGAGGTGATCACGGGGTTCCGCCTTGCCCGGGGCGGGGCCCAGCAGGTCTTCGGCGTCACCCCCGACCTCACGGTGCTGGGCAAGGTCATGGGGGGCGGGTTCCCGTGCGCCGCCTTCGGGGGGCGGGCCGAGGTCATGGCCCACCTGGCTCCGGCCGGGCCGGTGTACCAGGCCGGGACGCTGTCGGGGAACCCGGTGGCGGTGGCCGCCGGGCTGGCCGCGATCGGCCTGGCGGAGCGGCTCGACCCGTATCCCGGCCTGGAGCGACGGGCCCAGGAGCTGGCCGGCGGGCTGGCCGAGGCCCTGTCGGCGGCCGGCGTGCCACACGTCGTCAACCGGGTGGGACCCCTGTTCTCGCTGTTCTTCACCGAGGGGCCGGTCCGCGACTACGCCGGGGCCCGGTCGGCCGACCACGAGGCCTATGCGCGGTTCTTCCGGGCCATGCTGGACCGCGGGGTGTACCTGCCCCCGTCCGGGTATGAGGGGTGGTTCCTGGGGACGGCCCACGGCGCCGCCGAGGTCGAGCTGACCATCGATGCCGCCCGGGAGGCCCTCAGCGGGCGATCGTGAACAGCATCACCACGAAGATCACGACCACCATGGCGGCGAACAGGATGAAGGAGAGGCCCCCCTCCTCGATCGCCGCGATCACCACTCCCGGGTCCACCCGCGCTCCTTCCCTAGGCCGGTCCCCGCCAGGCGGCCTGGTCACCGCCGGTCAGGATCTCCTTGCGCCGCCGCTCGGCCCGGTCCAGGAGCGGGATGTGGATGGCGAACCCGATCACCGCGATGCCCAGGGCGATGAACGAGGGCACCGGCTCGTCTCCCTCGTCCCTGAGGCCCAGGACCGTGACCTGCCGGCCGCCGGTCGCGGCGAAGGCCGTGGCCGCCGCCAGCTGCGTCTCGCCCGACCGCGCGAACCGGATGTCCTTGATCTCGAAGTCTTCCGGGGAAACGTTCCCCTCGACCCCGCGGCGCCGGAGCTCGCCCGTGGCCTCCTCGGCCAGGAACTCCTGGAACGCCAGCGTCACCGGCTCGACCTCGGCCGTCTCCTCCTCTCCCGACTCCTCCCACCGGCCTCCGGGATAGTCGGAGATCACCGGGAACGTGGGTGACTCCAGGTCGGTGCCCGCGCCCACGGCCACCCAGTGGGGGAGCTCGCCCTTGGGGCCCAGGAACCGGGGGGTCCCGGGAGCCCCGAACACCCACAGCGCCGACAGGATCAGCATGAAGCCGAAGAACGCGGTGGCCGCCACCAGGTACCCCATCCGCGGGCCGAACACCGCCGCCAGCAGCAGGAAGACGCTCCCGCAGAACAGCACCAGCGCGGCGATGACCGCGGCGACCCCCTCGATGAGGGTGCGGTCGATGGCCAGGACCTCCGTCACCGCGCGCCCCTCACGCGTCCTCCCCGGTGGGCGGGTTCAGGCACAGGTTCTCCTCGGGCGGGACGTTCTCCACGTTGATCTCGACCAGGTAGTTGATGAGGTCCTGGATCTGCTGGTCGTTCATGGGCCCCTCGAACCGCACGCTCCACGAGGGCATGGCCGTGCCCGGCCGGCCCTGCATGATCGTCTCGCGGATCTGCCCCGACCCCTCGATCGTCAGCCGTCCGCACACGTCGTTCAGGGAGGGAGGATCCACGAACGTCTGCTCGCCGTCGGGAGTGGTGAACGGGATCGTCTGCCCGCCCGAGCCCTCGGGCCCGTGGCATCGCTCGCAGGCGAAGCCCGTGGGGTTCTCCTCTGAGGGCAGCTCGAACCACCGCTCCCCCCGCTCGATCGACCGGTCCATGAGCTCCACCGCGTCGGCCACGTTCTGGCCCGGCTCGACCAGCCACACCACGGCCACGGCGATGGCGAACAGGAACGTGAACACGATGCCCCACCCCATCACCCGCTCGAGCTGGCGACGCTCGAGGACCTCGTCCGCCGGGCCCGGCCGCATGCCGGCCGGGATGTCCGGGGGCCGGGGCGGCCGGTTCCTGGCGGCCAGGCCGACGAGCACCGCCACGAACCCCAGCCCCACCACGATGCCGGCCACCAGGGCGATCGTCGCCGGCGTGGACAGGGCTACCGGCCCGCTCATTCAGCCCCGATGTTGATGCAGAACGGGCCTTCCGGGTCCTGCCTGAGCGTGTCGGTACCCCGGGGCGGGCCGTTCTGCGTGCCGGCGATGCTGGTATCGACGCGGACGTTCCCGTTCTCCACGGAGACCGGGAACCTGTCCATGCCCCGAGGAGCCGGTCCGTCGCGGTACTCCCCGGCCCGGTTGTACTTGGATCCGTGGCAGGGGCACTCGAACCACTGGCTGGCCTCGCAGAACGGCACCCGGCATCCCAGGTGGACGCACTTCTGATACAGGGCCATCAGCCCCTCGCCCACGAACCCTTCATAGATGTCCGGGACGGGGTCGACATCGTAGTTGACGAGGTAGAAGCGCCCGGCCCCGAAGTAGAACGGCGCTCGGCTCGACCGGATCTGCTCCTTGATGTCGGTGGGGGTCAGCCCCAGGTCGACCACGGCCCCGAATCCCCCTCGAACGTTCGGCCACAGGAACCCCAGGCTGGCCAGCCCGAACTGGGCTCCGAACAGGCTGATCGAAGCCAGCAGGGAGCGGCGGAAGAACTCCCGGCGCGACACGGGCCTCGGCTTCCGCTCCGGCTCCGGTTCCGGCTCCGGGCGGCGAGGCCGACCCTCGGCCGCCGCCCTGAACGTGGCCGCGGCCACCCGGGAGCGGATCAGGGACGCCGCCAGCAGCAGCAGGAACAGCCCGAACAGGGCGATGACGAAGATGATGCCCAGCGACTCGGCGCTCATAGGTCGAAGAAGATCCCGTCCGTCCAAGGCATGATGAAGTTGAAGCCCGGCCCACGGAAGAACGACCCGATGATCGTCAGGATGGCCCAGAACATCAGGAACAGCGTGAACAGCACCATGGCCAGCTTGCGGTCGCCCGGCTTGTTGCTGGGGTTGCGGTCCACGTACGGGATGGCAAACAGGATCACGATGGCCACGGTCGGGATGGTCACGCCGGCCACCATCGGGTGGAAGTAGCGCAGGAGCTCCTGGAGGCCCAGGAAGTACCACGGGGCCTTGGAGGGGTTCGGCGTCAGGTTCGGGTTAGCCAGCTCCCGGAGGGGCGCGTTCACGAAGATGGAGAACACCACCAGCGCGGCGGTCACGATCAGCAGCGACAGGAGCTCCTCGATCAGCAGGTGGGGGAACACGTTGATGCGGTCGCCCTGCTCTCGCTCCACCCGCTGGATGCCCTCCGGAGGAACCAGGGCCAGGAGCCGGTGCTTGTCGGGGGCGCCGGGCTTGGGGCTGGGCACGCGGCCGGTCGGCGCCGGGGCCGTGATCGGGGCGGCCGGGGGAGCCACCATGGCCACCGCCCCGGCCGGGGGC